>CAZLBP010000048.1:0-26772 GCA_964557855.1 uncultured Ignavibacteriales bacterium | reverse complement strand
GATTAATATCCTTACAAAAGCACCATCCGAAAGGTTTATGAATTATGCGGGATAGATTGAATCGAAGCACAAAAGTCCTGAGTTCTGCACAGTTCGGGGACCCCAGAGAATTCATAGTTCGACTCCGTTGATCATGACTTATACACCGTCACCGTGAGTGGACAAGGGTGAAGGAAAGAACTATCAGTAGGTCCGCAGTTAACTCGGAAACTGACGAATGATCCGGCTTGGGACATGGAATGGGCAAGATGCTGCAACACCTTGACTGTCCTCTGGATTCCCGCTTTCGCGGGAATGACAAGACAAGGAAGCGGAAATGGAAGTACGTCGAGTCTCTCGCAGCCTTCGGCCCGTCGAAGCCCGACCTCCTCAATACATGTGGCCGCGATCTTTGATCGCGGCAGGGGAGTCAGGACCACACGGGCCCTGACCTTCGTCAGCTGGACCAGAAAGGAAAACGTAGGTCCGAAGCGGATCTCCTTTACATATTACTTCACCGCCTCTTGCAGTTCGCCGATAAACTTCTCCGGGTTGACGCCGTGCATGCGGCAGGCCATGTCGATCGATTCGTACGACTGGCCGGGGCAGTCAAAGCAGCCGTCGCCGAAATGGCGCTGGAATACCATTTTCGAAGCCGGGTAATCCTGGATCAGTTTGCCGATCAACATATCCGATGTAAACTGGCCGTTGGGGCCGGACGTGCGGGGGGCCTTGTGACAGTGGGCGATCTCAACCTCTATTCGTGAAATGAGTTCATTTAGATCGATACCATGGTTGTTGGCCGCCATACCGACCGTGACGCCGACTTTGCGCACCTTGTCCATATGTCCCGGCACGGCCAGCATTTTCAGGCCGGCGTCGACCAGCACCTGCTTCACCGAGGGCACTCGGTCGACCAGGTCAACGATGCTTGTTTCGGAATTAGCTACGATCGGGGGAGAGGCAGGGGTAGAAGGTTCGGATTCGGTCGTCTTTCGGGGTGTCTTCAGCGGGGTCAAGGTGATCCAAATGTTGACAATGAACATGAAGATCGACACTACCTGCAGGACCGCCGAAACGACGAACAACGGTGTGAAAATGTCATGGCCGGTGTCGACCTGGAGGCCCCGAAACGTCACTATCCCGATCAGTGAGATGTTGCCCAGCCAGAAATGCACCGGGACCCAGCCGGGGAAGCGCAAGTCGGTACCGTTGAAGCGGGGAAGGATGAAGTAACCGACGCCGAAGACGATCATCGACATGAAGCCCAGCAGGTTGAAATGCGTGTGAGCGAAACTGCCGAAGTAGCCCGGATCGGCCACGCCGTTGAGAATCCCGAAAACGGCCGCCAGGCCGAGATAGAACAGGGATGCGAAAATAAACAGCTTCAAGTACGTGCCCATCAGAGGTTCTCCTTCGATATGGTGTTCGTTTTGACCGGAATATCGGATGTTGGGCTCATAATGTCTTTGATTTTGGTCAAGGGGGATGGAAAAGGTGTGGGCTTCAGGTGGTGCGGGCGGCAGGTCACATCCCCGCCGATGGCGGGGACAGGACCTGCCGCAACGGTAATCGGTGGATGTGGACATCTGCCGCACACAAGCAACAACACACCCCGCCTTTCGGGCACCCTCCTCACAAGGGGAGTTGGAAGCCGATGTTGTCTCGGATGGTGTCGAAACCCGAAGCCGGATTTCGACCTGCCTCAATTGGATCGCCGAAGAGCCCACCCGTTGGGTGGGGTACCGTGTCCCCGCTCGACATTATTTCATACGGAGTGCCACGATAGTGATATCATCCGATTGTGCTGCGGTTCCTCGGTATTTGGTGACAGCTTGATCGATGTTGCGGCAGACTTTCTCGACACTTTGACCGTGGGTATTGCGGAGAAGGTCATCCAGGCGGTCGTCGCCGAACAGCTCCTGGGCTTCGTTGTTGGCCTCCGTGACACCGTCGCTGTAGACATACGCAGCATCGTTGCTGTCCATGTCTATTTCTATCGTGTTGAACTGAATCATGGGGACGACGCCGATGACGAGATCGGCTTTGTCCAGCTTCTCGATTGACCCGTCGGCGCGGACGATGATGGGCGGCATGTGGCCGGCATTGATGTAGTTGAGCTTCTTTTTAGTACTGTCCAGCACGCCGAAGACTTTCGTGATATACTGGTCCGGGCTCGTGAAATTATAGATTAGTTGGTTCAGGGAATCAGCCAGTTCCGGCAGGTCGGGGGTCTCCGAGCGGAGCAGCTGCGACCGCAGCACGGCCTGGGCGTTGCCGGTCAGCAAGGCGGCAGGGAGGCCCTTACCGGAAACATCGCCCAGCGAGAAGAAGAGCCTGTCTTCGGCCAGTTGAATGATGTCGTAGTAGTCGCCGCCGACGGATTTGGCGGAGATGTTGAAGCCAAACGTTTCGATCGTGTCAGTGACGACATTGGTGCGGGGCAGGAAGCCTTGTTGAATGGTCTTGGCGACACTCATTTCGTTTTCGTATTCGGCCAGTTGCCGCTCTTTTTCGAAGAGTTGGGCGTTTTCGACGACCTTGGCCACCTGGGTGCCGACAATGCCCAGGAAGCGTTTGTCGCGATCATCGAAACCGTCCTCGCCCGTCTTGTTGAACAAGACCAGCACACCGATTATACCTTTGCGTGAGAGCATCGGGGCGGCCAGCAGATTACGCAGGCCCTGCTTTTTGTAATCGGTGCCGCGGATGCGCTCGTCGGTGTCCGGGTCGTTGGAAAGCAAAAGCGACCGATTTTTGAGCATCCACCCCTGCAGGCTCAGACTAAGGTGAAACGGTATCTGACCTTCGGTGGCGGAGGTTTCCCGCACGAAAGTCTTGAAACGATCCTCCTGGGATTCTTCCTGGTGCAGCAGAAATATCGCACCCTGAGCGGCATTGACACGTTGACAACAATGGTCGACGATCGTCTTGGTTATTTCGTCAACCGACATCGAGACGTTGATGGCGCTGGCGATGCGATTGAGAACGGTAAGGTCCTCAAAGGACTGTTTCATCCGAGCCAGTTCTTTGGCGGATATTTCTGGCATAGCGGCGTACACTTTCGTATTTTGTCGTCCGGTCGAAGAAGCAACGCAGGAGTATAACAGACAATTTCGGCCCGGTCAATACAGAATCGATCATCTTGACCATATGCCGGAATTGGGGAAAGAGGCGATGATAGGTCCAGGAACAACTTTCGGGAATTACACGATCGAGTCGATCCTCGGTGAGGGCGGGGTCGGGATGGTCTACAAGGCCACCCACACGCCGGACAACCGCACGGTGGCGCTCAAGATGCTCAATGAAGATCTGAGGACTTCGGCTGTTTATCGTCAGCAGTTGGTCAACGAAGCCCAACTGACCGCCTCAATCGATTCGCCATACGTGGTCAAGGTCTGGGAAACGGCTGAGGTCGACGATCAGCCGTATATCGCGATGGAGTATATCCCGGGCGAAGACCTGCGTACCGGCGCCTCGACGTGGGACTTTGAGCGGCAGGTTACGCTCGGCCTGCAGGTGGCCGAAGGAATCCATACGGCGCATACGGTGGGGCTGATGCATCGGGACCTGAAGCCGGAGAATATCAAGCTGACCGTCGACGGCCTGCCCAAGATACTCGATTTCGGGCTGGCCAAAGAGATCGATCCGGATCAGGTCGACGAACTGGGCAATATCGAAGGTACGCTGTATTACGCCGCCCCGGAACAGCTGTGCGGGGAGCAGTTGTCGCCGCGATGCGATCAGTTCAGCTACGGCGTGATACTCTACGAGATGTTTTGCGGGCGACGGCCGTTTGAAGGTGCGTTCACGGCCAGCATCATCTACGATATCCTGCATGAGGAACCCGAGTTACCCACCGAAGTCAAAGAAGACTTGCCGGAATGGGTTAATATTCTCCTGACGCGACTGCTGGCGAAACGGCCGGAAGATCGCTTCGAATCGATGGCTGAAGTGGTGGGCTTCATCAGGGAGTGCCTCGAAAAGGGCGTCCCGGCCGGGGTCACTTATGAGAAACCTCACCGAACCGTGACGGTCATCGACCTCAAGAATCTCTCGGGCGATGAGGAGTGGAGCTATTTCTGTGAAGGGTTCACGGATGACGTTATCCGTGATATCTCACGCCGGACCGACTTGGTTGTCTCAGCGGAACCGGCGACAACGTACAAGCGCAACATCAAGGAGACGTTCGAAAAATGCCGTTCCGACTACGTTGTGGTCGGATCGCTGATGAAGCTCAAAGAAAAGGTCAGGCTCAACCTGAGCATATATGGCGACGAAGGTGACAATGTCATCTGGAGCGACAACTTCCTCGATCAAACGGATAATCTGTTTGATCTGTTGTCACAGGCTTCGAACGAGATATCGGTGAAGCTGGTCGAGGTGTCCCAGTCGGATCTGGTGGGTGTGGCAGAGGAGTTTCATCCGGATGTATCGGCCTACGATTTCTATTTGAAGGGCAAGAGTTACTATCAGACGAACAAGCCGGAGGATCTCAGGTTTGCGGAGCAGATGTACCGGAATGCTCTGGAAATCGACCCGAACTTCGCGCTGGCTCATGCCGGTTTGTCTGACGTCTATGCGTTTCAGTACATGGCCTACTATGAGCGGACGCCGGAGAAGATAGCGCATGCCGTCGCGGAAGCCGATCTGGCCATCAAGTTGAATCCCAAGCTGCCTGAAGGTTATCGTTCGAAGGCCCGTTGCTGTATGTTCACTGGTCAGTTCAAACAGGCCGAACAGCTGCTGTTGAAAACGGTTGATATCAATCCCAAATACGCCATCGGCTACCGGACCCTGGCCTGGTTAAAACACTCGCAGGGCCAGCTTGAATCAGCAACAACCTGGGCTCGCAAGGCGCTGCAACTCGCACCGACCGATCTGGAAACGCTGCTGCTCCTGGGTCTGCTGGCGCTCAATCAGCGGCAGTTCAGCGTGGCCATATCCGTCTTACAACGGGCCATTGACCTGGGACCCGACTACGGCCGGGCGTACTACTACCTGGGCCTCGTCTATCTGAAACTCGGTGTGCCGAGTCAGGCGCTGACTAATCTCAATCTGTCGTGCAGGCATCAGGGCGACCCCAATTGTCTGATCGAAGCCGGAAATATCTATCTTGCCCAGCGCGAATTCGAAAACGCCTCGCAGAAGTATGAGCGGTCGATTGAAGCCGGATACTTTCCTTTCGTTGCCGAATATTATCTCGGATTGTTGGAGAGGATGCGCGGGAACAACGACACCTCCCGAGCGCATTTTACCAGAGCCATCGAATTGACAAAAGACCATGATATTGCTCTGGACGAGAACACCCAGGTTGCGATCTTTCGCGCCATGTCGCTGGCGGGGCTGGAGAAAAAGGAAGAAGCTCACCGGCTGCTGAATGAAGTTCGCAGCCGGGGACAGCTCATTCCCGAGGCGAAGTACAACATGGCGCGCTGCTATGCACTGCTGGGCGAGCCGGAGCGAGCCTGGCGGATTCTGGATGAGATCATGCAAGACGATGCCGGCCCGACGGATAAAGAGGTGGCGCTGGATCCGCACTTTTTTGGGGAGGGGATCTAGAGGGCGGGCAGCTGTGTATTGTTCGTTCTCTCGTCATAATTGCAGTTCCACAGGTGGGCAGACCGTATTTCCAGGAATCCACACTTTGGTTTTGGTCCTAAACAGCGGTCTCCAGCCGGTTGGGTCGAACAGCGTAGTAACAGCGGGCGCTGCACATTTCGCACCATTCCGCGGGATTGCAGAAAACCCTGGTTTCCTCCAGTTGGGCCAGCAGTTGTTTCGAGGATGGCGACCCGTTTCTAAGCAGTCCGACCAAGGCCGTAAGACGATCAGCAGCCTCCTGGCCGACCAGATGTTCGATCTTGCAGGCATCGGCGGCAGCCTCCGCGGGTGACAATCCAAGGATGACGGTGAGGAACTGCATAACGATGTTCCTTTTGGCCAGGACGGTATTGACAATCTCTATCCCGGTACTGCTGAGCCGGTAGCGATGATTCCGGTCCTTTATCAGAAAACCGGCTTTGGTCAGGTTACTTAGTGTTTGGGAGACGCTCTTCTTGCGCAATTTCAGGAAATCAGCGACGGCAGGACAAAGAGCGTAACCCATTTCATCCGTAATCTGATTCACGGCTATCAAGTGGTGGAGAGCGCAATGACTCGGTCTAACACGTCCAAATTGCTTCCATATGTCAGAATATTCATCCATAACTGGTTTCCTCCAAAGCTTTGCTCCAGTTTTTCTGTGCTTCGGGTGTCTCCGGAGCGTTTGCCGTGAAAGCGCGTGGTTCCGATGTCGCGGCTATCGGCAGTTACGTTATTGTGGCATACGCCTCACGGATGCACCTTTGGCTGTATATATCAGGGTTACAGCGATACCTGGATACCTCCATACACAATTCGACCATACACCGGTGCATACAGAAATGCGGCATCATCGATATGCTTCTCCTCCTGGGTATAGTCGGTCAGGTTTTTGGCGCCGATATAGAGTTGGTAGCGGTCAAACAGTTTCTTGCTCAGTTTGGCATTGAAAGTGACGAATGATCCCGTTTCGTGAATCTTGATGTTCGCGGGATCGGCGGGTTCAGTCAGATCAATGTACATCTTCCCCTTGTAATCCGCGTCGACTATGAGATTCCAGTCGTTAACCGTATAGTCGGCCTTGAAGCCACCGGACGTTTGGGGATAGCGTGAGACATTCCGGCTGACTTCTTCATATTCCGTTCCAAGCCAATCTCCCCGGGGGTTAGCATACTTTCCAGCAAACAGTTCGAAGCGCGCGCTCAACACGAGGTGTGGAGTTATTGAGGCGGAGCTGTTAAACTCGAGGCCCATAACGTAGGCATTGTCAATGTTTTCCCATTGATACGTATAACCCAGATCAGACACATCAGGTGTGGCTTCTGCGAAGGCGATCGCGTCAGTCAACTCAGTGCGGTAGACGTTGGCGCTCGAGGACACTGAACCGGTGGCGTAATCTGCGGTCAGGGAGTAGCTGAATGACTGTTCGGGTTTCAGGCTGCCGCCTTTATAGACTCTTGGCGAGCCGCTGCAAAGGTGCAGATCTTCCGAGAAGCCATAGGGCACTCTAAATCCGCTACCGGCTGAGCCACGCAGGATGAGTGCATCCGACACCGAATACCTGACAGAGACGCGGGGGTTCAAAGTCGATTCGTCGTATTCCAAAGGTTCGAGACCCTGCGGCAGTACATCTCCGGATCCGCGAAACTCATCTTCGGAGTTATGGTAATCGTAGCGCAATCCGACGACCAGTTCCAGTCTTTCTGAGACTGCGAACTCGTCCTGAGCGTAGGCGCCAAACTCGTGAGCGCGCTTCCTGGATACCGAGCTATACGGCTCCTGAGTGCCGAGGTCCAGGTACATACCGCTCTCTTTGAGAGAGTTCCTTGAAAACTGCACGCCGGTCAAAATCCGGTGCCGACTACCTACCGGAACGACCAGATTGAGATTGGTACTGAGAAGGTTTTCGTCGGCAATATAGGGTCGTAGTAGATCAACCGGTGGGCCTTCGCCGAACGCCTCTTCGTAATCATTCAAAAACGTATCGTTGGTAGCATCGCGCTTGTGATTCGTCAGAGAGATACTGGCGTTTACCTCGGATCCGCCGGCGAGCCAAAAGGAATACTCAGCTTGCCCGCTAAGTCGGTCCGTCATGATCCGCTCCGTTCCGGGTGCGAAGGGGTTTTCGAATTGATTGTCTGTCAGCCAGCCGCCGAGACGTGTTTCGTTGAGCAAACGACCTCTGATGACCAATTGGTCGGCCACTATGAGATTGTCCACGAAGAAGTTGAGACCGACGTTCTTGAGGTTGGCCCGTACGCGATCAATCCACCCGTCGGGGTTGTTTACACCTCCGGGAGCACCGTTGTCGCCGGTTTCATCGAGTTCCTCCTGCTCACTTTGCTGCGCGAACAGAAACATACCGACGTTCTCTTTGCGAGTGCTCGCCGTGAAGCTGTACTTGTTCGTGCCGTGCTCGCCCAGCTCAATACCGACACTGCCTTCGGCTTTGCGCGGGATCGCCGACACGATGTTAATGGCTCCGGCGACGGCGTTGCTGCCGTACAGGGCCGACCCGGCTCCCTTGACGATTTCGATTTGTTCAATGTCGGCCGTGCTGAGCTGCTGGAGTCCATACACGGAAGCCAAGCCGGAGTAAACCGGTTGACCGTCCAGAAGTACTTGCGTGTGATCAGCCCCCAGACCCTGCATGCGCAGGATCGCGAAATTGCAGCCCTGACACTGCTGTTCCACCCGGATGCCGGATTCTCCCTCAAGGGCTTCAAAGATATTCTGCGCCGACTTGTCTTCGATTGAGGCTTTGGACACGACCTCCGTGAAGATGGGAACATCTTTGACGTATCGCGGAGTCCGCGTGCCGGTTACAACGATCTGGCCGGTTTCAACCTGTATGGACCTGAGAGAGGTGTTCAGTGTCACTTCCTGGCCGGTCGTCATCTCTACTCTGAGGCGTCGGGTCTGGAAACCAACGGCGGAAATAACCAAATCAAGAGCGCCTTCGGGTACATGGGTGAGCGTGAACGCACCGGTGGAATCGGCGATCGTGCCCTTTTTGCTCCCCTCGATTTGCAGCGTAGCAAAGGGTACCGGACTCCCGGTCGCAGTTTCGGTTACGACGCCGGTGATCTTCCCACCGTGGGCGTCAGATATGCCATGAGTCATCGATACAAACAGCAGTATTATTAGTAGATGCTTACACATGATGCCATTTCCTTTTTATTTCTTCTTCCTGTGTTTTCGTGGAATCAAATCTCGGGAACAGGGTGGAGGTGTGGTGGGGCTCTTGAGGACGGCAGCTTTGTTACCGATTGCGAGAGGGCAAGATTTGCATAGATCTTGGGCTGATCCCACCTTAGCTCATTGAGCCGTGGTTGCCAGTAGAATTCGAAACAATAAGCCTGTAGAAGTTGCCCGGCACAGCTATGTACCACGAATTCGTTTGATGTGTGGTCATGGTTTCGGTCCTCTTTGCCGTTATGCTCACATGGATGACTGTGTGCGACGATCCTGCCGTCCGGCAGAATGTGTGAGTGGAGGCCGCGGAAGTACGATATGTTGTACATAACGAGAGAGAAAAGGACCCCCAATGAAACTGCACCAAGAGTGAGGAGGTGAATATGTGTACGTTTTGACAGTTTCATCACATAAACCTAAATGAAATTGAAATTCATTTTCATTTTATCAAGTTTAGTAGCCCGGGCGGGAGCTGTCAAGAGAAATTTGTGATTTTTTTCACATTATTTATGCGGGTATCACTGACGTCACTGTCCCGATCAAGGGGAAGCAAGTTTCTTTGGTGGGTCTTTCCTCGCTCGTATGCAGGCGAATTGCCGGACGGGTTTACCTTAAGGATAGAACGCACCTCTCTGGGTATCTTTATTGTACTTGACAATCGTCATCAAGTGGCACAACTTGTGATCACAACGTTACGGTGCTGTTCGCCGTGAACAGGTAAAAGGGAAGACGGTGCGAATCCGTCGCAGCCCCGCTACTGTAACGGCTACTCTGTCGGCACAAGGCCACTCATCGGAAAGATGGGGAAGGCGTCGGCAGAGGACCGATGCCGAAGCCAGGAAACCTGCCGTAGCCAAATCTTCTTGTTGTTGCTGTCAGCGCGGGCTGACCGGTGGCAGATCGGTTTCGCCCGTGACGACACAGGACATAGTCATGAGGCGAGTTTTTTTTCGCTTCTCAGCCGGGTCCGGTCCAGGCGCGATGGGAGTCTGGGGCAGCTTGGTGTCCGAAGCGAGACCATTGTTCAGCGATCCTCTCGCGAGTACCATTTTCGCCGGTATTGGTCGCAAAGGGGCGTTCATCTGGAAATGTCTGCTTTGGAGTTTGCTGGTCCTGCTGGATTCGGCGTCCGTTGGGGCTCAATCGACCGCCAAATTGGAAGGGCGGGTGTATGATGCCGAAAACGGCGGTCCCGTGGCGCAGGCCAGAATTCAACTGCAAGACACCGATTTCCAGGAAGTCTGCGATAACTTCGGATCATTCAGTGTCGACAACCTGCCCCCGGGCGTATACCGTCTCAAAGTGACGGCGATTGGTTTTACCGCATATGTCGGCGACCCG
Source organism: uncultured Ignavibacteriales bacterium (assembly GCA_964557855.1). Taxonomy (GTDB): domain Bacteria; phylum Zixibacteria; class MSB-5A5; order GN15; family FEB-12; genus JAJRZL01. The sequence goes on along the minus strand of CAZLBP010000048.1, from coordinate 16,674 downwards.
GTTCACATTGTTGAGGACGTAACTCGTCAAGTATCCGTACCGCTTGAGCGTAAGACGTATCAGGTTGACGGTATCACCGTGACGGGAAGGCGAGAACCGCTCAGCAGTGATCGCGTAAGAGTTCTCGAGCGCGAGCAGATAGAGACTCTTCATGCGCGCAGCGTCTCTGAAGCTCTGGAGTCGGTGCCGGGTGTCATTGTGGAGAAGAGCGGCGGCGCCAGTGGCAGGTCTCAGGTGCGTATCCGGGGGGCTGATCCCAAGCATGTGCTGGTGCTCATTGACGGTCAGAAGGCCAACCCGTCGGGCAACGGCGTGGCCGATTTGAACACGCTGCCGATTGAGATGGTCGAGCGGATCGAAATTCACAAAGGGGGAGCCTCGGCCGAGTTCGGTCCGGACGCTCTGGGCGGTGTCATCAATATCATCACTTTGCAGCGGGCCGTAACCGACAAATTGCTGCTGCAGACCGATGTGAGGCGGGGGCGATGGAATTCATTAACGAGGCGGATCTCGGCCACCAACCTGATCGGGTGGGACGACCTGTCCACGAGACTCGCTTACAGCGCGAGCCGCGCCGACAACGATTTCGACTTTCGTTATACGGTCGCACCGCAGAACGAGGTGTACGAAGGTACTCGTATAAACAACTCGACCGATTCATACAATTACTTCGGTTCCGGCATCTACCGGCTCTCGTCTCTTTCGCGGTTGAAGGTCTCCGGGCAGGTCTTTCGAAAGAGGAACGGTCTGCCGGACCGCGCTTCAGATCAGAACGCTCGTGCTTTCGTGGAGGATCGTCGGAAACATTTGACTGCCCTATTCGAGCTGGAACAGTCCGAGGCGAGTCGTTGGGAAGCCCAGGTCGGGTTTTCTCGATTCGAGCAATACTACTGGGATCTGGCCGCGCGGTCGTTTGCCGAGCGGTTCGAGAGTCAACACACTAATGACATCTTCACTGTCCAAGCAGCCAATTACTCGCATTTATGGCCCGGCAACGAGATCCACACGGGCCTGCAGCTTTCGCGCGACATTCTGTACCATGCCGATTACTTCCGGCCACAGTTGAGCATGGGCAAAGCAACGCGCGACGATTATGCAGGATTCGTGATCGGGAAACAGCGGTTCGTCCTGCCCGATCCGCTGTTTTTTGATGAAGCAGCTCTGGATTTCGCCTGGCGATATGACCGGGCGGAGACAGAGAAGGATTCGACTTCGTGGCAGGATCCGGGACCATCGCACGCGGTGGGCCAGTGGTCTCCCAAAGTCGGGGTAGCCGTTTCGAAAGGGGGTAGAGTGTCAATCATACTTCGGGCCAGCTATGGCAAGTCGTTTCGGTTACCTTCGATCAATGCTTTATTCTGGAAAGGTGACGCTCGCTCGCGGGGTAATCCCAACCTGCGGCCGGAGAGATCGGAGCATTCCGAAATAGGGCTGGAGGTGAGCGGTTCGAAGGGAATTATCGGCTTCAGCGGGGGAGTTACGTATTTCCATTCTTTTGTCAGTGACATAGTCGTCTGGCAAGAGGGGTATGGCGGCGTGTGGCAGCCGGTTAATCTGGCGGCGGCTCGCATCAACGGTCACGAGGATCAAATCAAGTTAACCTTCTTCGACCACGTACTTGAATTGACGTACCAGAACACGGTAACAACTCCCCTGAACCGGGGGCCCGGACCGAACTCTTACAACAAGCAGTTGACATTTGCTCCTCATTATGTCACCAATCTCAAAGCCGGGCTTAACATTGATCTGCATTACTACTCTTTCTTTGCCGCGTATGCCGTACGGCTGGTCGATAAGCGCTATGCTCTGCCGAGCAATACGAAGTGGTATGACGCGTATCGCGTTGACGATATCGATCTCGGATTCGGTGCTGACCTTGCCGACCGGTGGCGTATATCAGGTGATATCAAGGTCTATAACTGGCGGGATCAGGACTATACTCTTTTGACCCATTACCCTATGCCCGGTCGTGAATGGGATGTGGGCCTGCAGGTGTTATTTGGGGCCGATCCGGGACGGACTAGATGATAATCATGAACCTCCATGTTCAAAAGGAGCTCTCAATGCACCATATCCGGCTGAGCTTGCTGGTTGTTATTTTTCTTCACATCGGTGTGGCCTTCGCAGTCGATGAAACGGCCTACGTCATCAATACCTCGGGGGAAACGCTGTCGAAGATAAATCTGACTGCCGGCGTGGTGACGAATGATATCCTGCCCCTCGGTTCGGACGTGTTGTGTTACCCGAACCAGATTGTCGTTCGGGACACCCTCGCCTACGTCGTTAACTCGGGCACCGATGAGATCCAGGTTATCAATCTAACGACGGAGACAATGGTAGACTTTATCGGCACCGGCGCCGGTTCTAATCCTTTTTGGATGGCGTTTTCCGATGACGGATACGCTTATGTCACGCAAATGCTGTATAACGGCGTGGCCAGGTTGGATGTCGAGAGCGGTACAATCGTACATGAAGATTCGGTCGGAGTCAGCCCGGAGGGGATTCTTATTGTCGGCTCGAAAGCTTACATTGCCGTAACCGCTTTCGATTTCGGCAGTTTTACGTATGGTCAGGGAAAAGTCGTCGTGTACGATTTGGCCGGCGACAGCGTCACAACTGAAGTTGACGTCAGCAAGAATCCCCAGTACCTGGCGCTGGATATGTCCGGACGGGTACACGTTGTTTGCACCGGCGATTACTTTTCTTCGTTCGGTCACATATACGTCATAAACCCGGCAACCGACCAGGTAATCGACGACTTTTCTATCGGGGGTTCTCCGGGCCAGTTGACGATCGGTCCCGATGACATAGCGTTTCTGGCGGCCGGCGGCTGGGTAACGGAGGGATATATGTATTCCTATAACGCCGCGACGCTCGATTTATATCACGGCGCTGCCAATCCAATCACTGTTGATTCCGGGTGTGCCATGGTTGTCGCATATCAGGATTCCACCGTATATGAAGGCGGGTTCAGCGACAAGGTCGTGCAAACGGATACGTCGGGTATAGAGCTCGCCGTATACGCGTTGGGGGACGGGCCTGCCCACCTCGATTTCAATTACCGGCCCGGTGATTACAACGGCGATTTTTCGGTCGACGTAGCCGACCTGACGGCGTTTATCGACTGGCTCTTCAAGACCGGTGAGCCGCCCCTATATCCGTTTTGGCGCGGTGATTTCGATGGTGCTTCCGGTCCGGGCGGACCGTTTGATATCGCCGACCTGTCCTATATGGTCGATTACTTGTTCCGCGGCGGGCCGCCGCCCGTGGTGGGGAAAACGTGGATCCGGTTGTAGATGTGGGGCTCGGTTATGCTACGTTTGGTCTTGTAATTCTGTAGGTCGGGTTCCGATCCGACGCAGTCGGTGAGAAACCAGACTTTTCACTGGTCTTTTTATTTCCCTCCTCGGAGGGGATCAAAGGGTGGGCTTGTCTAAGGAATAGGTCGGAACCGCAGGGGTTCCGACCTACATTTGACGATGGCGCGTTTTGTTCCACCACAGGCCGATGCTGGCCAGGCCGAGAGTGGTGGCGATACTGCCGTGCAGATAACCCTCTCCGGGAAGTGGAAACATGAGGCGGGAGAAACCATACAGCAGCAGGTAAATCGACAAACTGACGGTGATTGCAAGGTAGATACCCTGCCGCAATCTTGTCACCGGCGGCTCGATGGTCGTGGCTGCATGTTGAGCCGTCGTTTTCCAGAAGCCGGGAGGATGCGTGCGCTCGTAGAATTGTTTTAGTACCGGTGGCTCTGTTTTTGGTGTCAGCAGGGTGATAATGATGACCACGATAGTGGAAATTGACGACATGAGGAGCAATCGCAGCCACTCCTCCTCTGTGGTCAGCAGGATGATCGGCGCCATGATCAGGGATATGCCGATGGCCGCCATTTCGGAGTAGAGATTAGTCCGTTCCCACAACCAACGCAGGAGCAGTACCCCGCCGGTGCCGGCCCCAAAAAGCAGGCTGATATACCAGGCGGTTTGAATGGAGCCGAGATTGGCCATGACGGCCAGGGCCAACAGCAGGAGGAGCACATTTGACAATCTCGCCACGAAAACAAGTTCGCGTTTACGCGGTTCTCGTTTGAGCCAGGTGCGGTTGATGATGCGCAGGTAGAGGTCGTTGGTCCAGTAGCCGGCGCCCCAGGTGAGGTGCGTATCCAGCGTCGACGCTAAGGCGGCCAGCATGCCGGTCAGAACGAGGCCGGTGATGCCCGGCGGGAGGAGATCCTTAATGCCGGTGGCGAACAGCAGCTCGCGGCCGGCTACGAATTCCTCGCCGCCGGTCTGCCCGGGTGTGTACGGATAAACGATGAGCAGTCCCACCCCGATGACGAGCCACACGAGGCTGCGGAGACAGATTTGCAGCCAGGTGAAAACCTGGGCGGCGATGCGGGCATCCTGATCGGAGCGGCAGGACATCATGCGCTGGGCGAAATAGCCGGTACCATCGCTGTTTCTCTCGAACAACCACTGCAGTGAGATAATGACGAGAAACGGCAGCAGCGCTTCGCCTCCGGTGGGTGCGAATGAGAGAATGCGGCCGGTTTCAGCCGCGCCGTAGATATCAATCAGCCTATCCACTATCTGACCGAAACCGCCCGACTCCACTATGACGATTATGGCGTAGGCGATGGTCCCCAGCATGGCGATAGAGAACTGCACGGTGTCGGTAGCGATCACCGCACGTAGGCCGCCGGTCATAGAGTAGAGAGCCGTGAAGGCCAGGATGACAATGATGCTGATGATGTTGTTGGCGGTGGCAACGTACGTCTCCAAGCCGGTGGCGCCCGAGGCCAGCGAGACACCGACGAACGTGACGGTCTCGTAGATCGGTTGATACAGCCACGACGGCAGCCATTCGTGCCAGGTGAGGAAGACCTCGCTGATGCGGCCGGCGGCGATGAGCACGATGGCGATGATGGTGCAGTTCATGATAGTGCCGTAGTAGACGGCTTTGAGGCCCCGCAGGGTGACGACGCCGCGGCCGCTGTAGCGAATCTCGGTCAGTTCGGCGTCAGTGATCACGCCGGAACGCCGCCAGGCGTGTCCGAGCAGAAAGCCGATAATGAGAAAGCCGAAACCGTAAATCCAGAGACGCCAGAGCATGAAAATGCCGCCGGAGGCAATGAGGCCGACCACGAGCAACGGGGTGTCCGCAGCGAACTGAGTGGCCGCCAGGCTGAAGCCGGCCCGCCAGCCGGTGATAGTCCGCCCGGCCAGGAAGTATTCTTCCATGTTCCGGGAGGCTTTGGCCCGGTTACGAAAACCGTTGGCGATGCTGTAGGCAATGAAGCTTAAGAGGATAAAAAGATCTATCATAGGTCAGCTTGTTTGTGTCGTTTTCGGGTTATGGGCAAGGTAGGGAGAGAGAGCGGGCCAGTCAATGGCGATTGGGATCAGATTTTGTTACGCTAATGTGATTGTCCCGGCGGGAGAAAATCGCATATTACAGTGTACTATACATATGTGCACTAATTACCGATACTGCTGATGTGATGACTATGAGACAGATACACAACCCACATATAATTGCCGGGGAAACAGATAAAAGCTGCCGGCAATTTGGCAGCAAACTGCCGGAAGGTTTGGAGTACGGCCTTCGGAAAAGATCGTTCTGTTTTTCTACCGGTTTCGAGGATTTTGATAAGTTATTCCCGGAGAACGGTATACCTTCCGGGCAGTTACTCGAGTTCACGGGTAGTATCTCTTGCGGCAAAACGAGTTTAGTGCTTAAGATTTTGTCCGCTCTGTCGGGAATGCTGAAAAAGTCTCGTTTGGAAGTTGCGGGAGATCTTGTCCCGCCTTGGCAGGATGTGACCTGCCGCTGTCACTTTACGTGTCAGGTCACACCCCGCTTCCGCGGGTCAGGACCTGACACAACAGCACATGGGGTTTTTCAACACTCCCTGTCGGATGGTCTTATTACGTATGTCGATGCCGGTAACATGTTTTTTCCGGAATCGGCAATTTCTTATGGGATTTCTCCCGATAGGTTACTGGTTTTAAAACCGAAAAGTCTCAGCGAGGCCATTCGTTCAACGGAACTGGTATTCAAATCCGGTCGGTCGTCTTTGGTTGTTTGTGATCTGGTCGACAGTCATGGTGTTGTTCCCGCATCGCAGTTTCATCGGCTCCGGACACAGGTGGTGCGTTCCGAAGGTTTACTGTTTTTCTTAACGGATATCGATGCCCGGGCTATCCCGCCCAGTATGATGTCGGCGCAATTCACCGTTACGAGAGAAACCGTCACCTCGACCCTGGTCACGGTGTCCAAAAGCCGGATCATGCCGGTCGGGAAGCAGACGAAGGTGGTGCTTAATGAATAGTGATAGATTAGCCTGTATTACAGTGCCCGAGTTTCCCTTGCGAGTGCTGGTAGACACCCCCGGGATGCTTGAGCGTATACCCTGTGCGGTGGCGGTAAGTGACGAGGCGTCGGCGTCGATTATCACATGCAACCGCCGGGCTCAGTCACATCTGGTGCCCGGTATGACAACCGCCCGGGCCAAAAGCCGCCTGCCCGACTTGCGGCTCTTCACCCGAGACACGGATCGGGAAAAGACAATTACCGCCGCCATACTGAATCTGTTGCAGCATGTCGGACCGTATGTGGAGGAGTCGGAGCCGGGACAGTTTTTCCTTCAGGTCACCGGGCTAACCAGATTGTACAAAAGCGAGTTGGGGGTAATACAATCCATTTTTAAAGAGGTGGCCGCCACCCCTTACCCGGTCCTGATCGGTATTGCCGGGAATAAACTCATCGGCCGTATCGCCTCCTTGTCGGCCGATAATAACCGGTATACGATCGTACCTCCGAGCTCTGAAGGGACATTTTTGTCACCGTTGCCGATATCGGTTTTGCCCGTTTCGATCGAGACCAAAGATAAGCTGTATCGGTTGGGATTGCGTACGGTCGGTGAGCTGGCCCGCTTTCCCGCCAATGAGATTACCCGTCGTTTCGGTGATGATATCCGGTTGCTTGCTCACTACGTCCGTGGTATTGATCCGCACCGTCTGGTCCCGGAAAAATCAACCGACGATATAAGCACCGCCGTAGATTTCGATTTTCCGATTTCGAGTAATATGGTCCTGACAAAGCATATTTCGCATGGTTTACAGCCGGTACTGCTTTCGCTGCAAAACGAGGGACGGGGTTGTCGGGCGGTTGAACTGACGCTCTGTTTTGCGGATCGGTCCGAAGAAAAAAGTCTGTTTCGTCTTGAGTCTCCCACGGCCTCGCCAGCTGTCTGGATGAGACAAATACAGTGTAAACCCGAAAACAGACGCGCCGGTGGTGGTATCAGGGGGATCAGGCTTACCGTACAATCGGTGGAGGCGGTACTATCGCACCAGTTGTCATTGCCGGAGATATCCGGACAAGGAAAAGCATGTCCGGTAGAGGACATTGCTCTGACCGGACTGCCTCATGCGTTTCGTGTCGGTTTTCGTCCCCGACTTTTGCCGGAAGCGCGGTACCGACTGGCCCCCCTGCCGACGGGGAAATCAGAACCTGCAACTTCGTCGGATACCGATCAACCCTGTTATGTTCGGGAAGCCGTTACCGGGCTCCGCGTGTACCCGCCCGGGAACCCTGTAGACGTTTCGGTATCCTCGGGCCGGATCGTTACCGCCCGATTAAACGGTCGCTTACAAAACATCCGGAAATACGCCGGCCCCTGGCATTTGTCGGGGGAGTGGTGGAATGGATCGTTTGATCGTTATTATTATGAAGTCGAAACCGAGGATAACGAGTTAGTTCTTGTCTATTATGATATGCCGGGGGCGCAGTGGATTCTGCAGGGGGTGTTCGACTGACCGGCGTCATGGGGTGAAACCGTATGGACTATGTCGAATTACATTGTCACTCCAACTTCTCATTTCTTCAGGGCGCCAATCATCCCGAAGAACTCGCGGAACGAGCGGCCGGGCTGGGCTATGCCGCTCTGGCTCTGACGGATATCAACGGTTTGTATGGGATCGTGCGTTTCAACCAGGCGGCGCGGCAGCACGGGGTGCGTCCCCTTTTCGGGTCGGAGATAATCCTGGAAGACCGGTCCACAGTTGTCCTGCTTATCACCAACCAGACGGGCTATCGCAATCTCAGTCAACTCCTGGCGAGCACTCACCTGACTTATCCCAAAGGAGAAGCGACTGTTTCCTTTGATCTCCTGGCGTCGCACTGTGAAGGTCTTATCGCTCTCTCGGGCAGTTTGCTCGAGTCGTCGTTACAGAAAAACGACATCGGGTCGGCGAAACGAACGGCTTCAAAATACGGAGAGCTTTTCGGGCGGGAAAACTTCTATCTCGAGCTGGTGCATCATAACCTGCCGCAACAGGAAGTCCTGTGCGGGAAGCTGGCCTCGTTAGCGCAGGACCTGACGTTGCCGATGGTGGCTGCCAACAATGTCCATCAGGCTACGCCGGATGACCGGCGTATTCAGGACGTGTTGACGTGTATCAAGTACCATGTTTCACTGGATGAGGCCGCAAACATTTTTTATCCCAATCATGAAAGGTATTTGAAACCGAAGCCGTACATGCTGAGACGGTTCGCCGAGTATCCTGACGTTTTGGCGAACACGCTTGCTATTGCCGACCGCTGCACGTTTCAGCTGACCGAATTGCAGACATCATTGCCCGATTGTCCCGTCCCGGACGGTAAGACAACCCATGCGTATTTGAGAGAATTGACGGAACGGGGAGCAAAAAAACGATATCGGTCCATAACGACCGAAGTGAGGCGGCAACTGGAGCATGAATTGGGCATTATCGAGAAACTTGGTTTGTCGGGGTACTTCCTGATCGTTTGGGACATTGCTCGTTTTTGCCGGGAGCAGGGCATCCTCTGTCAGGGGCGCGGTTCGGCCGCCAATTCCGCCGTCTGTTACTGTCTGGAGATCACGGCCGTCGACCCGATCAAGCTTGATCTGTTATTCGAGAGATTCATCTCTGAAGCCCGATCAGAGCCGCCGGACATTGATATCGATATTGCCAGTGATCGCCGGGAAGAGGCGATACAATACCTGTACCGGAAGTACGGCCGTGATCACGCCGCCATGGTGTGTAATGTGATCTGTTTTCGCCGACGGCTGGCGGTGCGGGAAGTGGGCAAAACGCTGGGCTTTGCGCTGGACGAAATCGATAGATTCGCCAAACGGCTGGATCATTTTTCGGATAACTCTGAGGAAACGACATTACGGGCGCGAGAGTTGGGGTTCGATCCGAACGATACGAGGGTGCATCTCTGGGTGGAACTGTCACATAAGATACAGGGCTATCCTCGCCATTTGGGTATTCACTGCGGCGGGATGATTATTACCAAAGCTCCGCTCAGTTCGGTGGTGCCGATCGAGAACGCCACGATGCCGGACCGGTCGGTGATCCAGTGGGACAAGGACGATTCGGCGGATATGGGTCTGGTGAAGATCGATCTGTTGGGGCTGGGGATGCTGACTCTTATCGATATCGCTCTGAAGCTTGTCGAACAACACTCCGGAGCCACGGTCGATATTGCCCGGCTGCCCTATGACGACCCTCGGGTCTTTGATCTGCTCTGTAGCGCCGATACGGTGGGGGTATTTCAGGTGGAATCGCGGGCGCAGATGAACACTCTGCCGCGGATGAAACCGCGCTGCTTTTACGATCTGGTGGTCGAAGTGGCTATTATCCGGCCCGGACCTATCCAGGGAGATATGGTGCACCCGTATCTCAGGCGGCGCAACGGCGAGGAACCGGTCACCTACCTGCACCCGACCCTGGAACCGATCCTGAAAAGGACCCTGGGTGTCCCTCTTTTTCAGGAGCAGGGCCTCAAAGTGGCGATTAAGGCGGCCGGGTTCACGCCTTCACAAGCGGAACAGTTGCGTCGGTCCATCGGACACAAACAGTCCCGGAGACGGGTGGCGGCGTTGCATGACCTGCTGATCGAGGGTATGCGCAAAAACGGTATCGAGCGGTTCACGGCGGAGAACATATATCTACAGTTATCCGCGTTTGCGGATTTCGGGTTTGCGGAGTCTCACGCCGCTTCGTTTGCCCTGCTGGTCTATGTGTCGGCCTACCTGAAAGTCTATTTCCCCCTGGAGTTCTACTGCGCCCTGTTGAATGCGCAGCCCATGGGATTCTATACGCCGTCGACCATTGTCTATGAAGCCGGGCGCAAGGGAATACGACTGTTGCATGTGTCGATCAACGAGAGCGATTGGGATTGTACTATCGAGGGTCGCTGCTTGAGGATCGGCTTGCGCTATGTGACCAGCCTGGGTGAAGCGGCGTGGGAGAAAATCGAGGCGGATCGATTGCAGCGTCGGTTTACAACGATCAGGGATTTCGTATTCAGGACGAATCTGACCAAACACCAGTTGGAACAACTGGCGCAGGTGGGTGCTTTTGATTGTTTTGATGTTCCGCGTCGGCAGGCTCTCTGGGAAATACTCTCGCTGATTTATCAGGTTCCCGGCGAACTGGAACTGGTAACCGTCGACACCGGCTCTGATCTCTTGCCGGAGATGCGCCCCATTGACACGCTGCGCGCCGATATCATGGGCTTGAATCTCTCTACGGGTCGACATCCCGTGTCGCTCTTCAGGGAATCATTGAACAAGAAGAATGTTCTATCGGCGCAAGGCGTTCAGGATGCGCCGGAGGGCAAGACCGTGTTTTCATCCGGAATGATCGTCATCAGACAACGACCGCTTACCGCCAAGGGGTTTGTGTTTATTACGCTGGAAGACGAGACCGGCTTTACGAATATCGTGGTCAAGCCGAATCTGGCCAAACGGTTCCGGCATGAGGTGTTGTATTCGCATGCCCTGCTCGTGAAGGGGAACATCGAAAGAAAGGACGGCGTGGTAAATGTTATCGGGAAGCAGTTTTATCCGCTGTTGATTGAAGAGGACCAGCTTAGATTGAAGTCACGGGATTTTCGGTGATGTCCTACGCCACCCACTCGATGCACTTCGGGGTATCGTTTTTCGGCGAGTTGACGAATTTGGATACTTCGTAGACATCCATGTCGTCGGAGGGATACGGACCCAGCAGATTGACCAGTGATTCAATGTCCTGGTTGCTGTCATCCAGCCACGTCTCTTCGTCTTCTTGTCGCAGGAGGACCGGCATGCGATTGTGGATCGGTTTCGATATCTCGTTCGGCTCACAGGTTATAATGGTGAAAGTCACCAGTTCCTTACCGTCGAACCGCTGCCACCGGTCCCACAGCCCGGCAAAGGAGAACGGTTCACCCCCCTTGAGCGTGAAGTACATCGGTGCTTTCACTTTACGTCCGGGGCGGGATTCCGGCAGTTCTTTCCATTCGTAATAGCCGGTGGCCGGAACCAGGCAGCGCCGGCTCTTGAGCGGCTGTTTGAAACTGGGTTTTTCGCCGACCGTTTCGGCTCGGGCATTGATCATGCGGTTGCCGATTGTCTCGTCTTTGGCCCAATGGGGTACCAGCCCCCAGCGCATGGAGCGGATAACTTTGTCGCCGTTTATGAGAGCTACCACCGGGTGGTCCTGCGTGGGGGCCACGTTATATCGCGGACGGTAATCGAACTCGAACGGTGAGAAGCCGAACCGGAGGAGAAGGGCTTCATGTTCCAGAGCCAATGTGAATCTGCCGCACATGGTGTTTATCCTTTGTTGTTATGTTTGGTCCATGTAAGATAGTATATGGGCAGGGGGGTGGCAAGGGGAATGTTGGACCGGAGACCTGGACGCATCTTGAATGCAATTGAAGGAGAAACAGTCTTTGGAAGTGCCGGTGGAAGATGGTCATGAAGGTCTCGGCAGTTGCGACTGCAGTGTTTTGATGAGTGTCGCACGCTAAGTGAAAATTATATGAAAACTTAGACGTAGCATCAGTCGGCCGCGACTGTAAGTGCGGCGTTTATTGACCGCACTGGTACACGTTTGTTATTTTCGTCATTAGGTGGTTCGATGTAAGTGTGGAAATTGCAACTGCTTAGTGTGTCTGCGTTTAGTTTGACGATTCGGCATGGATTTCGCTTAACTGTCCCTCGTGCAACCATTTACGTGTTGTGTTCGTACACGGTGTTTGGAAAGGGTCCGGGGAAAAAATATGTGTAGGGTCAAAACAACGCTGGCCGACATTGGAGAGTAGAGGCTGCTGCAAATGAGACGTCTATTGACAACAAACTACTTGCGTCTCGCATGGAGATGGTTGGTGGCCGACGACCGGGCCAGTCGCAGAGGGATAGCGCAACGGGCAGCGTATCAAAGGCTATTCCTGTTAGCCTGGATGCTTGTTCTTGGCGTAGTACTGATTCTGACCTGGTGGATTCGATCACTTGATCATGCGCAGAGTGTGAAAGAGTCCGTGTCACCACGGTATATTGTACGAGACGTTCACATTGACCACACCCAGGCACCTGCCGATACTGTCAAGCCGGCCAGGACATCGCTTCCCACGTTGAATCCATACCTGACAAAACATAAGGGTTTCCTGGGGTTTGTTAGCGAAACCAATATCATCCGAGACAAATATGTCCCACGTCTCACCCAACCAGATATCCCGGTCGTTGCCAGTCGTTCGCTGGACTTTCCGACTGACTTGTCCTACTCGCCCGTGGCCGGCAATGATACCGGTCTCTATGTGCCGGAGCGATATGTTTATGACACAGGTGATGACATATTTGCGCCTGTCACTGACTCACAGACTGAACTGGAATCTCGAAGTGTTGAGATTGACTCGCTGGCAGTTCCGGAGACGCCGTGGATTGCCCGGGAAGAAGGGAAGAACGGCTATGCCGAAGCGGTGGTCTTGATCGACAAACAGGGGCGGCCCATCCCCTTTGCCGTAGATATCCGCACCGATACCATGGAATCGGCATGTGACTTTTTCGTCGACGTTATATTGACGGATGGCCGCCCGGCCAGACTCGTGTTTTTCGCAGACACGACGGGAGCACCGCACGTGGTCCTTAGCCTGGCCGTACATGAAAAGCCTCAGGGGTATTATTTCGGACAGAAGCTGGCCGAGGCGCTGCCGCAGTGCAGTTTTATCCCGGCCTCGAAGGGAGGTGCGCCGGTCGATCAGTTTGTGCGGTTTGGCTACTGGTTCTGTGTCAGTAGTAATGAAGAATGTGAGAAGTTGAACCGGCACTATCCTGTGAAGGGAAAGGTGGCGGTGCGGTAGGGTGAACCTCCGGTCTTGAAATGCGCTTGATTTACCTAGGTAGGGAATTCAAATGGAAGCCGTAGTTCTCATTGCCGGTTTGATATCGTTCTGCGCCGGGTTCTTCCTGCGATTCAAATCCCGGAGGCACAGGACCGAGGCCGGTCGGTCAATACGATGGTACCAGGTCAAGTACTGGTTTCAGCCGGGTAGGGCCGTCGAAACGCTGACAACCCGGGGCATGAAGCTGCATTTGACGTCGTTGGTGTTAATTCTGCTGGCCGTGGTGCTGCTTGTGATTGTGACGGGGTTGCCGCCGTTGTTGTAGAATACACTTTCCCGCTCATGTTGGCTGTCCCGATGTATCCATAACCCATATTGCGACGCACACATTTCCTGTCAACTGAGCCGGGGGAAATCTTAACCAAGTGAACCCCTTGAGAATCTGGGTGTGTGACGACCATTGCGACACTCATCGCGACGGAAACGCTTCTATGCTATGCAAACCCGGGATTTCATCACGTCACCTCTGCGGCCGTAACAGTATAGCATAAGCGAGATAAGGGGAAACTCGATTGTTTCGGTCGGTTTTGGCGCGGTTTTTGAATGAATCGCATTTTAGCTGGATCGTTATCTGCACTTGGACAAATGGTACCGCGGACAGAACCTGGTTTGAGTCTCGGGTGAGAAAGGAGTGCGGTAAATGAGATCACCGATATTGTAGTTTTCTGTTGCATTAACGGATTTCACTGTATTAGTTAAGGAAGAGAGGCAAAGTTATGTGGAAAAGACTGGCTGATAGGGCAAGTAGGACGTTAATTACGACCGCTATGATTATCATCATGGTCGGATGTAACAGCGATCAGGGTGACCGAGTCACTGATTCGCGAAATATCTCCGCATTGAGTGGCTGGACCGAAACGGACCAAGAAGTCATATTTCAGGATGAGTCTAGAGGCGACCGGATCCTCGAGCATAGTATGTTATTCGATGATATTGCTTGGGGAAGAGTCTGGCTCGAAGATCAAGGATATACCTATGTTGCCTCAAACTCACTCGTTTTGATCGAGCGAGAACTGGCGTACGTCCCGATCGAACGAGAAACTGAGAATCGATCTAGGGTGGACAAAGTAATTCCGGGTCACAATTGGATATCCAAGGTTGCACGAGCAGATACCGTTGTTTGGCTTGCCTTCGAAAATCCGACTCATGATTCGACAAACCACACGGCGCTACTCGCACACTGGCAAAATGATGATTCAGTTGAGACCGTTCTTGTTGAGTTGAATGTGAGCGCGGAAGTCCCCGCCGGACTACGCGAAGGTCATATTACCGGCGGTGCGTTCGTCAGCGATGATCTAGTGTAGTGCGTCATAAATGTCTTTACGTTGTTAAAATGACCTTGACTTAACATGGTCGCACAAAAGCACATGAAACGCCGCGTCTTAGCAACTGAGAACAATTTCTGGCAGCCCCCAAATGCCCAGTTGAAATGTAAAGAAGTGTTAGACGCAGGACACTAGGATTAGAGGGTTGGTGGGGATGCGTGCTGGGGGGTACCGCAGGTGGACTCGTTGGCTGCGCAATCACCAATTGTGCATATGGCCAATGTGTCGGCGGCGCCGCAGCAGTTTCATTAGTTGCCTGTACTGTTAACTCACTATTCTAAGAACACATAGGAGGAGTGCAAGTATGGCGAACAAAAGAGGTTACCTGTTTTTCGTAACCCTCGGAGTTATCGCGATATTGATTGCGCAGTTGCTCTCCCGTTTCGGCTATCCGCTGATCGGATGGTTTATCGGCGGGGCACTGATTGCTTTGTTGGCGGCGCTCTTTTTCGGTTCGCCCGAAAAGAAGCGGGCCGGTAGAATTCTGCCGGCCATGCTGCTGACCGGGCTTGCGACAGCAGCAGTCGCGTTCGTGGCGCGGGCGCTGGGGTTGTAGGGAGGAATTTAGTCGGGAGCGGACGCCATATTTCGTGAATGGTAGCGGCAACTTAAGTCAGGCGCGTCGCTTTTCTCGCGAACCGTGCGGCTGTGCGCCGCACCGAGTTTCCGTAGCGGCGGGGACGAGCCCCGCCGCTACGTGAAAAGACCAAGCCCCTGAGATCGCCGTTGCGCGCATCTTCACTACCGTCGGTTCTCGTTCGCAGACTCAACCTGCGAACGCCGTTTGTGACATCTTCTGTCACACTTCACTTACATTTTGACGATCCATGTCGCATATTGGGCTATCCGGCTGCAATTCCGTAGTTTACATCGATTTTATTCTTGACAAACAATAACCCGTTGATCATCTTTTGGGTGAGTGGTACAATGAATTTAAGTTTTCTGTGAGGGAACTCGGCATGGGCGTTAACTCACGTGTTGCGGACGATATCGAATGTCACTACAAATCAGCGTGCGCAAGCTATAGAACGGTTTTGTCGCGGTCGCTCACCGCTTGCGGTGGGTATCGTGGATAGACAGGTAAATTATGAAATACAACACACACAACAGTAGAGGAAAGTAGATATGCGAAGGGTAATTACATTGCTGGTGATAGGGGCTTTGGGCGTCGTGCTGTTCTCTCCACCGACCTTCGCGCTGGATCACAATCCGGATTACCCACGGCCGTTCATAGATGAGGCGCCGGTGACGCCGTATGGGGATGACGGCGGCTGGAATGACCCCACAGAAACCGGACTCGATGATACGGTCGAATATGGCGCCGGAATAGCAAAACATAACATCTACGATCTTTATAACTTTCTGGTAATCACCCTTATAGACGTTTTTGAATCGAGAGAGAGCGATGGCGACATCAGCAGTTCAACACCTAATTGGAATAAATAAACTCATAAGAAACCGTCAGTTCGCTCAAGCTCAAGACAGACTGAGGGGAATCAATCCGAGCGAGCTGTCTGGCGATGACTATGGGGAATACTGCATCCTTTTCAGTGAAGCAAAACTCTATATGGGTGAATACTCATCGCTAAAGATTGACGAAGCCATTGAGATCTTTCGCCATTCCGCCAATACAGAGAATTTTGCCCGAGCCAAATTCCTCAAGGGATGGTTGCAATCTGCAAAGGGGCAGCATCTGGAGGCCAAGGAAACGCTAATTGAGGCTTATTCTCACTACCTTAGATGCGAGAATCTTAGAGGAGCGGCCAGGGCGCTCAATCGACTCTCGTACGTGATCTTCCAATGCGGCCATATCAAACGTGCAATTGAAAACCTTGAAAAGAGCATTGCGTTGTACAGGGACATCGGTGACCAAATAAACGCCGACTTGCTGGTGCACAATGTGGCCTACTTGTACTATATGAGCGGCTCTTTCTCTAAGTCTATCTCTCTATATTCAGATTATAAGTTTTCCGCCGCCGTACACGGGGAAAAACCTCTTCTCAACTCCTATATCATGTCTGCGCTGCCGCATGCACTAAAGGGAGATTTGACAAAGGCTAAGACGTTGCTCTCCCGCGCCCGGCAATATACCGACAAGTACCCCCGCGAAAACGCCATCTATTACGAAAACCGCGGACTGATCGCG
>CAZLBP010000047.1:0-27243 GCA_964557855.1 uncultured Ignavibacteriales bacterium | reverse complement strand
CGTATCGCCTGAGGATATCGAACAGGTCATTGGAAAAGTGAACAAGCGGACTTTCATCGGCTACCGGAATATGACCATGCTGATGATGTTTTTCGACACAATGATCCGCCGCAACGAGCTCCTCACCTTGACTCTCGATAACGTGGACTTACACGCGGGGCTAATTCGGGTTTTCGGAAAAGGGCGAAAATGGCGTGAGGTCGGCATGGGGGCTCGGATGACCAAGACCCTGCACTTCTATCTCAAACGTTACCGGGAAGACCTGCCCGGCGACTTAGTCTTCTGCACCCGTGACGGAAATCAACTCGATAAAGACAACGTCCGGCATATCATTTTCAGAATGGGCAAACGAGCCGGAGTTCATCTGCACCCGCACCTTCTCCGGCACTCGGCGGCAACGTGGTTTATTCAGAACGGCGGCTCCCCGGCGATATTACAGCGGATTCTGGGTCACACCTCGCCGGTCGTGACGGCTGGCTATACGCATTTGAATACGAAGGACATTGTCAACGCCTACCAGCGCCTGAGTCCGGCGAACGCGGTGAAGGTGTGAGTCAGAATTAACAAGCTAAGCTCAATGTATAAATTCTGCCAATTCTTTGCCGAAAATGATAAAAGCAAATCCGATGATACTGAAGATGATTCCCCATTTGTAGTGTGGAAACCAAGGTCTAAAGCCATCACGCAGAATGCGTTCAGTTTGCAGGCGCTGCGGTAAGAACTCAGTTTTTGTTGGATTAATCGCGCGATCTGGCAAGTATACGCCCTCTTGCGTAAAGCCCAATGCTTCCATCACGTTCTTGAGGGTTCTTACGGCTTCACAGCGCCTAACATAATTGAGATATAAAAGACGGATACCGATCGTCATCAAAGCGACATCAATTAATAAGATACCGACCTTCATTATGATGTCATCGACGTTTTCTTGATTTTGAAATAGCCATGCGCCAACCAATAACTGAAGGGTTACGCTAAGTGTAAACCATTTGTGATCAATATCAGTTAGCTTTCGAAGTAATTCTACATGATCTGTATAACGTAAAGATAGTGCCTCAAATTCTTTTCCCCGATATGAATCCATAACTCACCCCTATGCACTAGTAGTCTAAATGTTTTCCAAAGTCATCATAGTCCACAATCATTTGATTTTGCATTTAACTATCCTCCAATTCTTTCATTTCGCTTGCGGATCAGTCTTTTGTCCGGCCAGAACGCCTTGTTCTTCGGCAATGAGATATCCTTTCCGTGTAGTGAGGATACAAGAGCCTGATCTGCATTGGTCAATTTCACACCAGTCATGTTTGAGAAAACTACACGATAATCCTCGTCAATGGACAGAATTCCAATGTCAAACAAACGATGATAACAGCACAGCATCAGAATCCCGTTTCGTGGATTCATCTTCAAATCAGGAGAGCATTGGGACCAAGGAATAATATGAGCGGCATCAAGCATCTCTGAGAATCCGACACCGCTTAATGCACAGCGGCCGCCATAGGCTTTTAGCAGGGCTTGCCTGAATATCCTCTGTTGCATGCCTCGCACCTTAACTTTGGTATAGATCTCATCGGAAGCATCGGGTTTATCGAGAAGCTGAGTGACAAGTTCGTTTTCAGCAGTGCCGTCTGAAGCGAATTCAAATGGATTTGACACCTTAGTCCAATCGAAGCTGCGCACTTGACCACGACCTTCCTCAAGGTTATCGTGACTCCAAGCGATAAATCCTGCGCCAGGTTCAGTTGTCTGCTTATTAACGACCAAGATAGTTAGCGGTGGCAAGTGATTCTGCAGACAGTAATCCTGGATGAGCCCAAGCACATAGCGAATAGCACGATGGTGGATCCCTATTGCCTTCGCAAGGTCCTCGTATGTAGCATTGTTGCCAGTGGGAGCGAGTTCAGTAAGAACCTTCCAAGCTTTGAATGCCCGCTGAGCTTGGTTGACTTCATCGCCGCTCTCCGGCAACATGCTCCAATCGATTGAAAACGCATTTGCCCTGCCAGATATAAACTGTCGGTCTTTGAATTCTCCGTAATCGGGATAGCCATAGTCGCGACCTGTTTCCCTTTCCGAATTACGGTTCACAAGCCAAATGCATTCTTGAATATCGATGCATGGGAGATTTCGCCTCGACCGAAGTATCGATACGATCTTCTGATTACCAGCCTTCCTAAAGCGAGCAAGCGTGGCATCATACTGGTCGTCCTGAGAACCCTTCATAGAACCAATGACGTATGTTAACCGGGTCGCCTTTACTTCGGTCGACAAGCAGAACATTTCCAGCAATTCTATATGACTGATTGACGACTTTGCTTGAGTCAGACCATCAATTGCTGACCTGTGGAGTTTGATCAAGTTCACAAAATCCGAGAGACTATAGTGCTCATGCATGTACTATTCCTCGCTACCTCTTGTAAATGTGGCGGGTCAGCCTAGCTTGTCCGCATTGGCCACCGGCGTCGCTCGCCCGCGCTCGCCCCAGTTATCTTGTTAAGCTTGCGTGTGCCTTTTACTTCTGTCGTCGCTAACATGGTGATCAAAGCGATTGAGGATGACTGACTGAATCGTCCGATGAACAAGGACGACCAGTACAAAAACGACTCCGAGAGCAATCCACCAGACAGGCGCAGTTCCTGTCTTCAAGAGGCGCAAGCCAAAGATCGCAGCGACCAAGGCGAGGGCCGACGAAAGCGGACCGGCAAAATAGCTGAACCAATCTCGTGTAAGTATTACCGCTCTCTCCCAAGTCCGCTCCTCATCAGGTGAGCCCGTGCTCTCGCGAATGAATCGCCCTGCTCTCTTAACGGAAAAATCCTCACCCAAAATGTAAAGGTCGAAAACGAAAGTAACGAGCGGAACGAGGTAGAGAAGCTGCCCGGTGGCTGTGGAATCCTTGCTTGCCAATCCAACACCCAGCAGTCCGGTAACGAACGCAAGCTTTGCGAGCACGTATTTGTGCCGCCTTGCTTGCGTGTTCTCAATCTCCCTGCGAAGGTCTTGAATAAAGTCGCCGTTTTCCCGCATAAAGTATCCTCGCTTTAACGCTCAGCATCAACGGCGGGCCGCGAAAGGGACCGTCCGTCGCAATCGGTTGTTAGGGCACAAGTTCGTATTGTTGAATGGTGGTCTCCCACCAGGGACCTCCGAAAGTAACGACTTTTTCTGACAGAGCCATCAATAGAAGGGGGTCCTTGAATCTCGCCTCCCCAAGTTCCACGGCACTTCGACACTCGAGTTTGTCGAATAGAACTGACGCAATGCCATAGAACGGAAGTTCGCCATGTTGCAGGGATTGGTCCCACGCATTCTGATACTCCTGAATCGCCTCTCGCGGATATGCCTCCAGATCAGGTGACGATATGCACTGCATAATGTAGTCTCGGACACGACTGGCCTGGTCAGCAGAGAGAAGGTTTGGCAGGGCTTGGATTTGACTTGCGATGACGGCCAGCACAAACTCGAAACCGGCGTAATGATCATCCGAGATTGAGTCCTCGGCATTGAGCATGCCGTTCAAATCACTGGCAATATCGGGCCAGTGCTGCTGCACGCCCTTCGAAACCATTAGTACGAACTGACCAGCCGCTTTGACCTCGGACAGCTTCTTCTTTCCAAACAGGCCCATTGTTACTCCGTTTCCTTTTGTGTCCTAACAATGGTTATATGTTTACTACATAACACCTTTGGGTAGCGGAATCAACATAATGATAGAAATAGAACAGCGCGGACACCTCTACCCCTAGTTACAAATATATCTAGATCAAAGTTTGATCGCAAGCAAAAAGTCCACATTCCGAGTATCCATTATCTATATTCTCTTAGGTAAACCGATCCACATACCGCCGGTAGATGAATGACCGGCGATGTTTTTTGGTTCTTGTTCTTTTGCTCCAAATTGCCAAGTTCCACAAAGCCGTCGATGACGCACTGGACCCCTTGGCGTGCAATGTTCCTTGGTGCGGTATTTCCGCTCTTCCAAAGCGGATACAGTAGTCGAACCCTACCTGTCAAAATAAATCGGGGTGATTCTTCTTCAGCCATTTCTTAATCCGATCACATAACTCATTGGCCATTTCCAGCAGATTATCAACCTCAGATTGCGAGGTTGTTCCTGCCGTATCATATGTGATATTGCTCCGCTTTTTCCTGAATCCGTTTAATTTGATAATTAAGGTGGAATCGGCGCCCAGGGTCAATTTCAAGGAGTTAATGGTCTTTTCATGATGACCCTCTGATACGGGCAATCTGTATCCCGAGGCTCTCAGGGCTATTGTCGCACAGATTAAGGCGGCATTGAATGCGAATTGCAGCCGGGCATCGAGGCTTATCGCATCCACCGACGCATCATCGAGATTTCGATCGACGAGGGCGAACAGGCCGGCGATTTCTTTTGCGCTGGTCGGCTCTTCTTTCAACCACCGGTTCTTTTGCCAATCTTCCAAGGTCATCTTCTGATCCTATCAAAAATGTTTTGTCAGATTTCAATACGCTGCTCACAAAATGGTTTTTCTCTTTTGTCTTAACGGCAAACTCGCTTGACGTCATGGAGTATATATTTATGGGGCGGCCGAGAGCTTCCTCCGGGCCGGACAAGGCCGCCGAGAGATCGCCGAACGTGACATCGCCGACACAGAATAAATCTATATCGCTTCGGGCGGTATCGTTGCCTTTGGCAACCGAACCGTATACAAAGGCCGTTGCTATTTTGCTTTTATATGACTTGAGGGCACCCGCAATAACCTCTCCGACCGCATAAGTCTTGAACAATATGCCTCGAAGCTCTTCGTAAATGGGGCTGACTTTATTTGCGGAATAAAAGGTTTGATTGGATCGTTTTTCCGACAGCAAAATTCCATCGCTAACGAGGGGCTTGATTTCGCGATGCAACGTCCCCTGGCTGATTTTGGTCAGGCGGGCTATTTCGGTCAGGTAATATTGTCTATCGGGATTCAACAATAGAAGGGCCAGCAGGCGGCGCTTGGTTTTTGACAAAAGACTGTTAATCATGTCGTTATCCCTATTCTCATATTGAGAATCAATGTACTCATTTTGAGAATATCGGTCAAGCTGAAAAATAAACCGGTTCTGAATATAAAAACCTACTGCCACATGCCGGTAAGTTTCTGTTTCTGGTTGTTGATTATTGCTCGCCTCAAATGACAACAAAAAGTCCCATTCCGTATACGTTGGCGAGGAAATGTAAACGATTTCTACGGTACCGCGTCATTTCACAAATATGACAAAGACATATCATTTGTGAAACGACGTGCTGTTCCACGGGTTAGGACGTTACCGTTGAGCAACCGAAACGAGTGAAGTGACTCGGATAATAGAAAGAGGTTACAGGATGTCGAAAGTTATGCGCGTGCGGGAAAAATAACTCCGCGCAGTTTCTCGAACGACCAGCCTCTATTGGGATTCAGCCAAGGATTAGAGAATTTCGCACTATCCTGGAATTTTTCTTGCGAAGTCGAACAATATGAACATATATTCAATTGAAGAATTGAATATATGAGGGATATCTAATGCTAGCAGCCCGCGATACGAAAGACAAACTCTATGCCCAATTCGCACGCCTTGGGCATGCTCTATCCAGCCCAAAACGACTGGAGTTGCTCGACCTTTTGTGCCAGAACGAGAAAACGGTCGAAACCCTGGCTGATCAGGCCTCCCTGTCGGTCGCCAATACCTCGCGCCACCTCCAGGTCCTTCGGGAGGCACGAGTTGTCGATGCCAGAAAGAGCGGAGTGCACGTGTTTTATCGACTTGCTGACGACGAGGTGTGCGAATTTTTCCGGGGTCTCAGGAGGCTGGCAGAAAAACGTATTGCCGAGATCGATCGAATAATCGCCGATTACTTCGACAAGTCAGTTCAACTTCAGCCCGTAGATCGCAAGAAGCTGCTCAGGAGAGCCCGGCAAGGAGCGGTTGTAATTCTGGATGTAAGGCCGGAAGATGAGTACGCGGCCGGGCACCTGCCTTTTGCAAGATCGGTTCCTCTCGGCGAGTTAAAACAGCGACTCAATGAATTCTCGCCCTCGGTGGAAATAGTGGCGTATTGTCGAGGTCCCTACTGCGTATTGGCTCAGGAGGCCGTGAGATTTTTGAAATCTCGGGGATTCAATGCTATGAGATTGAGTGACGGCACGGCAGAGTGGAAGGAAGCCGGTTTTGAAGTGGAAACACGACCGGTAGGCACCGGAAAGTGAATGCATACGTAATTCTGATTCGATGATACTCGAAAGGATGTGAAGATGTTGATGGAAATAAAGCTCAATCTACTACAAACAACTCTGCCGGTACTGCTCCTTGCAGTACCATCCTTTGCCAACGCTCAATCATCGCTGTCGGCCGTCGAGGCCGATAACGGACAGAAATCAACCCCAGTGGATTCCGCAAGCGATCTTCGCGATAGTGGCGGGCACGTCGTCGGTACAGGGGACCCGGCGCCGGACTTCACATTGCCTTCTTTGAACGGAACGAAAGCGACCTTGTCGTCCTATAGCAACAAGACGGTAGTGCTCTGGTTTACCAACCTGTGCAGTGGTTGTCAGTCGGTCCTTCCCCAAGTCGGGGATATTGGCATTCGTTATGCCGATCGTGGCGTTTCCGTGATCGCCATCAGCCTTTTAGGCGATGACACAACCACCGTCAGGAAGATTGCCAAGGAGTATACCGTTCCTTTTACGTTCTTGATAGATCCGAAAGCTTCGGTTTATGAGAATTACGGGGGGACAGAAATACCGCCTGGCACCTGCCCGGTCAATCCCCAGTTCTTTGTCGTCAACCAAGGCATCATAACTTATGCAACGCACTTCCCCGGTGCGTCAAGAAACGAAATCCGCGCCGAGGTCGAGAAGGCGATAGCGCTGGCCGGGCTGAAAGACACGACAGGATCTGCATCCGAGCACCCGGCGGATAAATCGGAACACCCAAGAGATACTATAGAACGTTAGCGTGAACAGGAGGTTCTTATGACGCTTAAACATTGGACTGGTCTGGGAGTCATCATAGGGACAGTGGGCGTGACGGTGTTGGCATTTGCCTACCCGCCGGCAACAGGTATTTTGAGCCAATCCACTTCGTGTCTTTCATGCCATGTGAACAACGGCCCGTGGGGCGATGAATCCAAAACGATTATCGATATAATTGACAAAGCTACAGGGCAATCTCTGAAGCAGGCTAACGGCTCCTTTCTTATCGAAGCAGTCCGCTTCCAAACAAAAACGGTATGGACTGTGATCGGCCGCACCGCCGATGACACGTCGCCTAAGCCGTATCGAAACGGATGGATTTACATAGATCCGGAGCGGATCGAAAGTGCGTCACTATCGAAGTTTGCCGCGGGGTGGTCTGTCGATGTTCCTTTGGCATGCAGGTTGGTTGGAGACAAGCTCGACGCGTATCCTGGAGCCGCCGTGACCTCACTGCCGATGACGGTAAGGCCTATGGAAGACGCACAAGACGTGGATCTCGACCTTCACGTGATGCTGACGTCTGGCGAGTCCGTCAAAGATGATGCCAGTAAGGGTCTGCTGTCGAATTATCTCAGGCGATCTGTAAAACTCAGAGTTCTGGAGAATAAGTGAAAATTCTGATTGTACTGAATGACCCTCCGTACGGTACCGAGCGTTCTTACAACGGCCTGAGATTGGCCATGTCGCTGAGTAAGCAGGTCGACACGGAGCTGCGGGTTTTCCTCATGGCCGACAGTTCGTTGTGCGGAAAAGCAGGCCAGACGACTCCGAATGGCTATTATAACATTGAGCGCATGTTGAAGTCGCTTGCGTCAAAAAATACGCCTATCGGCGCCTGCGGTTCGTGTATGGATGCGCGCGGATTGAAATCGGAAGAGCTCATCACCGGCGCCCACAAGAGTTCAATGGATGAACTGACCGAGTGGACGGTGTGGGCCGACAAAATCATGGTGTTCTGAGTTATGCCTTGGGAGTTCTATCGCCCGGATTCGATGCTGAATTCTTGTGGACTTGAGCAAGCGGGCACTCTCGGCTCGACACTAAGAAAACCCGGATGGAAACATCATTGGAAGGAGCTTATAAATGAAATCACGAAGATTTACTACGGCCATGCTATTGGCAGGTGTTCTCTCGGCGGCACTCTTTGCGCAGGAACATCCGGAACATCCTTCAGATCGGAAACCGAGAGGTTCCGAAGTGACCGCAGAACAGATGGCAAAGGCGATCACTGATTATGTCAATGCCGATGCGAAACTGAAGGGAGGGTATTTTCTGGTCTATGATACTGCCTCCAAAAAGACATTGCAATTGAGCCTCGATAAGGTCCACGAAGATCGCCTGTCCCAAGTCGGCGACAACCTGTTTTTCGCCTGTTCCGATTTCAAAGAAACTGGCGGTAAAATGTTCGATCTGGACTTCTTCATGAAATCCGTTGATGGCGATTTGACAGTGACCGAAATCATGATTCACAAAGAAGATGGCAAACCACGCTATCAGTGGTATGAAGAGAGCGACATTTGGAAGAGGAAGTAACTGTTTCCCTGCCTTTCAGTATCCTGACCGACTGCTTCGACTCTCTGGATAAGGAGTTCTAATGACCGATGGAAAGAGAATTGTCATTCTGGGTGGTGGTGTCGGGGGGATTGTGGCGGCCAATGAACTCAGACGGTTATTGCCTGGACGACATCGCATCACTCTCATCGAGCGCAGCACTCAACATGAATTCGCACCATCTTTTCTGTGGGTCATGAGTGGGACACGCACAGTTCAGCAGATTCGCAGGCCATTGCAGTCGCTGCTCAGAAAAGAAATTGAAATTTTCAATTCCACCGCTACCAGAATTGATACGACCAAATCAGTGGTCGAAACGGAGAGCGGCGATGTTCAATACGATTATCTCATTATCGCCGTTGGAGCCGAACTGGCCATGGGGGCGATTCTCGGGCTTGGCGAAGCCGCACATTCCTTTTATTCTTTAAATGACGCCAGCCGTCTCTACGGGGCCCTTCGGCGGTTCACCGGCAATTCGGTTGCAATGGTGGTTGCTTCTATGCCGTACAAGTGCCCGGGCGCTCCGCTTGAAGGAGCCATGCTAATTGCGGACTTTCTGTCGAGGCAAGCACAAAGTGG
Source organism: uncultured Ignavibacteriales bacterium (assembly GCA_964557855.1). Classification (GTDB taxonomy): domain Bacteria; phylum Zixibacteria; class MSB-5A5; order GN15; family FEB-12; genus JAJRZL01. The sequence goes on along the minus strand of CAZLBP010000047.1, from coordinate 18,136 downwards.
CAAAACTAAGGTATCGCTCTATACGCCCGAGCCACAACCGATGCCCGTCGCCGGGCCGGATTTGGGAAAGGCGGCAGTCGATATGTTGTCAGCGCGCGGCATTGAATACTTTCCCGGTAGCCGACTTCAATCAGTTGACCCGGCAAGCCGCCGGATTGCCTTTGACGGCAAAGGAGAAGTGGACTATGATTTACTCGTGGCGATTCCGCCGCATCGTTGTCCCCAAGTCGTGGCACAATCGGGTCTTACAAGAGAAACCGGCTGGATTCCGGTCGACCGCGGGACACTAAGAACCAACGTTGAAAATATCTATGCCATTGGAGATGTAACCTCCATTCCCCTGCCCGGGCGATGGAATCCTGAGGCACCGATGTCTCTGCCTAAAGCGGGTGTATTTGCGCACACGCAAGGATTAGTGGCGGCACATCGAATCGTCGGTGAAATCACAGGAGAGAGCACAGCGGAAGTCTTCTGTGGCGATGGCTACTGCATGCTGGAAGCGGGTGAAGATCTGGCCGGATTCGCCTATGGGAATTTCTTTGCAGAACCTTCGCCGCAAGTCAAGCTCAAACGGATCGGCAAAGCCTGGCATATCGGCAAGGTCCTATTCGAGAAATGGTGGTTGGCGCCATACGGGATGCGCCGCGGCTTTTATCGACAATGCCTTAGACTCGGCAGCAAGTTAATGGGGATTCCATCGGATCTCTGAAAGACCGGGAAACGATAAGAGGGCGGGGCACCCGTCAGAAGCGCGGATGGAGGTCTTCAATCATTAAGAGCCGAGCGTTCGTCACGATACTAATGCCCTGATCAAACCAACCACTCCCCCGGCGGCGATCAGCCAGACAGAATTCAAACGAAATCGCAGGAGAGCCGCCATCGCCACCAATGCCAGGATAATCGTGGTCGGGTCAATCAGCGACGCCTGTCCCAATTGCCACGTGACCGCCGCCATCAGTCCCAGTGACGCAACATTCACTCCATCCAACAAACTGCCTGCCACTTTTGACTTGCGAATACGCGGTATCAGCGGATTGGATATGGCAACAAGGACAAATGACGGCAAGCATATCGCAATAGTTGCTGATATTGCCGCAGTCGGTCCGCCGAGCAAGTAGCCGATAAACGTTGCCGCCGTCAGAAGCGGTCCCGGTGTAACCTGTCCGATGGCGACAGCATCGATTAACTGCTGATCTGTCAGCCAATGCAGGCGCTCTACGAAATCGGCCCGTAAAAAAGCCAGAAGCACATACCCGCTGCCGTACCATACGGCACCAATCTTCAGGAGATTCAAGAAGAGCGTTGTCTGGCTGAATGCCGTCGCCCCCTCGGATACGACAGTGCCAACACTGAGAGGAAAAATGAGAAACGATGTCAGACGTCCGAAAATGCGCCTCCAGTTGACAATTAGCATGACTAAGACGCCGCCGAGGAACAGCAGAGCTATCTCATTTATCCCGACAAAGTATAGGATTACAGTCGATACACCAACGACTGCCAGTAAGGTGTTCGTGACAGCTTTCCGGCCGAGATTCCAGAGGGCCTGCCCGATAACGGCGATCACGACCGGCTTGATGCCGTAAAGAAGCCACTCCGCCTGCGGTGTGGTCCCAAATTTCACATAGGCCCAGGCTAACCCGATTACAATCAGCACGGCCGGGACGACAAAACACATTCCGCCGAGAATCAAACCGCGCCAGCCGGCTCTCAGGTATCCGACATGCATGGCCATCTCTGTGGAGTTGGGCCCAGGTATTAAGTTCGTCGCACCTACCAGGTCGAGGAATTGCTGATCACTGAGCCATTTCCGACGCTTGACTACTTCATCGTGCATCATACCGATGTGCGCCGCCGGTCCGCCAAAGGCGGTGGCTCCGAGGCGAAGAAATAGCTTCGCGACCTCGATGAGATTACGTCTCGAATAGCCCGAGTCGAAATTTCCAGATTCCGACGAAGTTGAATCTGAATGGCTATCCATGAAGACCTTTACTCTTCCGACGGTTCATCAACCAGTAATCAATGGAGATTTTTCCGGCCCCAACCACCAGCAGAAAGAGCGAGCCAAGTAACATCGCCAAATCGGTACGGGACTCGTGTGCCATCGACCAGAAACCGTAGCTGGACAGTTTGCGGAGGCTGAATCCCCAGAAACCATAACCGAGCAGTATCGGGATCTTTGTCGATATAATCGCCACGAGCATATTGACGGCCAGGAGTATGGACGCGAAGCGAGTCAGCAATCCGATCAGGATTAGTATTCCAGCAACTATCTCAGTCACACCTACGAAATTCGCCGAAAACTCTGGATATGGAATTCCGATCGATGTAAACCGCCCAACTCCCCGGACAGTGGGATACAGGAACTTCTGGATGCCCTCAAAAAGAAATACTGCTCCCACGGCAATGCGGATGAGCAAAGCAGCAACGGGGGCGTCCGTTCTCACGATCCTCAACAGGAACCTATCCATCGTTTGCCCTCAAAGTCGGAGTGAATTGACTGAGGTCATAGATGCCCAGGGTCTTCTCGATTCCGGCGACGCGGTCGACGATCTCCTCAAAACCTCCCTCGCCGAATCGTTCATGTTCTATCTCTTCAAAATCCTCTCCAAGGAAAGCATATTCGTTCTCAGAGACGATGTCACGAAGGGCCGGGAACAACATTGTATCCTCGCGGGCTTCATGCGGCTCGTACATGCGAATGAACTGCCGCAATGAAACTACAAGTCGGTCCCTGTCCTGCGGTTCTTTGAGTGAGTTCATGTTTGCCAGCTGCAACGTCCGGTCGGGCAGGCGGCGGCCGGCGTGATGCTGCGCGACCAGAACATCCACCAGTTCGACCAGCCGATTGGCCCTTCGGAACCGCGGGAAGAGATAGTCTTCTTCCAGCTTTTCATGGTAGTCTTCTATCGAACTGCGAATCAACTGTGCCGACTCGGCTATCGCCTCAGGCGGCACCTCCTCGGAAGACTCAATGCGACGAATCGACTCCTCGTAGACCAGGAGAATACGCTTCAGCACCCCGTGTTCCCGCATCAGATCCTCACCAGGGGAAATCTATTGGTGATGTTCGTCCTGCGCAAAAAGGGATCCGGGCGCTGTTACAATGCCGGCCGAAGTCCCTCCGACTATCAGGAGACCAGTTCCACCTGCAATCTTCTTAAGAAATGTACGGCGATCATTGCACTCCCGCGAATGTCGATTATTAGGTTTCATTTTGGCTCCTTTCAATGTGCTACACCGACGACTTTAGCCGGCAGCGTGCCTGCGAACGTCGCACAGGGCTGCGTGCCGGGTTCACGCTGGCGTTGAAACCCGCATAGTATGGCTTGCACGGCCATGTCTATACTCAACATTTAGAAGCCGTAGGTAAGCGATGCAAATCCAACATGAGCTTCATAGTCCGGCGCGAGATAGCCGCCCATTGATATCAGGCGGTTACCCCATCGGTTATCCCGCGACGTATCGCGCCAATAATACTCACTGCCAACTTCTTCAACCCATGGGCCGTCCGGTTCCTGCATCCAGTCCTGTACCCGGTACCAGTTGAAAAGATAGCTTATCTTGAATGCCAGGTTCTGTGAGAGCCGATACTCCAGAGCCATATTCAGCTCATACTGGTTGAACCGGACTGTCTCCGGACTGCCAAAGCCAAATTGAAAAGTTTCCCAATCCCGCCCCAGATAATCGGCATCGGAACCGTAGCCATCATATTCCAGATCCACAGTCGTCCGTGAAAGACTATAGTCGGTGAACAAACGCAACTTCCCGGGAATTGCATCAAACACAACCCCCAAACCGATGGTGTTAGTGCTCTGATCCGACATTGTCGTATAAAGTCTGTCCGGATCGGTCCACGGACCCAGGGCAGTCGGCGACTGTATGCCGGTATTGCTCGGTTCACGCCGTTGGTTTTCATTGTAGACCATGCCACGCGCGTCGCCGGTTAATTCCTCCCGATCCGCAAACGCCGTCACAGTCCAACGATCACTAAGGGTGTAATGAACGTCGACGGTGACAGTATGTATCTTGTCCTTAAGTCTGCCGATTTGCAATCCCGGAGTCATGGCTGCGGTATCTGCGGGATTCGGCAGGGGAACGGAAGTTCCCATCAAAGGTGCGACAGCTTCGACACCGGAGTCAAAATCATCATTCCGATAACGGTACGAAACGGAAAAGTCGAGGTTTTGGCTGGCGATGACATTTCCCGAAAGATTCAACTCGTGCCTCTTACGATCGGAAACATCATACCGGCGCAGGTCAGGATGATCGGCGAAGAGGAACTGCGGGTTATCGACCTCATTGGCGCCTTGATCGAAGGTATACCAGTATGTCTGGCTGGTCACGCGATAATTGTAACCGTCGCCCTTTCGATCTCCGTACCGGTACTTTGCAGAGAAAGACACCGGATTCGCCGGCTTCGTTCTCAAGCTGATTTCAAAGATGTTTTCATCCGTGCTGGCTTCACGAAAATCCCGGTCAATTCCCTCTCTTGTGTAACCGAGCCCGACGGTTGTTCTCCAGAAAGAGACACTCTGCCTGGCCTCCGCACCGAACGCAAGTTTCTGGTAGGCGTAGGCGAGATTGCGACGATAGCTGCGATAGTTGACGTCGCCGTTTGTCCCCGCAACATCCTGGGTGACATATTTCCATTCTTCTGTCGGCGTATTGTTATCAAGATTGTAGAAGCGGATGAATGGGCGAACAGTCAGCCGCCGAAGCGGATTGAAGGAATATGCCGCGTTGATTCGCAAGGTGGTCATCTTGGCATTGGCCTTGTCCCGTGGCAGCTTGCCTGTATCATTCCAGTCCAGACCGTCCCCGTTTACGTCACCACCGAGAGTACTGGCGCTGTATGGAAGCAATTCCTGATTCTGCCGCATATATGCCCATATAACGGTAGACGTGAATCGGCCTCCAAACGTGGGGTTTATACCGGTAGCAAGCGATAGCTGATGCGATACGTTATCCGGAGCAAGTGAACGCTGCCCGTAAGCGGCAACATTGCGGGCGGTACCGGGGACCGTGGTCGCGTAGTCCGCCCCTGCATTGGGTGTGAAATAGATGTTGTCCCAACGCGTGGCGTCAAGTTCGTTGTCAAAAGAAGATAACGAGTAACCGGCCTGAAGCTGAACTCGCGCGCTTCCATACTCGGCTCGCGCCGATAACTCGCGCGTGGTATAATCGACCGGCTCGACGATCTGACTATTAAGGGAGCGCGGGGGACGATCGCCGATCGGACCGTAGCTTAGTTGATTGCCGTCGCGGCGCTCGTCAGAGTATTCCAGGTTTATGCTGAACGGTCCCATTTCGGAAAAACTAATAGCGGCCGACGTTTGTTCGCGACGGGTTCCAAGTGCAACCGGGTGCAGGTGGGTCGTAAGATACTCGGCGACGAGTGAATCGTTGAACGCCATTTGGTCTGTGGTTGGCACCAGCGACGGTGTGCCGGTCGTGTCGTTGCCGTCATTGACAATCGATACCCGGTCGCTCACGGTAAACGTACCTCCCCCCCTGTATATGTAGGGCGTCATGGCCTTGTTGCTGAGACGATATGGAGACTTGATATGATTGACTTGCAGGTTCCACCCTCGGTCGCGGTCCCCTAAAGTCACAGCGAGCGACTGGTTGTCCAGCAGAAGCCGGCTGCCCGAAAAGTCCAGGTACCGCCCTGAGCCTTTTTCTCTGATTGTGAAGCTAAGGGCATCAAGTTGAAATCCACTTCGCAGGTCACGATATTCATTAAACTTGGCGGAATTGTTGCTCAGGTCGATGTATCGGATACCGAGTACTTGCTGCCCGGTAATTTCAAACTGTTTCTGCGCCTTGGCGTCGGTCGAGAATGCGCCGGTGAGAAGCAGCGACAGAATAATAGTTGTTAACCATGTTTTCATGACAATCTTCTCCTCACCTGTTAAATTTTGCGCCAGACGGGTGATTGGAACCATGCAACGTCATATGGCAGTTGGCACAGCCGTCGCCGTATGGTGTGCTCACCCGATTGTATCGGTATTGATTGATGTGCCCGCCGTACTGATGGCAGGAAACACATAGCGTGGAACTGAGGGTGGTAAGAAGATTTCTGTTGTTCGATCCATGGGGTTCGTGACAGGTAAGACAGTTCTCACGCACGGGCGGATGTTCCCATATGAAGGGTCCGCGCTTGTCCTGATGACAACCGAAGCAGGTTTCGCTGATCCCGCCTTTGACAAGCATGCTCTGACCGGCCGAACCATGCGGATTGTGACACGAGGAACAGCTCAGATTGCCTTCCGTAACGGGATGACGGGAAGCTCTCTTCATCTTTGCCGTTACATTGGCGTGACAGGTCGCACAAACGTCCTGTTCATTCGCCGCCTTAAGCAGGGCACTTGGACTCTTCGCCTCCATAACCGTGTGGCATGACACGCATCCGACATCCGATGATTCGTGCTGATCTCCCTGCCAATAGAGCCGCGAGCCATCCTGATGACACTGCATGCAGACCGCCGAGTATTGCTCATTTGAAAAGGCAAGACTGCTGTCGGGATCCTCGATATGCAGGCTGCGCGGACCATGACAGGTCTCGCAATCGCTTGCTTCCTGGCTTAGGCGGGTTTTCCGCGGCAGACTCTCGCCATGAGGGGTTTTGTCATACTTTGTCATGACCCCTTCATGGCAGGAAGCACACACCTCCCGATCCCCGACGTAGCCCGCACCTGCAAAGGCAGGATTCAACTTTGCCCAATCCACTTCGTTAGTGTGATCTCCTCCATGAACAAATGAAGGCAAGGCAACGATGGTCAACAAACACATGCCCATAAAGTAGGCGGCGTTTGATTTCATTGGCTTCATTCTGTAATCCTCACATTATTTCTCTACTTACTTATTGTTCTTTTATGTACAGCGCTACATGAAGTGGCATCCTACTTCCTGCTTGATCGTTTTTTACCCCTCTTCGGCTCAAAAACCTCGTCATAAAGCTCACGCACCTGTTTGCGCAGGAACTCGAGCATCTTTTCCCCTTTATTGGTCAAGAGCAGCTCGCGGCGGGCTTTCGAGCCTGCCTCGGGCGCGTTGTCGCCTCGGAGCAACCCCTGCTCTTCCATTCGAGCCAGAATCGGATACAGAGTGCCGGGGCTCACATCGTATCCGTGGTGCCTCAACTCCTCGAGCATCCACTGCCCGTATATGGGTTGTTCGGACGCATGCTGGAGGATATGTACTTTCCAGAATCCCAGCAAGACTTCCCGCTGTAACCATTTTAGATCGCCGTCATCCATAATTCATTCTGTCGTTGACTATTATGATCACTATATACGATATTCGTAATAACTTATCAATAAAAAAACTACAACTCATATTCCCGCTCGCTCTAGAAGAAGATATTGGCCGCAATCCCCATAAAGATACCGCCTCCGCCATTGGATTCTCTTTCTAGCTCTGGGTTTTCGAGGATCAAATTCACATCAGAGTATTCCAACATCGCGCGAAGAGATAAATCGGAGGCAAGACATACGTCGCAACCACATTCAATATAGTAGCCCATACCGTGGAGCCGGGCTTCTCCACGTAACTCCTCAACCATGCCTGAACTATGAAATATTGCACCATCGGCGCTTTCGCAGGCTCTGCTATGGATAACACCCAACCCAAGAAACGGAAGCGGCTTCGCAGCTATGGTAACAGGCCGAAGGATATAGTGCCGGACACCCAGAGAGGCAAACAACTGATCCCAGTTCCAGTCACCCTCGAATGTGGCGCCTTCAGGTAAGATTGGCCGTCCCGCCTTGTGCCACCTGCGGTACCTGAACACGACAGATGTTCGGAGACGACTCCAGCCGAGACCAATCTCTCCACCGTAAGAAATGCCCGTCCTACTGCCGTATACGTCATCGAACCCAATTCCTTGCACATCGGGAAGAGCGATCGTAAAGGCGCCAACGAGAGCCGAGGCGTTTATAATAATCGGTTTTGGCTGGACAATACGGTCCTGGCCGATTACGTTCTGCCAGATGATCAAAGTCAGGCCGACGACGAAAAACGTCCTAAGCCATGTCCGGCGAAATATCCGCGAGCGACCATTATGACTTGTTCGGTGCATAATCAAGCCCGATAGCGGAGATGTTTTTGTCATTCATACAAAATCTTCCTACTCCATATTCCCGAAACATCAGTACGCTCATCACTTCGTCCAGTTCACGATCCCAAGATATGCAGTGATCAGGACTACAGCACCGAAAGCCATCCGATACCAGGCAAATGCCGTAAAATCGTGATGGGCGATAAAGCGCAGCAGGCCCCTGACGGCAAACAGTGCGGAGGCAAAGGAGACAATGAATCCGATGAGGAGTAGCCCCGCCATGTCGCCATCGATATTCCCCCGATTCTGGAACAAGTCATACAGGGTGGCAATGCCAAGAGTTGGGATTGCCAGAAAGAAGGAGAATTCCGTGGCGGCTTTACGTGACATGCCAAAGAGCAAGCCACCGATGATAGTGGCGCCTGAGCGCGACGTGCCGGGAATGAGAGCAAGACACTGAGCAAAACCGACTCTCAGCGCATCTTGCCGAGTCATGTCTTCCACGCGGAAAATTGCGGCCGCGTGGTGTCGACGTTTCACCCAGAGTATGATCAACCCTCCAACCACAAAGGCGACTGCCACTGGTATTGGTGAAAAGAGATACGCCTTAACGGTTCCGCCGAAAAACAAACCAAATACCCCGGCCGGTACAAAGGCGATCACGATGTTAAGACAGAATCGTCGGGCCGATGGCGTGTGAAACCCTGAAATGACTGATAATAATCGGTGCCGGTATTCCCAGCACACCGCCAGGATTGCTCCGAGCTGTATTGAAATCTCGAAGATGCTCCGCTGATCCCGTTGCAGAAAATTCAAAATATCCCCGGTAATAATCAGGTGCCCCGTGCTGGAAATCGGCAGGAATTCAGTCAATCCCTCGACAATACCCATGACGATCGCCTTGATTATCAGTTCCATATATTCAACCTGATTATAGCATCCCCGACCCGAGTGCCAGAGCAATTCCCAGCAGGAGGACGCCGGTAAATGTCTGAATCGTCTTCATTGTCACTTTATGTATGAATCTCTTGCCGATGACGACTCCGGTAAGTGCCGCAATAATTCCGGATAGAATTAACGCCCACTGTCCGGAATCGAAGGGACTGGCATTCCCGACCGAGATGAATACGACGGCATAAATTGTCAGCCGTGCCATATCGACCATGAATCCGATTACTGCGTTGGTCCCCACAAAGCTCTCTGTAGAAATCCCAACTTTTACAAGAAACGCCGAGCGGAGCGCACCCTGATGGCCGGAGAAACCGCCGAAAAATCCCGACAGGATTCCGCCGAGGAGCAGGCGCTTTCGATCAAATCTCATCTGCCGGAAGCGAGGCAAGAGTTCGAATAGTGCAAAGACCATCATCAACATGCCCATGACAATCTTGACAGGAGTGATCACCGCCACTTTGGATCCGACTGTATATCTTACGACGTCCCCGAATTGTGAAACGTAGCCGAGTGCACCCGCTCCCGCAAAGGCCGCCATGATCGCAGGAACACCGAACCGTATAACCATCGTTTTATCCGCTGACTTTCCCAAAAATCCGACTTTGAATGCATTGTTGGCGCCGTGTACGACTGCCGTCGCGGCCACCGCCGTCTCAATCGGGAAAAATAGTGCAAATACAGGCATAAGAAGCGTTCCCAGACCAAAGCCTGAAAACAATGTCAATGCGGCTACAAAAAGCGCAGCGAACATTACTATCAAATATTCCATATCATCCACCTAAGCTATCGTCTGAACGTGCCAAGGCAGGGCGCTCCCGCAGAAGTCCGGACCGTTTCTTCAGAACTTTCAGAACCAGCCAAACAAACAGGATAGAAATTCCCACGACCGCCCACGCCTTGTCAATTCCAATCACACCGGTTATTAGATACTTGCGCAGATGCTCCAGAATTACGAATACGGTGATCGTGGACATCCACGTGTCGTGCTCGCGGCGCAATACCATTCTAAGGTTGAAGGGGAGATCAGGCGGACTCCAGAGGCTAAAATTGGGAATAAAGCAAGGCACTGCCTTAGAGTATGCCTCATAATGCCCACCGAACTCAGTCTGAAGAAACTCTTCCTCTCGCAACACGATCGGTATATAGGCAAGTGCGAAGATGAACGAATTGATAATCACCAATTCATAACTTTGAGTCATGAGTATTACGCCCATCAATATCAGGTAATTGCCGAGGTAAAGTGGGTTGCGGACGATTGAGTACATTCCAGTTGTGTTTAATCTTTCCGCTTCCTGCCGATGCATATTCCGGCCGGACGTTCCAACGGCAATATGGCCGATGGTCTTGATACGTGTGGCAACCCCCATGAGAGAAATTGACAGACTGAAAAATTCCCAGGCCAAATCCCAGTCATGTGAATCAAATGGAAAGTGGAATGAGTCTCTTTCCAGCCAGAGAAGCGGCAGGAGCAACAATGGCGTGAAACTTCGCCGGCGAAACAGCCCGTTACCGCGATCGGCCATATATTGGGCAAGCTTCATTTCAAATCCTCCGTCATCTATATGCCGGGCCACACCCAGACCATTAGAATTGAACTGAAGAACACCAGAGCGCCCGCAAGTCCTGCTCGCGCCGCAGGTCTCAATTCATCGGTAAGATGGTAAATCCACTTCCACGCCTTCCAGGCAATTATGACGGAAAACCCAAGCATCACCCAGCCGACCAACGAAAACTCAATCAGGCTCCCGGGTGGCGCTATTGAGTGTTCAGCGATTGCCCGGTAGGTGCCAATTCCATCGGGATTGTTAATCGCGAGTGGTAAAAATCCTCCCCACGACGATATTTTTGCTGTAGCCTTAGCAAGATGTGCTACAGCGACCACAGGAGCTGCACCTGCCGCGGCCGCGAGCAGACTTGTCCGCAGACAGGCACGATTACCCAGGGCACGTCCTACTATCAGGATAACTGACCAAGCTAATGATGGAAACAGAACAAGGAACCAGAAGGCTTCATACCAGCCGAATGATACAGTGGGCGCAAGCTGGTACATCCAGTTCGGAACCGCGTGGAAGTAGATATCCAGCCAATTCACTTCTCCTATCACTTCGTGTGCCACAAACCCAAGCGCAATCATAACAAAAACCGCTTCAAACGGTTTGAGCAAGGCTTTACGTCGAATACCGGCATCCCGGGACACAAAGCCAAAGCCCATGTTTCCATGCGGACACACTTTCGCACACTGCAGACAAAGTACGCACCCGTCTGATGCCTTTCGTCGAAAAGGCGCAAGCAGTGAAGGGCAACTGCGCTTGTCGAAGCGGTCGCGGTTGGAGGCTTGAATGCAATCCTTCGTTTTGCAGGTATCACAGACAGCAGGATTGCGTGTTTCAAGCTGCAAAGGCGTAAAGCGACCATATACCGACAACAGAGCGCCAGCCGGACAGAAAGACCGGCAGAATGAGCGATAATCGCGGAGCAAGAGGCCGGTCACGAGTGCACCAGCCAACAGAACAATCAAAAAGATCGACGTGAAGTGCGGGACGCGATGAATAACGAAACCGGCAACCAGAATTTGCAACATCAGGTAAATCAATACAATCGTCCAGCCAGCCTTAAGAAACCTGCCCAGTTTCATTCGGGGCCATCCAATCTTGCGGGCAATCGCATCGCCGATCCGGTTCATCAATTCCAGCGGGCAGACGGTGCACCATGCCCGTCCAAAGCTGAGCGCGATCGCAATCATGGCCAGCCACCAGAGTCCCCATACGACAAGAGTCGTAAGATTGGTTTTTCGCAGTGTCAGCAGTTCTTCACCGGGCAACCCCAGGCCAACCCCTATACCGTTAACGGCTAAAATGACAACTCCCATCAGAGCCGAAGCTTGTAATACGATGGGAAACACTGGCGACAGCAGAATCGTGCGGACCGGCTTCCATGCCAGAACGTTCAACGTAATTTGTGACGACGTCATCGTTTGATTGATACCTCCAATTCAACAACCGGGATACATTAGCCCGGAAAATTCAATCCATACTTATAATTACGACAAATGTAAACGATTATCGTAATCACGTCAAGATTTAAATAATGTGGTCTGCAGATAGTGAATGAGGAGTATTCCAAATGCGTTGGTAGATGGTCACTTAGACAAATAAAACCGAGCGCCACACAGGGGTTAAGCCATTGGCTACTGAGGAGAAAGACCGATTCCGGTTGACCTTTCCCGGTAAATTTATTAAAGTACCTGCGATGATACTTAATTAGAGGAGATCCCGTGACTGACCCCTCGGCGCAGGCCCGCATTTTTAAAGTGCTTTCTGTTGAGACCCGTGTTCGGATGCTGAAGCTGTTGAAAGAACAGGCGCTTTGTGTCAACGCTCTCGCCCGCGCTTTGGAGATAACTCCGGCGGCGGTTTCTCAGCACCTTCGCATTTTGCGCGACGCTGACGCGGTTATCGCTGACAAGCGGGGTTATTTCGTTCATTACCGGGCAAACAACAAGACTCTGGCCAAATGGGCTAAACTGTCTACGGATCTTCTGGAATCGGATGAGTAAGAACCGTTCGGATAACAAGGAGAACAGTATGTGTGACAAAGAGAAATGCTGCGAAAGACCCGAGAAACTCAAAGGCAAGCCGAAGGAATGCACTCCGGAGCAAATCAAAGAGTGCCATGGGGAGGCAAAAAAGCATACGTGCGTGCAACAGATTAAGGAGTCTGATCAGGACAATTATGCTTCCCCTACAATAATGGATGAACTATCAGGAGATGGTCTATGAGAATTTTATTCGTGATCAATGACGCTCCGTATGGCACGGAGAAAGCGTATAACGCCCTTCGCATGGCGATGGCCATCCAGAAACGGCCCGGAGAAAACGAAGTGCTGATTTTTCTAATGGCTGATTCAGTGACATGTGCGCTACCGGGACAGGCAACGCCAAATGGCTACTACAACATCGAACGCATGCTTAAGGCGGTCATCAACAAGGGCGGGCAGGTCAAAGCCTGCGGAAGCTGCACGGAAGCGCGTGGTGTAAAGCAGCTATCCCTGATAGACGGCGTAGAAATCAGCAATATGGAACAATTGGCACTGTGGACGATCGAAGTTGATAAGGTTCTCACGTTTTGAAAAGGCCTGACAGAAATATCCGCCGGTTGGAGGCAAAGTGAGGCAAGCCTCTCATATCATTGAGGTTGACGGCCTGGTCAAACGCTTTGAGGACGTCGTGGCCGTTGACTCTGTAACTTTCGATATATACAAGGGCGAACTTTTTGGCTTTCTCGGCCCTAATGGCGCCGGGAAGACGACGACCATCAATATGCTCACCGGCCTGGCGCGTCCGGATACGGGATCAATCAGGATTGGTGGTATCGACTGCACTGAAAATCCCCGAGCCGCCCAGCATCTGGTTGGCGTGGTTCCGGACGAAAGCAATCTCTATCCGGAACTCACGGGGTTCGACAACCTTTGCTTCTGTGCCTCGCTTTATGGCGTAAGAAAGACCGAACGGCAGACACGCGCCCGTGAACTTCTGGAAATGTTCGGCCTGACCAACGCGGCTTATCGCAAGTTTGCCGGCTACTCGAAAGGGATGAAGCGCAAACTGACGATCGCGGCCGGTATCATACACAAACCGCCGATTCTTTTCTTGGACGAACCCACTACCGGTATCGATGTCGCCAGCGCCCGACAATTGCGGCAGCTCATCGATGATCTTCACCAACGTGGAACGACCATCTTCCTGACCACGCACTATATCGAGGAAGCGGAGCGACTTTGCGACCGCGTCGCATTTATCTTATCGGGCAGGATTATTCAAATTGATACGGTGGAACACCTCGTGCAGCCCGTCAAAGCCCGGCATATTGTCCAGATAGTGTGCCTTAACTCAATCGAAGATATCCAGAGCCGGGTCGAGTCATTATTCCCTGATCTTCATTTTGCGTTCGAACAAAATGGTACGATCCGGGTTGAATCAGACCAACCCATCGGAGTCGGCCCGATTATCCGCCTTCTTGAGGATAGTGGAACTGAAGTGTTGGAGGCCCGCAGAATTCGGCTATCGCTCGAGGATGTCTTCGTCCGCATCACTGGACTGGAAGCTGAGGCAATGCGAAAAGAGAAGGAGAAGAAGGGAGGTGGGCAGTGAGATTCTGGATAGCCTTTTGGAATATCCTTCTCAAGGATATGCGGACGTATTACCTGAAGCCGCCCAACATCAGCTGGGGGCTGATTTTCCCGTTGGCGTGGACCGGGATGTTTTTTGTCAAGTCCGGGGCTGAACTGGGAACCATTGCCACACTGCTTCCCGGCGTGGTGGCTATTTCCATTCTATTCGGTACCACCTCGATGCTCTCGGTTACCGTGACTTTTGAGAAGAAAAACCGCTCCTTCGAGCGCTTGCTGCTTGCCCCAATTCCATTCGAACTGCTCATGCTGGCTAAAACCAGCGGAGCGATATTGTTTGGCGTGGCCAACGCCTTTGTCCCGGTCATCATGGCCGCATTTCTTATGGACTTGGCTCCTGTCAGCTGGGCTGCTTTCTTACCCGCCGTATTTCTGATTGCAGTAGCCTCGACTTTTCTCGGTCTGTTCATTGCCGTTTCGGTCAGCGAAGTGTTTGAAGCTCAGACCTTCTCTAACTTTTTCCGATTCCCCATGATCTTTCTGTGCGGTTTGTTTTTCCCTATTGAGAAGCTCCCGGCCTTCCTGAAGCCAATTTCCTATGCCTTGCCGTTGACCTATGGTGTAGACATATTGCACGGGTCCATTCATGGTGCTTACGCGATGCCGATATCATCAGACCTGTTAGCTATGGGGGCGTTTTGTATAGGTCTTTTCGTACTAAGTCTTCAGATGATCCGGAGGCGCTGGATTGCCTGATTTTGATGCAAGCGATGAATCCCTGATGGAGGCTGTGTGCAGCGGGGATATTGGTGCATTCGAGCAAATAGTCCGGCGACATCAGGACTGGGTCTGGAACATCGCATACCGTTTTCTTAATGACAAAGAAGAAGCCAAGGATATTACACAGGAGACTTTTCTTCGGCTTCTGGGCGCATCGGGACGCTACAGACCCACTGCCAAATTCACGACCTACCTATATCAGATCATCTGCCGCCTTTGCCTGGACCAAGCCAAAAAGAAACGCCCCCTTTACATGGCAAAGATTCCTGACTCTCTCGATCCCAATCCAGGCGTAGCTGAACAGATAGAACATCGGGAGATCTCCGACAGGATCAACAGAGCCCTGCGTTCCCTGCCGCCGGATTACCGCATGGTCATAATTCTCAAGTATTTCGAGGGCCTGAGCGGTAAGAGAATCGCCGATGCCATAGACAAATCACCCAAAGCCGTTGAGCGGCTACTGGATCGTGCCAAAAAGCAATTGGCGCTGTTGCTGCGGCCATATTTTCAGGAATGATACGAGTATTCGAGGGGGATTTTAAGAACTTGCCCGTTTAACCCAATAAGGAGAATCGATGAACTGCCAGGATATGCAAAACAGGATTTCAGACTATCTCGACGGTCGTCTGTCACGCGCGGAACGGGACTTGGTGAAGACACACCTTATAGAATGCCCCTTCTGCAGTGCAGCGCTCGCGGAGGTTGACCCGGTGGCATCCGTCCTTGTGCTGGCTGACAGCCCTACTGTTCCATCCAACCTCACGACCAGCATAATGGCGGCAGCGCGTGTTCGTATGCGTCATCAACAGCCAGCGTTCTGGAACCCCTTGAGTTGGTGGCGGCTGGCTCCTCTCTCCATGCAGGCGGCCGCAGTCGGAGTGTTGATTGTTGGTTTGAGCCTGGGATTTACTTTGGGAAAGTCGACGGCAAAATCGACCGAACCCAAAGCTACTATCGCCTCACAGGCTGACCCTCTTGAAGTTTACCGGCTCGACTATTTTGGTGACGCGCCGTCAGGCTCCCTGGCCGACAGCTATCTGGCTCTTATCATGGCTTCTAATGGCGGGGGACAATGATCATGTGGAAGAAGATCGGGCCGCTGCTGATGATTCTCTCAGTATCAGTGAACATCGCTTTTGTCGGAACCTGGGTTGTCGAAGCTGCGAAGGAACGAGTGAACGGCCCTGAACCCCGCAATCAGGCCTGTAATGGAGCATGTCCCCTCCATCAAAGCCTCAATGTCACCGACGAGCAGTGGGCACAGCTGGAACCTCGCCTGGCGCGGTTTCAGTCTGACTCAGAGACTCTATGCAGAGATATCCAGCGTCTTAGAGGAGAGCTTATCGACCTCATTGCTTCACCCGAGTCCGACAGCGCGGCCATCGCCCTCATGCAGACTCAGATTTTAGCCGGCCAGCGCAAGATGCAGGAACACGTAATCAACCACCTGCTGGCAGAAAAGCAAACGCTCACCGAAGAGCAACAGGCCAAGCTGTTTAACTTGATAAGAGAAAAGACGGGATGCGCCGGCCAAAACACCGTTGGGTGTCCGCAATCAATTCCTGGCCTGCAGTCTCAAACTCAACCGGATGATATTGATGAACAATAAAGCAACATCAAAGAAGTGTACGTATAAACAAAAACTTGTAACTCTTAGGAGGTAAGGAATTGAAGAAATTATCGCTCTTGGTACTGGTCACAGTTGTACTCGCCGGCAGCATCTACGCTGTCCAGGCGTTTGCGACCAAAAGTACTAACGATGTAGTGAATCCGGCAGTGCAGGCCACCGCCCAGGAGACAGAATCGACTACTGACAACGCTATCCAATGCCCCAAACATCCAGATTGCCCCGCGGATTGCGGACACCAGGGCAATTGCACCAGCGACTGTCCACAATTCGTTGACAATGATGGCGACGGAAAGTGCGACACCCAGGGCAAGTGTCATTCCGCCGGTAAGCCTGCGGGCTGCCCGGGCCACTCCGCAAATGCGCAGAAAGGTTGCCCGGGACATACCAATGGAGGGTGCGGTAGGCACTAAAGTTGTATCGCCACAGATTCCGAGAGCTTTCCAGATCTCCGGAAAAAAAGAATCAGGGTACACTTTGGCATACAATCCAGAGTGTACTCTTTTTTGGATATGTGGCCGCAAGTGCAAGCTTCTGTTTGTCTCACCTGCGTCCGATAACATAGGAGTGATTGTTGTTCTTTCCTGAATCCGGCATCCAAGTTGATTTCTGGGGCCCTTCATTGGTCGCCTTCGTCATCTCTTTTTTCACTTCCATGGGCGGCGTATCAGGCGCCTTTCTGCTCCTGCCATTCCAGATGTCATTTCTGGGCTACACAAGCCCGTCGGTAAGCGCCACAAACCAGTTGTTTAATATCGTAGCGATACCCAGCGGTGTTTACCGCTACTGGCTCGAATGTCGCATGGTCTGGCCGCTGACCTGGATCGTCATTGCCGACGGTGTCGAGGAGGGAGAGACGGCTCTTCTAGAGACTCCGGCCTGGCCGTCCGAAAGCGAGGTGCGCTGATGATTGGATGGAGAATGAAGTGGATAAACCTCGCCTGGCGGGAACTTTCGCGCCGCAAGACCCGAGCGCTACTGTCCATCCTCGGGATGGGTCTGTGCGTGACTCTGCTGGTCAGCATCCTGACCATTTCCCGTGCCGTCGAGCGCGCCTTCCAGGGCCCTATGTCCCAAGCCGGAGCTGACTTGGTGGTGCAGAAGCCCGGTCCGCCGTGCGCTTGGCAGCCGGTGAAACTGGCCGGCAGCCTTTCCACGCTGGAAACCGGCGTCCTTGCCGAATTGCGCCAGGATCGGGAAGTGATCGCCGTCTCCGGATCGCTCCAACTCTGGGCCTTCCCTGTGGACGAGAGCGGCAAGCCGGATCAGTCCCGCAAGCCGGTGGTCGTCACCGGGATCGATCTCGACGACCTGCGTATCGGCCCCGTCAAACCCAACAAAGACAAGGGCGCTTGCTGCGAGGTATTTGAAGGCGACCTGCTTTCCCTGGACACCTCCAAACGAGAGGCGCTGGTCACCCGTGAATTCGCCCGAATCAACGGGCTGAAAGTCGGGGACGCAGTCCGTCTCTGGAAGCGTGACTTCACAGTGACAGGCCTGATCGACCCTGGCAAGCTTGCCCGGATTGCCGGGGCGGAGGTGTATGTCTCCCTTCCCCAGGCTCAAGAACTCTACGGCCATGGCCCGGTCA
>CAZLBP010000046.1:1381-28462 GCA_964557855.1 uncultured Ignavibacteriales bacterium | reverse complement strand
TGATAATCGCAGGATAGCGAAGGCTGTTAGAACGGATCCTCCCTGCTAATCTCCCCATTCGGCAATCTGTAGTACATCTCGCCGTTTTTGGCATGTGCACTCGGGATTCCCAGCCTGCGGTTCTCTTTCTGAGCAGCCCTGACAGCTTGCCTGCCGATCATTGCCAGGAACTTCGCCCGGAAATTAAAGCGATGTGACAGCAGCATTAGTAGTCTCACAGCATCATTCCTCTACGCTCGATACAAATAACGTAAAATCGGCTCGGGTTTCAACAGCAAAGTCTTGTCTTGAGGGCCTGCTTCAGACTCGCCAGACTCAAGAGGCAGGTCCGACGCGGATTTTCCTTACATTGACTTTCCTTCCTCGGTCTGTGCGTTCCCAAGTACAACCTGGTGAGGAGGAAAAATCTGAAATCCGCCCTTGACACATCTGCATATATTATACATATTCATACATATGAGAACTACATTGAATATAGACGAAACGCTGCTTAAGAAAGCATCAAAACTGACCGGTGTGAACGAGAAGACATCGCTGATCAGGATGGGGCTGGAGGCGTTAATCGCGCGAGAGAGTGGGAGAAGATTGGCGGAGTTGGGCGGAAGCGAGAAGTCAGCTCGTCCGGTGCCACGGAGACGTCCCAGCAGTCGGTAAACATGGTGCTGGTCGATACATCGGTTTGGATCTCGCATTTCCGTAAGAATAATCTACGGCTGACAGAGCTGCTGACGGATGAACAGGTGTTTTGCCACCCGTTTGTTATCGGAGAATTGGCATGCGGTAATCTCAAGAACCGTGAGGAAATACTGGGGTTGCTTCAGGCGTTGCCCAAGGCACCGATGGCAGAATTGGCTGAGATACTCAGCTTAATTACAACCAGGCGGCTAATGGGCACGGGCTTGGGCTTCATCGACGTACACGTGCTGGCGTCCGCGTTGTTGTCAAAAGCTCCACTTTGGACTGAAGATAGGAAGTTGCGGTCGGCGACGAAAGCTGTAGGTCTATCATTCGGGTAATGCGGCGGACAGGTCGCGACCTGTCCCTACGGCTCAAGGCGGCCGGTGTGCTCATCTGCCGCGCACATTGTCGGAACCGCAGCCCCGTAGGGCACAACCCGAAGCGGTTGTGCCAGACCCTCCGGCAGAACCACTAAAAAGTTCTGCCCTACTTGCCGCCGTCGGTAGATCCGCCCCAAACCAGTTTGGGACGGCCACCCTACGAGGGAGCCGGAACCGCAGGATTCTGTAGCTACTGCTTATAATTCCCCTCCACAAACTCCCAGTTAACGATTTTCCAAAAAGCCTCGAGGTATTTCGGGCGGGCGTTGCGGTAGTCGATATAGTAGGCGTGCTCCCAGACATCGCAGGTCAACAGCGGAATCTTGCCGTCGCGCAGCGGATTTCCGGCATTGCTGGTGCTCTCAATGGCCAGTTTGCCATCGGGCAGTTTCACCAGCCAGGCCCAGCCGGAGCCGAACGTGTTGGCGGCGGTCTCGGTGAACTTGTCTTTAAAGCCATCGAAAGATCCGAAATGTTCGTTGATAACCTTGCCGAAGTCTACCGAAGGCACTCCATTGCCCGCCGGCTTCAGACAGTTCCAGTAGAACGTGTGATTGAACACCTGCGCGCCGTTGTTGAAAATGCCGCCGGAGGCTTTCTTGATAATCTCTTCCAGCGAGGCATCTTCGAACTCCGTGCCGGGAATCAAGCCGTTGAGCTTGTCGACATAGGTTTGATGGTGTTTACCGTAGTGGAACTCCAGCGTTTCCTCTGATATGTGCGGCGCCAGCGCGTTCTTGGCGAACGGTAAAGAGGGTAATTCATGTTTCATTTTGGTTCTCCGTGTGTCAAATGCTCTGTAACTACACTTTCGTACAATAAAAGAAGGCAGGTAATGCCTGTCAATGGGTAAAAGGAGCGATAATGCGATAATAGCAGATTCTGATATAGGCAAGTCTCGAATGGCAGAACCGTCCAGTGGTTCTGTCTTCATGACTCGGGACAACCGCTTCGCGTTGTGCCCTACGGGACTGTCGTCGTGACAATTGTCGTCGGTCAGAGCAGACTCAGCTGACAAAATACGGCAGAAACCCCGGGATTTTCGGAACAATCGACAGGGCTGAGTTGTTATAACTTATTGAACGATATGTAAATAACTGGACAAATAAGACGGGATTTATCGTCGAGAAATTAACATAACATTATAGTTGACTGGTGTTCTTGACGATAATAGATATGACTTAAAGCGGAAGTGGAAAGGAGGCCCTCAATGGAGATCGGGCTCATATATTCCAGGAAGGACCCCAGGCAGACGGTCGTACGCGATTTTGTCCGGGAATACATTCGCGAGCGGGGCATACTGGCCAGTGTTGTGGAGCAAGAGGACACGGTGGAATCACCACAAGTAACGATTGACGGTTACACGTTGAAGGATCGTCGGCGGAATCCTCGGGGCAATGACCCGAAGATGTTTCCGGCCATTGCCGACATAGCCCGCGCCCTCGAGCAGAGTGTGTGGAGTATTTAGTAAACAAGCTCTTCTGAAAGAGCAGGTGGGTCGAAATCCCGCTTCGGGTTTCGACATCTTGTAGGGACGCACTTGTCATGCACGTCAGGTCCGGTGTCCGTTTACGGCGGAGGGAGAACCCGGCAATCTAACTAACTAATCTGTAAGTATATCTTTGAAGTATGTCGTCACGTTCGTTGTGCCGGACGCCGCCTCAGGGTTTCCCATGTCGATATCCCGGGTGACTGGGTCATTGATAATGGACATCCGGATTCTCTGGAGTTCTTCTTCGCTCCGAACGACACGTTCAAAGTAGTTCCTTTGCCACAGTTTGCCGGGAAACGGTCGCCAGCCCGACTGTTTAACATGTCGTATATAATCGTTCGTGTTCATTTTATTGAACCAACCGACAATATCACTCAGCGTAGGCGCGGCCCTGTGTGGCCACCCAGGTGCGGTGCAAGCACCTTGTGTTGCCCTTACTGGACATGACCGCCTGTTTGCAGCCTACACCCCCGTCTCCGCCTGCAAAATATCTATAGCTTCCGTCACTTTCACCCGCCGCTGGTTCATACTGTCGCGTTCGCGCAGGGTCATGGTGCCGTCCTCCAGTGTCTGGCCGTCGATGGTGATACAGAACGGGCAGCCGGCTTCGTCCATCCGCGCATAACGGCGACCGATCGCACCGGAGACGTCGTAAAAGACCTTGAACCGTTTCTTGAGCTCATGGTACACGTTTTCGGCGAACTCCGGCATGCCGTCCCGTTTGACCAGCGGGAAGACGGCCGCTTTGATAGGCGCGATTTTGGGAGAGAAGCGCATGAAGACCCGCTTTTCGCCCTTAACTTCGGTTTCGTCATACGCATCGACCAGGAGGGTCAGCAGGGTGCGGTCGCAGCCGGCCGACGTTTCGATAATATATGGGATAAATTTGTCTTTGTATACGTCGTCGGAATAGCGCAGGTCTTTTTTGGTAGCTTCGATGTGGCGGCTGAGGTCGAAGTCGGTGCGGTTGTGGACGCCTTCCAGTTCCTGCCAGCCGAAGGGGAATTCGTATTCGATGTCGTAGGCCGCTTTGGCATAGTGGGCCAGTTCATCGGGGCCATGCTCGTGCCAGCGGAGTTTTTCGGGGGTGATGCCGATTTCGACATAGAACTCCCAGCGCTGCTCGCGCCAATACTCGAACCACTTCTCGTCTTCATCGGGATGCACGAAGAACTGCATCTCCATCTGCTCGAACTCACGCGTACGAAAAATGAAATTGCCGGGCGTGATTTCGTTGCGAAACGCCTTGCCGATCTGGGCAATACCGAACGGAATCTTCTGGCGGGAGGAATTCTTCACGTTGAGGAAATTCACGTAAATCCCCTGAGCCGTTTCGGGTCGGAGGAAGATGGTGCTGCCCGTGTCCTCGACCGGACCCATGAACGTCTTGAACATGAGGTTGAACTGTTTAACCTCGGTCAGTTCCGCGCCGCAGGTAAGCGGCGTCTTGGACGGTTTCTGGGGGCAGGTACTTTCCGCCAGCTTATCGGCCCGGAAACGGGCTTTGCAGATTTTGCAGTCCACCATGGGGTCATTGAATTCCGCCACGTGGCCGGAGGTGTGCCAGACTTGCGGGTGCATGAGGATAGCGGCATCGAGACCTTCGATATCGTCCCGACGGTTGGTCATGGCATTCCACCAGAAGGTCTTGAGGTTGCGTTTCAGTTCCGCCCCGAGGGGGCCGTAGTCCCAGCAGGAGGTCAGGCCGCCGTAGATTTCCGAGGAAGGAAAGATAAAGCCGCGTCGTTTGCACAGAGAGACCATTTTATCCATCAGGTCGTTTTTCTTATCCTGGGCGCTCATAGGTGCGGTTCCTTTTTTATGTCAGACTATCGCTGTTTTTCAACTTGTCCAGAAACTCCAGAGACTTCAAGGTGACCGTCAGCTCCGACTGGTAACTCACAAATTTGCTCAGCGCCTCGAGAAGTCGGCCGGACTCCTTGAAGCTTAGCGGCAAACGGACGGCTTTTTCCAGCGGCGACGTTTGCAGGTTCACCAGGAGATTATGACTCTCCGGAGAAAGGGGAATATAATAATCTCCCGCCCGTTGGCAAGCGGTGCAGACGACACCGCCGCGTTCGGGGACGAAGGGGATTTCACCCCGGTCGTTGACGAGCCGATTGCCCTGGCGGCCGCAGGTGACGCATCCGGAGAGAGCCGGGTGGTAGCCGAGGTAGGAGAGAATATGGACAAAGAACGTCAGAAACAGCGGCGGCAGCGCGGTCTTGTCGACCGCCTCCAGATGGGCCAAAAACAGGATGAAGTACTGATACAGCTCGGGTTGCCCTTCTTCGTCGGAAAGCAGGCTCAGCAGCAGTTCACAGGCGGCCGAGCCGTAAGCAAGGCGTCCCAGGCCGCCCTCGCGCTCGAGGGAAAATGTCTTGATCAAGTGAACATCGGAAATATACCCGCTGCCTTCCTTACGGGAAGTATAGAAGGTCAGTTCCAGTTGGCTGAAGGTGTGGAGTCGACCGCGTTTGGAGATGATGCGGCGCCCGGCTTTGTCGATCAGGGCCAGCCGCCCGAAATCGCGCGTGAAGAACACTACCGTACGGGAAGATTCGGACCAGTTGTACGCTTTGAGAACGACGCCTTCTGTTGTCTGGAGTGGCATGGGCGGTCATTGGCCACGGTAGCGATAGATAATCTCGCCGGGCTTGACCATCCGGTACTTCGTCCGGGCGATGTACTCGATAAACGTCGAATCGCTGCGCAGCAACTGTTTGGTGCGGTCGGCCAGGACCAGGTCGGCACTCAGGTGCCGGTTGGCCTCAATCAGGGAGCGTCGTTCCAGTTCCAGCTTGATTATCCGGGGAAGGCCGTAGGTGCCGCTGATCAGCGAGTACAGAAAAAGCAGGCTGATCAGCCAGAAGCCGACCCGTGTGACTCGACGTCGTAAGCGCATGTCGGTCTTTTCGATACGTCGCCTGAAATTGTCCGCCAGTGAGACCAGGAACGATTGTTTCTTTCTGATACGTCGCGGCATCGAGCATTGGTAACGGTAAGGGTGCGGGGGATCAAGTTAAAAGTGATGGTGGGCTGCAGCAGCATATGCGTCGATCTGAAGATCGACACCCCACAACGCCGGCTTCAGGCAAGAATAGGGCAATTCGGCAAACAGGTAGGGGCTGTCCCGGAAGCGGACATTAAGTCGATTGTTATATCACGTTGAGGGGGGGCTTGTCCCAGCCGATCCGGAGGGTCGGTGCGGCGCAAGGTCGCACCCTAGGCGGGGAGGCCGCAGTCGGCAAGCCTCCATCCCGATTCACCACTTACGGGATAACGTCCAACATCTGCCGGCCACGTAGATTGTGCCGCGCCCAGAGGGGATGTTGAAAAGACCCCGGTCCGGTTGCGTCGGGTCTTGAGCCTGCGCCGGCGGGATTGTGACCCGACTCATCTTCACCAAAAGTTGCAGTTGCCGCCGGCCAGCGAGCCGGGTCGGCAGTCACGGCCAAGTTCTATCTTAACCGCTGGGTAGATTATGCCGATACACTAAGATAACCATGGATTATCGGAGTTTCAGCTCATATGGAATGCTATGCCTAAAATCGATCAGTTGCTAAAAATCGTCAAAGAAGCTAATGCTTCCGATCTGCACCTGGCGGCAGGTACCGGTCCGATTGTCCGCGTCAACGGGCGACTCGAGAAGACCCGTCACAAGAAGATGACCAGCGAGCAAATCAGGACGCTCGTGTATGAGATTCTCTCGGATGAACAGATTCGTCGGTTCGAAAAAGACACCGATATGGACGTTTCCTACGGCGTGCCGGGGATTGCCCGATTCCGGATTAATATCTATCATTCGTACCATGGTGTGGCGGCCGCCATACGTTTGATCCCGGACGATATTTTCAGCCTCCAGACTCTGGGATTCTGTGACCATATCGCCAAACTGGCCGAGTCTCGCTCCGGCCTTCTGCTGGTCACCGGCCCGACCAATTCGGGCAAGACCACTACACTTGCGGCGATCATTGATCACATCAACACCAGTTTCTCCCGGCATATCATCACGTTGGAGGACCCGATCGAGTATGTCCACGAGAACAAAAACTCCCTCATAACACAGCGGCAAATCGGGCTGCACGCTCGCTCGTTCGCCTCGGCGCTGCGGTCGGCGTTGCGGGAAGACCCGGATGTCATCATGGTCGGGGAATTGCGGGACACCGAGACCATTTCGCTCGCCGTGACAGCCGCCGAGGTCGGTCTGCTGGTCATGGGCACCCTGCACACGTGTACGGCGTCCGCTACAGTGGATCGCATTGTGGACGTATTCCCGCCGGAGCAGCAGTCGCAGATACGGGTGATGCTGGCCGACAGCATTCTCGGTGTCGTTTCCCAGCAACTGCTGAGTCGGGCCGACGGTCGGGGCCGGACCGTGGCCTACGAACTCCTCACCCGCACCGGTTCAGTGGCCAATCTCATTCGGGAAGGCAAGTCGTATCAGCTGCCGACGGTCATTCAGTCCAGCCGGAAACGGGGCATGCGTTTGCTCGACAATCACTTGAAAGCACTGGTGGACTCCGAGATGATCACCGCGAAAGAAGCGGTGCGCGCGGCAGTCGATCCTTCGCAGTTCTATGACAAGGTTCGGGAGACCGAACCGGAAGGAGCGGGTGTCTGATGACCGGACCGATACAGAAGCAACGACTGGATCAGATTCTGATCAGCGAAGGCCTGGTTTCAGAGGATCAGATCAAAGAGGCCTTGATGCGCCAGAAGGCGCATGGCGGTAAACTGGGTTCGCAGCTGCTGTATCACCGGTATCTCGACGAAGCGGGTCTTGTAAAGGCTTTGACACGGCAATTCGGCTGTGAAGGTGTGGTTCTGTCAAAACTGACCATTCCGGAAGAAATCCTGAAGTTCATCCCCAAGAAAGTAGCGGTGGCCCGGAAAGTGATGCCCTTTGGATATGACCCGGATGCCAATGTACTCAAGATAGCCTGTGAGGATCCCAGAAATGAGAGCCTGATTCAGGAGCTCGAGTTCGTCGCCCGCGGCAAGGAGATTAAACTATACATTGCCGCCGAACTGGCTCTCAATACGGCTATCGCTCGGCATTATATGGGGCGTGAAGTCTCTCTGGACGACAACCTGCTGATAGAGATACCGGAAGAAGTCACCGAGACGGGCGGTATCAAAATCCCGGTCGATATCGAGCCGGAAACCGGACCGGTGCCCAAGCGGGGCTCGATTCTCCTGGTTACGGATGAAGAATTCACGGCCCCCATGCTCCAGTCCATATTGGAACGGGATGACTACGAAGTTACGATTACCGACTCGGCCGACGAAGCCATAGAGATGATCGGCGACCGGCAGTTCCATTCGGTGCTCATCAAAGACACCGTTTCGGGCGACTATCTCGACCTCATCGACAGACTGCGCAAGACGTCGCCGCGCACGGTGGTCAGATATTACGAGTCCTCGGCCTCGCTGGTGCTTAACGAAGACGCGGCGTCGACCGAAGGTGAACTGTTGCTGAAGAACCTCGAGCTGTTCACGTCGCTGCTCTCGTCCAAGGACAAGCTCGAGTTCAATCACAGCGGTACGGTCGGCAAATACGTCAACATGCTCTGTCGCAAGCTGGGTCTGCCGGATAAAGAGCGCCTGATGATCACCAACGCCGGATTTGTCCACGATTTGGCTAAATTCTATTACTCTCATGAAAGTGGGCTGAATCCCCGGGAGCTCATTCAGCTGACGGCCAAACATCTGGAATCTCTCAATTACTCACCGGTCATAGCGGAGATGTTGCGCTCCATGTACATCAACCTGGGCGGCAAGTATACCAAGCGACTGCCGATTGAGGTCCTGGGCGGCAATATCCTGACTATCGTGGACATATTCTGTGACAATGTGCCGAGTGATGAGCGGTTGTCCCTCGACAAGTTCGAGGCCGTCAAAAAGAAGTTCCGCGATCTGACGGGGAAGCTTTTCCTGCAAGAGGTCGTGGAGGCGTGTATTGTCATGGTGCAGGAGGAGATCCTCTCTCGTCATATCTCCGAAACGCCCTGCCAGGTCATGTTGTACAGTCGTCACAACGACATGTCTTATCCCTTGGAACTGCGGATCAAGAACGAGGGCTTCCGGGTCATGAGCAACAACGCAATTGAGGCATTCTGCGATCTGTACAACCGCAGTCGCCCCGATATCGAGATTCTGTTGTTGTCCGGTTCACTAGACGACATACAGAAGACAATCACCGAATTCAATTCCCGCGGAGTCGATTTTTCCGAGACACCGACCTTCCTGCTGGTCGACACAGCCCTTACATCGAAACTGACGGGATACCTGGAGCAGGGTGTAGCCGACATCCTGCCGCTGGACGGCAGCACGGAATTGCTCATTGTCAAGATGCAGAAGATACAGCTCAGCCTGGACGATCAACGCTCAGCTGACTCCGATCAGCAGCCCGCCGGGACAACCGGACGCCTTTCGGATATGAACCTGATTGACCTCCTACAGGCACTGGGACCGAGCCGCAAGACCGTCAAGATGACGGTGACGCCCAACATCGAAAACGGCGGTAAGCTTCTCCTTTATCTCGATCAGGGTACTATTTCCTACGCGGAGTATCTGGACAAGTTGGGTACCGAGGCCGTCTATGATGCCATCGGCTGGACCGATGGTACCTGGCGAGTGGAGCCTGTTGCTCCCGGCAAGTTGCCTCAGCCGAACAACGAGCTTTCGAACGAATCTATCCTGATGGAGGGCTGCCGGCTCCTGGACGAGCGGGCGCGTCAGGGACAGGTGTTTTAGAGGGCTACCGATCCGGGATGACGCCGGCAGACTGCCGGGCCGCGATCTGTGATCGCGAACAACCGGGATCGGAAATTCCGGCCACGCTTGCCGGCCAGTAGGTCGGAATCCCTGCGGTTCCGACACCACGCTCGTTTCCAGGTTCGACCTGGGAACGACAAAGAACGCGGCTCACGAATACGTGGATACCCGCAGCAACTATAATTCACGATCGTGACTCAATCAGCACGATTAACCAGGTAGCCGATTTTACTCTTCTGGCGATGACGTGTATCGAAAGGGACTTCGGAGGCGTATTGCGAAACCTGCCGCGCCATTTGCCGGGCGCGTTGGTTGTCGTCCATCTTCTTGTAGGCCTGGTAGAGCTGGTAGTCACACTCGATGAGATTGTAATAGTTGCCGGGCCGGATTTCCAATCGACGTCGCAGAAGCTCATATGTTGCCGCAGCTTCCTGATATAGTTTCATTTTATACTGGGCCTGCGCCAGAGGCCAGAGAAACGAGCGGCCGTTCGGATATCGAGTTCGCAGGCGTTGACAGTAGGTGACGACGGAATCGTATTCCTCACTGTCTAACCAGATCCATATTAAAGCCGACCGGGCCGATTGCCGTGAAATTAGTGACGAATCGGCGGCATGGCGAAGCTGCGTGATTCCTTTTTCTTTGTCGTTCTTGACCAGTCCCAGCCGGCGCAGCAAGCCGGCTTTGGCCGATTTCCAGTAATGGTAAAGCCCCAGGCCAAAATACAGATCGTACAGGCTGCTGTCGATTCCCAGCCCCCGCTCATACTCGGCTTTGGCGGCCCGGCCCTGCTTCATACCGGTAAACTTAGAGCCGAACTTCACTTCCCACAGAGAGCGGTAGGCGTGCACGTGCCCACGATAGAGTTGCATCCAGGCTCGGTATCGCTTCGACTGCGAAGGACAGCTGTCCAGCGCGGTTGAAGCCAGCGCGTAGGCGCTATCGAGACTGTTGCGAAGATACGCTTCCCGGGAATTCTCTTCAGCATCGTACATTTCGGTGACGGCCACCACGGCGGCCAACAGATATCCGGCCGGATCATGCGGATACAGTCGCTTCAGTTCAGTCGAAAGTGAGTCCGCCAGTGCGAACTCTTCGTTGTGCAAATGGTCTTGAACAGCGTGTATGAGAGAGAGTTGTCGCGGGCTCGGGTAGTTTCGCGCCGTCCCGTGTGCAGGCGACGAGATCAGCAACGCTAATGCTGCGAGAACGGAAGACAGCCACATTCTTCCACACTTAGTTACACGCATGAGATGTGACGTCGTGTCATACGGACCATTTGACAACATACGTTCTCTTTATCGACATATAGGCCGTTCCCGAAACGGCAGCCAACAAAAAAAGAGCGAGGGTCTCGTTCTTTCCGAGTCATATGTCGCGTGTGTGACGTGTACTCAGGCTGCTAAATTGACGAGTGCCCCGGCAAGAAATCGAGCAGCTCGACCGTGCGATCAGTGGTGGCGGTTATAATGACCGATTCACCGTCCCGGTGGAACACGAGCCGACAGCCTCGACAGTTGTGGTCGAAGAAGCTGCGATCGTGGCGGATCTTCTCTTCGACCTTGTCATCGAACGGTATCGCGAAGTTCGTAACCGGCGCCACAAATACGGATACGGCGGAGCCGTCGTTGGTGTACAGAAAATGGACCATCTCAACGCCATCGACCGTTTCCGACGTACCGCCCACCAATCTGAATTCACCAACCGTGGGGTCGAGGTCATAGGAGTATTCGGCGGAAGCGAACGAAAGCGCTTGCTGCGTGGCTGAATTGTCAGCTAATGATGATTCGCCGTTCATGACGGCCCAATGCGCTCTTTCGAGCGGGATATAGAGCTCCTGGTGATCCGAAAGAGTATTGCCCCAGTACATTGCCCCGAGGACGATGATCAGAGATGCCGCCACCACGAGAATGGTGGCGGATAGCCTAA
The DNA here is from genome assembly GCA_964557855.1 of uncultured Ignavibacteriales bacterium. Lineage (GTDB taxonomy): Bacteria > Zixibacteria > MSB-5A5 > GN15 > FEB-12 > JAJRZL01. The sequence continues at coordinate 17,203 of CAZLBP010000046.1, read as the reverse complement.
AAGGGCGGGGGTTCTCCTTAGCAGGCGGACCGCTGTCGATCTGATCCAGGCTGTTAAGAATCTTGCTTTTCAGCTGATCGATTTTGGACGCAGACTCGTCTTTCTTGAGTTTCTCACAGATCAACGACTGCATCGACTCCACCAGTCGATACTTGCGCATGCAATCGCGGCACTCGTTTAAATGCTTTTCAACTTCCCGGACATCGATCTCAGACGCTTCTTTATCGATTATATCATAGAGAAGGTCCAGAGCTTCTTGACAGTTCATGTTGTCTTGTCCTTAATGTATCCGTTCTTAACTGCATAATCATAAAGCGCTTTCTGCAGCAGTTTTCTACCCCGATGTAACCGGGACTTGACTGTACCTAACTGTAAATCGGCAATGTCTGCGATCTCCTGGTAGGAAAAGCCTTCCAGGAACGATAAGACCACCACGAGACGAAAATCCTCCGGCAATTCTTCGATCGCCTTCTTGACGTCGTCATCGAATATCTTGGCGAATAACTCCTTCTCCGGGGTCTCGTCCGGAGCAGAGGCCGCCAGTTGCCCGTACAAGAAACTGTCGTCGATCTCATCCACATTGACCGACATCGGAGACCGCGATTTGGAACGGTAATCGTTGATAAATATGTTGGTCATGATCTTGAACAACCATGCCCGACAATTCGATCCCGGTTCAAACCGGTCCCAAAAGCGATACGCTTTTATGTAGGCTTCCTGAACCAGGTCCTCGGCATCGTTCTGGTTCTTCGTCATCCGAAGAGCGGTTCGGTGAAGCGCGTCCATGTGAGGCAGCGCTTCCGCTTCAAAAGTCTGTCGCTTGCTCAATTCTTTTGCTTTACCGTCTGCCATTTTTCCCATTCGTAGTAACACACAACCGGTAAAGCAAGCCATTGCTCACCTTACAAAACATATGTGTCAGTTTCATTGTTCCCACTGCCATCAAAATGTACCGTATATATTCATACGTGTCTTATACACTTACATACTCAGAGCCACCCAACGAGGCGCCCGAACTGAATAGCAGTATAACAGGCCGACGATTACCCGACAAGCGATTTCGCGCCGCGAACTTGTCTCTCAGCTTGACCGCGGGCCCTGGTATGTGTTTCGTCAGTGATGGAAGACGGCGGAGCCACACGGGTTCCTGCCTACGAAGGAATGAAAAGAATGCCATGTCCCCATACCTGGAGATAGCCCGGAAGGCCGCCCGCGAAGGAGCCCGTGCGGCCCTGAAATACTATCAGGCCGGAGTGAAGGTCGATCTGAAAGAAGATCGGACGCCCGTTACGATTGCCGATCGAGAGGCCGAAAACGTGATGATCTCCGTCATTCGGGGCGCGTTTTCGGACCACGGTTTCTTCGGCGAGGAGACCGGCCGATCGGGCGATCCCGGTGATTTCACCTGGATAATCGATCCGATCGACGGTACCAAGAACTTCATTGACGGCATTCCCGTGTGGGGAAATCTGATCGCCTTGATGCACAGGGGCGAGATTGTCCTGGGGATGTCGTATGTGCCGCTTCCGGATGAGATACTCTGGGCGGAAAAAGGGCAGGGAGCGTATCTCAACGGCGAACCTGTTCACGTTTCTTCACACGATCGTGTTGGTCAGTGCATGCTCAGTTTCGGCTCCTGGCAGCCGTTTGAGCAGAACGGCTGGGGTGGGGGTCTCATCTCGTTGATTCGCGATTGTAGACGTCACCGGGCGTTCGGGGATCTCTGGCCGTATCATTTGCTGGCCTGTGGCAAGCTGGACATCGTAATCGAGGCCTCAATCAAGGCGGTAGATGTGGCTCCGTTTGTCTGTATTTTGGCCGAAGCGGGCGGGCAGGTATCACAGATAGATGGCTCTGCCTTTGACTTGCGTGTTTCGTCGTTTGCGGCGACGAACGGCCGGGTGCATGAACGGGTGCCGGCGTATTTTTCAGAAAAGTAGATTCACTACCTCACCCCCAACCCCTCTCCTCCGCCAGGAAAGAGTGCCGCCAGGCGGGGTGAGGTTCAGTACCATGGACTGACTTCCAAAAAACATACAAATCCGTATCGGTTTTTGTGAAAAAAAGCACAAAATTCGTCCGTTATGGCTTGAAAGCGGCTCCCCAAGATGGTATACTCATTTCATATTGAGCAACTAACACGAGGTAACCCTGCGACCTGGCCACAGGTTTCGTTATAATAGGGTAATTGTTTCCAGAAGTGGGTTGGAATGGAAAAAAGGGTGATGTGCGGTCGCGCCTGTGCACCGTCTGGTAGACCGGTCGGCAGGATGCGAATCGCAGGTATTGGTGCACAAGGACATGTGTAGTATAACGACGTTGTTGATGAGACGGAGACAACGTCAGCAGTGAAGCGTTCCGTCTCAGTCTCACCATTTAGTCCCAGGAGGTAGGAGATGATCTATCTAGTCGATCCGAAGACAGCAGCCGGAGCGGATTGCACGTTGGTATGCCCGCTGTTCGATCTGCCGAAGCCGCTGTACGGTATTCCGATTTAAGGTCGAATTCCGCACCATGCCGACCGCCAGGAGTAGGTACTCGCTGTACTCTCTGATAGCGCTGCGGATCTGATGGTCCCTCTTGCTCGCGTACCGTCAGGGCTTGACCCTGCCTTCTCGAATACAGGTGAAGAGCGGCACGAGGCCCCTTCACGATTGAGAAAACGTGTAAGCCCATATGAGCGCAGTCGGATTACTCGTACTTTTGGCGGTCGGACAGCAATTTCCGGGTGATGGGTGAGATGTACATGGAGCGATTAAGCAAGATGCAAACAAGAGATAGTATCTCCTATGGAGAAACGTATGCCTAAGCTATCCCAATACAACCATTTCCAACCGTGGCAGGATGGATACTATATAGCCTACAATGCAACGACCGGCGCCGTCGCTTTGATGACGTCGGAGAACTATGCGGGCTACCAGGAACTCACCACCAAGCTTGATTCAGCGACGGCTCCGGTACTGAATGAGGAAGAGCAGACTCTGCTGCGGCAACTGCAGTACGGTCGCTTCGTAATACCGGATCATATCGATGAGAATTGGGAGTTGAAGTTCAAGCACAACCTGGATCGTTATGATCGCTCGGGTCTGGGTCTGGTTATTGCGCCGACGTTGGCCTGCAACATGAATTGCGGTTACTGCTATGAGGGCAATAAAAAAGGCCGGATGTCGGCCGAAGTAGTCGAAGCTATTGTCGATTTTGTCGAGAAGCAGGCTCCCGGGTTACGTACGGTCGACGTGAGCTGGTACGGCGGCGAACCGTTACTGGCCATGGACATCATCGAGGATCTGACTGAGACCTTGCTGGACATGGCGGAGGAATACAAATTCAACTATGTTTCATCGATGATAACCAATGGCTATCTGCTGACACCGCCGATAGTCGACAAGCTGGCGGAAAGTAAGGTCGGCGTGGTGCAGATTACGCTCGATGGTCCGGCTCGGATGCATGATCGGAAACGGCCGCTCAAGAACGGGCAGGGCAGCTTTCACACGATTGTCAACAACCTGACGTACGCCGTTACCAGGCTGGCCGTTACGGTGCGTGTGAATATCGATAAGAGCTTTCATGAAGCGGACATAGTCGAGTTGCTGGACGAACTGAGACGGGTCGGTGTGCATGAGCGGGTCAGCGTTTATTTCGGCCAGCTGGAGCCGGCGACCGACGTGTGCTCGAGCATTTCCGAATCTTGCTATGAGACACTGCATTTTTCTGAAGCCGAGGTGGCCTATCACAGGCAACTGCTGGAACGACAATTCCGCATCAAGAAACTCCCGGCACCGGTCTCGACGTTTTGCATGGCCCAGCACCTCAACACGCATTTGATCGATCCCGAGGGAAACCTGTACCGGTGCTTCAACCAGGTCGGCGACGTATCGAAATCGTACGGCAACATTCGCAATGAAATAGACTTTCAACATCCTAATTTCACGAATTTATTCAACTTTGATCCGTTCAGCGATAAGGCCTGTGGCGAGTGCGACCTGTTGCCCGTTTGCATGGGCGGTTGCCCGTCGCGACGTATCGAACAGGATTTGTCGGAAGGGGAACTGTGCCACAGCTGGAAACATAATCTGCGACCCATGCTGGAGATCATCGCCCGGTCGCGCCAACAACAGGCCGCTCCGGCGGTAAAGGAGCAATCATGACTGATTTTAAGTTTTACCCGGAATCGGTGGTATGGGAAGTTACGTTTGCCTGCAATATGAAGTGCATACATTGCGGTACAGCGGCAGGAACGGCCCGGCATGATGAATTATCAACCGATGAAGCTTTTCAGGTCATCGATGAACTGGCCGCTCTGGACTGCAACATGATCACCATATCCGGCGGCGAACCCCTGCTGCGTAAAGACTGGAAGCGACTGGCGTTGCGCACCAGGGAACGAGGGATTAACCCATACATCATCACCAACGGCTACGCCGTCAACGATAAGGTCATAGAGGACTTTGCGGACGTCGGGTTCGGCAACATCGGAGTGAGTTTTGACGGAACCGAAAGGACGCACAACTATATTCGTCAACGGAACGATGCCTTTTCCCGTACCGTCAGCGCGATGAGATTGCTGACCGGGGCCGGCCTGCGCTATTGTGCGGTGAGCCAGATTTCGAATATCAATCTCAATGAGCTCGACGATATCCGTCAGGTGCTGCTGGATGTCGGGTGTAATCTCTGGCGCATACAGATGACGACTCACACCGGCCGGATGCCGAAGGACTTTGTCCTGTCTTTGGAAAACTACCCGAAGTTGATTGATAAGATACTGGAGTACAAGAAAGACAACACGATTGAAATCGACGCCGGAGAGAACATCGGTTACTACGGCTGCAAGGGTATGGAACTGTCGGAGGAGATGCCGTACCTGGGTTGTTTTGCGGGTACTCGGGTGGCCGGGATCTGCTCCAACGGCGACGTCAAAGGCTGCCTCTCTATGCAGGATCAGTTTATAGAGGGGAATATCCGCGACTCCTCGTTTACGGAGATCTGGGATAACCCGGACGGCTTCACGTACAATCGCAAGTTCACCAAGGAAACCGCGACCGGCGCCTGCTACGGCTGCAAGTACTTACCGCTGTGCCGGGGCGGTTGCGCCACGACCTCGGTTTCGGCCACGGGCGAACGGGCCAATAATCCATACTGCATTTATCAGATGGAGAAAGCGGAAGGGATTACCCGTGACGACACAAAAATGGTCACAGATCTGTTGAGGCGGTTCCAGGAACAGCCGGTCGAAGAGTCGGTGGCGTCACGGAGAACGCAACCTGACGACGTCAGTTCGCTGTAGTGGGCGTACGCGGAAAGTCCGTGGCACGTATCACGTGGGTGAAGTCTTAGAGTGAAGAAGGAATCCAAATCTAAAGTACAACGCCTGTGGGGGTACTTAAGACCGTACTGGCGGCTGGAGGCTATGCTGTTCCTCGTGCTGGTGGCCACCAGTGCCCTGGTCCTGGCCTTGCCGTTGGCGGTCAAGTACATGATCGATGATCTGATTCCTTCGCTGATCGCATCCGGAACAACCGGTGTCGACGTAAAACCGGTCGTCTACTTCGGGCTCGTTCTGACGGCGATTTACTTTCTGTATGTCGGTTTCGGGTGGGTGCGAGACTATTTGGCCGGCTATATCGGCGCCAACATAATTGCGGATATGCGGTCCGAACTGTTTGAACACCTCGAGTATACGTCGTTGCGTTTCTACCAGAAGCACGAGATCGGCGAAGTTATGTCGCGGCTCCTGTCCGACGTCACCCGGGTGCAGAGTCTGCTGACGACCACTTTCCTGATGGCTCTCAACAATGTGCTCATGCTCGTTGTCATGCTGGGTTACCTGCTCTCAGTGAACTGGCTGTTGACCGCCGTAGCTCTGGTCCCCGTGCCGCTCACCATATTGCTCTCCCGACGTTTCGGCAGAAAGCTGAACCGCATTGCCAGGCGCCTTCAGGAGTCAATAGCCGGTTTTTCGGCGCGTCTCCAGGAAGCGTTCCTGTCAATCCGTACGATCAAGGCCTTTAACCAGGAGCAGTCGGAGAAGAAGAGGGTTGACAACCTTCTGCGCGATCTGACCAGGGTCTATATTTCGAACAGTGTGACGAATTCCCTGGCCGTAAATCTCGTCTATTTCGTAAATATGCTGGGGCCGGTCGTTGTTTTGGCATGGGGGACGTACTTGGTGGCCAAAGGTACGTTCCAACTGGGGGAGTTGATTGCGTTCTACCTGTTGTTGACGTATCTCTACTCACCGATCAGGGATCTGGCATCGGTGAATATCGAGGTGCAGTCTGCTATGGCAAGTGTGGACCGCATATTCGAGTATCTGGATATCCCGCTGATGGTAGTCGAAATTGACTCGCCGGTGGATCAACGGCATGTTGCGGGGGAGTTGGAGTTCCGCCGGGTGGAGTTTCGCTATGAGGACAGCAGCTTCCGATTCGGCGAGTTGACATTGCACATCGGCGCCGGTGAAAAAGTGGCGGTTGTGGGGCCCTCCGGCTCCGGCAAAACCACGCTGGTCAACCTCATTATGCGGTTTTTTGATCCCGGCGCCGGCGAGATTCTGCTCGACGGCGTCGATCTGAAGAGACTCTCGCTCAGGTCATTGCGCCGTCACATCGCATTGGTCGATCAGGACCCGGTGCTCTTCAAGGCCACTGTCGCGGAAAACATTGCCTATGGCAGCCCGGGCTTATCGAAGGCGCATATCGAATCCGCGGCGCGGTCCGCCAACATCCACGACTTCATAGCGGGTCTGCCGGACGGCTACGAGACGGTAGTCGGCGAACGCGGCGTCACACTTTCGGGGGGCGAGAAACAGCGGATTTGTCTGGCGCGGGCTGTCCTCAGGGATCCGGCTGTCTTTTTGCTCGATGAAGCCACATCGGCCCTCGACTCCAATTCCGAGCAGCTGATTCAGGAATCGCTCGCGATGATTCTGGCGAACAAAACAGCGATCATTATCGCGCATCGATTCTCGACGATTCAGCATGCTGATCGTATCGTCGTTCTCGATGGTGGCAAAGTCGTCGGTCAGGGGACGCAGGAAGCGTTGCTGGCGGAGTCGCCACTCTTTCGAGAATTGGCCGAAAAGCAGCTCATGCAGGTCGGCAGGCCGGAAACGACATAGACGTGGACGGTAGACCATCTTGGGGCACTGATCGCCAGTGCCCGCCCGCGTTGACGAAACCTTGTTGACGTCATTTTCAAATCGGATACAAGATATATTCTGTTGACTTTAGCTTGTGAAGTTATTATTTTATACTTGACTAAGAGAAAGCGTGCTAGATTAATATAAGTGTGTTAGATGCGGATAGAGGGGATGTTCTAGTCTGCAAGCACGGTACATGTCCTTTTGCTATCGTCCCCTTTACCTGCGAAGACTGTACTATCGAACTGATTCGGGAGATCTATTATACGTTCAGGTAGGTAACGTCCATTCAAAGGTTATCTTGGTTAACAAGAGGCCGGGAAGTGAAGTGAGAAGGTACAGGTGATGAGGGGCGATCACATACGACTTCAGTTCGTCGACCGGGTAGAAGGATTTGCCGGATGAGCAGGTCTGAACGACTGAACTTGAAAAAACGACAGATTCCTGAACAAGCAGGAATTGCGATCTCAGAAGCGCATCGGGGAAAACTACGCCCGATTCTCGAGGCGGTCACGACCCCGGTCATTGTCATCGACTCTTCCCATCTAATCGTACTGGCCAATGCATCGGCCCGGGACTCGCTCAAAAGGGATCATAATGACCTGATTGGGGAACGGATCAGCAGCGTAATTCCCTCCTGGGACGGCCGGCATCTACCACCTTCCGGACGAGCAGGCGGCAGGGACCAGGGGGATGTCGTCTCTCGCGTCGATACACTCGGTCGCTGCCGGCGTGGCGACGGTTCCGAGACGGTCGCCCATATGACCATCAGCAATTTGGAGATCGACGGGGACGACTATCAACTCGTGAGCCTGATACCCTGCAGGTTGGAAGCGGCGTTTGAGGAAACCGAACGGAAGTACTGGGCCGTCCTGGAGAAGAGCACGGAGAACATATTCCTCATGGATCCCGGCACGGGTCGGGTGCTTGAAGCCAATTCAACTCTCTGTGCCTTGCTGGGCTACTCGAACGAAGAACTGCTGCGGTTAACCGGCTACGATTTCATTGCTCACGCGAGAGAGGACATTGAAGACAAGATTGCCCAGGTGCGACAAAACGGGCAGCTTCGATTGGGAGAACGGCAGTACCGCCGCAAAGACGGATCGCTGGTGGACGTTGAAGTAAACGTGAGTGTCATCGACATCGGTGGCAAAGAAATCCTTTCTGTCGTATCTCGTGATATCTCTCGACGGAAGCATGACCGGGCACAGCTGGAAATAATGTCATCCATCGTCCAGCAGACGACGGAGGGCATTGTCCTGGTTGATCTGGACGGACATGTGAAGTTCGTCAATGAGTCGTTTGCCGGCATGCACCGGTATGCGGCGGCGGAGTTAATCGGTCAGCACCTTGCGGTGTTTCACTCAGAGGATCAATGGGCGGCGGTAGAAGCGACTAATAAACAAACCAAAGCTACCGGGCATTTCTCGGGCGAGATCTGGCACGTGCGCAAAGATGGAACAAGGTTTCCGACTTTGATGAACAATTCGCTGCTGCGAGACAGTTCCGGAGAAGCGGTTGGCATGATTGGGACGGCACTGGACATATCCGATCTGCGCTTCGCTGAATCACGATTCAGTCACCAGAACAAGTTCCTGGAAAATGTGATCGAATCGCTGACACACCCGTTCTATGTCATCAATATCGAAGACTACTCGATCGCTTTGTCCAATTCGGCGGCCGAATTCGGCGAAGGTGCGGCTTGTTTGAAGTGCTATCAGCGAACCCACAACCGGGTTGAACCGTGTGTTGAGAGCGAGCATGCCTGCCCGATTGAGGAAATCAAGAGAACGAACGCTCCGGTCAACCTGGAACACACCCATGTCGATGCCGAGGGAAACAAACGGTACTACGCAATTCACGCGTATCCGCTGCACGACGAGGACGGGGAGCTGACGCAAATCATTGAATACACGGTGGATATTACCGAGCGTAAGCGGGCGGAGCACGCGTTACGGGAAAGTGAAGAACGGTATCGTCGCTTAGTGGAGTTGTCTCCGGAAGCCATGCTGGTTCATTCGGAGGGGAAGATCGTCTACGTCAATCCGGCGGCATTGAAGCTGTTTGGAGCCGATCCTGAAGAAGGTCTGGGGAAGTCGATCTTCGAGTACATACATCCCGATTATCACGAAATCATCGCGGGCCGTGTCAAACGTCTTTATGAGAATTCGGAGCCGACCGAACTGATCGAGGCGCAGTTGTTCCGGCCCGATGGAAACGAGATGTTCGTAGAGACTATGGCGGTGCCCATAACCTACGCCGGCAAACCGGCGGCGCAGACGATTGTTCGGGATATCACGAATCGAAAAAAGGTGGAGGAGGCTATCCGACGGTCGGAACGGGAGTATCGGGGCCTGTTCGAAAGCGCGCACGACGCCATCATCATCTTCGAACCGGAGCGGGAGATTGTCCTCGACGTCAACCAGCGGGCCTGCGATCTATACGGCTTCAATCGATCCGAGTTTATCGGCCTGTCTCTGGAGCGGATTTCAAAGGACGTGCAGACCGGCAAGCAGCGTTTGCAGGCGACGCTGGAAAAGGGCGTCTATCGCTCGTTCGAGAGCATTCAGTTTCGCAAGGACGGCACGGAGCTTCATCTCGACATTAACGCCTCGGTAGTGGACTACAAGGGACGACAGGCCATTCTGAGTATCAATCGCGATATTTCCGCACGAAAGCGATCCGAAAAAGCGCTCATCGAGAGTGAGAGAATCGCGCGCGCTCTCCTGAACGCCCCCACCGATCCGTCGTTAATGGTGGATACGGAAGGCAGAATACTGGCCATCAATGATGCCGCCTGTCGTACGCTCGATCGAGCGGAGACGGAGCTGCTGGGAACACCAATCTACAAGTACTTGCCGTCCGGTCCGGCGAAATCGAGGCAGGCTCACCTGCAGAAGGTCTTTGAAACCGGGCAGCCGGACCGGTTCGAGGACGAGATGTTCGGTGTCGTCTATGACAATATCATGTATCCGGTCTACAATGCCGAAGGTACGGTGGATCGGGTGGCGATCTTCGCGCGCGACGTGACGGAGAAGAGCCGGGCCGAGCGATCGCTGCGGTACAAGGCGGAATTCGAGAATCTGATCATCCGCACCTCCGCGCAGTTTATCAACCTCAATCCGGAAGACGTTGACGACCGGGTTCTTCTGATGCTGCAATCAATCGGAGAGTTCTCGGAAGTTGACCGAAGTTACGTATTCCTGTTCGACTACGACGCCATGACCATGACCAATACGCACGAATGGTGCGCCGACGGCATTAGTTCCGAAATGGAAAATCTACAGCGCGTACCTCTGGGTGAATTCTCCTATTTCTGGAAGGTCATGCAGAATCGCGAAGTGTTTCATGCGCCGCGGATCAGTGACTTGCCGTCGGAAGCCGCAACCGAAAAGGCCGAGTTCGAACGGGAGCGGATCAAATCACTGATTTGTGTGCCAATGATTCTCGGTGAAAGCGTCGTGGGCTTTTTGGGTTTCGACTCGGTCCGATCGGAGAAGTCCTGGTCCGATGACAGTATTGCCTTGCTCAAAGTGGTCGGGGAGATCCTCGTGGGCGCCCAGCAGCGCATAAAAGCGGAGAAAGCGCTCACAGTTACGATGGATCAGCTCGAGATCGAACGAGTCGCCCTCCAGGAAAAGAACATCGCTCTCAAGCAAATTCTCGAACACATCGAGCAGGAGAAGCAGAACTACAAGCACCAGCTCAGCCTCGATGTCGAAAATGCCGTCAAACCGATTATGAACCGGTTGCGGCTTAAAGCGGGCGAGGATGCGATGCGGGAACTGGAACAGCTGGAAGTCAGCCTGGATACCGTTCTCTCCAAAGACATTGACGATTTTCAGGTCCGGATGTCGAAAATGACGCCTCGGGAACTGGAGATCTGCCACATGATCACCGACGGTAAGACATCGAAGCTGATTGCCGACGAGCTGAATCTGTCGTTGTTGACCGTCCACAAACACCGGGAACAGATCAGGAGAAAATTGGGAATTATGAACAAAAGCGTCAATTTAAGCACGTTTCTGCAATCGCATTAGTTTGACTTATACGTATAAAATACGCAATTATCCCTTATTGTTTGAAAGTGGTTAGTTGCGTAGTTTGGCTTCGGACGTTGTGGAGTCAATTGTCGACCAGATAATGTTTGTTGTTTCTGGAAGGGAATTGGCAGAGCAACATGGATGTAGTTTGGGTCACAGCGGGGCCGTTTGAAAAAACTGAGCCCCGCTGAATATTGGCCCGCGAAATCACCAAATGAACCCTTCAAGGATGGGGGGTATGTATGCCATCAGGGTACGTGTCGAGAATTTTAGTCTGTACAGAGTGTGGAGAGGAGTTCGTCTTCACGGCTGATGCCCAGGAGTATCTGGCCGATCGTGGATTTACCAACGATCCCAGGAAATGCAAGGCATGCCATATTTCGGCCAAAAGAGGCAGCCGGGCGGGCTCACACCACGCCAAGAACGGGGCCGAATCGAGCTCCCAGGCTGACGCCGGCATAGTTCACATGGACTGACGGCAGGGTCACCAGTCTTTTCACATTGTTAGAATCGACTTGACGCACCAGTTCAACGGATAACGGGGTGGGTCGTGTAGTCCGCTGTTCCACTCCAACGGATCTTTCAATAGACCCCGAGACTTCTTTACGAGCAGTCCACCGCATGATCATCCTATCTCAACTATGGCTGCGGAGCGTCGGTGTGTTGCTCGTAACTCATTCATGTGCAAACCCTTACGAGTTTCCGGTTGTCAACTCGTGTGGTTCGCCAGGTCGGTGTGCCAAACGGGTGGCTTAATCTCTGAGTGTAACGTCAATTATATCAATCGGATTGTCCTTTGTTAATCAATCCTTCGGAACGGATTTGACAAGAGCTGTCACGCCCGTAAATTGCGGTCATTACGGTACTGTATTGTCTTTGATCCTGACCCAAACCACCCCCTAGTCCATACCAGACCCGAACTGCATGGCATGTTACCTAACCTGAATTGCCGTGCCTCGTCTTGCGCGAGCACGGCAGTAGAAAAGAATGAGCCAGATGTTGCACAAGGACGGCGCAGCAGGAGGCTGGTTTCTTTGCCTGAGGGGACACAGTTCTAGCCCCGAGGGGTCGGCTGCGAATGTCACGGTTGCTGACCGCAACCCGGCCGTAGTGAGGAGTTCCTCCGCCTGTCGAAGGGTAGTTCGACGGACGTCAGGCATGTGCCTTTTCATGTGGGACAGTTGGAGCAGAGAGGGGGTGAGAACCGCGCTAAAGCCGGATTAGATCGGAAGCCGGTCCGGCTTCGCAGAGGTCGTATGTAACGCCGCGCGTTGCGTCGGCCCGTTCCAGGAGGAATCAACCAGTAAGCTGGGAGAAAACTGTGATCACGTACAATCAGATCCGGAGTGTTGTCGTGCGCATGACGGTGCTCGGCAATCAAATCCGCCAACTGCAGGAAATCCTGCCCAAAGTCATCCGCCTCTCCGAGAGGATAACCAGTCTGAACCAGGAACTTATGGTCGAACGAGACAAGATGGCGGCCGAAATCAGGGCTATCGAGCCGATCGAGGAAGTCCTGAAGAACTACTTGTCCGGAGGCAACGGTCAGCGAACTTCGGCCGTCGGCGGCCGGGAAAAGCCGGAGGAGCTTCTCAAGAGACTTTCCTTTTCGCTGACAAGGACCGAACGCGAGATAATGAACGAAGTCAGCATTTTCGAAGAGCTGCCCGATACCGCGGGGAGCTACCTCGACACTGATCCCTGCGATGGCGATTCGGTACGCCTGTAGATGATTCCTCAGCAGAGGAATCCGGATCGGTCTTAGTCCAGGCGGTTTCAGGCGATCCTTGAGTCTGTTGTCGCGGTTGATGCCACCGTACGACACGGCCGAGTATCGTTAACCGACGAAGTCAGTAACTTCAGGGAGTACAGCTATGAGTCAACATCAGCCCAGCCGGAAAATGCTCCAGGCCCCGGGAAACACCCGTTCTACGTATTTAAGTTCAGAGCAGGGGCAACTTGATCGGCGGACGGCCCGCCGGGAATATCTCAGACAGTACCATCGCGACCACAAAGCCAGAGCCCGCGCTTATCAGCGGCAATACTACCGCAACCACAAAAAGAAGTCCGTGCCGGAGGGGGGAGCCGTTTTCCTGCTGCAGCGAGAACGCGTTCGCCTGGTGTTCCATGCCGGCGATATCATGCAGTCACCGACGGAAAAGGCGCTCAGGATCATCCAGCTGATCATAGCCGGTGAGAGGCAGTTCACCATGTAGGGCGGTCGGCTCGGCCTGTCCCATATGTTTCGATTCTGTGCCGGCGCCTGTTGAGCGTGATACGCACGCGCGGGTCGCGGCCCGGCGCCGCGCCGGCTTGCCGGCTCCGGGGAACATGCCCCGCCGCTGCGCAAGCAGCGGATCGGCTTCTCCGGAACTCCAAGAGTATCCGTAGCTGCTCCGCTCTCATAGCCGTTCCCGGCAATCTAAAGAATGACGGACTTACATCCGATTATCTGTGGTACAGTCTGTTCAGGGTGGGCCGCTTGCGGCCGATAAAAGAGAAGAAGCGATTATGTCTATGAATCTCAAACAGATGTTGGTTGAGATGCAGGAACGCCGGGCGTCCGACCTGCACATTCGGGTCGGTGTCCGACCGCATCTGCGGGTCAACGGCCGGTTGGACCAGATCCCGACCGACCCGATTACCATCGACTTAATGGATCAAATTGTCACCCAGATTCTCAATGAAAAGCAGCGGGAGCGTTTCCAGAGCAAAAATGAAATGGACCTCGCCCTGTCGGTTGCCAAGCTGGGCCGGTTTCGTATCAACCTGTACCGGCAGCGGGGAACCTCGGGCATTGCCATTCGCGCCGTCAACACGAAAGTGCCGACATTCAAAGAGCTCAACCTCCCCTCCGTGATCGAAAAACTGGCGGAAGCACACCGCGGGCTTATTGTCATAACCGGCACGACCGGGTCGGGCAAATCGACGACCCTGGCGGCGATGATCGAGCACATGAACGAGAACCGCACGGATAATATCGTTACGATCGAAGACCCGATCGAATATATTTACCGCGACAAAAAATCGATCATCTCCCAGCGTGAAGTCGGCGGCGACACCGAGAGTTTTGCCTCGGCGCTCCGTCACGCGTTCCGTCAGGACCCGGACATTATCCTGATCGGTGAGGTGCGTGATCTGGAGACGATGTCGATCGCGCTGACGGCGGCGGATACGGGTCACCTGGTGATGACGACGCTGCACACGCTGAACGCCATCGAGACCATCACGCGTATCATATCGTTCTTCCCGCCGCATCAGCATCAGCAGATCCGCCTGCTTCTGGCCGGGACGTTGAAGGGGATTGTCTGTCAGCGACTGCTGGCGCGCAGCGACATGCCCGGGCGGGTGCCGAGCGTCGAGGTCATGCTCAATTCGGCCGCCATCCGGGAGTGTATTATGGACCCGGACAAAGTGTCCGATATCCCCGAGCTGATGGAACAGGGTATGGTCCAGTACGGCATGCAGACGTTCGACCAGTCGATCATGAAATTGTACAAAGAGGGCCTCATTTCGTTCGAGGAGGCGATGGCCCACGCCACGAACCCGGATGATTTCGATTTGCGCATCAAGGGGATCACGGGGAGTTCGGATCGCTGGGACGATGAGAAGGGAGACATCAACGAAAAATCTGAGTCGAAGTCCTCGGAGGGATTCACGAAGTTCTAGCATTGTGTCAGTCATTGTCACAGGGGAGATGGAAAAGGTCCGCTTGAGCGGGCCTTTTTTTTGTGTGGTTGGGGCAGAACCTCACCCCCGGCCCCTCTCCTTGCAAAGGAGAGGGGGTACAGAATTGGGATCTCCGGGATCGGAGATCCCGGCCACACGGGGGCGGGCGGCGTGTGGAAATGGGTTCGTTTGGAAATAGTCGTTTTTTTCGAGGGGTCTTGCCCGCGCTGTGAACGGAGGATGGCCGGACCAGGGTCCGGGGCTCACGTTGGGCAGTCCCGCACCGGTTGCGGTGCGGGATCCGAGGTTCGGGGAACGTGTTCTATACATAGGGGCGGTGTCGGATTCACCATCGGTTTTGCAGGGAAAGTGTGGCGGGCTGTGCGGATTCGGTTGTTGCAGGCGGTTCAGGGGTGAGACGAACCCGTGGGGTACCGGGTGTTTTTTGGACGCAATTGAGAGGCGGCAGGTAACACGATTCCACTGACGTGGATTCGCAGGACCTGCCGCAACTTCCAATGGAGAGTTTGTCAACAAGCCCCAGGGTCCGGGACACATTGCGGGACCTGTTGCAACGGCGGGATTGGGGAGTTGGGATCGAGCTACTGTCCGGAGTCGGGACCGCCAAACAACTCCTCCAGCTCACCCCAGTCTATGGCGTCGCCGCAGAGATTACGGAGTCCATGTAGGTTGCCCAATACGACTTGTATGGGAACCTGCATTTGTGCCCTACCAAAGATGGTGATAGCAGCAAGATAAGCCTGTTTCGCTTTCTCACAGTTTTCCGCCTTCTCCTCCACTTCCGCCAGCGTGCGATACGCATTCCCCAAATTGTTCTGGGTCATGGCATAGTCCATCGGGAACCGATCAGGTGTATAAACCGTCAGCGCCGCTTCGTAGGCGGCTATGGCGCGACGACAGTTTTCCGCCTTCTCCTCCACTTCCGCCAGCGTGCGATACGCATTCCCCAAA
>CAZLBP010000046.1:0-1281 GCA_964557855.1 uncultured Ignavibacteriales bacterium | reverse complement strand
TTGTTCTGGGTCATGGCATGTTCTTCGGGCCTCTTTGACCCGGTCCAGAAGTCGAGCACTCGCTCAAAGACGGCAATTGCCAGTCTCTTGATTCCCAGGTAATCTTCGGCGATTTCATTCGTGTAGCCTACATCATCGGCTCGGTTGGCTATGTTGAAGAGGGCGTCCGGGTCGTCATGGAATATCCTGAGAAGCGCAGCAAAATTGTCCAGCAGTGTCGAGGGAATAGTCACTATCTGTTCGAGATAGACTTCTTCTGATTTGATGTGCTCTTTCTCTTCAACAACGAAACCGTTCTCAGTCAACTTTTCAAAGAGCTCGGACCATTCGAATTCCTTCAGGTCGACTTCATACAGCTTGTTTGCTACGAGCTTGATCCTGTCAATTGCGAATAGCTCGCGCTGCTGCACGACACCGCCCATAAAGAGGCGCTTGATTGACTGGAGAACAGCCTTTTGTTGAGAGCTGAGGGCGTTGTATCGTTCAGTCATTGTATTGAGATCGACGAACAATGAACCGATATTGCCATCAAAGCTCTTCGGGCGGACCTTCCGGGTGCTGTTCTCTACTTCCGTGACTTCGTCCTCGGTAACAGGAGGAATTTCGACCTGATGTTCGAACAGAGTGGAAAAAACCTGTTCGAGTTGGGATTTTACCTTTGACAGTTCCGGTCCGGTGCGGCAGGTGGCGACTATGATGTGCCTTTGGTCAACGAATTTGGTCAACAACAGCTCAAAATTCTGCTTCTCGGTGAATTTGTTGAGGTCATCGAGCAGGAGAATGCCCCGGCGGTATTCCAGGAAACGAAAGGGGATGCGGAGGTCTTCGGTGCTGATGTTCTCCGGTATGGCCATGGTAACGTCGGCGGGTTTGTCAAGCTTTCGGAGAGCTCGCAAAAGGGTGCGGGTCTTGCCGGAGAGTGGGCTGCCGGTCACCAGGACGCTCTTGTCCTGCGAAATGAGGTTCCGGATTTCGTCCACCTGGAGGCGATTAAGGAAATACGGATTATAGCCGAAGTTCACGTTTCCTCGAATGCCCATGACGTCTTCGGGTTGGAGATGTTTAGAGTTGCGCCAGATTACAGAGTAGTATTTCTTGAGTTTTCGGTTACGTGCAAAACGATACAGGAGGAGCGGCATACCGGTGCCTGCGATTATCCCGACGGCCCAGAGAATGATTTGCAGCGTAACAGACATTAACCCTTGAATCTCCTAAGTAGATTGAGTCTAGCAGTCTGTCGGAGAACCTCAGTTTATTGATTTAATTAGATCATTTGAGGGA
>CAZLBP010000045.1:0-30972 GCA_964557855.1 uncultured Ignavibacteriales bacterium | reverse complement strand
TGAATCACCGCCTGGGCCAGTGCTACCAGGCCGAACTTGTCGGCCCCCAGTACACGGACCAGGTACGGTAGGGTCACGAGCGGCAAAATGTAATTCGCGGCCTGCAGAATCGAGAGTGAAGCTATGTTCGCTCCCAGCGTCTTGATGCCGCTGCCGCGCAAATGCCCGAACCGGTCGGTGGTACGCTCGTACAATCCGGGCGATAGAAATTGCAGTATCTTCTTAAACATCGCTTGTCATACTATATCATTCCACGCAATAGCAACTATGATAGGCGATCGGGCTGCCGTCGGACAGAAAAAACTCCGCCGGTTTGAGAACCCGCCGACAGGAACGATCGTTACAGAGGACTGAATCGATCCGGTTGACAAAGCCGGGCCTTTTTGCTACCCTGTCGCAAAGAGTGAACGTGATTGTTGGAGGTAAAATGAACGTATTTGAATTCGCGATGCAGATGGAAACCGACGGCCGCAATTACTATCTCGAGAGCGCCGAGAAGACCGATGATCCGCAGTTGAAGAAAATTCTGCAGGAGCTGGCCGATGACGAGTTGAAGCACTATCAGATTTTCAAGGCCCTTAATGAAGGTCAGTATGCCGAATATGACGAGGCCAAACAGACACAGATACTTTCATCTGTGAAAAATGTTTTCGAAGCCATGAAGCTGGAAGGCTCGAAGTTTTCGTTTGAGGCGGGGATTGAGAAAATCTGGCAGGAAGCGCGCGAGGTTGAGAAACGGTCCGAGGAGTTCTATCGCGAGAAGGCGGAAGAGCTTGACGATGACAACCAGAAACACATCCTGAACAGAATCGCCGATGAAGAGCACCGCCACTGGGTGACATTGGACAATGTTATCAAGTTTCTACAGCGTCCGAAGACCTGGCTGGAAGACGCCGAGTGGAGCCACCTGGAGCAGTATTGATCTTCACGGATTAAGCGCGATTGAAGTTGAGAGCAGGGGTACCCTACGTGGGTACCCTCCCGACGGGCGACCACATTGGGTCGCCCCTGCCCGGTACTCCACCCAACGGGCTTGTTAAAGAAGTCATGAGTTGTTGTGTCGGGTCTTGATCCCGTGCCAGCGGGACTGTGACCCGACACGTAACTCGTTGGTAGGTAGAAACGGCAGACGTGGACATCCGCCGCCCACCAGGTACCCCACCCAGCGGGTGCGTTCTTCCGTTTGATTCGTCACCCCCGCACTTTCTTGTCACGCCCGCGAAATCTGACAGCCCCATCAGGCGTCACGGTCAGGTCCGCGCAGGTCTGACCTCCTATCTTGACAGTTCTTCAGACCCGGTCGCATACAGGTTCGCCAACTTTAATTTCATTTCCAGTAATTCGCCGTTGCGCAAAACGGCGAAGACATACTCCGTGCCCGGTTCCCGGCGCAGCAGCTCGCGGACGGCAATAATACCGTCCAGATGGTCCATTTGGATGCCATTCACGGATTCGAGGATATCTTGTTTCTGAAACCCGGCGTCTTGTGCCGGAGTCCCCGGAGACACATGGGCAATTTCGACCTGATCATGGTCGTTATACTGTACCTGCAGGCCGCTGTTATCGTGAGGAAATGCCCTGCTAAAATCGGTGCCTTTATCAACAATCATCTGTTGGTTCTCATAATCAAGGTGAATAACAAAGTGACGGAACAACGTGTTACCGAGATTGCCGACCAGTTCCGTCTTTGAGAAAGCGCCCTCGCCCTTTTCGAGGGGCATACTTATGACAGGATCGGATATCCTGTACCCGGCGAACTCGATTTCCTGAAATTTCACGCTTTTCGTTATAAAGGTCCCCCCTGCGCCGCGGCCGACTCTTTCGACTCCCGCCCGATCCAGGAAACCGTTGGCCGCGGCATACGGATAATGGAAACTGCAGCCGCCGGCGCCCAAATCAAAGTGCCAGGTTCCCGTATACTGACCATCGACCGTGATAGGTACAGTGAAGAACTTGCCGTTCAAGGTAGCATCGATAGTAACGCCATCGCCATCATATTCAAACGCCTGCGGATCGTAGAAGGAAATGAGTTCATTGGCATAGTCTATCTTCGTGACAAAGCGGGATAGAAAGTCGAAACCCAGAATGCCGACCGTGTGCAGTCCGAATGCTTTGTACAGAATGTCGCGCAGGTTCAGAGAAGCGGCCTTCTGTTCGTCGAACTCTATATTCGCGACCCTGAACGGCGGTAGTTCGACGAATGAAATATCAACCTGGTTTCCGGCCCCTTGACCCTTGATACTGCCCTGCAATTCCAGCCCCAGTTCTACAGCAAATCCGGAGTCGATACAGGTCATGCCCGCGCCGGTGTCGAGAATCCACAGTCTTTCTTTGCCTTTGATCGTGACCGGGATGTAAACATGATCTTCAATGAATCGGAACGGGATATTTTCGGCGCTTCCACCTTTCGTGAACCGGTAATCGGCAACATCATCCTGAGGCGGTTCAAAGACAGACGGATCGATCTCGATATTCGATTCGAAATGAGTCAGTTGCATCGTGATATTCTGTTTCATGGAAAGATTGGTGATATCGTGGCGAAAAGCCCGTTGGATGCCGTCGACTTCCCGGTAATCCGAAAACCGAATGTGTTGCTCCATATCGGGCTGTTTTTCTATCATCTTTTCCACGAAAAACGTCGTCGTATTAATGTACTCCAAACGCACGTCGTCGTTTATCGTATTGGTGGTCCTGATTACGTAACATGGCACCCCATCAACTTCCGCCCGGCCATCGAACGTTACCGAAAAGACGTCCGACTCACGAATCAGGTGTTCAAAACGCTCGAACCGCTTCCTCACCTCGCGGCGCTCGACAGAGTTCTCGTCTTTCCGTATGATCAGCTTACCGTTCTGGTCTACCATCCAACCAAATTCGCCGTTATCACCCATGACTTGTTTGATGATTTTGAGCTCCGTCTCCTGGCGCTGCTTCAGGGGGTACTGTGTCCACATCCTGAAAGTACCTTCCAGGCCGGTGCCTTCGATCACGATCGTCCCCTCAAAATAGCTGGTTTTTTCCGCCCTGAGTTTGTCCAGGCCGCCGATTGCAGTGTGATGCCGGTGGAGGATTTCATACGAATCAGACAGCGTCTCCTGCGATCCGACGGTACCGGCACAAATCGCGAGGCAAAAAAGAGTAGCGCAGAACAATATGCAACGATGATGCATCTCGATAACTCCTTTCGTTTCTTCCAATTTACTTCAACAGGGTATCGTACGAAAGAGTGCGTGAGTTGTTTAGTTCGATACCGTTTTTCTGTGCGCTCCAGTTACGGTTCAACCCTCGGCTACCAATAGCGCAACTCCAGGCGATTAGGTTTCGGAACCTGATTATAGATTATGTTATCTTTTAACAACCCGCAGCCCAGCGGCAGATTTTTATAGATGACCATCACGTAGCCACGAGTGGCGGTCGTGATTTCAGCTCCGTGCAGGTCAATGTCGTCGCCCCGGCAGAAGGCGGGGATCAAGTCCTTCGGCAGAGTGATTGTATTTCGCGTAACATGTGTGCCGAATATCTGGAAGAGATTTGTGGTCGGTTTGACTGTGCGATGAATACGAGCAATGAGCAGGCCGCAGGTATCCACATCCAAGTGCCGCAAGACAGATGAAGAAGCAAGCAGGATACGGCCGTTGGAACCGGCCAGGAACTCATACGGTCGGAAGATCTCATGTGCCAGCCCGAAGCGATGGTACAAGTATTCCGTGACGCGACCGACTCGTTCGCCGGGGGCCGCTACGATCATTTTGTTAACCTGGCCACGAAGAAGCCATCGGTATCGTTGTGATGCGGCCAGATGCGGCCGGCTTTGGCAATGTCGGCGTTCAGACAATCGCCATCGACCTGCAGAATCGGCGCCGCCAATGCGAAGTCCGGTAGCGCTATCTCTTGCAGCCGTGCCCTCCTGGTTTGCAGCAGGTGGTTGACCACACCTTCGTTCTCCTCGACCGACATGCTGCACGTAGAGTAGACCATCGTCCCGCCCGGCTTAAGCAAGTCTAAGGCGCGCGCTATCAGGTCTTTCTGCATGCTCGCATAGCCTCGCAGCCGTCCGACTGACCATCGCGTCAACAGCTCGGGATTCTTGCGCAGAGTTCCGTCCGCCGAGCAGGGCGCATCAAGGAGAACCACGTCGAACTGCATATCCGGGAAGGACTGTAAGTCGTAATTCGTTATCGCGACATTGGTGGCGCCGGCCTTGTCGAGATTAAACTTGAGCGCCCGGATGCGGCTGAATGATTTGTCGTTGGCTATGATGCGACCTCGGTTGTTCATGAGAGCCGCCACCTGGGTTGTCTTCGATCCGGGGGCGGCACAGGCATCGAGCACAGTAAGCTGCTCGGGAGCCTGTTTCAGCAGATCCTGAATTACAAGTGCAGGAATCATGGAAGCCAGTTCCTGAATGTAGATCGTGCCGAGAAATCGTTCCAGGGTATGGCTTAGTTCCTGACTCTCGGTGGTTAGCGCATCCGCATACCAATCGACGGGAGTGACTTCTATGCCGTAGCCATCGAAGCGACCGATTACTTCCTCGCGTGTAACCTTGAGGGTATTGACCCGCACGGATGCTCTCGATGGTTTCTGCAGCGAGGTCAGAAAGGCCGACTGGTTATCCACGAGGGGGGCGTAGTAATAGATGAAGGACTTCGGGAAGGTCATAAGTGATAAACGTGGCTGCATGAAGTGTTGCTGGTTTGCATGTAGCGAAGGTAGAATATCGAATTGATGATGGCAAGGATGATCGGTCAGGAGGACGGCTAAGCAGGGCAGGCCCGCTTCGGACCTGCCTTACAATTTCTATGATTCCCGCAACGACACATCCTCAGTTTTTTAAATGGGCGCATTGGCTGGGGTACCGAGGGTTATAGACTAAATCACTCCCCTATAACCAGATTCAGTTGTTTTCGGGCTTGCCGAACGGTCTTTCGCACATTATGTTAAACCAGTTTCCCAATAAATGATCGATTAGTTCCGGTCACGGACGGAAAGCAAGAGGTTGCCGGGCGGATCGAACATTTCGGCCAATTTGGTGTTCTAACGAGGTAAACGCACAATGCACGAGTAAGGAGATATATATGTCAAACGCCATGTCAATTCGCGGATACGATTATATCGAGTTCTATGTAGGTTCGGCGAAGATGACGGCCTACTGGTTCGCCAAAACGCTCGGATTGAATATCGAGGGCTATCGCGGCCCGGAAACCGGTGTCCGTGACCGAGTTTCGTATTATCTGACCAAGAACAATCTCAAATTTCTGGTGACCTCTCCCCTGCAGCCTTCCACTTACGAGATCTACGGTTGGTTGCAGCAGCACGGCGACGGCGTCAAGCGCTGGGCGGTGGAAGTTGACAGCGTGGAAGACGCCTTCAGTCAGGCGACGAAGAACGGCGCCGTGATGGTCTACCGTCCGCAGAAACTGGAGAATCATCACGGATACGTCGAGCAGGCGGCTATCCGATTGTATGATGATACCGAGATGGTGTTCGTCAACCGTGACAACTATAACCACATCTTCCGACCCGATTTCTGCGAGCCGCTGCAAAAGATCGAACTGGATTCGGAAGAAACGGGCATCGTGGGCGTCGACCATATTGTCGGCAACGTCCGTGAGAACGAGATGAATCTCTGGGCCGATTATTTCAACAAGACGATGGATTTCGAGACATTCGTCGACTTCAAGCCGGGCGATATCGGCACCAAGTACTCCGCCCTGCTGTCCAAAGTCGTGCGCACTAGGGACAGCAAGATCCGCAATCCCATCAACCAACCGTTCGAAGGCTTGAAGAAGTCACAGATAGAAGAGTATATCGAGCACTACCACGGCTCCGGAGTCCAGCATATCGCCATATTCTCGGAGGACATCATCAGCACGATTGCGGCGCTCAGGAAGAACGGCATCGAGTTCCTGACGGTGCCGGATACGTATTACGATATGCTGCGCGACCGCAAGGACCTGAATATAAATGAAAGTATCGATGATCTCCAGAAGCACGGCATCCTTTGTGACAAGGAAAGTAAAGGCTATCTCCTGCAGCTGTTCACGAAACCGATCAGCGACCGCCCGACCTTCTTCTTCGAATTCATCCAGCGTGTCGGCGGCAGCCAGGGTTTCGGCAAAGGGAATTTCCAGTCCCTGTTCGAGTCGATCGAGCTGGATCAAAAGCTGCGCGGCAACCTGGATCGGGATCCGACCGAAGTGATGCCGCCCTGTTAACCGAACCATGAAGCGAAAGGCAGAGAATTATGCCGTTTTATCATAGACTAGGTGAGCTTCCCCGAGTCAAGCACACGACGTTCTACAAGGACGACGAGAAATCGCTGTTCCGGGAAGAACTCTTCTCGAGTAAGGGCTTTTCCGGTATTTACTCGACCAAGTATCACTACCACATGCCGACCTCGGTTCTCCGGGTGCAGGAGGTTGATTTGCACAAGCCGGTCGACTGGCCCGAAGCACCGGCGCTGTACTACCACTTCCTCACGGACAACAAGAAGAGTAAGGGGGATTTCATTACAGCGCGCGATGTCTATTTGGAGAACGCCAACTGCTCCATAGCGATCGTGCACGTCACCGAGGACACCGAGGATTTCTATCGCAACGGGCATGCCGCCGAGTATATCTTTGTCCATCACGGGCAGGGCCGTCTGCTGACGGAGTTCGGGATCATCCCCTTCATCGCCGGCGATCAAATTATCGTACCGCGCGCCATTACCTATCAGATAAAATTCGACGATTTCAAGAAGAACAAGCTGCTGATAGTGGAATCCGATACCGCTTACGAGATCCCCGCTCATTACCGCAACGAATACGGCCAAATGGAAGAACATGCACCCTATTGCGAGCGGGATTTCAAGCTTCCCCGGGAACTTGATCCGAAAAACGAAAAGGGCGAGTTTCGTATGATTCTCAAGACGGGCACGAAGTACTCGGAGCATATCTTGCCGCATCATCCGTTCGACGTCGTCGGGTGGGACGGTTATTTGTATCCGTACGCTTTCAATATCCGAGACTATCATCCCAAAGTAGGACGCATTCACCTGCCGCCTCCGGTTCATCTGGCGTTTAAGACCAATTCGTTTGTGGTCTGCAATTTCTGCCCGAGGCCCTATGATTTCCATGAACAGGCGGTGCCGGCGCCGTACTTCCACTCCAACATAGACAGCGACGAAGTCCTGTACTATGTCGAAGGTGACTTCATGTCGCGCAAAGGTGTCAAAGAAGGTTCGATCACGCTTCATCCCGGCGGCATGCCGCACGGCCCGCAGCCCGGCAAGACGGAAGCCTCGGTAGGTAAGAAGGGAACGGACGAATACGCAGTCATGATAGATACGTTTGCGCCGTTGCGGCCGACCTTGAATGTCAAAGAGACGATGGATGAAAGCTACCCGCAGTCGTGGATAGAGTAGTTTGATTAGTCGCGAAGAGCGGCAGGTCACATTCCGTCGTCCGCGGGTCAGGACCGGAGGAACCGGAGTCCGATTGACATTATTGGGGTAACTCGTTATGATTACGGCATCAGCACAATTGCGTAGTCTAATGAGGACAAAACGATGATCAAGATACCGGACCGAATAACATCACTGCGACCGTACAAGGCCGGCAAACCCATCGCGGAGCTGGCGCGGGAAAAGAAACTGAAGCGGATCGTCAAGCTGGCCTCGAACGAAAACCCACTGGGACCGTCGCCGAAAGCCCTCGCCGCCATCAAGGACAACCTTGATCAGATTCACCGTTATGTCGACCCGATGGCGGTCAGCCTGGTGGAGGCTATTGCCCGAAAATACGACATTCGACCCGAGCATATCGTCTGCGGGCACGGTACCGATTCGCTGCTGGCCGATATCGTAGCGGCGTTCTCGGAACCCGGACAGGAACTCCTGACCTGCGAGGGATCATTCATCGGTATCTATGTCAGCACGAACAAGCAGGGACGGCAGCTCCGGAAGATTCCACTGCAAGAATACGCATTTGACCTTGATGGCCTCATTCGGGCGATTACTCCGATAACGAGGATCATCTTCCTGGCCAATCCCAACAATCCCACCGGTACCATGTTCACGGCCAATGAGCTCGAGACATTCATGAAGAAAGTGCCGGACGACGTTCTGGTTATTCTCGATGAAGCGTACGAAGCGTACGCACGGGACTTTCCCGGCTACCCGGTCGGCGTGGACTACTGGTACGACAATATGCTGGTCACCCGAACGATGTCCAAAGCGTACGGCCTGGGAGGCTTGCGCATCGGCTACACGGTCGGTCCCAAGCCGCTTATCGATGCGCTCAAGAGGCAGAAGCTGCCGTTCGAGCCCAATTACCTGGCGCAGGTGGCGGCGGAAGCGGCTTTGGAAGACGATGATTTCCTGGCCGGGACCGCAGAAGCGAACCGCCGCTCTCTGGACCGCATGAAGGCTAAGTTCGCGGAGTTGGGGATTCGGCAGGTACCGACTACGGCGAATTTCATTCTGATGCTGTTGCCGTCTGAGGCATTTGCGGCGGAGTTCTTTGAAAAGTGTCTCAATCGGGGCCTCATTGTGAGACCCGTGGCCGCGTACGGCGTTCCGGAAGGGGTGCGAATCAACTCCGGCACGGACGACGAAACAACGTTCGCATTGGAAGTCATCGAGCAAGTCTATACGGAAATGACTTCGTCGACCACCGTCACCAAGACTAACTAGACACAAAGGACAGTTATTATGAAGCTCATATCGTACAATACATTGGACGCCAAACACCGGCTCGGTCTGTGTGCCCGGGAAGAGGTATACGACCTGCATGCTCTCGGTGTAAAGCTTGGTGTAGACATACCTCCGACCATGGCGGAGTTTCTCCGGCTGGAAGAAAAGGGATTCGAGTATGCCCGAAAGGCCGAGGATGCCGTCAACCGCGGCAATGTCGAGCCCGTTATTATGCGCGACATCACCGTACTGGCGCCGGTACCGACTCCGACTTCGTGCCGCGATGCTTATGCGTTCCGTCAGCACGTCGCGACCGCCCGTCGCAATCGCGGAGTCGATATGATCCCCGAATTCGACCAGTTCCCGGTCTTCTACTTTACCAATCACAACGCGATTTTCGGTGAGGGGGATATCATTCTGGAATCGGATCATTTCGAAAAGCTGGATTTCGAACTGGAAGCGGCGATCGTTATCGGCAAGAAAGGCCGGAATATCAAAGCGGAAAATGCGGACCGGTATATTGCCGGCTACACCATCATGAACGATCTGTCAGCGCGACTTCTGCAAATGGAGGAAATGAAGCTCAACCTCGGACCGGCCAAGGGTAAGGACTTCGCCACCACCATTGGACCCTGGCTGGTGACACCAGATGATCTCAAGGCGCACAAAATCGAGACCGAATCCGGCAACAAGTACGATCTGCGCATGACCGCCCGGCACAACGGCAAAGTCGTTTCGGACGGTAACCTGAAGGATATGAACTGGACGTTTGCCCAAATCATCGAGCGCGTGTCCTACGGTGTCGATATCTATCCCGGCGACGTGATCGGTTCCGGCACGGTCGGTACCGGCTGCTATCTCGAACTGAACGGCACCTGGGCGCTGGAAGCGAAAGAACAAGGCCGGACGCATACGCCGATCTGGCTCGAGGACGGCGACTCTATCGAGTTGGAGATCGACGGGCTGGGTATCCTGCGTAACCGCATGGTCAAAGCGAAACAGGACTATTCTATCCGCGCCAAAAAAAAAGCAGTCGCGGTCGAATCCTGATTGATCCTAAGATCACTGAGATATCGATTGTCGGATAACTTATGTTACACATAGATCCCAGAGAAGTCCCGGTAGCGCAGGTTCACGGCTACATGCTGGGTGGAGTCGGGCCGCGACCGATTGCGCTGGTGTCGACGCAGTCACCGGACGGACAAGTCAATCT
The DNA here is from genome assembly GCA_964557855.1 of uncultured Ignavibacteriales bacterium. GTDB lineage: Bacteria > Zixibacteria > MSB-5A5 > GN15 > FEB-12 > JAJRZL01. Next base: position 21,082 of record CAZLBP010000045.1, on the reverse strand, counting down.
GTCGCCCTTCTCTTTCTTCAACGCCTTCGGCGCCAATCCGCCCATAGTCGGCTTCTCGCCATCACGACGAATCCGGGACGGCAGTGTCAAAGACACCTACAACAACCTGGTAGCTACGAAGGAGTGTGTTATTCAGGCGGTGACGTACGCGATGGTCCGGCAGGTATCACTGGCCTCGACCGAGTATCCATCCGATGTCGACGAATTCGTCAAGAGCGGCCTGACGCCCATTCTCTCCGAGGTTGTCAAACCCCCGCGCGTGAAAGAGTCGCCGTTCCAGATGGAATGCACGCTACGCGAGATGATTCCGCTGGGCGATCAAAAAGGATCCGGCAATCTGGCACTGTGCGAAGTCGTGCGGTTTCATATCGCCGAGGATCTTTTTGAAGACGGGATAATTCATCCCAACAACATCGATCTGGTCGGACGACAGAGCGCTAACTTCTACGCTCGGGCATCGGGTGACGCGGTGTTCGAAGTAGCCAAACCGATCAAGACGCGCGGCATCGGGATAGACAAACTACCGAATTACATCAAGCGGTCGCATATCCTGACGGCCAACAACCTGGCGCAACTGGCCAATATCGAGCGGATTCCCGATCCGGTCGACGTGGCCTCGCCGGTGTCGCTGTCAAAGATAGAGGAACCGTCGCCCGAGTTGTTCCACCGTTACGAACGACGAGGGCAGTACCGGACAATGCTGGCCGTAGCAGTGGCGCTGGCGCAGGAGGAACATCCGAAAGTACGGACGTTCGTTGAGTTGACGGCACGGAAAGCGCTCGAGAACGATGACGGCGCCTTCGCCTGGCAGGCACTCTTGTATCTGGGTTCACTGATCAATAAATGACACTTTCTCGATTGATTTGAGCGAATGACCAGGCCGATCTGGAGACCGACGCCGGAACGCATTGCGGATTCGAATATGACGGACTTCATGAGGTTCGCCGCGGAGCGAAGCGGCCGGTCGGTCGAGTCATATAACCACCTGTATGACTGGTCGATTGATGATCCGGCTGCCTTCTGGGCGGCCGTGTGGGAATACGCCGGTGTCATACATTCTCAGCCGTACAGTCAGATCATGACCGGCAACAGCATGTTGGAGACGCAGTGGTTTCCGGCCGCCAGGCTTAACTTCGCGGAAAATCTGCTCCGGTATAAAGACAATCATGTCGCCCTTATTTCCCAGTCGGAGGTGACGCCGCCGACCCGATTAACATACGAGGACCTCTATCTGCAGGTCGCCGCCTGTGCGACCGGTTTCAAAGAACTGGGGGTCAAACAGGGGGACCGCGTGGCCGCGCTCATTCCTGATACTCCCGAGGCGATCATCGGCATGCTGGCCACGACCAGCCTGGGAGCGATCTGGTCATCCTGCTCACCCGACTTTGGCGTCAAAGGTATCCTGGATCGGTTCGGACAAATTCAACCGAAAGTGCTGCTTACGACGGACGGATATGCGTACAACGGTAAGCAGTATTCCCTGACCGAAACGGTTAACCGCATCGCTGAACGGATTCCCGAAATCGAGCAAGTTGTCATCATTTCGCGCCCCGGGAAATATGAAACGGGGGCTACGCCGAAGTCGCTTAACTGGCACGAGTTGGTCAGTAACGACAGCAACGACGTGGAGTTTGTCCAGGTTCTTTTTGATCATCCGGTGTACATCATGTATTCCTCCGGCACGACCGGCGTGCCGAAATGCATGGTGCACGGCGCCGGGGGCACGCTGCTGCAGCATTTCAAAGAGCATGTATTACACACTGATCTTAAGCGCCAGGATGTCATCACGTACTACACAACTTGCGGCTGGATGATGTGGAACTGGCTGGTCAGCGCTTTACAGGTGGGGGCAACTATTTATATCTACGACGGCAGCCCCTCGCACCCTTCTCTTGACATATTCTGGCGAGCCATACAAGACGAACGCATTACCGTCTTCGGAACCAGCCCGAAATACTTGTCCACCTGCCAGAATGCCGGTCTGAAGCCGATGCGAAAGTTCGATCTCTCCCCCCTCCGTGCGATTCTCTCCACCGGCTCTCCCCTGTCCGTGGGCAATTTCGAATGGGTCTACGACAAGGTCAAAGCAGACGTCCAACTGTCATCCATATCGGGTGGGACGGACATCATTTCCTGCTTCATGTTAGGCAACCCTATCCTGCCGGTGGTTCCGGGCGAAATTCAATGTCGCGGCCTGGGGATGAAGGTGGAAGCTTACGATGAAAGTGGCAAGCCGCTGCAGGACGAGGTCGGTGAGCTGGTGTGCACGGCCCCCTTTCCCTCGCAACCGGTTTACTTCTGGAATGACCCCGATAACACCAAGTACAGATCGGCATACTTCGAGCACTACCCCGGTGTCTGGCGGCACGGTGACTTCATCAAGATTACGGAGCACGGCGGGGTCATTGTGTATGGTCGGTCCGACGCGACACTGAATCCCGGCGGCGTGAGAATCGGGACAGCGGAAATCTATGCACCTGTGGAGGCAATGTCTGAGATTGAGGACAGCTTGGTGATCGGTCAGCAGTGGGAGAATGACGTACGCATAGTGTTGTTCGTTAAGCTCGCGGCGCGTCATGAGCTCACTGATGCGCTGGTTGACAGAATCAAGCAAACAATTCGCAGCCAACAGACACCGAGACACGTGCCGGCCAAAATAATTGCGGTCGACGATATCCCGCACACTATCAACGGCAAAAAAGTCGAGCTGGCGGTGACGCGGATGGTCCACGGTCAGGAAGTGACGAACAAAGATGCTTTGGCGAATCCTGAGGCGCTGGAACAGTTTGAGAGCATTCCCGAATTGCAGGAGACATAGTAACGACCGTCCTCACATGTTCCGGTTTTTTCCCATTTCCCTCTTGCCGGGAACATATCCGCACTGTATATTGTAAGTGGATTAAAGGAATACACATTCACTATATTCCTCTGACATAATCAATTGCGGACAGCGAGGTGACGCTTATGAACTCAGAAGAACAAGCACCTGCCCGTTTTAGCGGTTCCGGCAGCACGGCCACCGCGGAGAGCGGGCAGTCAAACAGTGAGATTTCGGTCGCCTATGCCGATAACCCCATAATCAGAGGCCTGCCGAAACACTTAAAACAGTTCATCGTCGACCAGAAATACGACTTGTATACACCCATCGACCATGCCGTCTGGCGCTACGTGATGCGGCAGAACTACAACTTCCTCAAAGACACGGCCCACGAGGCGTACGTCGATGGTTTGAAGAAGACCGGTATCAGCATTGAAACCATCCCCAGTATAGAATACATGAATGATATACTCGGCAAAATCGGCTGGGCGGCGGTGACGGTCGACGGCTTCATTCCGCCGGCGGCGTTCATGGAGTTCCAGGCGTTCCGGGTGCTGGTCATTGCGGCCGACATGCGCCAGATCAATCATATCGAATACACGCCCGCTCCGGACATCATCCACGAGGCGGCCGGGCATGCCCCAATTATCGCCGACCCGGAGTACGCCGAGTATCTTCGTCGGATCGGTGAAATCGGCGCCAAAGCGATGTCATCAAAAAAGGACTTTGAACTATATGAAGCGATACGGCACCTCTCCATCCTGAAAGAACAGCACAACGCCGATCCCGAGAAAATCGCGAAAGCAGAAGCCGATGTCGATTATAAACAGGAGAACCTGGGCAAACCCTCCGAGATGGCCCGCCTCAGCCGCCTGCATTGGTGGACGGTCGAGTACGGCCTGGTAGGTACACTCGACAACCCGAAAATCTACGGCGCCGGTTTGCTCTCTTCTATCGGTGAGTCGGCCAACTGCCTCAAAGACCACGTCAAAAAACTCCCGTACAACATCGAGACGGCGGATTACGCGTTCGATATCACGACCCAGCAGCCCCATCTGTTCGTGACGCCGAACTTTAAACATCTCATTGACGTGCTTGAAAAGTTCGCCGATTCGATGGCGTTCAAAATCGGCGGCAGACGGGGACTCGACCAGGCTATTGAATGCGAGAATGTGAGCACCGCCGTATACAGCTCCGGACTGCAGGCTTCGGGGGTCATCAGCCAGTATCTTTCCAACGGCGCCTCGGACCCGACCTATGTCAAGTTCAGTGGTCCTTCCATGCTGGCCGTTGACTACAAAATGCTCGAGGGCCACGGCAAGGAGTATCATGCCGATGGCTTCAGTTCCCCGGTCGGCAAGTTGAAGGGTGTATCGAAGCCGCTCGAGTCCATGAGCGATAGTGATTTGAAGAAGCGGAAGATAGAAACCGGACGGCAGGTCGAACTGGAATTCGAAAGCGGCATCTCGGCAGCGGGTCGACTGGAGAGGATCGTGCGGCACGACGGACAGATCGTTTTGATGACGTTTACGGATTGCGAGGTCACCCGGGGTGATACAACGCTGTTTCATCCGGACTGGGGCACATTCGACATGGCCGTCGGCGAACGCATTGTCTCGGTCTTCAGCGGCTCGGCGGACAAGGACGCCTATCAGCAGGTTTCGCTCGTTCCCCGGGAGCGCACTGTGAAGACCGAATTCGACGACAAAACGGGAAAGCTGCACACACTGTACCAGACAGTACGGGATTTCCGCGAAAACCCGGGCGACGTGAACATCCTCAGAGGTACGTGGGAAAATCTGCGGCAGAATCATCCCCGGGACTGGTTGCTGGCTCTGGAGATTCTGGAAATCCTGAAAATCAACGAGCTGGAGGCCGATTTGGCCCAAGAGATACAAGACTATCTGGTGCAAAAAGCAAACGACAACCAGGGACTAGCCAAGCTCATCAATGATGGCTTGTCATTGTTATCATAACGAAGAGGAGAGTTATCATGAATACCGAAAACCTGGCAGCCAAAAAATGTGAACCGTGCGAAGGCGGCATCGATCCGCTGACACGAGAACAGTATGAACCGTATATCGAGCAGGTACCGGACTGGACCATCATCGATGAAAAGAAGATCGAGCGCAATTTTCAGTTCAAGGACTTCGCCGAGGCGCTGGCCTTCGTCAACCGGGTCGGTGAAATCGCTGAAGATGAGGGGCATCATCCGGATATCGTCATTCACGGCTGGAATAACGTGAAAATCAGCCTGTGGACGCACGCCATCAACGGTCTGTCGGTAAATGACTTCATCGTCGCCACCAAGGCGGATAAGGTGGTGAATGGGTAATCGCCTTCGCCGAGCTTTACAGATTCCCCCCGATACTGCCCACGCTAATGTTCTCCACCAGCACATACGCCGGCCGACTGAGCGCGTACGCCACAGCCTCCGCGGTTTCTTCCGGAGGCAGCATCTTGTCTTTCGGCCAGTCACCGGGGACCTCGTCCCAGATACCGGTGGCCGTGGCCGAGGGATAGACATTGATGACGCGGATACCGCGCGGGCGGAGTTCTTCGCGAAGGCTCTGCGAAAATCCTTCGAGTGCAAACTTGCTCATGCAATAGCTGCTCCAGTTGGCGAAACCTGTTCTAGCTGCAACCGAGAGGATATTGACGATAGAGGAGCCTTCTTTCAATAATGGCAGCAATTTCTGTATCACAAGAAAGGGGGCGGTGATATTGACCGAGACTGTCACTTGCCATTCTTCAAGAGTGAGTTCCTCTATGGGTTTGACGATAGCTATCCCGGCATTAATAACCAGCCCATCAAGATGGTCTTCCTTGATTCCGGAGACGAAATTAACTATGCCGAGGGTCTTACTCATGTCGGCGACAATGATCCTGGCATCGGCGCCCTTCTCCTGAGCCAATTGGGCGGTGTCTTCCAGGGCGTCCCTGTCCCGGCCGTGGAGGATCAGGTGGGATTCCTTTTGTGCGAGCCTGATTGCGATGGCCCGCCCGATGCCTCGACTGGCTCCCGTGATCAGATATCTCTTCATAACTATTGTCTACGCTTTCTTCACTTCTTCCGTGCGGCGCAACGTGAAGCGATTATTGGGTGTTTCCCACAGGCGGAGCCTGTTTACGGGCAGGTTAAGTGAGTCCTCCAACCGACGGTGCAGTACCTGGATGATATTCTCCCCGGTGCTCGGTCGGTCTTTGAAATCGTCGGTATCTTCATCCAGATGTCTGTAGTCCCAGTCGTCGAGAGCCTGCTTGACTCCTTCATTGACCTTGTCCAGCGGATGCAGGCGGCCGGTGCGTTCGTCCAACTCTCCCGGGATTGTCGCTTCCACCGTATAGCGGTGGCCATGGCCGGCCGGATTGTTGCATTTGTCATAGATATCGATGTTCTGACTGTCGGAAAGGCGTGGACTGTGTAGCCGATGGGCCGCGCGAAACGAGGCGACCACACCCATTTGCATACGGTCCCCGCTGTCACAGTCTATAAAGAACCAGGGATTTTCCCACAGGCGAATTCGCGCTGCAGGTAAATGCCCTGCGGCTCGGTCAAAGATGAACTGCGCCAGGCACTCAGTGGTCATGGGTCGATCCCGCAGTTCAGGCACTTCGGTGCTTAAGTTGCGATGGTCGAACATGGCTCGCAGTGAATCCATGAAAACGCTGCTGTCGCTGTCCGGAAAGATCATGCCGTGTTGGGCATCAATGTCACCGGCCAACGAAATTCGCAGTCGGTAATGATGTCCATGTCCCGACCGCGCCGCCGCAATGCCGAACAGTTGCTCGTTCTCTTTGTCGGTAAGATGCGGCGAATACGTCCGTCGGGCGGCTGAAAACTCTGTCCACAGGTGCCGTTCCACGTGGCCGGTTTCATACGCCGTAGCTTCGTTTGTCGGTGACTCCTGCAGATGACAGGCCACGAGATTGGCTCGCTCGTCTTCAAAAAGAGGTCGAGCCTCCACGAACAGGTGTTGGGCGATATTCTCGGGAGTCGGGACTACCTCACTAAACGGCGGTGTGTCGGCATTAAGGAACTTGTGATCATACCGTGCTTTCAGCAGGCCGTTAATTCTCTCTTTGATGCTCGTTACGTTGATAATCATGCCGTTGGCGGGATCTACCGGACCGTGAAAAACAAAGTGAGCTGTGAAGTTGCTGCCGAAACCGTACCTGGCCTCGGCCCGTTTGCCGAAAACGGCCCGGTTCTTCTCCTCGGACCATGCCGGTTGATAGTAACGGCAGGACGAGGAGAATTCGAAGCGTTTGCTGAGCGTCAAGTACATACGGCTATCGTTATTCCTATCGCCTGATCAGACTCAAAAATTCGGCCCGGGTGGAGGGATCCTCATGGAACTCTCCGAGAACGTACGAGGTGGTCATGACGGAGTTCTGTTTGGAGACCCCGCGCATCATCATGCACAGATGCTGGGCCTCAATAACGACAGCCACTCCCTGCGGCTGCGCGTACTGGTTGATAGTCTCTGCAATCTGTTTGGTGAGTTTCTCCTGAATCTGAAGGCGACGCGCAAACACATCTACGATACGCGCGATTTTGGACAGACCGATAACTTTTTTGTCGGGAATGTAGGCCGCATGACACTTACCTATGAAGGGCAACAGGTGGTGCTCGCAAATGGAGTACAACTCGATGTCCTTGACCAGCACGATTTCCTGCGTGTCAGCCTCGTAGAGCGCCTTGTTTACAATCTCATCGATATTGTCGCGGTACCCCTTTGTGAGGTACTCAATGGCCCTGGCAGCGCGCTTCGGAGTATCTCGGAGGCCTTCGCGGTCCGGATCTTCACCCACGTTGATCAGTAATTGCCTGTACAATGCTTCAGTGTCCATATCTATCCTTTCAAAGATTCTGACTTTCGAGCCGATCAGATCCGTAGTTTACGCACCAAATGCGCCGGGCTCAATGATTTTGTGGCGGAGTGTCGAAAAACGGACCAGGGGCGGATGAATGCATTGAAGTAAAGTAATCTCGAAAGTTTGACAGAAAAAACGAAACCTGAAATAAATACCGGCGTATTTATAGGTCGTTATGACTACCTACGCAACATATTCGAGAGTGCAGGCTTCGGGGATTTTCGCGATTATAAGCCTTCCTGTGGTCCAGGAACAGGAGCGTCCCGGATAAAGGTGTAGACTGTTTTGTATAGGTACGCCCCCGGGACCCCGGTCCCGGGGGTTTTTTTATGGAATTCAAACACGCAACTAACGCTCGAGAAACAAAGAAGAAGGAACCAAGAAATGCCGCGCCAAACAGAGACAGAGCAATTGACAGAAAGTCGCTTAGGGAGCGCAAGGGGCTCCACAACGTCCACCTCCGCTTCGACTTCCCGCTCCTTGCCTCCCCGGGCAAAGCCCATTTTCTCATGCATGGAAAGGAAACAGACCGAACTTGCCCGGTGCAGGGCCTGATGCCGCTTACGGATTAAGGACAGGCAACCTAAGCGGGTTGCTCAAGCGCGTCCGGACTGAGATAAAGATCTCACACGGAAACAAGTGACTACTCAGTTCGGGCGCGCCACACAACGCAGTACGGATGAACCGACAGATAAGGTAGCAGTGATGAACAAAGTCAAGGACAAGTCTAAGGAAATCGAAGCTTTCAACGTAGAGTACCGGGCCCTCGTCGTAGAGCTGGTCAGGGAATACCAGCGGGCTGAAATAAAGCAAACAACGGATCATTGGCTGTCGCTCGAAGGACTTGGGGTCTTCGTCGAGTCCCCGACCAGGTTTCCGTCCCGGCTTCACCGAGTCGCCGACATGGGCGACTTTCGACGGTGCATCAGGTCAAAGAAATTCAGGGATGCCCAGGCATTCCGCAACCTGCCCTTTGAGGTGAAAACCGAGTGTCAGGAAGGGCGGTCCGTTAGTCCGAAGGCTTTCTATTTTCTCCAGCAGATTCACTTCGGCGACAGACCGACCAGCGAATTGCATTCGGTGCCGGTGGTGCACATCGTCTTCGAGCAGAACCGCCCGGTGCTGGAGGCGTATCATGTCGGGCAGATTGAAGGAGTGGTCCTGGAGTATTTCGATGCCCTCAAGGTATTGATGGAGATATGGCAACAACCGCCAAACTACGTACCGCGTTCGGGTTCCGTCCGGTTTGATCTGGGTTATCTGAAGAATCTGGTGAGGTTTTCTCGAGATACGCGAAATGATCAGTTGATCTCGTTCGGCCTCGAGGTCATTGCCTGTCTGGCGGGCTTGTATGCCGCATTTCTGCGGCACGAGCCGCATGAAGCAGTGAGACAGATCACGGCGCGTTCCAGTGCGGCGGCACTCTATCACGCCCTGTGGTTAATCGGTTTCGACTCGAACGCTGGCCCCGAACGGCTGAGCGACCCGGAGTATCCGGATCGCTCGGGCGAAGGCTCATCCGACCTGCGGTTCGATTGTGTGGAGTGAAGGAAAACAGCCGGGATCATAGATCCCGGCCACACATCTGAGCCAGTTCCTGTCCCGCGGTTGCCCACCGCCCGGAGGTTGTCTCATAAGTGGCGAATCGGCACTGAGGCGTGCCGACTGCGCCCTCCCCGCGTAGGGTGCGGCCTTGCGCCGCAACGACTTACGGGATCGACGGGGACAAACCCCGCCACTACGCGATACGAGAGTAGACCTAATATCACGTCTTGAGACAGCCTCACCCTTTGTGACGGCAAAACGCGGTTGGGAATGAATTCCCGACCGCGCGGGACTGGACCCCTGCCTTCGCAGGCGTGACAGAATCGGGGCAAACCCGGCGTTCGCAGGGGTGACGTTTTTTGTAGATACAAGCAAACAACCCCAAACCAAGTTTGGGGTTGCCACCCGTCGGGAAGGAGTCCCCGATCGCGCAATGTCCAAGTTTGGAGTTGCCGGCCGGCGGACAGAGTTAACTGCTCTTTGATTCGACTTACTTCCCGCCCATCTGCTTTTCCATCTGAGCGACCGCCTTGGTCAGCTGATCGATCTTCTTGTCCAGCTTCTTGATCTCATCCCCCTTCACCAGCTTGTACTGCCGGATTTCTTTGGCCAGGCGGCTGACTTCTTTATGCGCCTTGCCTGCTTCGCCGGCCACTCGTTCGCGGAATTTGGCGGTCGATTTGTCGGCTTTGTCCAGCAATTCCATAACGGCCGATTTACGGTCTTTTTCGCTCAGTTCACCTCTCTTGATGAGATCATCAATGATCTTCTCCGCCTTCGCCTTGGTCACCTGGAAGGCGCCAATCGAAGCCAGGATGGTGTTCTTTAAGATAGACATAGATTTGTTTCCTCCAATTTCTATGATGGTCGTTAAGATATCTTTCGAGTCCTTTCTGCTCCACGTGGCCGATTCGGCCGCCATTATCCGCGCCAAAACGGCCGTCGTAATATCGGAACCGTCGACACTGTCCACAATCTTGATCTGCTCTCCCTCGCGGATCATCCGGGCCACATCGCGATGCGTCACGGTGGCGCTAGTAGACGTATCGTACAAACGACGATTTCTGTATCGTTTGATAATCCTCATAGTTCACTGCAGCTGCAGTATAGTGCGCTGCACAAAAGATGTCAAGAAGAAACCGGGGAATCGTGGATATGAAGCCGCAGCCTAATGACGGCCGGTGGACAGCAGTACGATATTGATAATCTCAAGCAGCCGTTGACAGGAGAACGGCTTCTTGATAAACATATCTCCTCCCGACTTGAATGACCGCCCCATATCGTCCGAACGATCCTTCCCGGTCAGGAAAATGATCGGCGTCGAGGCAAACCGGGACTCTTTCTTGAGCGCCTCGCAGATATCGTAACCGTCGACGTTGGGCATCATGATGTCCAGCAGGATAATATCCGGCTCGAAATTCTTGGCGACTTCAACGGCCTTTTCCGGTGAGTTTTCTACTATTACCTGATAGCCGGCCTCATCGAGGAAGGTCTGGACGATGTCCGTGATTTCCGGCTCGTCATCAATGACGAGCACTTTGGCTGACGCGATGTTTATCTGGTATGACATCTGGCACTAATCTCGCCTTCTATATGGTTAGCGGCAACTTTCCTTGTTCTATGGTAATTTCGGCACAAACTCCCTGTCCCTTAATATCAAAAAACGCCGGTCGAGGCCCGCAGGGGATACGACGCACCTCACCAAATCTCTTGTCGTCAGGGAGTTACCGGAGTTCCGGACAAACCGTAACGGGCTTTTTAATTGATCCCCGGCCGAATTACCCCTATTGTGTCAGCGATGAAGGAAGAAAACATAAAAATGGTGACGCGTAACCGGCGGGCCAAGCATGATTACGACCTAAAAGCACGTATGGAGGCCGGGATAGAGCTGAAAGGAAGCGAAGTCAAATCCATCCGGGAAGGCAAAGTGAACCTGTCCGACGCTTATGCCGTGGTAGAAAACGGCCAGGTTTTCCTGCACAAAATGCACATTTCGCCATACAAAATGGCGCAGGAAGATCTGGATCCGATCCGCACGCGCCGCCTGCTGCTCCACAAAAAGGAGATTCGGAAGCTCTACACGCAAACCGAGCAGCGGGGGCAGACGCTCATCCCTGTTGCCGTATATTTAAAGAACAACGTAGTTAAAATCGAGCTGGCTTTGGCCGTCGGGCGTAAAAGGTATGATAAGCGGCAGAAAATCGCCGAGGCGGAAGCAGAAAGACGGATGAAAAGAGCAACACACAAGGACTTGTGAACCATGGTGAACGGCATAAGACAATTCCTGTGCCTGCTGATTGTCGCCTGTGCTCTGACTTCACTGGCCGCCTCAACATCGGCCGAATCGATTGATATCAGTGTTTCGGGAGGTACCGAGCGAATCGAGGCCATTGACGACAACGGCATCCTCTTCTTCTCCCTGTCTGAATTCGTCGACATCATCGGCGGCACACTGGATTGGGAAACGGTCGGGCACCAGGTATCATATACGGTTGACACCAGCCGGTTCGACTTCATGATCGACGCTCCCTTTTTCAAGCTCAACGATTCGGTATACAACCTGACCTATCCCGCCCGGTACCGTGACGGACAACTGTATCTGCCGGTTGTGACGTTCATCCCGTTTCTGGATCGGATATTTCCCCAGACGATTTCATGGAATGATGATCGCCGGACACTTCGGATCGACTCCGAGTACTTTAACGTCACCGACCTGGCGGTATCGGAAAAAGCCAATGGTTTGCTGCTCGAGATTTTCCTGACCCACGCCCTCCCGTATGAGGTATTCGTTACCGAGGGGGACTGGATCAACGTCTCCGTTCGCGACGGGAAGGTCGACCGGTCCCGCATCCTGTCCCGCAAAGACCGTCGCTTCATGTACAATCTCAAGGCTCATCAGGTCGCCGGGGCGGCGCAGATCTCCCTGCGGCTGCGACGGGAAGTCGGCACCTGGCACCACCGTCTACTCAGTAATCCGCCGCGCATTCAAATCTCGATAGCGGATGCCGCTTTTGAATTGAATCCGTCGGAGACACTTAGTCAGATCGGCCCGGACGAAGAGATAGACGTCATTGTAATTGACCCCGGACACGGCGGTCAGGATTACGGCGCCATCGGCCGGGGCGGCGCCCGGGAGAAAGACGTCGTGCTCGACATCGCCAAAAAGCTGGCGAAACTGATTCGGAAGGACAAGCAGTTCAAAGTCATTATGACGCGAGATCGCGATGTCACCGTGCCCCTCCAGAAGCGGGCCGATATCGCCAATGATGCCGAAGCCGATCTGTTTGTCTCCATCCACGCCAATTCATCGACTAAACGTCATGTCCGGGGCTGGAACGTGTTCTTCCTGGCGCCCGCCCTCAACGATTCCGCCCGTTCCGTGGCACAGCTCGAAAACAGTGCGTTTCTGAGAGAGAAGAACGCTTTTGAAGTCCACGCGAGTGTTGAAGACGACTACGGCGCCCAGGTTGATCCGGTGTTGACCATTCTCAACGAGATGATCATGACCGAGTTTCAAGCGGAGTCCCATGACTTCGCCATGATGGTCGATCGTGAGTTCCGTCGCCGCATTGATATTCCGGCGCGCGGCGTGGACCAGGCGGGATTCTTCGTCCTCAACCGTGTATTCACGCCGTCGGTCCTGGTGGAATCCGGGTTTATCTCCAATTCCACCGAAGAGAATCTGCTGAAGAACGGCAAGTATCAGCAGAAAGTAGCCGAAGCGATCTACCAGGCCATCAAGCGCTTCAAGGCCAAATACGAGGACTAGGAGCGTTTGAGGGTTGACCGGCCATGGTGCCAAGTGGTCGCCCACCGCTTGCGGTAGCGTCCGTTCGGCTATGAGTTGCTCCATATTGCACGATACGGTCGCGTTTCCACAACCCAAAGGTTACGTCACCCGAGCGGAGCCGCAGAGTGAAGCAAGATAACCGTTCAAACAACCGATTGCTGTCTCGGGAATTCAAGAACGATCCGCTCTGGAATTGATCCCACAAACTGTTTGACACGTCTCGTGAAAGTCGCTACCATGGACTCGGAGAGATTTTCAAGGGAACTCTAAATCCAGAGGTGACTTATGCAGGGAACTGGACTCTACCAAATCCTCTATTTGGCTCTATTGATGCTCGTACCGGACGTGCGGGCACAGGAATGGGGGCACGTAACCGATGAAGAATGGGCCATGGAGGCGCCGTTATTGTATCGCGAAGCGAATGCGTTGATTTTGTTTGATCACGGTGAAATGGAGGTGTCGACTGAGGGTATCAGGATCAAAAGACACGTACGGATGAAAGTGCTTAACAACGCCGGGATCGACGAGATCGGCGATTGCAGTTTCGTGTATGAGGACGGAGACAAAATCAAGTCGTTGAAGGCACAGACGATCTTACCCGACGGCGAGAAGCATGAAGTGGGGGGAAGACAATTCTACACCAAAGAATCCAAATCTAAGCGCATCAAGACGTTTTCGTTTCCGAAGGTTCAGGAAGGCTGTATTCTGGAGTTCAAATACATCAACGTCAACAAGCGCTTTGGGCTGCTCGATCCCTGGTACTTCCAGGATGATATCTATACCCTGGAGTCGACTTTCAAACTTATCCTCAAGGGAAAATTTACGTACGCTTCCGTCACCAAGAACGTCCCGTATGGCGATCGTGAGCCGCAAGTAGAGGAAGACGACTACAACGGCACGCGGTCCTTTACGTGGACGAGGAGGAACATAGAGCCCATTAAAGATGAACCATACATGGGCGCGACCCATGACTATCTTTCCGCCCTTCATTGTCAACTCGTAACATACCAGGACCGGTGGCAGAAGATCGATTTCGTGAAAGACTGGCCGGATCTGGGAGCCCTGTTCACGGAGTATATCGACAATTACACGGACAAGTCAGGAAACCTCGAAGAGACTGCGGCGTCGCTGGCCGCGTCGGCCGGCGACGATTACAGCGTGGCCAGAACGATGTACCGCTATGTTATTGACAGTTTCAAGACCCAACCGAGCCCGAGCGGCAACTACCTCACCCACGAGCATCTCGAGAACATGGTGGCGGCAAGATACGGCACGGCTGAGGAGAAGAATATTCTCCTCACGGAACTCCTGCGGCTGGCCGGGTTGCAAGCCTGGCCGGTGCTGATCAGCACGCGGGATCACGGACAGTTCAATCCGGAGATCTATCAGCTGCAGCAGTTCAACTACGTTCTCGGCTACGTCGAGACGGACTCGGGCGGACAGTTTCTCGACGCCTCCAACCCATACGGCCACTTCGGGTTGCTGCCCCCTTTGTGTGTGACGAACGGCGGCTTTCTTCTCGACGGCAAAGATTCGAGAATCGTCCGCATGGCTACGGAAGATCCTAACAGTTATCGCATGGACGTAACCTCAGTGGATATCCAGGCGAACGGTGACGCCCGATGCTCAACTTCGGTTATGCTGTCCGGATACTTCTCCGCGCTGTATGGATCATACTGGGAAAGAGAGCAGCCGGAGGAATTCGTCGGTCACCGTTTCCTTGACCATCTTGATAGTGAATACGAACTGCTGCACACGAGCTTCGCCAAAGACACCGCCAAACGGCGGTGCGAGGTGACTCTGCAATACACGCTGAGCGACTGGGTCGGCACGCTGGAGAACAACTGGTTAATAAAGCCGTTCTCGTTCTATCTCTACACGAATCCCTTTGAAGCGGAATCGAGAGCGTTTCCGGTGGACTTCAATTTCCCCTTCACGTATCACAATGTCCTTACCATCACATCCGACACCGCGCTGGACTACAAACAACTCCCGCAGAACACGAATATCGAAATGACCGGAGCCGGCTTCAAGCGTGTGTTTCAGGAAACGGAAGACGGCGTTCGCTTCGAAAGCATTTTGCGTATCAATCAACCTATATTCGACCCCGGCGACTACAGTTATCTTCGAGCATTCTTCGACTCCGTAACCACCAGCTACAACCAACAACTCGTACTGGTAGCCGGGGACTAGCACCTCATGCCAGCCTGGTGTCTTCTAGGAAAGTTGGCCGTCATCGTACTCCTGGCCGAGACGGGCTTAGTGCGGTCCGGGGACTTCGAAGACATCGGAGCCGTCTACGAGTCCCGTGACTGGCAAGCGAAAGTCGATGGGAACAAAGCTCGTCTTCATGCTCGGGATCGATTGGTGATTCTGAACCGACGCGGTGAAAGATACGCTCATCTGTACGTGTCTGAACACCCTTTTCGCAAAGTTAAGAGCGCCAAAGTCACGGTCATGGATGAGAACGGCCAACCCGTCTTTGAGTATTCGAAAGGGGACTTCCAGAAGCACTGCGGTTTTGGAGAATCGTTTCAGTTGTACAGCGGCAACTGCATCTACGAGCTGAGTGTCCCCTGCGTTTCGTTCCCGCTGATTATCGAGTGGGAACGAAACATTGAATTGAAGTCGTTATTTTTTCTCCATGGAGTCGATTGGGATTCGGATATACCGGCCCGGAGCGTACATTTCGAGCTCTCGGCGCCGAAAGATCTGGGAGTACAGTTCAAGGTCTATGACTCTGACCTCCGCTTCGATTCCACTTTGAACGGCAAAGAGATCAAATACGAATGGACGGGCGAATATACGTCGTCCTCAGCCGAAGACACCGTCTCGACCTCGGAAGAATCAAGGGCAGGCACTATCGCAATTTTCTGCAACCGTTTCGAGTTGGGCGGGGTCGATTTTCGCGGCGACTCCTGGAAGGAAATCGGAGCCTGGTATCGCGATTTGCTCAAGGACCGCATCGATCTCGACGCAGAGTTGAAATCGGGTGAGCCCCGAGATTCCGGTGACCGGCGAAGATTGATTACCGAAGAATATGACTTCGTTCGTACCGGTGTCAGGTACGTGTCGGTGTCGATCGGTGTCGGCGGCTGGCAGCCCAGACGGATCGACGATATTGTCTCTACCGGGTATGGGGACTGCAAAGACGTATCGACGCTGTTGATTTCAAGGCTGCGCGAGCGGGGTATCGCCGCTTATCCCGCACTGGTCCTGACCAGAGACATCGGGATGCTCGATGTTGATTTCCCGAACCTCGATTTCAATCATGTAATAACGGCGGCAGTGATTGATGAAGACACTCTTTGGATGGATCCGACTTGTAGTGTATGTCAGATAGGAGATTTGCCGTATCAGGTCGAGAATATCAAGGCTCTGTTAGTCAATGAATACGGGGGCCAAATCACCACCACCGGTTCCAGTGAGCCCGAAGAGAATCTCTTGCAGAGTTCGGTGAGGATTACGGTAGACGATCTTCGCTGCCTGGAAGGTACGGCCGTGCTGAGCTTCCGGGGGAATCCGGCCAATCGTCTTCGCTATCGATTGCCGCACGCCACTGCCGAAGAGACTCGGCGCATGGTGGAGACCTGGCTCAAAGAAGACTTGCAACTGGCGGACCCGAACGAACTCAACATTCAGGGGCTGGCACAATCGGGCGGACTTCTGGTTGTGTCATTCCGATTTCGAAACAAGAGACCGCTGCTGAACATCGGCGAAGCTCTCTACCTTGACCCTTTCGTTTTCGATAGGTGCGGGATGTTCGACCGGCGTGAGGCTGCCGACCGGGATCGTGTCGTTCAACTGGGTTATCCGCGGTCGGTCTGTGATTCCGTCACCGTCATATGGGAAGCGGAAGCAATCGTGGATTCAGTGCGTTTGCCCGACGACACGAGTTTCCACAATGAAGTTTATGGTCTGGCGGCTTCGGCTGCCATGAGCCGGGATTCGGTATTCCTGTGCCGGCGGTATACGCAGCATATCTACGATTTGACGCCCGCCAACGTCCATAAGTACAACGATCTGAATTCAGCCGTACGAGCCCTTGACAAAGAACGGTTGAAATACTACCTGCGCTGAGGCGGCGATTGGTAACCCGGGGATAAATCACTCGTCTCCAATTCAAGGCTTGACAAGCCCCCTTCAAAACCATTTAACCCATTCACGATGAAGACCGCCTGGAAATCTAAGCGAAGTGACGTTCTGGCCGACCTCGGCTTGTTCTATGCCGCCGCGATATGGGGCTCGACGTTCTTCATCGTAAAGGACGCCCTGTCGGATATTGACCCGATCGTCATGGTGGCTTACCGCTTTCTGTTGGCCGGCTTGTTGCTGCTGGTATATTTGCTCGTTAAAGGAAAACGGGTGGTGGCAGGCCTGGGACGAGCGGTATTTCTATCGGTAATCCTCTGGTTGTTGTACGCATCTCAGACGGTCGGTCTGCGGTACACGACGGCTTCCAACTCCGGCTTCATTACCGGACTGTTTGTCTTCTTCACTCCCTTCTTTTTGCTGACCATATTCCGCCACCGACCGACCATTATGGAAGTGATAGGCTCGGCGGTTTCGTTAATGGGCCTCTGGGTCCTTACCGGAGGTCTGTCGGATATCAATATCGGCGATATGCTGACGCTGATCGCGGCCATGACGTATGCGCTGCATGTACTGTTTTCGGATCGGTATATGAAGGCCGGTGTTGACCCGGTCGTTATCAGCTGTCAACAGTTCTTGCTTGTGGGGCTGTTCAGTATTGCCGCCGCTTTGGTACTGGATTTGCCGATGACGGTCGGATCTTTCAAGGTGGGCGGCGTCGTGGTTTTTCTGGCTCTCTTCCCGACTTTGTCGGCCTTTTTGATCCAGATGTTTGCCCAGAGGGTGGTCTCGCCGATTAAGGTCTCGCTTATTTTCGCTTTGGAGCCGGTGTTTGCCGCCGTGTTTGCCTGGACTTTGGGCGGGGAGGAGATCATCACGCACCGGGCGTTGGGAGGTGTGCTCATCTTTCTGGCTTTGATTATCTCGGGCATCCGACTACCGCACGGAATCCGGAAAGACCCCCCAAAAGCGTCGCACACGCCGGACACCGCATAGGAGCAGAATCTGCGCGCGCCCGGGCAATCAGGGCGCAGCTCGGCGGTGAAACACGGAAGCGCTACGCTACATCAAACATCTCCATTCGCGTTTCGTATCATATTGCAGCACGGCGGGAAGAACCGTTTGTGATTGGCGCCAAAATCCAACTTGACAGTTGTCAGTGGATTTCTTATGATGTAGTGTCTTCGGATATGTACATCCACGAGCAGTAACCGCCTGAAGACGTTTGCCGTCAGGCAACTGCCAAGTAACTGGACGAGTTGGTGTCTACGATAATGGAGGGAGACAGAAAGAGTTTTAGGTACCGGCAATACTTAGCAGTTTTCAACACCCGGGTCTCATTTGGCGTAAATCCTCCTCGAATCTCCAGCCGTGAGCTAGTTACTGGTCGGCCGTCAGAATGATCACAAAGAGAAGTTCCTGACGCAGAAACTGTGCAATTGAATCGGAAATAAATCGATTATGGCATAAAGAAATGGTCTTCTTGCTTTTCGAGATTTGTCCGTGGTTTCGTCCATTCTCGAAATCGGGGATGAACAGCGACGGCAAAATGTCGATACAAGAAGGAAACAACTGGTTCTCCAAACAAAACGAAAGGAGGAAAAATGAAGCTTCGGAGGATACTGTTACTAGTTCTCCCCGCAATCCTGATTGCTTCATTGGCCCTGTCCGTTCATGCAGCGAAAGACCCCATTAAGAGGGAAATCAATCCTCTTATCAACAAGTCGCTGATGTATGGATTCCCGGATGGACCTGCTCAGCCGACTGGTGTTACCTCAACTCGCACGGAAACACCGAAAGAGGCTTTGGGCTCCGCCAGACAGACCGGGATCGGACTGCCCATCGGTGATACCTGGTATGAATATCAGCATAACGGCACAATGGGCAGAATGATCGAGTTCTTCGAGACGCCGACTGATTCGTTCGTACATTTCAGTTGGATGTATTTGCCCGATTCCTCGAATTTTGCCACCGGAATGGGGCGTACCGCTCGTTATCGTTACTATGACATTGACCAACAGCTTCTGGCGCCGTTTACCGACGTTTCCGATCCCGGCCTTGATGAGTGGGGTGGGTACTGCGGCGTTGCGGTGAACGACACCAACGCGGCGGTAGTCGGCTTCCACAATTCCCTTGTATCCCCCGGTGACCCAACTCCGCGGGCGACCTACCGTCGTGACACCGGCCCGGGCGCCGGTTTCTTCGCGTTGTCGACTCAGATGGCACCGGGTCCGGATCCACGCGAAACCGTATGGCCCAAGTTCCGCTATGTGACGTATCAGGGCGGAATTGATCCTGACACGACCTATATCCACACGGTGGTACAGACGCGTCTCGGTCTGGAAGCTGGTGATCCGATGGAACTGCTGTATTATCGGGGTGTTACCGTCGGCGGTTCCGGTCCGGCTACTGTATGGACCGGTCCGACATTTGTTGATACGAACTGGGTAATCGCAGCCGACGTAGCGGCCAATGAACTCAGCGACGAACCGGATAAAGTGGTTCTGTGCTGGACGGCTCTCGTTCCGGATAATCCGGGCGATCCGGAGAACGCTTCGGCGGGCGCCCTCACCCCCAACCCGTTCGTCCAATGGGACAACGATGTCTACTATCGGGTCAGTCTTGACCGCGGTATGACCTGGGTGGCCAGCCCCTGCCCGAGTCAGCCCGGTCCCAACGTGAACCTGACCGAGTGGCGCAACGGCCCCGATACGGCCTGGCGTCCGTATACTGATATCTCCGCCCTGATTACGCAAGACGGCGCCTTCCACATGGTGTGGGGATCGCGCTATTGGGCTCCGGAGGAAGAGGGTCTGATCAGAGGCCGAATGTTCCATTGGTCAGACGACTCTCCCGGCCCTTGTGATCCGTTTATCGCTGTTGTCCATGATATGAACTGGGACCAGGAAGTGTGTAACGGGGGCGGCTGGCAGTTGAACGCCAGCAAGATGTCGCTTTCGGAGTGTGGTCCCGTGGACGACGAGAGACTGTACGTGCTGTTCTCGCAGTTCAACGACGGGCCGAATGGTATCTACGACGACTGCGCCGTTGAATCCACCCCGGGATTCCCGGTAGGCGCAGCCAATGGTGAGCTTTTTGTCACCATTTCTGCCGACCGAGGTCTCACCTGGGATCGCGCCCGAAACATCACCCAAACCTACAGTCCGGACTGTGATCCCGATGTTGCCGGCAACTGCGAATCCGAGCACTGGTCATCCATGGCGCGCTTTGGGACCGACGTCGAGATTGAAGCGGGCGATCCCAATAAGTCGACCGTCGAAATCGTCCCGACCGGCGGCACGCCCGACGGCTGGTGGCTGGACGTTCAGTACATCAACGACCCGTGGCCCGGCGGCATCGTACAGGACGAAGGTGACTGGACAAATGCCACGGTCAAATGGTTCCGCCTGGCGTGTGTCGATGAAATTCCGGAGCCGGTGTTCTCAATTACACCTACTTCCATCGGCTACCCAACCTGGACCAAGCACGGCACCTCCAAGGATGTCAATGGCTTGATCGAAAACACAGGTAATGCCCCGCTGTCATTGCTGACGCAAACCGTGGTCAAGATAGCCGGTCCGAATACCGATGATATCGTTATCCAGACCCCGGCCGCCACGCCGATTCCCGCCGGTGTCGGCAGCACGTCGCCGATCACGTTCCGGCTAAACAAGAATCTGGTTGGCGGCCCCGGCATTACCTATCTGGCGGCTGAAGCCCAGTTCCTGACGAACGAAACCGGCAGCCCGACGCGAGTCGTGCCGATTGAGTGCTGGGTGGCTGATACGCTGTATGCGCCGGAAATCGACACCATCTCCACCACCTGTCTCCAACTGGCCGTGGTTAACAACGGTAGTTTCGGCGACCAGGGTGGTGATGACGGCAAGGTCAACATGGACTATTATGGTGAAGCCGGCGAATGTGACACCAACGCGACCGTTTATGTGTATGACGGCTCA
>CAZLBP010000044.1:0-31418 GCA_964557855.1 uncultured Ignavibacteriales bacterium | reverse complement strand
AAATCCGAAACGACCGCGGCCTCGTAACCGGAAAAATAGTTGCCGAATTCAAGCTCAATCGTGTATAATATTCGTATGAGAGTCTACGGCTCACCAATATTGCATTTGGGCCTGAAGTACCACCGCCGCCGCGTCAAACGCTGCACGTAACATCCTCCTGAATACCGAATTATCCAACTGTAACATTCACCGGGAGAAATTATGCAAAAGAAACGGCAGCCGGTGGAACCACACCGGATCAAATCCGTGGAGCCCATCAAGCTCCTGAATAAGCACGAACGGGAGCAAAGGATACGAGACGCGAAGTACAACGTCTTCAAGCTCGACGCTCCCGACATTTTTATTGATCTGTTAACCGATTCCGGAACTACGGCCATGTCGGCCCGGCAGTGGGCCGCTCTCATGATGGGTGACGAAACATACGCCGGCGCAGCTTCCTTCAGAAAGTTCGAGAAGACCGTACGGGAACTGGTACAAAAGCAATACGTCGTGCCCTGTCACCAGGGTCGCTCCGCTGAAAACCTGATGTTCAGTACAGTCGTCCAAAAAGGGCAATACGTCATCAACAATACCCATTTCGATACCACCCGGGGCAACACACTACACAAACAGGGTATACCGATTGACTTACCCTGTTCGGAAGCCGGATCCGATGAACCCTATCCGTTTAAAGGAAACATGGATATCAGCCGTCTGGAGGAATTCATCCGCGACAAGGGCCCGGACCGAATTGCCATAGTTATAATGACCATCACCAATAACTCCATCGGCGGGCAGCCGGTCTCCATGGCCAACATTAAAGCGACTTCCGAAATATGTCGGCAGCATCGTATACCTTTCTACTTCGACTGTGCTCGGTTTGCGGAAAACAGCTATTTCATCAAACGGGATGAACGCGGATACGCTGATCGTTCCATTCGCGAGATTGCAGCTGAGATGTTCGGTTGCTGCGATGGGGTGATGATGTCCGCCAAAAAAGACGGCATGGCCAATATCGGCGGCTTCATCGCCCTGAACGACGAAGAGTTGTACCAGAGACTGTCCGAGCTGCTGATAATCGTGGAAGGCTTCCCGACGTATGGGGGCCTGGCGGGCCGCGACCTGGAGGTATTGGCGGTTGGCTTGGAAGAGGTGCTGGAATTCGACTACCTCGATTTTCGAGTCAATCAAGTGGCCTATTTCGGTCGACAGATCAAACTGGCCGGACTGCCTATCGTAGAACCGACCGGCGGTCATGCCGTTTTTATCGATGCCGGTGCTTTCTTGACCCAAATTCCCCCCAATCTGTTCCCGGGACAATCGCTGACGGTTGAGTTCTATCGTGAGGGTGGTGTGCGGGTGGTGGAAATCGGATCCCTGATGTTTGCCGACGTTGATCCGGAGACCGGCCGGACTTTGGCTCCCCTTCGAGAACTCGTACGCATGGCTCTGCCGCGTCGGGTCTATACTAATTCCCACTATGACTATGTCGCCGATATAGCTGCTCGAATCACCAACCGCAAAGACGAATTGCGAGGCTACAGAATCACGCGTCAGCCGAGACTGTTACGTCATTTTACCTGTGATCTGGACGTGCTGGATCCGGTTGAGGTCTCACCATGAGGAGAATGGTGCGAGACGGATTCATGCGCGGATCGACTACCTGGCGGCGGGTATTTCTTGTCCTGATACTCCTGTTACTCCTGTCGGGTTGCGGCTCCGTCAGATTCGAAACGGGCCAAACTACTGAGGAAGCCATCGAATCATCGGAAGTGAAAGCGAGAGAAATCCGCGCCAACTGGGCGAGGTTGGTCGAGATCTCCGATGAGGATGAACTCATTAAACTGGTGAAGCAGCATATCGATTCCACAACGACCCGCTTCATCAATATCGGTCTCCAATTTGCCGACGAATGGAGAAACGGGAACCACGGCCGGAGCCAGGCCGTGCCTGCCGACGAAATGCGGAAACTGATTCAGGCATCGATCGAAAGAGAGCGACCGATACTGAAGGCCTGGGAAGACAACCTCGAATACGGCTGGCAGAAGATTCAGGAGAACCAGTCCTTTAGTCAGCCGGTTAGGGAAAGCATGAGTGAGCTGGTTGACCAGTATTACACGGTTTACAGTGTCATGATGTTTCCCCAGACCAGCGTTGAAGTATACGAACGGAAGCTTGAAGAAACCAGGAGTGAGACGGAGTCGCTGAGTCTCTACGTCGCAACAGAGTTGAACTTGCGGTGAATGAGCTGTTTGGGCAACCGTATGTGAAATCAGGTTCACTAAATGTAGTCTTGAATTCACCCTTGTCTCCTTTCCGATTCCGAACTGCGAGTAACATGCAAGAGTTATGTTATTGATTGATAATAGATTAAATGGCGAACAGAGGACCAACGGATTTGTGGCCGGCAATTTGCACATATAAAGCGAACTGTTAGGACTTACTTGCTTGACTTATTCGTTGGAACTTTTTAGGTTTTAGTGATTTATACAGAATGGAGGCAGAAATATAGAACTACGGTTAACTGACTTTTAAGACGACGATAAAGTTAGAAAGATTTTGAGACCCTATTGGTCCGAAGACCGTAGTCTATATTCTGTACGGTTCAGGGCCGGGATTCTTACCCGGTAATGAAGACTATTCTGTATTTACATCTGACCATCCTTCTTCTTACGCTGACAGGGGCATCGTCTGTATTTCCTTTCGAAACTCTGGAAATACTGTCCTCTTCCGATAGGGAATTCCATTTTCGGAAAGCAATAGACCTGCCATCGCTGGATTTCGAGCTGGAGAGCGATTCGCTCCGTTCCTATTACAACTTGGTTCTAGTCGGCGTGCCGCACGGCGCCACGGTGAGGCTCGAATCCGCCGCAGGCAGCTCGTTGCAGCCGTTTCACGGACATCTCGATGTCTATGCCCGACAATCCGCCGTCCGGCATCCGCTGGTGGAGCTCTCAGACGTCTACACTGTCCGGAACCGGAATATCGTTTCAGTTCGGATTAACCCCGCGACACCTCAGGGCTGGTATGAATCAGTCGACGTGCGGCTGGCATTTAGCGGCGGCCGTTCAACCGCCGGTTCCGTTTCCGCAGACCCTCATTTTGACCGCATTTTTGAAACGGCCTTGGCCAACCACGACGTTTGCCTGAACTGGCCGGTGCCCGCCCGCCCCCTGACCAAGCCGACAGCCGGATCGGGTCCGTTTACCGGTGCAGAGCAATGGTTCAAGATCTTCATCAATCAAAACGGTCTCCACAGGGTCAACGGAGCGGACCTTGAAAATGCCGGACTGGCTTTGACCGATATACCGGCAGAGTCTATCCGCCTGTACGCCGGCGGCGGTAAACCACTGCCGGTCGACAACGACGTAACTCGCCCGCAATTCACGGAAGTAGCAATACTGATTGACGATGGCGGAGACGGCGTTTTTGATCGCCACGATGACCTCTTCTTCTACGGCGAGGCGGTCGACCGCTGGCTTTTTGAAGCCGGCTTCTCACCCTATTTCCTCGACAACCGCTATGAGCAGGAAAACTGCTACTGGCTAAAGATTACTCAGGACCCGGGATTGCGGATGGCTCAGATCGACGCCGCACCCGGAGGTAGTGTCGATACCGTCGTCACGACTTTCCGTCGCCGCATACATATCGAACAGGACAATCTTCTCCGAGTCGCAGATGGCCGAACGAGAGATTATTTCACGTGGTACTGGACAGACCAGTCATCGTTGACTTTCTTCGTCAACACGCCCGGTGCGGTGCCGGATGACGTCGCTCAGTTCGTGCTCCACGGACGAACATTTGCGCCGGGGTTTATGCAGATGTCTGTCAACGATTTACCTACTGCAGACACCTGCAGTCAGTTCAATTGTCGTACTGCTGTCTGGTGGCTGCGGGATGGCAGTAACAAAGTCGATCTGCAATTGAGCGGCAGCAGCAATACCAAACCCTATTTCAATTTCCTTGACCTGGAGTACTCCAGCTACCTGACTCCCGTTAGCAATGAGCTCGACGTCCCGCTGGACCCGTACACAGGACGAGCCGAAATAAGTGTGGTTGATGATTTCGACAATCCGGTCATTATTTTGGACCTGGCGGATCCCCGGCGTCCCGAACTCCTGAACAACTTCAGCCGCATGGGCGGCAACATCCTGTTTGCGGTTGACCTGCAAACCGATGCTCCGAATCGCTTCTACGTCACCACCACACAGGAGGCTCGCTCCCCGGTCTCTGTCCGGTGGGTTGAACCGGTTGATCTCTATAGTACGGACAAGCAGTCGGATCTCATTATAGTCACCACCGAGTCGCTGGCCGGAGCGCTGGACGAGTATGTAGCGTATCGGGAAGCCCAGGGGTATTCAATATCGGTCGCTTTGGTCGACGATATCTACGACAACTTCTCTTTCGGTCTTTTCGATCCGACCGCTGTCCGAGACTTTTTGAAATATGCTTACGAATATTTTCCCCCGCCGGAGCCGTCCGCGGTCCTCTTTGTCGGTGACGGTAATTACGACTACCTGGACATCCTCCAAACCGGTGTTCCCAATTGGGTACCCAGCTACCTGCGACCGAACGATGAATCCGCCTCAGACGACAACTATGTCTATTTTGGCAGTTATGGGATCCTGGACAGCGATACGAGCTACATAACCGGTGGCCGGGGTTTTGACATGCTGACCGCTCGCTGGCCGGTGCGCTCCGCCGCCGAAATCGAGGCTATTGTCGGTAAAATGAAGCAGTATGAATCGGCTGCAACGTTCGGCCCCTGGCGCAATGAGATTACCCTTGTAGCCGACGATGAATACGGCCACTTCGACACCGAGACCTTTCACACCACGCAAACCGAGGAACTCGAGAAAAACCACATCCCGGCGAACTTCCGGCGCCACAAAATCTACCTGTGGGAGTTTCCTTTCGTCAATCGCGAGAAACCGGACGTGAATGATGACATCGTCAAGGCCATTAACGACGGTACCCTGCTGATCAACTACGTGGGGCACGGTAATCCCGATGTCTGGGCGCATGAACATGTATTCACCCGCGACGCCGATGTGGCGCGGCTCAGTAATTTCGACAAGCTCCCCCTG
The DNA here is from genome assembly GCA_964557855.1 of uncultured Ignavibacteriales bacterium. Lineage (GTDB taxonomy): Bacteria > Zixibacteria > MSB-5A5 > GN15 > FEB-12 > JAJRZL01. The sequence goes on along the minus strand of CAZLBP010000044.1, from coordinate 26,352 downwards.
GTCTTCACGGCCTCCTGTGCCATCGGTTTCTTCGATGATCCGCGACGGGAAGGGATGGCCGAGGACTTGCTGGTCCATCCCAGCGGCGGCGCCGTAGCCGTCGTCTCAGCCACCCGGCTGGTGTATGCCTCCGAAAACGCGGCCTTTAATCGTAAAGTCTTTGATATTCTCCTGACCGATGACTCTCTGTCCATCGCCGAATCCGTCTACCTGGCCAAACTCGAGCGCCAGTATCGGGTCTCAAATGTGCCCTTGCCGGTCCGCAACGATCGGGCCTACCTGGTTTTGGGAGACCCGTTCCTGAGACTGGCCTTGCCCAGACTGGATATCGAGTTCACCGAGTTTCCGGACAGCCTGACGGCGCTGGAGAAGGTACGTGTGTCCGGGACGGTCGTCTCCGGTCCGAGCGAGCCGTATCGGGCCGACGGCAAATTGATCATCAACGTCTTCGACTCCGAGCGGGAGAAAACGTACCGCCTGGTTAACGATACCGGCGGCACGGTGCAGGAGATTGACTACACGGTCAACGGCCCTTCAATCTACCGCGGCTCGGCATCCATTGCCCAGGGGGAATTTGACTTCGAGTTCATCGTGCCGCGCGACATCACCTACGGCGGCAGCGGCGCTGAAATCGGCGTGTACACCCAATTCGCGGACATCGACGGTGTCGGCAAAATTGATTCTCTCGATATCGCTGTCAGCGCCGCGGCTACCTCCGATTCGGTCGGACCGACCATTGAATACCGTATCCCCTCCCGGCACCAGTTCGTCAGCGGCGATGAGATTGCCGCTACCGATCAACTCCAGCTCGTTCTCAGCGACCCCTCCGGCATTAATCTGACCGGCGCCCTGGGCCACGGCATCACCATGACGGTCGATGAGCGCACGGAAAGTACGGTCAATCTGACCAGCCTGTTCGCTTACGATCAGGATGACTACACGCGCGGACGGATTATGTATCGCTTCGAAGATTTGTCGGTCGGCCATCACAACTTCAAGATCAAGGCCTGGGATAACGCCAACAACTCGTCGAGCACACAGTTTACGGCCCAGGCCACGGGACCGCGGCAATTAGCCATTTTGGATCTCCTGAACTACCCTAATCCCATGAAGGAACGGACGACATTCTCGTATCGGTTAACGGACCGGGTGGAGCGGATTTCGCTGGCCATTTTCACACTGTCAGGGCGACAGATAAAGAGTTTCGAACGATATCCGGGCGAAGCCGGTTACTATGATGATATAGTCTGGCACGGCGACGACTTTAGTGGTGATAGAATCGCCACCGGAGTATATATTTACAAGGCAACCGCAATTCCCGCCGGCGGCGGGGAAGCGGTTGAGGCATTCGGAAAAGTAGTAGTTGTAAACTAATACATGTAGGAGTCTTATGATCATGAAACGCATTTTCTCGGGCCTGGTACTGGCCTGGTTGCTTGTGACCGTTTCCGTTTCGAGTACGCTGGCAGTATCAGAAGCAACGGCCCTTTTCTTACGCATCGCCCCAGGCGCCCGAGCGGCCGCCATGGGCGAGGCCTTCGTGGCGGTTGCGGACGATGCTACCACCACCCATTGGAATCCCGCCGGTCTCGGCGCATACCCACTTTCGGATTCGTGGAATGAAGCGCGGGTACCCGCTGCATACCGGCCCATCACCGCGTTCGCCGCCCTGAAAAGAGGCAAAGGCACCGACTATCAGGCGTACGAACTCTGGGTGCTCTCCGCCAACGGGCTGGTCCGCTACGACAACCGCCAGTGGTATACCGGCGAGGTCTTCAGCACTCGTACCGACCAGACGGTGACCGACGTCGTATCGTCGTTCTTCCGCGAAGAAGACGAAGAGCGGCTGAAGGCCATGATCGAGAAGGTGGCCGAGGTCAATAACCGCAGGAGCCGGCCATATTTGAATGAACTGCGTGACTCGGTTATGCAGCACGTGCCGGAGGACTACCGGAGTATGGACGCCCTCACGGCCGGTTTCGATTCGCTAATCGCCGTCTACAGCCAATGCCGAATCGACTGGAACAAGGTGACTGAAGCCGAAGACCTGTTTATCAAAGGCATGAAAGACAGCACGCTCACCGATACCGAAATCGATCGTCTCAGTTTCGCCGTGGAAAAGGCCAAGACTCGGTTTATCATGGAAGAGCTGCTCGTTCCGTATTCGGTGCTCTACAACGGCGAGTTGACGTCCATAACCTCCGATGGAAAAACGCTGGTGGTCGGCACCACCGACGGATTGCTGACTTTCAACGGCAAGCGCTGGCGTCGCCTGACCGACGAGGATGACCTGCCGGCCGGCGAAATCACGGCTCTCCTGGCTACGCCCTGGACATTCTATGTCGGCACGGATTCCGGTCTCTGTCAATTCACCGGCTCAGCCATCACCTCCGCTCCAGCCGCCGAAAATCTGCCCCGGGCTCCGGTAACCGCTATTGGCGCCGTCGGCGGTACGAATGTCTGTGTAATAGTCGATAACGATTTCTACCGGTTCGACGGCTCTTTCTGGTCCAACAGCTTCGACTATACGGTAGTTATCGACGACTCACCGGAGAAGATTGCCGACAAGTTCGCGATCTACGGCACCGACTCCGACAAGGACGCTTTCCTGCAGAAGTTCAGGGCGATGAATGAGTCGTACACCGGTGAGGTCGGTGCGGCCGATCAACCTGACACGAACACGACGGAAGAGATGCCCGACGCCACAGCTTCGGCAACCGGGGAAGAAGTCGACACGACCGAAGAATCTGCCGAGGCGGCCTCTTTGGATAACCTGATCCCGGGCTCAGTGGTCCAAGTGCCCTACACCACAGGCTTCAAGGGTGAAGTCACAGCCGTCCTGCCGGAATTCGGGGACCGCGTTTGGATCGGTACGGAGTACGGTGTTCTCCTGTTCAACGGTTCCGGCTGGTATCTGCCCGGCTACAATACCCATGTTGTCGGGGAGAATGAGACGCTGGATTCGCTTGTAGCGGGACGGTCGTTCCAGGATTCAACCGCTCGGGCCGAGTATCGTCAATTGGTAGTCGAAATCAACGAACTGACGGGTCGCACTCCGGCCACCGGCGAAGAAGTCTATTTGCCTCGCAACGCCGCCGCGTCCCGCATCAACATGCTCAATCGCAGCGGCAGTCGCATTTACATGGCGACCGCCCAAGGTATGCGATCCTTCGACGGCAAGAGCTTCTCGCGCGTGTCCGAGAAGGGCATGGACAGAGTCAATGCCATCCATGTGGAAGTGCTCGAGGATGAACTGTGGTTAGCCGCCGATGATCAGATCGTCACCAAGGCCAACGGCGGACATCGCATTTCCTTCATGCACGTTAACTGGCTGCCGGCACTGGCGGATGATCTGTACTACGAATTCCTGTCCTACGTCCACAGTGTCGAAGGCTGGGGGACCCTCGGCGGGAATATCACATTCCTGTCTTACGGCTCCATTGCCTTGACGGACGAGGTCGGCAATCCACGCGGTACGGACGAACCATTCGAAATAGCCTTCACGCTCTCCTATGGCACCTCCTTGACGTCCAAGCTCAAAGGAGGCGTATCCGCCAAATTCATCTACTCTCGCCTGGCAGACAGAGAACTGGCCGGCACGATCGGTGCGGTCGCGCCGGGGACGGGTGTGGCCACGTCCCTTGCCGTGGACTTGGGTGTCCTTTATTACATCAGTCAACGCTTGAATTTCGGCGCCGCCATCACCAATCTCGGACCGGACCTGCAATACAGCCAGCAATCCCAGGCCGACCCCCTGCCGCGAAATCTGGCGTTCGGGCTGGCCTACAAGCTCATTCAATCCGACAATTATCGTCTCCTGGTCACTGCCGAGGCCAACCGGCTTCTGGTGGAAGGCCGCGCCGCGGACACAGAGGATCCGAACATCCTCGATGATATCGGTACCATCAAGGAGTTTAAGGAGATGATATTCAACGGCGGCGGTGAGTTCGTGTATGGCGATATAATCGCCCTCCGCGGCGGCTACATCTACGACCAGGAAGGTAAGATCAAGACCGCCACGTTTGGCGTCGGCCTGACCCTCCTCGACAGACTGAAATTCGATTTCTCCTATATCCCCGGAGACGACGCCAAGGTCATCCTGGCCAATACCTTGAGAGTATCACTTGAGGTGCTGCTGTAACAGGCAGTGGGAGGTGAAGGTAAAAATTGAAGGCAACTAAACTCGGGTTATGGGCATCAGTAGCCGTTAGTATCATATCGATCGGGTCAGGCGCCTACGCCGGGGACCGTGTTTACACGTTGAACAAAGTGCCGGTCCCTCATGTGGACGGGGAAACCCATGTCCACCACCGCTGCCTGACACCGGGTCGAGTTGACATGCTGGACCTTGGTCTGACCCGCAAGCACCCGTGGTCGCTGCCGGATCGCGCGCTGGCGCAGGGTTTCGATACCACCATCAGCTGTCTGGTGTTACGGTTCAACTTTCAGTTTGAAACCGAAGATGATCCCAATACGACCGGTCGCGGCGCCATGAGCCTGAATAACCCGCTCGCCAATCCGGCCGATTCCGCCGTGTACTACGACTCGGTCCGCCACTGGATCGATCCGCCGCCCCATGATTCACTGTACTTCGACGCCCACATGCGATCCCTCAGTCGCTACTGGGAAACCGTGTCCGAACAGCGCATCTCGTTGTCGTGGGAGATCTTCCCGCCGAAACGGGACTCCGTCTACGTTCTGCCTCACCCGATGAGCTACTACGGCAAATGCGAACCGGAGTCCGTCATTGTCGGCCTCGAAAGGTACTTCATCGATTGTGTGCAGCTGGCCGACTCCATGTCACCCGAAATCAACTTCTCCAACTACCAGTCCATCTTCCTTTTTCACGCCGGTTCCGATCGGCAAAATGATATCGGCTTTCCCGAAACGTGCAACGACCTCTTCACGGGCTTCATCCTGTTCGGTGATTCGCTGGCCGTCGACAGCGGTAATCATTACGTGAGAACCGCGCTCATGATGCCCGAGACGGCCAGTCAGGACAACCGCGCCACTGCGCTAAACGCCGTCATGGCGCATGAGTTCGGCCACCAGCTCGGTCTGGTTGATCTTTACAGTACACGGACCTTTATCACCCAATTAGGTGATTTCTCATTAATGGATAACAATGGCTTCGGGACCGGTCTCGATCTGGGCTTTGACGTCGGCCGCGTATTCGGAGCTATTCCATTGTATCCGATGGCCTGGTCGCGCGCGCACCTGGGTTATGTCGACGTTCATGATTTCCGGTACGGCACGGATATCCGCCTGGCCGCCGCCGAGATGGTCTCCGACAGCATCAAGGTCGCCCGCATTCCGATCACCGAAAACGAGTACTACCTGCTCGAGAATCGACTGGTGGACATTGACGGCATCGAAACCGGACTGCGCGCCGATTCCGCCACCAACGTTATTCAGGGACCCGTCGAGATCTTTCGGGAGCCCGGCGGCCAACCCTTCTTCGGTGAGTATACATCGGAGTACGACGTCCTCATGCCCGGCTCGGGCGTGCTTATATTCCATGTCGATGAGGGTGTCTTCAGCCTGGACTATGACGGTGACGGCGTCCTGAACTTCGAAGACAACCAACTGCAATGGGATCCGGACCGCAAGTTCATTACCCTCATTGAAGGTGATGGTATTGTCCATTTTGGCGGCTTTTACCGTTCCGGCTGGGGACGGCCGGTGGATATGTATCGCGATGACCGCAATTCCAGTTTCACACCCAATACGAGACCGCCGGCCATAGACAACTCCGGCAACAACACCCATATCCATATTACGAATATCTCCCGCCAGGCGGATACCGTCGGTTTGGAAATCATTTATGACGAACGGTGGATCCAGTTTGACGTGCGCACGGAGAAGCTCGTCCCTGGCTTCCCGGTCCGAGCCGGGCGGCCGGTATTCCAGTTCAGTCCCATTACTGACGATATCAACCGGGACGGAACGGATGAGATCTTAGTCGTTTCGAACGATTTGTTGTCAGTGATGACGTCCGAGGGTGACAACTTTCTCCGCAGTATCGACTCCACCATCACGGCGCCGCTATACTATGATACGGCTCTGTCCAGTATCGATACCGGCGCGCCGTATCCGGTCCCCCTCTACGCGCGCGAGGCCTCGACCATCACCGCCGGCCCAGTGACTGGCGACTTCGGCCAGACAACCGCAGACAAATTGGTGGCGGTCGGCGTTGCCACCGGATCCGGTGGCGGACGTGTTTCGACATACCGGCCCACGGATGACAATAATGACGGACAGGCCGACTTTGCCGGAAGCTTCTTCACTTCCGGCACACCGCTGGCTCTGATTTTCGGCAATTCACTCTTCGCGCTGACGGATAAGGGAAACGTCTATCGGCAAGACTCACCAACCGGATCCACCGAGCAATTCGGTCCGTTCGATCATGATGAATACCACGGCCTTTGCCGGCCGGGTGAAGCACTGGTCCTCATGGCCGGTGATGACGAGTATACAACCTTGTACGCCATCGGAGAGCCATACGCAGACACCGTAACCGTTCCCGGCTACTATCGCTTCGGGCCCATAGCGGTCGACGTTGATCGGGATGACATTCCCGAAATTGTCGGTATCTCTCCGGACGGGAAGATTATTCTGGTATCTCTCGAGACGACGCCAACGTCGGCCGAGTTCTCCGTTTTGAGGCAGCGTGAGACCGGAGCCGAAGTAACGACCAACCCGATTGCGGCCGATATCGATCTGGACGGCTACCCGGACATCATAGCGGGCGGCAAGAATCGGATATACGCCTTCAACTACGATCTGGCGCTCCTGACCGACTTCCCCATCCTGGTGCAGGAGAATGCCAATGATGAGGCCATATCCGCGCCTTCAGTCGCCGATATCGAACGAGGCGGCCCGCCGGAAATACTGTTTCCCACCTTGTCGGGGAACATCTTTTCCTACGGTCAGGAAATCTCATTTGGCTTTCCGTTGTCGGCCGGAGAGTTCGGTTTCGGTTCACCACTGGTTCTCAACGATTCCGCCGGCGGCAAGGTCGGTTACCTCGGTGCTGACGGCTGGTTCTATCTATGGCAGGTCGATGCGGACACGGTCAGGGACTTCTGGCCTATGGGTGGCGGCGATCCGTCCGGGTCATTATCTTTCAACTCCGCCAAACTGGGAACAATCCGGCAATTTACCGATCTGCTGCCCGCCGGGCGGTTCTACAACTACCCGAATCCGGTCGTCGACGGCTACACACGCATTCGCTATTTTCTTGGTCAGGATGCGCGGCAGGTCAATCTGACAATGTACGATCTGTCGGGACTCGAAATCGAATCCTTCACGGGACCCACAACAGGCGGCATCGATAACGAAATCGAGTGGTCCTGCAGCCACGTGACCCCCGGCGTCTATCGGTGCCGAATTGAAGTTGACTTTGGCAGTGAAACCAGGACTGATTTTACGGATATAGCGGTTATCAGGTAACTCTGAAAGGAAAGTACTCGTGCTGATAGCAACTCGATCGTGTTTTTGTTTGTCTATTTTAGGTGTACTCATCGCCTGCTCCGCCGGTGCCTTGGAAATGAAACCGTCAGTATTCGATCAACACCAGCATGTCATGCGGTATAACTTTGCCGATGACCCGGACAACGTCGTGCGTACGGTTAGCGCCAACGAGGAATCCGCTGACCGCGGGCGCGTCGGCAGGAAATCTCCAGGCAAAGCTTTTTTCTTGTCGCTGGCGGTGCCCGGACTGGGGCAGTATTACAATGGTAACCGCATCAAGCCGTTCCTTTTCCTCGGAACCGAAGTTGCCGCCTGGATGCTATATAGCGAATGGCATGGTGAAGGTGACGATCTGACGGAGGAATTCGAGGCGTTCAACCGGGAGCACTGGTTACGAGAACGATACGAAAACCAGTACCTGTTATGGGCGTACGGAGAGACGGATGACGATAGTCTGCGTGGAGCAGCCGGTATCACACACCATCTACCGGAGACCCGCACACAGCAGTATTATGAAATGACGGGTAAGTACAATCAGTTCGCCTGGGGCTGGGTTGATGCCGAATTGAACGGGAACTCGCTTGAGGACCTGGGACAAAACGTGCCGCCCATTCTCGGCAACGAAACCACACCTGAAACGCAAAATCGAATCACCTACGAAGCCATGCGCCACGACGCCGACGTCAAATACAGCCGTGCCACGAAGATGATCTTTATCTCCATCGCCAATCGACTGGTGAGTGCCTTTGAGGCATTCATAGCCGCCAGAAAGCACAACAGCCGGGTTGCGGAAACAGACAATACCTCCTCTTTCCTCTCGAAGTTGAAACTAAAACCGTCTCTGAAGTCTTATCACGAGCACCGGGACACCCCGTTCCTGACCGTGACTTACAAGTTTTGAGAAATCGTATGATGAAATTGACTGTCGGTACCATTATTCTGAGCACTTTGTGTCTGACCATGAGTACTAACGCCGTGGACATGCAGGAGACCCCTGTCCAATCCGGTCTGCAAACGGCTCTCGCGCAGCCGACCATATGGACTGACAACCGCATGACGGCGCAACTATCGATGGACCGGGCCGCCGAAACGAGCGGCTCACCGGCGTCCGGAGAGAAATCGATCTTTCGCGCCGGTCTGTATTCTCTGGTTGTCCCCGGCTGGGGGCAGTACTACAATGATTCCCGCACCAAAGCCAAGCTGTTCTTTGCCGCCGAGGCGCTCACGTGGATTGCGTTTGCCTCGTTCCGGACCTACGGCAACTGGAAAAAAGATGATTATATCCTCTTCGGTAATAGCCGAGCCGGGGCGCAGCTCGATGACAAGAATGACGGTTTTCTGACTCTCCTGGAGCAGTATGATGATCTGGAGCAGTACAATTCACTGGGGCTCCTCCTTGATGCCCAGGCGTCTTACATCCCCGACACTCCGGCCAATCACTGGGACTGGCAGTCCACCGAAGACCGGGTGACCTACACCATATTAAGACGGGACGCCCGGAGCGCCTACAAGCGGGCTGACTGGATGATTGTGCTGGCCGTCGTCAACCGGGTAGTGTCGGTCGTCGATGCCGTACGAGGCGCGCGCCGCAGTCAGCAGACAACCGATGATTCCTTTCCGGTCTTTGGCGGCGTGAAATACCGTCTGGAGATAGACCCTATGGCCCGCACCCGCCAAATCCAGCTAACCCTGTTTCCCGGCTTTTAGGTCAGATGGCGGCTCGTGCCCACAGCCTGGCGGCCGGCATTATCGCCGTTTTAATCTTGCTCATATCGTGCGGCAAGTCCTCTCAACAAGAGATATCGGAATCTCCGGACCATTCCAGCCCGGAAGCCCTGGTGGTCGAACGTCTCATCTCGCAAGACATTCTGGGTGGTCCGCTGCGCCTCCCCATTGGACTCGCGGTCGATCCACAGGGTCGGCTCTACTGCGTCGACGGCGGCAACAACCGGGTTGTACTATTCTCCGAGAACCTGCAGCCGGTTGAAGATGTCGGCGGTTCCGGAACGGCCGTGGGGCTACTGGCCCGGCCCACCTTTGTCACGATCGACAACCAGCTCAATCTGTATGTCAGCGATGAAGGTAATCAACGACTAATGCGCTTCGACGCTCAACTGAACGCGGTCGAAGAAATCCGTTTTTATGATCCGGACGAACCCCTGAAATTCGGTTACCCCTCCGGAATTGGTGTGACGCCATATGGCGAGGTATGGGTCGCCGACCGCGATTTGAACCGCATTGCCGTCTTCAACAACGTCGGGCAGTTCGATCGTTTTATGGGTGAATTCGGTTATCCCGGCGGCCAGTTACAGAGCCCCGAGAAGATCGTCCGCGATCCCTCTGGTCGATTCATTGTCTGTGATGCCGGCAACAGCCGGTTGGTCGTGTACGATCAATATGGCAACCTCGTTCGGACGGTGAAGGACGGCGAATTCGACTATCCCATGGCATCTGCTGCCGACCGGGGCGGCTGGTGGGTTCTGGACGGGGCCAACGGACACATCTTTTATCTCGATAAAAGGGGTAATCGTGTGTTCAAAACGGGTCCTCAACTCCCCGGCGCCGATGAAGCGCTAAGGCATCCTTCTGACATCGTCCTGCTTCCCGACCATCGCCTGGTCATCTCGGATACGGAAAACAACCGCCTCCTCGTCTGCCGAATCGTTGAATCCCAACCATAAGGGATCTGGTGTGGCACGTCGATCCCGGCCTGGATTGCTGATATTCTTCGCTGCTGCGTTAACCATTCTCCCTGCCTGCCTGGCCGCCTCCCGAATCACTTTTGTCGGTAAGGATATACCGCGTCAGTACTACCTGGGACATCGGGTCATTTACAGTGAATCCGACACACTGCTGCTGAACGACTCGTTGCTGGTACGGGGAGAAGACTATCGCTACATTTCCCGACAACGTCTGTTTGATCTTTCGCAACTCCGGCCGGACTCAACGGACACCCTGGTCATTGTGTACCACACCTTACCGTCCTGGTTCAAAGAGAGCTACGGCCGGTCATTGCCCGAGATCGTTCCCACCGGCGGCGATGATGCCATACCACAGGAGAGGACCGCTCCAACGCCCCGGCCAGGTGCGGGAAGTGACTTTTTGATCTCGGGGTCCAAGTCGTTTCGATTCTCCACGCTTTCTGACGGCGGTTCCAACTTTGATCAGACCCTGGATCTGAGCCTCTCCGGAAAACTCACGCCCACCGTCGAAATCACGGGCGCTGTTTCCGATCGCGGCATAGACCCCGCGTACGGTACGGCCAACAGCCGCCTGAATGAGTTGGATCGAATTCACCTCGAGCTCAAATCACCCGTTTTCAATGCAGCAATCGGCGATATCATAATCAGGGACAGATTCGATCCTTTCGCCGGACGTAACAAACGGCTGTCCGGCGCCGGCGCTCAGTTCCAATCGCGGAGAGTCGAGGTCCATGCCACTGCCGCCCGCCCCAAGGGCCGCTTTACGACGACACGCTTCATGGGGACGGACCAGCTCCAGGGGCCTTATCGCATCGCCCCGCAGGCTGTGCCGATCGTACCCGGATCCGAAGAAGTCTGGCTGGACGGGGAGAGGCTCGAGCGCGGTGCCAACAAGGACTATATCATGGACTATCCGGCCGGCACCATCACGTTTAACGTCAATCACCCTGTCGACAGCCGCAGCCGCGTCGAGATCGACTACGAGCCGCAGTCCACGGACTACCGGGGTGAGCTCTTTTCCGGCGGCGGCGCCGCCGCGGCGGAAGATTCGGTTCTGTTTGCAGCCGTCGAATGGCTTCGAGAAGGTGACGACCGAGAACAGCCCTTGGCGGGGGAACTGTCCGAAACCGATATCGAACTGATCCAATCGGTCGGTGACAGCGTCAATCAAGCCGTGAGGTCGGGTATCAGACCGGATTCGCTTGGCAGCTATGATCTGGTTCTTGACAGTCTGCCCGATTCGGTGCTGCAATTCGTCGGTTCCGGCAACGGCGAGTTTTCCGTGACGTTTAGTTTTGTCGGCGATGGCAACGGCAGCTATCGATTTCTCGGCAACAACCGGTACCAATACGTGGGTGAGGCCGATGGCGATTACCTCCCGTTGCGACTGGTGCCGGCTCCGGAACGTGTGGACTACTATCAGGCCCGCATCGGTTCACGAACTGACGTTGCTCATCTGAATTTCGAAGTCCGTCAAAGTCATGTCGACCGCAATCTGTTTTCGCTTCTTGATGATGCTAACAACGCCGCCTCGCTCTACAGGGCCGAAGTCCAGAAGGACTGGGAACGGTTCGGACGCAAGAACTACGCGCATATTGACGTCAGAGTGAGGGAAAGCGAATACGAATCGCGCCATCGGATCAATACCGCCGATTTCTCCCGTGAGTTCTTTCTGCCCGCTGACTTCCATTCGGATAACGACGAATTGCTCGTCAGGCATTCTTCGCGACTGACACCCGTTGCTCGGATCGACGTCACATCGGAGCTGGCCCGACTGCGGTATGAAGATGAGATGAACGCATGGCAAGGCGGCATCGGTGTGGAACTCCGTCCACGCCGGGACATTGAAACGAGAGTTCATTGGCGAGGGATCTGGGTCGATGACACTCGCTACGAGGACAAGCGGGAAGGGGATGCCGACACGTATGATGCCGCCTTGGACTACCGCATTACGAATCAACTCTCTCTCACAACGTCCTACCAGTTCGACCGGCGCGTGAACGGCTATGAGCAGAGGCTGAAGGGTACCAGGTACAGCCGCCTGCGGTCAGGCCTGAGTTTTTTCCAGGAACGCATCAACTACGAGCTGTTTGTGGAGGACTCTCTGGCGGGCGATTGGATCGGCTCGCTCGAGCGTAACAGGCTCGCTTTCGAGTCTTCCCGGCGACTGGGATTTGTCAGCTATACTTCTGCCTTTAGCTATCAGTGGCTGGACCAATTTGGCGACGAGACCAACGCCTTTCTGGGACGGCTAAACCTGCAATACAACAATGCCCGTCATCGGCTGCGTGTCTCAGCCAACTACCTCTTGTCCGAGGAATTGCGACGCGAACGTGGTATTGCGTATCTTGAAGTTGAGGAAGGAGAAGGAACGTACGTCTTCGAAGATGGCGAGTATCGCCCGGAGCCGAACGGGAATTTCATACGGGTGGAAGAAGCGCTTTCTCAAGAGGCCCGGTTGTCGCGGGGGGAGAAGATATTCCGTTTCAGCAAGGATTGGTCCCTCGCCGTGCTGCAGTTCGACTCCCGTATCGAAGAAGAACTGCTGGACGAGGGAGAGCGCAGCTACCTGTGGGTGCTGCCGTTCGTGTCGGACAACCGTCAACCCTACTTGTTCTTCAACCGGCGGTACAATGCCGACCTGCGTCTCTTTCCCATCAGGCATGCGCACGCCGTCAACCTCGTGGCCACCGAGGACAGAGAAACCAGACAGATAGCCGGTGTCGATCGGCGAAAAATAGATCGCCGAGGTTCTCTTACTCTCAAACAGGTAATTCGGAATACGTTCCTCGAAGAAAGTGTCGAGATATTCGGCATCGAGCGCGACGACTACTTCAGCGGCGCCGGCGACATCGACGGCTACCGGTTGAAACTGCTGGTACGGCAGATTATCGCCGGCCATGAACTTTCGCTCGGCGGACAGTACCGCCAGGCCCGGTCGGCGGCTGCCGAAGAGTCACGGCAGCTTGTCCTGCAAGCGGGCACCCGCATCGGTGTCGTGAATAATGGCGAGTTTCGTATCAACACCGAACTTTATTCACAATCGTTTTCGAATCTGGCGGCGGCGCCGTCGTTCACTCTGACGGACAATCGTCCCGGCGAAAAGGGCGCCGTCTGGTCCCTCGGATTTCGGTATGGTGTCAAGAAAGATTTGCGTGTCAATGTAACGATTTCGGGCCAACACGCCGATTCCAGACCGGCTCGTGTAACGGGCCGGGGAGAGGTGGTGGCGGGATTCTGATATGATACTCCGGAACACCATGGTTCTCTGGGGAATGGTCTTCGCGCTTTTCCCGGCCGCGGCTGAAGCGCAGGATGTCGAGCGGTTGATATTAGACAGTCTCTATGTGACCGGTGACACGAATCTTTCCCTGGCTGCCGACCTGCCGTTTACCCAATCGCAATTCGAGCACCAAGTATCGGCCCTGCTCGAACCTCTCATACAGCGCGGCTATTACTATGCCGCCGCCGAAGTGCAACGGGCCACGAGAAACGAAGAGTACATTAAACTGCAAATCGCGGTAAACAAAGGACCCCTTGTCCGTATTGATAATGTGCTGTTTGAAGGTCTGACAAGAAGCAGCACCGATCTGTTACACCGGTATCTGCCCGTCCAACGAGGAGACACGTTGACTGGGGACAGAATCGAGGCCGTGACCGGCGCCGCCCATGGGATCGAGTTTGTCGATTTCATCCCTCCGCTGGAAGTGCGCCCCGAAGAAGGCTACACCGCGGCCGACCTGGTTCTGCGCTTTCGCGAATCGCAGCCGGTCTCGATAGCCGTCGGCGGCGGGTACATTCCCGATGATCCCACGGGCCTGGCGTGGCATCTCGATCTCAAGTTCAACAACCTCTTCGGCAACGGCCGTCGAGCATCGATTCTCTCGGAACATCGTGAGCGTGGGCGCAACGTCCTGGAACTCGGCTACCGACAACCGCTCTTTTTGATCGGTCCCGGCGATTTCAATGCGGATCTCAATACTCGAGACTATCGCGAGCTGTTTTATGAGTTCTCCGCGGATGCCGGATACTCAACTCGAATTCAACAGCAACTGTCTGCCGGAATGTCCGTCGGTTACCGAAGTGTCGAACCGGCTGCCGCTTCCCGAGCCTATAGTTCATACTCTGCAGAGTTTTCGATCGATTGGCGGACGACGTCGACTCGTTTTAATCCGGATGGCGGTATCGCACTGGACTGGTCGATAGCCTATGCGTACCGACGTTACAGCGACGACACAACTTTGGCGCAGCCGGGACCTGCAGCCTTCAGCGATACGCGCACCGGCCTGTCCATTGAATGGTACCAGCCCCTCGCAGGGCCGTTTGTCGGCCTCGCCGCCATTCGCTACTTCGGGCTCGAAACCAACGAAGAGCTGCCGCCGATATCCGAACTGTTCCTCCTCGGCGGTCCGGGCACGATCCGCGGTTATCGCAACGAGCAGTTCGCTGTCGTAAGAACCGGAATTATCACTCTCGAACCAAGACTCCAATTCGCCAACGGCTATCTGTTTGTGTTCCAGGATGCCGCCTATCTTAATAACAGGATGCCGAACGCAAATGGGCAGGTCGCCACCGATGAAGACTGGCGCTTCGGCTATGGCCTGGGCCTGGCCCTTCGCAACGATCGTCGATCACTAAAGATATCGTTCGGTTGGAATAAAGAATTGTCGTTTGATCAACCTCGTCTCTCTGTCGAACTCACCTCCGACTTATAGTTGACTGACCGGAGATTATCTATCTCCATTGACACATGGGTCGTGCACTCGAGACAATACGGCTGATTCGTCCGGTGAACTGCCTGCTGGCCATGGCCGGCGTCTGGATCGGCGCCTGGATGACGTGGTTCCATCCCGTCTACTACAACCCGCTTCTGGCCTCTCTTGCCGCCTTTCTTACCTGTGCCGGTGGAAACAGCATAAACGACTATCTGGATATCAGCATTGACCGCATCAATCGTCCCGAACGAACACTCGTGAAAGGTACTCTGAGCCGGCCGGACGCCCTCAAAGTCGGCATTGGCAGCAACGTGCTGGCGTTGGTGCTGGCCCTGACCGTGAATCAAGCGGTAACGATCACCGCCGTTATTGTCATCAGTTTGTTGCTGGCTTACAACCTGTTCCTTAAGCGAGTACCTCTTGCCGGCAATGTGACAATCGCCTTATTGGGAGGTCTGACCTTCATCACCGGTGGCCTCGCCGTAGATCCGACCTTAACCTGGGTGTTGCCCGGCCCTCTCATTCCTGCTGTTTTTGCCCTTCTGTTTCACCTGGTGCGTGAGATTCTGAAAGACGTTCAGGACCGGGAAGGAGACCGACAAGCCGGAATCCGGACGCTGCCACAGATCATCGGTGTCCAGCCGGCGCTTCTGGTTTGCCTGGCGCTTTTTCTTCTGTTAGTGATATTCACGTTTGTTCCGATAGTCACCGGGTGGTTCGGCGATGTCTACAAAGTTATTGCGGTATACATTGTTGACCTGCCTACTCTGGCGTTGTTAATTCTGATCTGGGCCAATCCCAGCCCGAAAATGTTGAATATTGGATCAATAGCCCTCAAACTCGGCATGATTCTGGGTCTGGTGGCTTTGGTGCTCTCATGAGGACAGTAAATAACATGAAACTCAGTAACTTAAGATGAAGTATAACAACCGTTAAGTAACATGATCAAGACGGTGTCGATCCACAACAAGGTGCCGGGTTGTGCATCGCATAAAAGAGAGGAACGAGAATTGCACGTTCGCGGCCTGCTGGTAATCACATTCCTGATCCCACTACTCTGCGGCTCAGTTAGCGCCGCCGGCATTTCAATCTCTCAATCCCTTGATAAGAGCTCCGTTGCATTTGAAGACAGCGCCACTTTCGAGATCCGTCTACGATGGGATGGGCCGCAATCGGCCTATCGCTTTGAAAAGCCTCTGGACCCCTACTTTGATCGTTTGAAGGTTACCGGATTCAGTTCTTCGATCGGCTCCGAAGGTGTCGGCGACGAAGAGTTTACCACCAAGACGTACTCGTATACGCTGGTGCCGATGTCTGCCGGACTGGGGAAGATTGCCCCGGTGACGGTTCCGTATATCGCCATGCCCGACAGCGTGCCCGGTGAATTGATCACCGAAGCTATGACGATCCGCATTGCTGAGCCGGTACCGATTGCAGAATCCACGGGACTGGCTGCGACTTGGCTGTTGATTCTTATCACTATGATCATAGTGGCCGGCATCGTGGCAGCCATCGTCTACGTGTCCAGACGCCGCCAAGATACAGCCCCGATAAGGAAGTCTCCCCAGGAAATCGTTTTAGACGGCCTGTCTGAGTTGAAGGACTCGGCCTCGACCGACATGAAGAAATTCCAGACCGGGCTGTACGCAATCCTATCAGGCTACCTGGCCGCTCAATACAACATTCAAGCCGAGGCCCTGGCAGACGAGGATTTGCAGCAGGAACTTGATAAAGTTGATCTCAATCCTCAGTTTCGTCAGAAAATCGGACAATGGATTATAGAAGCTCGCAAGGACAAATTCCGCCCGGTCAGTTCTTCACCGGGTGATACGATTCGACTTGAATCGGAAGTACGAGCCGTTTTCGAAAAGATCTAACGTAACTATACCGGAGGATAAATGCACACCGACATTCAGGAGATCCAGTCCCGAGTAGAACAAGAATCATCATTCGTCGAGCGTCTGACCACTCAGATCGGCAATGTCATCGTGGGGCAGAAGTACCTCGTCGAACGCCTGTTGATAGGCATTCTGGCCGATGGTCACATCCTCATTGAGGGCGTCCCCGGCCTGGCTAAGACTCTTTCCGTCAAGACGCTTTCCGATGCCATCCAGACCAAGTTCCAGCGTCTTCAGTTCACGCCGGACCTGTTGCCGGCCGACTTGATCGGGACGATGATCTACAACCCGCAAACGGCGCAGTTCTCCGTAAAAAAAGGACCGATCTTCGCCAACATCATCCTGGCCGACGAAATCAACCGCGCTCCCGCCAAAGTCCAGTCCGCACTTCTGGAAGCCATGCAGGAGAGACAGGTAACTATCAGCGAAACGACCTTCCCGCTCGATCCGCCGTTCCTCGTCCTGGCCACCCAGAACCCCATCGAGCAGGAGGGAACGTATCCCCTTCCCGAGGCCCAGGTGGACCGGTTCATGCTCATGCTCAAAATCGGTTACCCCAGCCCCGCCGAGGAACGACAGATTATGGACCGCAACACCGGTACCGAGGTTGCGGTCGTGGAACGCGTGATCACACCGGATGATATTATGAAAGCAAGGCAAGTGGTGCGCTCGATCTACATTGATGACAAAGTCAAAGAGTACATCATCAACATCGTCTTTGCCACCCGTGAACCTGACAAGTACGGCCTGGCCGAACTGAAAGACCTCATCGCTTTCGGCGCGTCTCCCCGCGCCACGATTTATCTTAATCTCGCCTCCAAAGCGCATGCCTTCCTCAGAGGGCGTGGGTACGTCACGCCGGAAGACATCAAGGCGATCGGTCACGACGTCCTCCGTCACCGGGTGCTGGTCACCTATGAAGCGGAAGCGGAAGAAATAGACAGCGATACGATCGTCACTAGGACATTTGACGCCATTGAGGTGCCGTAGTAAAGTCTATGCTGCCCAAAGAACTCATCAGCAAAATCAGGCGCATAGAGATCAGGACCAAGAAACTGGTCAATGACCTCTTCTCGGGGGAATACCACTCGACCTTCAAGGGCCAGGGAATGGAATTCGAGGAGGTGCGTCAGTATGAGCCAGGTGATGATATCCGCCTCATCGACTGGAACGTCACGGCTCGGACAGGATATCCCTACATCAAGAAGTTTAAGGAAGAGCGGGAGCTGTCGGTCGTCTTGCTGGTCGATGCGTCCTCGTCCGGACAATTCGGCACCCGCGAACGGTTCAAGAGCGAAACCGCAGCCGAACTCAGCGCACTTCTGGCCTTCTCCGCTATCAAAAACAACGATAAGGTCGGCCTGATCATTTTCACCGACAAGATCGAAAAGTTCATCCCGCCCAAAAAGGGCCGCGGTCACGTCTTGCGTTTGATAAGGGAAATCCTCTACTTTCGTCCGACTGGAGTCGGCACGGATATCGCTCACGCCCTCGAGTACTTCAACAAAGTCGTCAGGCGAAAGTCCGTCGTCTTCCTCGTCTCGGATTTTCTCTCCTCCGACTTCTACAAGCCCTTGCAGATTGCCAACCGTAAGCACGATGTAATAGCTATGAAGATAACCGATCCGCGTGAAGCAACTTTTGAGGATGTCGGTCTGATCGAATTGGAAGACGTCGAGACCGGCGAAGTGTACGTGATCGATACCGCCTCTAAAGCATTCCGGCGGGATTTCGCCGCCAAAGCCGAAGAGGACATTACGGAGTTGAAGCGGAACTTCCGCTTAATCGACCTCGATTTTATCAACATCAGAACCGATCAGTCGTACATTATTCCCCTGTTCAATTTCTTTAAAATGCGGGAACGACGGTTGTAAAATAGGTAAGATATGACTGGCAAACACCTGACGAAACATGTGTACACGGCGATACTGTCCGTCGGCCTGCTCTTCCTGTGGGCCTGTTCGGACGATTCCACCGATTCCGCGGATATCGAACTGGCGCAGAAACTGGCGGGTGAACTGCAGGACAATGGGCTCTACGAGGCTGCCGTTGAAGAATATCGCAGGATACTCCAGGCGCCCGAGCTCGAAGTGCCCACCCGTGCCAATATCAACTACCTTATCGCTCGCATTTACTACGAGAAGCTGGCTGACTATGAACAAGCTGCGGCCTATTACATCCGCGCCCAAACGATTGACCCGGACGCCTCGTTCAGCGCCGAAGCTGCCCGCAAGCTCGTGGCTTCACTGGAGAGGATGGGCAACCTGGTGGACGCCAGGCGTCAGTTGGATGCCGCCGTTGATCTCGATTCCGGCCCCGAGGACGAAGACGACGTCGTCGTAGCCCGCGTCGGAGATGTACCCGTCTGGCTCTCGGAGATCGAGGCCGCGATTCAACAACTGCCTCCCAATATGCAGAAACGATTCCTGACAAAGGAACAGAAAAGAGAATTCGTGCACCAGCATGTGGGTATGGAATTGCTCTATCACGCCGCCCTCAGAGAAAACTACGATGACGATCCGAAATTGAAAAGGCAACAACAGCAGTTCCTCAGGCAGCTCTTGATCGAGAAATACATAGTGGACAACGTGATGCCCAAAATCCGGATAGACTCGATCGATGTCCACAACTACTACCTGGCCCACAAGGACACCCGATATGACAATGCGCCTTATGACTCCGTTCAGGCCCAGGTCTTTCTGGACTATCAGGGAGAAAAAGCACAGTCCGCATTTTCCGACTATATTTCGATGCTGGCGCAGAAGGAGAAAGTGGAATTTCTCGATCACAATGTGAAGTAAACCACCGGTTGAATGAAACAATGAAACAGCAACGCTTATTGATATTCGGATTCCTCTTCCTTATGGGTCTTATATTGCCGTTGCCCGGCTCTGCTCAGACCGAGCCCGACACCGTGCAGTCTCTGCCGGGAGTTGAAATTCGGACGTCGGTGGATCGGGCCGAAATGTTCGTCGGGGATTTGATAACGTACACCCTCACTATCACCTACGATTCCACTATCGAGCTGGAGCCGCCGCCGCTCGGCGCCAACCTGGGCGCCTTCGACGTGAAGGACTACCAGCCTGACGTCGTCACCGAGCTCGACGACGGTCGCATTCAGAGCAAAAGCGTGTTTGTCCTCAGTACGTTCACGACGGGGAAATACATCATTCCCCCGGTACCCGTCGTCTTCACCCTGCCTGACGGCGGCAAGAAGATACTTCTGTCGGAGGCCGTGCCGATCACCGTGGAGTCACTGTTGCAAAACGTCGGGGATTCGGCAGACATCAAACCGCTCAAGGCCCAGTATGAATTCCAGCGCGACTACACGCCCTATTATCTTTGGGGGGGACTTGGTTTGCTGGTGTTGCTCATTGTCGCCGGTCTGTTGTGGTGGCGCTTGCGAAAGAGAAAAAAGATGGCCGAGCCGGTCGATCTCAGACCCGCCTGGGAAATCGCCTTCGAACGCCTGGCGATACTCAAAGAAAAACGGCTGTTAAGGGAAGGCAACCACAAACTCTATTATATCGAGCTGTCCGAAAATTTGCGCTGGTACCTGGGGCGGATGTATCAGAAGAACGTTCTCGATATGACAACCGGAGAATATATGGCGCAGTTTGAGGAAGTCGCATTGCCGCACGCCGTTTACGACGAAACCCTGTCCTTCCTTCGTTACGCCGACCTCGTTAAATTCGCCAGGCTGGAACCGAAACTGGATCGATGCCAGCAAGACTTCGATACCGTACACGCCATAGTGGAACAGGTGCGAGCCGAGTACGAACGTCAACGACAGCCGGAACCAACCTCGAATCTGCAAAATGCAGACGAGGAACCGGTTGCCATGGGAGATAAGTAGGTCACATGGAATTCGCCGGTTTTACGATCAGTCTTCTGGAAATGATGGAGACCACCATTCCCCCCGAAGTCATCTTCCTGGTCGGCCTGTTTATTATCCTGGCTATGCTCTTTTTCCATTTCCGCAAACGCCGTACAAAATCCGCGACTATCAAGTACTCGGATTTACGTATTGTCAAGCGCGCTTCCAGGACATCCCGCCAGAAATTCCGACCCGTGCTTTTGTTTCTGAGAGTATTGGCCGTGGCGCTGTTCGTTGTCGCCTTTGCCAGACCACGCTCGGGGACGGAATACCAGGAAGTAACTTCAGAGGGCATCGACATCATGCTGGCCCTCGACGTTTCTTCGTCTATGCAGGCGGAGGATTTCAAACCGCACAACCGCCTCTACGTGGCCAAAGAAGAGATCAAGAAGTTTATCCAGCGTCGGATTAACGACCGCATCGGACTGGTGGTTTTCGCCCGATACTCGTATACGCAATGCCCGCTGACGACCGACTATGGCGTCCTGCTGAATTTCGTCGATCAAATCGACTTTGGTCTGGTCGAGGATGGCACGGCCATCGGCATGGCCATCGCCAACGGGGTCAACCGTCTCCGCGAATCGGAGAGCGAAAGCAAAATCATGGTCCTGCTGACCGACGGCGACAATAATGCCGGCGAAATCGACCCCTTAACCGCGGCCAACCTGGCGGCAGCATTCGACATCAAGATCTACACCATCGGCGCCGGAAAACCGGGCAACGCTATGTTTCCCTACCAGGATCCCATTTTCGGTAAGCGTTATGTCTACCAACCGACCAAAATCGATGAGGAAACGCTCAAAGAGATTGCCGACCGTACCGACGGCATGTTCTTTCGTGCCCGGTCCGGGGATGAACTGGAACAGATCTACAAGGAAATAGACCAACTCGAGAAAACGGAAATTGAAATCGCCGCCCATATTCAGTACACGGAGCTGTTTCCCTTTTTTGCCTACACGGGGCTGGCGCTATTAGTCCTGGAAATCCTGCTGGCCAACACCTATTTCAGAAAGCTGCCGTAAGGGAGTCAACGAGCTATGCGTTTCGCCGAACCGAACAATTTCATCCTCTTCTTACTCGTCCTGGTCCTCGGTATCTTCATGTACTGGGCACTCTCTCGTAAAAAGAAGCTGATTGACCGCTTCGGTGACTTACCCCTGATCCTGAAAAACGCCCCCTACATTTCTTTCGCCCGCCAGGGCAGCAAAGCGGCGCTGTTGCTCGTGGCGACGGCTCTAATAGTGTTTGCTCTGTCACGACTTCAATTCGGTACCCATTTGGAACTGCTCAAACGTGAGGGTATCGACCTGGTCGTGGCGCTTGACGTGTCCAACTCCATGCTGGCCCGCGATATGCAACCGAATCGGCTGATCAAGGCCAAACAGGAAATCGAGAGCATTATCGACCGCCTGCAGGGAGACCGCATTGGACTTGTGGTTTTCGCCGGCGAGGCTTTCATTCAGTGTCCGTTGACACTGGACTATGCATCGGCTGTCTTTCTCCTGCGGGCGGTAAACCAGTCATCTGTCAGTATCCAGGGCACGTCGCTCTCCTCGGCGTTGGAGGTGTCTGCGCAAGCCTTCAACCGCAAGGAGAAGAAGCATAAGGTGCTGATTCTTCTGACTGACGGTGAGGATCACGAAAAAAGGGCTCTCGAGGTAGCTGAGGAAGCCCGCAAGCAGGGGATCAAGATATATACGGTCGGTATAGGCAATCCCGCCGGGGAACCAATCCCCATCGTTGATCGTAAAGGTAATCAGGTAGGCTTCAAAAAGGACGAAAACGGCGAAGTCATCATCACCCGGCTGGATGAAGTCACGCTGCAGAAGGTTGCGTTGACCGGAGGCGGTAAGTACTACCACGCCACGGCCGGGGAAATCGAACTGGATCGGATTTTCGATGAAATCGCCAAACTGGAGAAGAAAGAGTTGGAAGGCACGCTCGTCACCAGGTACGATGATCGGTTTCAGTGGCCCCTCTTGCTGGCCCTGATGTTCCTGGTAGGCGAATTCTTCCTTCCCGAACGTAAGAACCCATCCCGAAGGAATCAGTCGTGAGAGTAGGATACCCGATTATCATTCCCATCCTGTCAGTATGCTGTGTGTCCACGGGGGTGTTTGCCGAAGATCATATTGATCTGGTTAAGAAAGGTAACGACGCTTACCGCGCCGGCGACTACAAGGCCGCCGGTGAGCAATATCATAAAGCCGAAACATATGTCCCCGAGTCACCCGAGTTGCACTACAACTTGGCCGGAGTCGAATATCAGCAAGGCGATTACGAACACGCCGTCGACCGTTACTCCAAAGCGCTCAACACGACCGATATCAATTTTGAGGCGCAGGCGCGTTATAATCTGGGTAATACGTATTTCCGGATGGGTGATTATCAAAAGGCGATTGAAAGCTATGAGGATGCGCTGAATATCGATCCAGATGATCTGGAGGCCAAGTATAATCTCGAGCTCGCTCGCAAAATGCTGAAAGAAAAGACCCAACCACAGCAACAGGAAGAACAGCAGCAGCAAGAAGAACAAAAACAAGACCAGCAGAATCAACAGCAACAACAAAACCAGCAGGACGAGCAGGACAACCAGCAACAGGAACAGGAACAGCAACAGCAACAGGATCAGGAGAATCAGGACGAGAACCAACAGCAGCAACAACAGCAGGCTCAGCCGAAGGACGAGATTTCCAAAGAGGATGCGGAACGCATTCTCAATGCGTTGCGTGATGATGAACAGGATATACAGAAGAAGATTAAGCGCCAAACGGCTTCCGGCACGTACCAGGGCCGCGACTGGTGAATAGGGTGCAGATGAAACATGTCGTTTAAGCGGATAACATTCTTAAGCAGTCTGCTGATAGTTTTGACTCTGTCCGGGGTCGTTATGGCCGCCGGTGACCCCGAGCTTCGTGTTACGGTCTCCCTAGACCGGGACACGATCGGTTTGGATGAATACGCCACCCTGTCGGTGGTGATATCCGGGCAATCACAGAACCTGCCGACGCCCCGGATCCCGACCTATGCGGCCTTTGAACTTTACTCCCAGGGACGGTCCAGCAACATCAACATCGTCAACAATCAGGTCACTTCTGCGGTAACGTATCGTTACCTGATGATGCCCAAGAAGCCGGGCACCTTTCCGATCGGCAACATCGCGGTCGTAGATCGCAACCGTAGGTACCAGGGCAACGAAGTACTGCTGACCGTCCTCGACAAGGGTACGGCGGCAACCCCGGATCTGCAGGATCAGGCCGCTGACGAGAAGGGGCAGGGTAAGGACTTCTTCATGGAAACCGTTGTCGACAAGAAGAACCCGTACGTTAATGAGCAGGTAACGCTCACGCTGAAGCTTTACGTAGCCGTCCAGTATTACGGCAGCCCGGAATTAACGGAACCGACCACGACCGGCTTCTGGACCGAACTGCTGGGTAACAAGGCGCCCTATCAACAGCGCATAAACAACCGCGTCTACAAAGTCGTTGAGCGCAAGTACGCGCTGTTCCCCACCCAGACCGGCGACTTGACCATCGGCCGCGCCACTATTCGGCTCACGGTCGCCGATCGCGTCCGACGCCGACGCGATCCGTTCGATATGTTCAGTGACTTCTTTAACACCGGCAAAGAAGTGGCGGTCAGCAGCAAGGCCATCCGCGTAAATGTGAGACCGCTGCCGGACGAGGATAAACCGGCCAACTTCACCGGAAGTATCGGCGACTACGACATCTCCGTTTCGGCCGATAAACGACAGGTCGACGTTAATCAGCCGGTCACCGTCACCGTCCGGATCAATGGCGCCGGCAACATCAAGGCGGCGGCCGAGCCGATTATTGCGCCGCACGACGATTTCCGTGTCTATCGCGCCTCCAGCAGCGAGAACATAACCAAAATCAGAGACAAAATCGGCGGCACCAAGGTCTATGAAGAGGTCTTCATCCCCAAGCGACCCGGTGACCTGGAAATCCCGGCATTCACGTATAACTATTTCAATCCTGATATCAATCGGTACGTCACGAAGACGACGCGGCCGATAGCGCTGAACGTGACCATGCCCGAAGGCTACACCGGAACTTCGGAAATACCCTATGGTGGCCCCGACCTGCTGATCGGCAGCTCGGCGCGCGATATCCGTTATATCAAGGCAGATATCGGCGATCTCCACCGGCGCGGACAACTGCCGCTTCTGTCTCCATTGTATCTCGTTGTCAATGGCCTGCCGGTCGTGCTTCTGGCCGGGACTATTCTCGTGCGCCGCCGCCGAGATAAACTGGCCTCAAACGTGAGCTATGCTCGCGCCCGTCAGGCTGGAAAGATGGCAAAAAAACGACTGTCGAAGGCCAGATCACTGGCCCAAACAGAAAAAGCCGAGTCCTATTATGCTGAGATCCACCTGGCCCTGACCTCATACATCGCGGACAGACTCGACATATCACCGTATGGCCTGACGAAGGATACTATCCGTGAGTTGCTCGAACAACGGTCCGTCCAGAGAGAAGTGATTGACGGTGTCCTCGATACGCTCCAACAGTGTGACTTTGCGCGCTTCGCACCGGCCACGGTTACACAGGCGGATATTGATGAGATGCTGGTTAAAGCCGAACAGCTCATGGTCCGGTTGGAGGAGATCAAGCTTGCCTAGAATCTGTTGGCTGCTCGTTATTTTCCTGACGCTGTGTCAGACTTCGTTCGGTCAGAACCTGACTCAGGCGTTTGCCGAGGCTAACGAACTCTACGAGAATAAACAATACGACAGCGCCATTCAGCTCTACGAGTCGATTCTCGAAACCGGTCGGGAATCCGCTTCCATCTATTTCAACCTGGGAAATGCCTATTTCAAGAGCGGCGACCTGGGTCACGCCGTTCTGTACTATCTCAGGGCCAAACGACTGGCGCCGGCAGATGAAGACCTCAACCACAATCTGGAATTCGCCCGTCAATTCTCTCGGGTCAGGATGGAGGGAGTGGCGCTCAATCCGGTCAGTGATTTCGTGCAGACAATTGTTCAACCGTACCGGCTGGAGACACTGGCCTGGGCGGCCTCAATCGTATTCATACTCCTTTGCCTAGTTCTGACCGTTAGATATGGGCTCGGCTTCAGCAATGGCGCAATCCGAGTGGCGACCATTCTCCTGCTCGTGCTGGTTCTGATCACTTCCGGATTGACGACGTACAAATACCGAACCGAGTTTCTGACAGAACGCGCCGTCGTTATAAATGATGACAGCCCCGTCCGCAGCGGCCCGACCGAAAAGGCCGAAATAGAGTTCCAGGGGGCTTCCGGTCTGGTCGTTGAAATACTCTCCCAATCGGGCGAATACTACAATGTTCTGTTCGAGAACAAACGCAAAGGCTGGATTCACAGGGATAACACCGCACTTATCTAGCCGCCGTCGGCCAACCGACAATCACCGCTTGGTTTGGGCTTTGCTCAGCGGCGACGGTCGAACACAGGACTCTCCCAAAAGGTGATAATAGGTCGGCATTCGTGTCGCGTAGCGGCGGGGATTGTCCCAGCCGATTCGGTAAGTCGGTGCGGCGCAAGGCCGCACCCTACGTGGGGATGGCGCCGTCGGCAAGTCTCAATGCTCATGCGACTCTTATCAAAAAGCCGCAATAAGGGTCCGCCGCCCGCTATGGTTACTTCGCCTGTATCCACATAAGGCCCTGGACCACTGTTGTCCTCC
>CAZLBP010000043.1:0-33954 GCA_964557855.1 uncultured Ignavibacteriales bacterium | reverse complement strand
TCATCGTGGACGGAGGTGTGGGAGCACATTATTAAGAGGGTGGCGGAGTTGGGGGAGTAGGGGGAGTAGGGGACGAGAGAACCATCGCTTCGTGATTGGAACTGCTGAATAGTGGAGTTCTTGTTATCCGTTTCTTGAGTTCAATACAAGTTTGGTGGACGCTCGCAGCCTTGTTGCTGTCTTTCTTTGGTAACTTGTTTTCTATTAAAGAGTTATGGGGGGGGTAATCTACTCTCATACTTTCCGCTCCCCTTTACTATTCTTGCAATAGCAACGGCAGCTCTACTGTTCTTTCCTGCAGTCGGGAAAGCTCTCATTGACTCCCTTGACACCGTGTCTGTGAAACTGTTGAAGAGCAAGCGCACTTATCGGATCTTTTCAGCCTTGTTTCTTCTGCTGTTTTTCTGGGCCTTTCTTCGACTCCACAGTGCTATTCCTCTCTTAGGTGACGGGAGCGTGCGCGCCAATGAGATTTATGACGGCCGCATGTGGCAGCCAACCGAGATGCTGGACTTTCTGATTCATGCCGTGCTTTACCAATATGTGTTCTCGCCGCTCGGTTACAAAGTTACCGTCTGTTATCGGGTGGTAAGCGCGGTCAGCGGGCTGGTCTTCCTGATTGGGGCATACCGGCTTGCCTACTATCTATATAGGAGCTCGTTTTTTCTTCCGTTCCTGTTAATCCTGTCGTCCGGAATGACCGCCTTGTTCTTTGGATATGTTGAGAGCTATTCTATTCTCGCCGCTCTTCTCCCTTTTATCGTTTTGTCCGGAATTAAAGTCGCGGATGGAAACGGGAATGCGACGAGTTTCCTTTTGCTGGTCTTAATTGCGATGCTGGTTCACAGTGTTGCTGCGATTCTCTTTGTTCCGATGACGGTTGTCGTCATAGCTGGTTTCCGTAGTGGGCGTAAAGCCGTAACGAGTAAGTGGTTGCTCGTCTTTACGGCTACACTAATTGTGGGTGGATATGTTGCCCGCTTCACGGGACTTTCTTCGGCCCATCGATATTTGCTGCCGATTGCGGCACCGGGTCAGTTTCCACCCGGCATATTGTCGACCACGCATTTCTTGAATATACTCAACTGGCTCTTCCTCTCGGGTCTGCCTTTTCTTGCATTTCTGCCGCTGGTTGGTAACGCATTGCTGCAATCCGACAACTCCAGACGTCATATAGTTCTCTGGTTGATGCTCCCGTCGGCGCTGTTCATGTTTTTCTTCGTACCTCAGATCGGGGCGGCCAGAGATTGGGACTTGTTCTCCCTGCCGGCATTTGTGCTCTTGCTTTGCCCCATGGTTCTGGGCGTACCATTCGAACAAAGCCGGATACGGTGGCTTGCTTTGCCGGTAACTACTGTTTCATTGATAATTCTGGCCTCATTTGTGGGCGTCAATCACTCGGTGCCTAAGTCGGTCGAACGCTTTGTTGATATCATAGAGATAACGAAGCACAAGAACCTGTTCCTGGAGTATGCCCGGCTGTACCGACAAAGTCAGGGCCACGATGAACTCCGGGAAAAGAGGCTCGAATTTGCGTTGCGCGCCTGGAATCAACCTCCACGCACTCATGGGGATTCTCTGTTCATGTCCGCCGAGCTGGCGGCGCTCCATATCGAGAAGGCGAACCGGCCCAGGGCGAAACAGTTCCTGGATGCTGCCATGCGGCTTGACAGCTCCATGTTAAGTCACCACCTGCTGCGGGCGCGATTCCTGAAGAAGTTCGGTTCGACGGAGGAGATGCTCCGGTTCGCCGCCGAATTGAGAAACAGGTTTCCTTATAAGGCGCGTGCGCAAATGGAAGCCGGAGTGATCTTTCTCAACCATGGACAGAGAGACAGTGGCGGGCGATGCCTCGAGAGGGCATATAGTCTGGACAGTACGGATATTCTCGTCCTCGTTAATTACGGCAACTTCCTCTTACTTGATGACAAAAACCAATTGGCTACGGAAGTCTTCAAACGAAGCGTTGAACTGGAACCCATGAATTTCTCGGCAAACCTCGGGTTGGGTTCAGCCTTGTACTTTTCCAATCAGGTCGATGAAGCGCGAAAGTATCTGCTGCGAGCCAGGTCCCTGGCTGAAACAGCCACGGAGTTGAAAAAAGTCCAGTACGTATGGGACTTGATGCCATGACGGCTGCCTGACTGACCGGGTTCAACAATCCTCATTGACAAACAGCCCCGAAAGTATACCTTTGCCCCTGATATGCTGGGGCCGGTACATCATACCCGCACCGAGAAGCTCCTGCTGGAAGCGGCTCGGATTTTCAACTCGACGCTCGAGTACGAGGAGTTGATACGTCAGGTGCTGCGGCTGGTGATGACCGCCGTCTACGCTGAAGCCGCTCTCGTGTTCCGTATCGACCACAATCGCACCGATATGAAAATTCGCATGCTGCGCGAGTACGACGACGACTTGATAGTTTTCCGTCGTGAGCTCGGCAGCGGCGTGGTCGGGTGGGTAGCTAAGTACGACGAAGCGGCGCTGGTCAATGACCCGCATCATGACTCGCGGGTCGACCAAGAAATCGAGAAACAGGGAGATATTGAAATCCGTAACCTGGTGACCGTCCCGTTGGTCGGCAAGGGGCAGATGATTGGAGTGATCGGCGCTCTCAACAAGAAGAAGGGGAAGTTCACCGCCGGCGATCAGGATCTGCTGACCGGTCTGGCGAATCAGATTGCAGTGGCTGTCGACAATGCCCACCTGTACCGGGAAGTCAAGCGCGAGGCGCTCGAGAAACACCTGCTTTATGAGATCGGCATGAAGCTGTCCAGTTCGCTCAAGCTGGATGAAGTTCTGGCGGAAGTGATGCGTTCACTTAATAAGGTCATTGACTTCAACGCCGGTGGTGTGTTCCTGGTCGATCCTGTCGAAAGCAAGATCGGTTCTATCTATACCGAAGGGTACGAGCCGGGTCAGGACAAGAAGATTCAGATCAAGATAGGCCAGGGACTGATCGGACATGTGGCAACCACCGGTGAGCCGGTGATAGTGTCCGATGTCAATTCTGACGAGCGCTACATCCGCGCCCGCAAGGCGACTCGCAGTGAAATTGTGGTGCCGCTGGCGCTCGGTGAAGATGTTCTGGGTGGGAAAGTGATCGGCGTACTTAATCTGGAGTCCGACAAGCTGAACGCCTTCAATCATAGGCATTTGTCATTGTTGCAGACGTTTGCTTCACAGGCAGCCATCAGCCTGGAACGGGCTCGGCTGCACGAGGAGCTGATGGCGGGGAAGTCGATCGAAGAGCAACTCAATGTGGCCCGGGAGATCCAGCGCACGTTTCTCCCGAAAGAGGACCCCAAAGTACCCGGGTATGACATCTCCGGTATCAACATCCCTTCCGGGCAGGTCGGCGGTGACTATTACGACTTCATCCACATAGTCGACAGCCAGACCGGGGTCACTATCGGAGACGTGTCCGGCAAGGGTGTGCCGGCCTCGCTCATTATGGCTTCTTTTCGGGCTTCGTTGATAGCGGAAATCCGCAACAACTATTCCATCCGGACTATCGCTCGGAAAGTGAACGACTTGCTGGCGGAGTCGATCCAACCGGGCAACTTCGTGACGGCCGTGTATGGTGTCCTGGACTCCCGGAATCACATCCTTACGTTCTGCAACTGCGGTCATGACTTGCCGCTGCTGTTCCGCAGTGACGGTTCAATCGAGTATCTCAGGGAAGGGGGACCGGTGCTGGGCGTCAGTCCCAGTGTCGAATACGAGGAACGCCCGGTATTTTTGAATCCCGGCGAGTTGGTGGTTTTTTACACCGATGGCGTTACTGAAGTGTTTAATGATCAGGACGAACAGTTTGGTCGCGACCGATTGATTCACCTGGTCGAGAGTCACCGTGATAACAGCGCTCGAGAAATCCAGACTGTCATTCATCGCGCGGTGACGACATTTGCGGCGGTCAACCATGTGTATGATGACTTCACGATGATCATTCTCAAACGACTTAAGTGATGTTTTTTTTACTTTCTAATACATCAAGAGCTGTTATTATCAATGTAGCGAAACTAGCGAGTACTAACTTATCAGGAGACGGCAACATGCAAAAATGTATTCCGATCTTAGTGTTACTCATAATTGGACTGATTGCCGGTTGCGGTGGGGATGACAATGGCACCGGCAACGGCGACACGGGTCCGCCCAGGGTCGTAGCCAATACGTCACTCGGCCAGCCGCCTTCGATTGACGATCCGAATGATGTGAGATGGGATTCGGTCGGAACGGTAACCATCGGTGTGGCGCAGGGCGCGCCGAAGATAGCGCCCGAAATGAGTGCCACTGTTCCGCCGGATGTTAAAGTGCAGGCGGCACAGCTGGGCGAGTTCTTGTACCTGCGTTTGAAATGGCAGGATGGCGACCACAGTACGTGGCCGAATTACTATTCCGTCACCGATACCGGCGCTGAGACTCCCAACCTGAGGCCTATCGAGTTCACGCACGAGCAATTGCCTCCGGCCCATGAAGACCAGGCGTTTGTCATGTTCAAGTTTCCGGAGTCCGATGACTGGGATGTGTGGAACTGGCGGGTGCTGACGACCGGTGCGGGGCGCCTGGCGGAAGGGTACCGATTCATAAACAATGCGCTTGACCGGGACGATGACGGCTCGAAAGAGTTGGAAGTGGCGCCCATCAATCCTGGCGATTCCGTCACTTTAAAGCATCCAAGATATTTACATAAGATGCTTAGTGCCTTTGAGGATCCTATCTTCTATATTACTGACACGGTATGGACAAGAAGTGTCGTCGACACTCTGTTTGATACCACCGTTATACCCACCGTCCCACCGGACACGTTGTTCGATACTGTTCTAATTACCCCATTGCATACGAGGGGATGGACTAAAGCACAGAAAGTACCTAGCCATCTGATCGACAGTTCGGTAGCATCAGAGTCGGATGACTCCAGAGGAAGCCGATGGGATATCCGGGCCACCGATGCCTATAACAATGAGTATACGCTTGTCATGAGACGTAAGCTCAATACCGGGTACGCAGATGACTTGAATTTGCTGGCGGTGGATTCCGTGCAGGTCAAGATTGGCTTTCTCGATAATCAGGAAGATCTGATGGAGTCGACCAGCAATCGTGGTTTCAGTCAGATATTCTGGCTTATATTTTAGACGATAAGAGATGAGCATGAAAGAAGCCGGTCATTGTGGCCGGCTTCACTTTGTCTACCACGCAAATAGGGAAACCGCCGTTCAGATTCCCTTCTCCGGAGAGAACAGGAACCGGCGGAATGTATCCTTCTTGAACATACCTGCTAATGTCGTTCCTCTGTCACAAAGAACAAGGGTGAAGCAAGACTGCAACGCTTCACCCTTGTCCGGTTGAATTTTAGCGGTACGGGGAATCGAACCCCGGTTTCGTGGCTGAGAACCACGCGTCCTGACCCCTAGACGATACCGCCAGAACTCAATGCGCAATGCTAAAAAAGCAACGGATTACATATAATGGGAAAGTAGATCAGTTGTCAAGAGATTGTAATTGGCTGTTATTTAATGGCTTACGTTGGCCGGTCGCCGTAATCGCAAGAGGCAGAACTGATTAGTATTTCGGCTTATCCGTGTATTTTCTGCCGGTTTTTTTGTGAATATTCTGTTAGCCTGAGGTAGGTATCAGTCAAAATGGCGCATTCAGACCTGCATCTTTGGCAGCTATAGTATCCCATCTACGGAGTGTTTCTTCCATCCTTTTATGTCTCGGTGACTTAGAAGCCTCTCACTTTTTCGTTTTTTCAGTGTTCCTAATCCCTGATTTTCTTATATTGATTCGAAAACAGAACCTGATTTGGAGGAAAGAATGCCGGCCAAAACTCAGCGGAAGGCTAGGAAGCCAAAGGAACTTACATACAAACAGCTGAACTATATTATTGACTACAAGCCGAAGAATGTGAAGTCTTCGGACGACGTCTCGCCCTGTGTCGGTATTGTCGGACAGGAGAAGGCGATCGAGTCAATCAGGACGGGGCTCAACGTCAAGAGTTCCGGTTACAATATATTCATTTCGGGGCCGTCTGGTACCGGCCGCCTGGCCGCCATTCAACATCTTCTCGATCAAATCAAGCACAAGAAGCCCAGGCTTAATGACGTCTGTTATGTCAACAATTTCAAGAATGAAGACAGCCCTCGTATTCTGGTCTTCGATGCCGGGATCGGTATTCAATTCAAAAAGGACATGGCCTATCTGATCAATTCGCTGCGGAAGGTGGCCCCGAAGATTTTCATGTCTGAAGACTACAAGGATCGTCACAGCCGCATCGTGCGTGAATTCGAGAATCGGCAGAAGGAGCTGATTCATTCCTTCGAGAAGAAGCTGGAAAATGCCGGCTTCGTCATGGTTCAGCTGCAAACCCCGGCCGGCCCCAGGAACGAGATTCAGCCGATGATCGAAAAGGAGCCGGTGTCACTGGAGAATCTCGAAAAGCAAGCGCGCGAGGGTGAGTTTTCGCTGGCCCGGCTGGATGAACTGCGGCGGGCCTGGGACAGTCTTCGCCGAGACTTCGATTTGACCACCGTCGAGTCCAAGAAGTTGTCGACCAAGATGGAAGAAGCGTTGGAGAAACTGAATTACTCGATGATAGCTCCCCTGGTAACCGACAAGATAAACGTTCTCAAAAAACGCTACCGGGACCAGAAAGTCACTCAGTACCTGGAAGAAGTCGAGGAAGCGCTGCTGAGCGACATTGACCGTTTTCGGGAAGGGCAGCCCCGTCGCGGCGAGGAGGAAGCGCCGCCGTATCGTAAACGGGAGCCATATGAAGAGTTCTCCGTCAATCTTATTCTGGATAACTCGCGGACCGAAGAGCCGCCGATAGTGCTGGAGAAGTCTCCGTCCTTCAAGAATCTGTTCGGTTCTCTGGAGCGGGTGGTTGACCGGTTCGGGTACTGGCGAACCGATTTTACCCGGATATATTCCGGGTCGTTGCTTAAGGCGGCCGGGGGTTTTCTGATACTCAGCGCCATGGACGTCCTGACCGAACCCGGTGTGTGGAATCAGCTCAAGCGCACGCTGCGCAACAATCAGTACGAGATCACCGGTTTCGATCCGTTCTACATGATGGCCGGCGCCGGTATTAAGCCGGAACCGATTCCGATCGACGTGAAGGTGGTGCTCATTGGCGAGCCGCGGATCTATCATTTGTTGTGGCACCTGGACGACGACTTCAAGAAGATTTTCAAGATCAAGGCCGAATTCGACACGAAGACCAAGGCGGATCGCAAGTACCTCAGGAAATACTTCGAGTTTGTCCGCTTTGTCGTGGACCGGGACAGGCTGACCCCCTTCGACCTGGGCGGTATGCAGGCCGTGGCGGAGTACGGCATGCGGCTGTCCGGCAAGCGCGGCAAGCTGACGTCGCGCTTCTCCAGTATCTCCGATATCATTCGCGAGAGCGCCTATTGCGCCCACAGCCGGAAGGCCAAACTGGTTTCGCGAGAGGATGTTCAGTGCGCTGCCCGGCTCAAGCGTGCCCGCGTGAATCTGATCGAAGAGAACATTCAGGAGCTGATCGAGACCGACACGCTGATGGTTTCGACCAAGGGCTCCGTGGTCGGTCAGATCAACGGGCTGGCCGTCTACAGCCTCGGAGAATACACGTTTGGACGGCCGACCCGCATCACCGCCAGTACCTCGCTGGGGCGCGCCGGCGTGATCAACATCGAGCGTGAGTCCGATCTTTCGGGACCCGTTCACAACAAAGGCGTGTTGGTGTTGAGTGGCTTCCTGCGGCGCATGTTTGCCCAGGACAAACCGTTACAGATGTCGGCCTCGATCTCGTTCGAGCAGTCGTATTCCGGGGTCGACGGTGACTCGGCCTCCTCAACGGAGGTGTATGCCATACTCTCGTCACTCGGCGGCATACCTCTCAAGCAGGCCATCGCCGTCACCGGTTCCGTGAATCAGAACGGCGAAATACAGCCGATCGGCGGCGTGAACGAAAAAATCGAGGGCTTTTTCGATGTTTGCAAGAGTCGTGGATTCGCGACCGACCAGGGGGTAATGATCCCGCATCAAAACGCGTCTGATCTGCTCCTGCGACCGGAAGTCATCGAGGCGGTCAAAGCGGGCAAATTCCACATCTACCCGATCAAGACCATTTTTGAGGGCATCGAAATCCTGACCGGCACAGCGGCCGGCAAGCGCGAGTCCAACGGGAAATTCACCAAAACCAGCGTGTTTGCCCAGGTGGATGAGAAGCTGCACGAGATGGCACTCGCCTTACAGGCCTTCGGTCGGGACGATGACTCTGAGAAGAAGAACAAGAAGGCCGCCCGATCCCGGAACAAGAGGAACTAGATAGGCCGCTCTACGTTTATCTTATACATTCCTGTCCTGTTTGCCGTCGCTGAGTCGGTCCCGACCGTTGACGTCAGACGCCGGTCGAGAAGTCGGCCCGCGATAATTCTTTTCGGATGACACTTTTTCCTTGACAAGTATTTGTCGACGTGCGCTTTATGGGGCTGTAACCAAAACGTAATGTTGGAGGCAGTTCAATGCGCAAGGCTAGAAAAGCAACTCCTCGCAAGAAAACCACCAAGAAGAAGGCGGTGCGTGTCGGAGCGAAGGCATGGACGGCGGCCGAGGTGTCCCGGCTGCGGAAACTGTACAGCACCAAGACCACGGCCGAAATCGCCAGGGCGCTGAGCCGCACGCATGCGGCCGTAGCGGGCAAAGCCCGCGCGCTCGGTTTGAAGAAGCCGAAAACGTGGAAGCCGCCGACGGCCCGCAAGAGCGAAACGGCCAAACGAACACCGAGCCGTCGCACGGCCGGCAGCAAACCGCCGAGACGGAGGTAGGCGGTCGGTTAAACATCGGGTAACATACTAAAGACTGTCCATTATGCGGGTTCACCAACGCATGATGAATACGCGATGTTTCCATGAACGCGGCCGGCGAATGCCGGCCGCGTTCGTGTTTTGCGTCTGCCGGTCTCCCGGCTAGAAATCCGCGCCGAAAGAAAAGTAGTACGTCGGTTTGTCGGAGACACCGTAGAAATCGGTCGACCAGGCCAGGTCGTAGCGGAGGAGAATGAAGCCCAGATTGGCCCGCATGCCGAAACCGAATCCGGTCTTGATGTCCTGGAGACGCTTCCGTCCACCTTCAGTCGTCCCGCCTTTGAACTGATCATTAGTCCAGGCGGCCCCGATGTCGGTGAAAATGGCGCCGTTGACGTTGGTAATGGCGATCGGCAAAGGAAAGCGCATCACGAAATACTGTATGAGCGGGAAACGAAACTCCCAGTTGATCAATCCGTAACGGTTGCCGGACAGCTCGTAATACTCGGTGCCGCGCAGGGGAGTGACCACGTCGGCGAAATACAGATTCTCGACGTCGTACACGGTGGCGTCTAGGGTGCGGTTTCCTATCCAGTTGGTCGTACCGCCGAGGAAATACTGTTTCGGGGTATTGCCGAACGAAGCGCCCCCGGCCAGACGGAAAGCCATGGAGAAGGTCTTCTTGAAGTGCCAGTATTTGCGGAAATCGAGATCCACCGAGGAAAACTCGATATCATCGGCATCGAACAGATTGACACCGTATGAAACACTCAGCTTGGTGCGGCGCCCATTCACGGGACCGGTGTACCCCCAGATGATGTTGTCGGTCACATAGGCCAACTCGGCGGTCGTTACTTTGGAATTGCGGTTGGGCCTGAAATCGTTGAAATCATGGTATTCGCGATCAATGAAATACTGGGAGACGAACAGGTCGAGACGGCTGAAAACCGAGAACGGGCGACTGGCGTAGGTTTGCAGCCCGTAGAAGCGGTCCGAGAACAGGAAGTCATCGCTGTCGAGATAGAAGTTCTTCGTATGGAACAGGCCGGCCCCGAGGTTCGTCCGCTTGCGGTTATAGAAGTAATACGCCTGGATGTAGGATTGGTCGATGGTGTTGACGAGATCGGTGGCAATGTAGATCTGGTGATTCCCCAGGTAATCGGAGAAGACGAAGTACGACTGGCCGCGCAACCCGAAAAACGTGTCGTAGGCGAAACCGCCCCCGACATAATCCGGTGTGAACTTGACCTTATATTCTTTTATCGTGTAGTCACCCGACTCGGTAGGCGGAGGAATGGAGTCAAACGAGTCCGGCTCCGCCACGCCTTTTCTGAGAGCGTCGGCTGAATCAGACACGTCAACGAGAACGGAATCAAGCGGGTCTTCGCTGGGTTCGCTGACAAAAACGAACTCGTCGTCGTAGACACCAGTCTCCGTCACCTGCGAATTGGAGTCCGCAGAATCGATCGGAGGCTCGTTGTCCGTTGAGGTCGTGTCTGAGGATTCTGAAGTCGTGTCGTCAGCCCGGGCGACTTCGACAGAGTCAAGTCGATAGGATTCGTAGTCGTTTTCGTTCGCCAGTGCCACCTCCGGCTCACCTTCTCTTTCATCGCTTGCAGCGTCAGTTTCACCGGAAGTATCGGCGCGGTGCGAGGCCAGGGTCTTCGCGGCCTGCCGGGCATTCAGCAAATCGTACTTGCCCTGCATGAAATCGGTGACGGCCAGCTGTCCGTTATCTCCGACCGGTGAAATCTCTTTGAGGACGAAAACGTCGAAGGCTCCTTTGTGAAAAGCGGAGAACGCAATCTGCTTCCCGTCCGGCGACCACGACAGGGAGCGGATGGCCGATATGATATCGGTGATCGGGAAGTAATTGGTGCTGTCGAGGTACCCGATATACATGTTGTCGATCCCGTTGCGGCTGGATATAAAGGCCACCTTGCTGCCATCCGGGGAGACAGCGGGCGCGAAATTCGGTCCCGGGCCAACATCGACCGGAGCAACTTCATTATTGGACAAATCAACCCGAAACAGGTTGTAGTAACCGTAACTGAAATCACCGGGCATATAGGCGCCGTCGCCGACATAGATCAATTCATCGGTATCGACCACCGGATTGTTCGGGTGCGGCCTGTCCGAAGAGAACACGAGCTCTTCGGATGACGGCAGCCAGGTCGGATCAACGTCGTCATAGCGATCATCGGTAACCTGCAAAGTTAACTCGGTCTTCAGATGGTAGACGAAAATTTCGCGTTTATGTCGCTTCAGGGCCGAAAAGGCGATGCGGTCGCCGTCCGGCGCCCAGGCCGGGGACAAAATGTTGTAGTAATCGAATACGATCTTGCGGTCAATGTCGTCTTCTTTCAAATCATAGGTGAAAATAGCCTCTTTGCCGCCCGTTTTGCCGACAAAGGCGATCTTCTTGCCGTCGGGCGAAAACGACATACCCGATACGTACGAGTGCAGTGACTCCAGGTCCCCCGAGCGCGCGGATTTGACCAGATCATCGATCGTCTTCCCGTCCTTGGCGGAGATGAGCACAATCTCGGTATAGTCGGATTTGTCGGTAAAGATAGCGATCTTGTCGCCTTCCGGAGAGAAAGCGGGTTTCTCATTAAAGTAGGAACCGTCCTTGCGGGCCTTGGTCAGCTGCGTGGCGATCTCATCCACATCTTTGCGTTCGGCGATTTCCGGCCAATAACGACGCTTCATTTCTTTCGAGAAATCTTCCCAGAACTCTTCCTCGCCGATGCCGACGGTCTCTTTCAGGGTCTTGTTCATGGTCAGGTGTATCTTGCCCTGTCTGAGTATCTGACCGAGTTTGTCCTCGCCGTACTTGTCGGCTATGTACTTCACCATCGCCTGGCCCTGCTTGTAGGCCAGATAGCCGCCCAGCGCCCAGGGGGGGGCCAGGTAGCCGTTTATGGTGGCGTCGCGAACCACCATATCCGCCCAGTAGTCCCAGCCGTGGCGGGAAGAGTATTCCGCGTAGCCTTCGGCGTACCACAGGGGCAGATTGAACAGCCGTTGTCGGGAAAGGAGCGAGCTCAGCGCGTTGCCATACAGCAGGTCATACACGACGGCGTGAGTTAATTCGTGATGAAGAACGTGTCGGAAATCCTCGTAGGAACCGGTAAAGGGGATGACAATTCTGTTTTTGAAGGCCTCGGTGAAGCCGCCCACGCCTTCCGGAATGAGTGAGGAAATGATATTGGTCTGCTGGAAATCATTGTGGGAATTGTAGACAAAAACAGGGACTCTTTTTTGTATGAGGTAGTTCAGTTCGCTGCTGATCTCCGTGTAGGCGGATTCCAGCACGGCAGCCGCGAACTGGGCGGTGGGGTAGGCGTCCTCGTAGAAATAGACATCGAAGTGTCGCGTCTGGATATAATGCCAGTCGAAATCCTTGTAGCGGACCTTGTTCTTGCCGAAATAGGTTTCCTGGGCTGAGGCGCCCGCGATCAAAACCATTATGGCGACTGAAGCCAAAAGCGCAAGCTTCTTCATGAAAGTCACATCCTTATCGGGTCTGTAGCGCCGAACGGCGCTCTTTTACTGTTTGCATCGGGAATCCCGTTCCCGAATTTACGGCCTTAACGCTTTTCGGTCCTCTTGAAGCTTTACGCTTGAACACGCTTGATTTCAGCGCCCAGCGACGACAGCTTTTCCTCCATCCTGTTATACCCGCGATCAATATGGTAGACCCGAAGTACTTCGGACTTGCCCGATGCCGCCAGGCAGGCAAGGACAATCCCCGCTCCGGCCCGGATATCGGAGGCCATGACTTCGGCGCCGTACAGTTTTCGGACACCATGGATAACGGCTTCGTTTCCGGAAACGGTCACGTCGGCGCCCAGGCGGCGCAACTCCATGGTATGTGTAAATCTATCCTTAAAAACAGTCTCGGTGATTTGAGAAGTTCCCTCCGCCGGACAAACCGCGGCCATGATGCAGGCCTGCAGGTCGGTCGGAAATCCAGGATAGGGGAATGTCGTTACCGATACCGGCCGTAAACGCCGGCGCCCCTTGACTTTGATGCTTCCCTTCTGAATCGTAACCGTGGCTCCCATTTCCTCCATCTTGTTCAGCACCATTCGAAGCGTCTGGGCATCACAACCCGCAACCTCGACGTCACCATTGGTGATCGCCCCGGTCAGAAGATACGTACCGGCCACCAGACGATCCCCACTGACTTTGTACTCGATATTCTTCAGTCTCTTGACCGGTTCGACGACAATCTCGGGCGTGCCGGCTCCTTTGATCTTCGCCCCGGCCTTGGTGAGGAAATTGGCCACATCGCTGATTTCCGGATCGCAGGCGGCATTGATTATCCGAGTCTCGTTTTTGGAGAAGACCGACGCAAAAAGGATATTCTCAGTACCGGTGTGGGACGGGCGATCAAAGTGTATCGAACCGCCGAGCACAGGTTTGGCGGTGGCAGTCACGTATCCCCCTTTTTCATTGACTTTCGCACCCAGTGCGCGCAGGCCCTTGATGTGAAAGTCAACCGGCCGGGCGCCCAGTACACAGCCGCCCGGCAACGACACTCGGGCTTCTCCGAAGCGAGACAGGATGGGACCGAGCGCCAGGAACGAAGCTCGCATTTTACGCATCAGCTCATAGGGAGCGGTGTTTTTGCTCACTCCCGAAGCATCGATCGTCATAACGCCGGTCTTTTCATCGTAGGTTGTTTTAGCCCCGAGATACTCCATAACCTGAATACTGGTATAGATATCTCGCAACGGCGGAACGTTTTTCAGGACCGTCTCACCTTTGTCGATCAATAGCGAGGCAAAGATCATCGGCAAAGCGGCATTTTTGGAGCCTTCGACCTGTAGTCTGCCTTTGAGCGGTTTGCCGCCCTTGATTACGAATTTATCCACGAGCTTCCTTGTTCTCCTGTTGCCTCAAGTTCCATCGGTGCGTTTGATCGAATCTTTTACTCGGGCTCGAGACATGATTACATATCTTGGACTAATTGTTGTACCATATTGATTAATATTCGTTTGGAGAGAAAGCAGTCGTTCCCGGCGACGCCGCCCACCAGACAGGGCAAGATGCTAAAACACCTGCTCAGGAGCATCGACCAGATCAAAGCTGTTCCGTACTCGTTCCAGGAACTCAATGGCTTCGCCCTCACAGAAATCAGGATTCGTCCACGGGAGGCGGTGAAACCGCCCTTTCGAGAAAATCAATTGCATTTCTGCGAACACGCCGTCCCGCAAATAGATACGGTGGTTGTACTCCCGATGGGATGCCATTATCAGGTTGTCGGGAGTTAGAATTCCGGGGTCGATGTTCACGGTGCGAAAGGCGTAGTCTCTAATCTGGTCGGCGAATTGTGGTTCGAGTTTGTGGCACATGTTCTTGATGTCCGGCAAGGATTCACGAGCCAGCAGGCGTTCAAACGACAACAGTCGACGCTGCAAATTCTCACCCATTTCTTCGCGATACTCCTCCTGGTCGCGGCACTGAATCTCGATCGTCTCGAACTGGACTCTGCTGAACTTGCGTTCCAGCGCCTTGACGGCGTCCGCCAGAGCGTCCATCGAAGAGTATATAACCGAAACAACCAGTCTCCCGGGTGGTACTTTTCTTATGCGTGCCATTTGTTACCAGTCAGCAACTTCCCGATCGAAAAATCAACAAAAACGTGAGCTCCTTCATATGTGTCGGCAGAACCCGGTCAATTCGACCTTCTCAAATCGAAAAGGCTCGAAAAAGAGGCAAAATCTGTATTGACAAAGTGAAAAAAATCGCTATCTTACTTCAAAATTACAAAAGCCCCCAGAAGCCCTGCCTGTCCCCCCTCCCGTGTGCTCAAGCCCAACAGGCAGGGTTTCCTCCTTTTGTCTCGGTTCCCCAATGTTATTGCACCACGATTGAACAAAGTAGTATATTACGTAGATAGTCACGGATGCTGCGGAGCTTTCATTTTTGAATTCTTTGGCCTCATATTGTCTCACGCGAATTCGGAAGAGCTTTAGCCTTGCGGCGGTCTCGCTGTCGCTCCTGGTCTGGTCTCTCTCTTTGTGCACGGCGAGTGCAGTCGAAAAGCTCACGATCGATATCGATACCAGGTTACTCCTCCAGTCTTACGAGCTTCAGGCCATCCGACATTTCACCACTGATCCCTTCGCCCCAACAGTCAGCTATCCTCTCCAGATTTACGAGCCGCAATACGGGTCAGAAGACACCGGCCTGTACATTTTCGCCTACAATGTCAGGCTCAATCGCAGTCTTCCATCCATTTTTAGCCTGTGCAGCTATCCTTCCAATCGAGTGGTTGACGATGATCCGGTGGACATGGTTATTTCAGGGTACACTATTAGTGACAGGGGTTCCGGCGCCAAAGTTGTCGTCGCCGGCGGATACCGCCATGATTCCGCGTTTGCACTCATCCTGGATCCTGTAACCGATTCAACGGAATGGCTGTTCTTGGCGACCGGAACCGACCGAACCGGGGACGGCGTTTGGACCCCGGAAGTCCGATTCGTACATACGGTTGATTACGACTTTGATGGCACGAACGAGTGTTTTTTCCACGTCAACCCGGTGCGAGATCTGGAGCCGCGTGTTCTTTGCTGTCTCGATATAGACGCACCTTCGATTGAGTGGTCATTACCCGTGGCCCCGATAGTCCAGTCTCACGGATTTACATCGCTTTACGACTCAACCG
Source organism: uncultured Ignavibacteriales bacterium (assembly GCA_964557855.1). Taxonomy (GTDB): domain Bacteria; phylum Zixibacteria; class MSB-5A5; order GN15; family FEB-12; genus JAJRZL01. The sequence continues at coordinate 18,483 of CAZLBP010000043.1, read as the reverse complement.
ATCCGGGCGTCATTTTCGTGAGCTATAATCCCAAACAGGGAGCGGCGGATACACTATTTAACGACCGGTTCGGGTACCTTACTATTGTAGACCAACGTGGAGTCGTCCGCTATAATCGCATTGTCGCTCAGGATCACGGCGGCATGGGGCTGGCAGATGCGGAAGAGGCGGGCATATACTATGTGACGCATGCCTTACCGTTTGTCGAGCCGGACTCGTATGAGAGCGGCATAGACAACGACTACCGGGTCAGTAAGATCGATCGAACAGGCCAGGTACTGGCGTCGGCGGCATCACCGGAACAACTGACGGATGTCTGGCTGCTTAGCAATGACGATAACAGACACGATGTTTATACGCTGTCTCACGGCGGAGTCATGAGCAAATTCGACGCGGCCCTGAATCTACTGGCGAGGTCGGATGAGACCCTGGTTCGGGGCTTCGCGGGTGAATTGAACCTATCGGGGGCGACAACCAACGAATTGTTGTTTTCTGTCGAAGGCGGATTGGCCGTTTGTGATCGTGATTTCCAGCAGCTGAGTTTCCACAGTGGGGGCGCGTCCGGTCTGGAACCGTTGGCCTACGGTGAGGAAGGTGAAGTGATTGCGATCACACGTATGACTGCCGAAGGGGGACAAGTCGCTCATATACAGACGAAAGGACTTCTTGAGTCCGTAAGTCGGCTGTTTTGGCATTACCGCCATTACCTGCTGCTTCTGATTATACTCATGCTGATTGTATCGGCCATTTCGAACTACCGCCGCTTACAGACAGAAAGGCAGCTCCACCGCAGCGAATCCAGCTTTCGAGCATATATTGAAGCTTCGCCGGACCTCTTCTTCCGATTAGACCGAGACGGCACCCTTTTAGCCTACGACGCCAAGGATGCGAGCCATCTGTATCGCGACCCCGGTGAGTTCATCGGCAAACAAGTCTCGGAAGTACTGCCGGCCGATGTTTCGCAGAAGACGCTGGCCGGTATCGAAGAGGTGCTGCGAACCGGCGAGTTACAGACGTTCGAATACGACCTGCCGATGCCCGACGGAACTCGGCATTTTGAATCGCGAATTGTCCCTGCTGCTGAAGGCGAAGTCGTGGCCATCGTCAGAGATATTACGGCGTCGAAGACGGCCCAGGAGTCGCTTGCCATCAGAATTAGATACGAATCCGGGCTGGCTTCCTGCTCGAAAGCACTTTTGGCGGCGACGACAATCGAAGAGGCATTGCAGGAAGCGCTGCGTCATCTTCGGGAAGCATCGCAAGCTTGTCGTGTATATGTGTTCGTGAACTACCAGGATCCCCGGGAAGGGTTGTGCGCTCGATTGATTCATGAGGTTCACCGGTCCGGACTGAGTTCGATGCTGGAGAATCCGGAACTGAACTGTGTGCCCTACCGGGAATTTCCCCGTTGGCAGGAAACTCTCTCGAGAGGTGAAGAAATCTCCGGGCCGATACGTGCTCTTCCCGACAACGAACGCGCCTTTCTGGAGTCTTACGACATTTCATCGGTTCTGGCGATTCCCGTATTCACCGAAGATGACTGGTTCGGGTTTATCGGATTCGATGACACCACGAGGGAGCGCGACTGGAATCAGGAGGATGTGCGGCCGCTCAAAACGGCGGGGGAAATGATCGGATCCTATTACAGCATTCTCCGGTCAAAGAGGAAACTGACTGAAGAACGAGATTTCACCCGATCCATACTGGACACCGCCAACAGTATCATCGTTTGTCTGGACGAGCAGGCACGGATTACGGTTTTCAACAAAGAACTGGAGCGGCTGACGGGGTACAGTCAGGCCGAAGTGCTGGGCCAGAGCTGGCCCGACCTGCTTGTGCCGGAGGAGCAGCGTCACGAGGGACTCGACAACTTCAAGGAGTGGGTCCGGCAACACCCGGAAGACAGGTATGAAGGTCCCATCTTGACCCGGACAGGAAAAACCCGCACTATCCTCTGGTCGAATTCTTCGTTCGTCAATCCGCACACGAACAAACTGACGGCGATAGCTATCGGCCACGATATCACGGACCGCAAGCAGGCGGAACAGGCTCTGCGGGACAGCGAGGAGATGATGCGGGCACAATACAATCACTTCCCGGTGCCGACCTATACGTGGCGGAAGACGGACGAAGATTTCGTACTGGTCAACTATAACGACGCGGCCGATTCGCTCGCGAATGGCCGGATGAAGGAGTTCCTCGGTCAGAGCGCTACCGTGATGTGGAAGAATCAGCCCGACATTATAACGGACTTGCGCACTTGCTATGATACGCACCGAGTCGTGCACCGCGAAATACCTTTTTGGTATGTCACGACCGGCAGGCAACTCATCCTCTCGGTGACGTATGGGTACGTTCCGACTAACCTGGTCATCGTCCACACCGAAGACATCACGGAACGTCGACGTGCCGAGGAAGCACTGCGGGCGTCCGAGGCGCGGTACCAGGAGCTGTTCGATTCCGTGATGGAGGGAATCTGCCTCGTCGACGAGCATGAGACCATTCAATTCTGTAATCCGTCATTTGCGAGCATCCTCGAGGAAACAACAATAGCCGATGTGATAGACAAGAACATGGCGGATTATGTGATACCGGAAGAGCGCGAGTTCATTCGCTCACAAACGGCTTTGCGTATGACGAATGTGTCGTCGCAATACGAACTCAACATCGTTACCGGGCGAAATAACCGGAAGACGGTGTTTGTCTCGGTAGCCCCCAGAATGAATCCGGAGGGGAATTATGTGGGAGCATTCGGAACTATCATCGATATCACGGATCTCAAAGAGGTCGAGAGCGAACTGCGCGAGACGGTCGAGCAGCTGAACGCCACCCTGGAAGCCATTCCCGATCTCCTGTTTGAGGTTGACCGGGATGGTCGGTTTTACAATTTTCACTCCTCCAAACCGGAGAAGCTGTACGTCCCACCTGAGGCATTTCTGGGGAAAACGGTGGGTGAGGTCTTGCCCGCCCACGTGGCGGAGGTAATCACAAATGCCATTGATGAGGCCGTGAAAACCGGAAGACACAGCGGCGCGGTCTATGCCTTGTCCTCCCGGAGCGGAGCGGGCTGGTACGAGCTGTCGATTGCCACCAAGGGCGACCCCAGCACCGCACGAGGAAGACTGATAATGCTGGCGCACGATATCACGGCTCGGGTGCTGGCCGAAAAGGCGTTGCGGGCCAGTGAAGAACGGTACCGTTCCGTTTTTCAGCACTCACCGGTGGCGATATGTCTCACGGATGAGCACGGAGTCTATCGACATGTAAATCCGGCCTACTGCTCGTTAGTTGGATACTCAGAGAACGAACTGCTGGGACGCTCATTTTCCGAGATGGTTCTGATCCCCGAAATGAAAGAAGAGTTTCTTTCTGTCTATGACGGTCTCGTAGCAAAGACGAATCGGCTCTTCAGAGTGCAGACCGAAATACGTGATAAATCGGGGCGACACCTGTGGGTAGAAGTATCTACGGACTCTATCGAAGATGAACACGGTGGTACACTTGTGGTGGGGATGCTGCAGGACATAACCGCTCGTGTCAAAGCGGATCAGGAACTCAAGGAGAGCGAAAAGCGATACCGCGATCTGGCCAATCTGCTTCCTCAGACCGTATTCGAAACGGATTTGAAGGGAAGAGTGACGTTCACCAATCGGGCCGGCTTCGAGGCATTCGGCTATAGCCCCAATGACTTGAAGAACGGGCTGAACGTCGCGCAACTGTATGCGCCGAGTGAAACGCAGATTATGCAGGAGAATTTCGCCAAACGCCTGAAGGGCCAACCGGTGAGGCACCACGAGTATCAAGCCCTCCGCAGGGACGGGACCACGTTTTCGGTTCTTGTGTATTCAGCTCCCATCAGGAGGGAGAACCGGGTGCTGGGACTGCGAGGCGTGGCTATCGATGTCAGCGAATTGAAAGCAGCGGAGGAACAGGCGCGGAATGCGGAGCAGGCCAGGTATGACCAGATCAAAGAGATAGCGGGCGGCGTGTCACATGAAATATACAATTCGCTCTTTCCGGCATTCGCGTCACTGGACAAGCTGCAGGAGTCTCTCAGGTCACCGTCGACCGATGACCCGGCCCGGCCCGAGCGACTGATCAAATTGGCGAACAACGCGATAGCCCGAGCCGTCAAACTTACCGAACTGGTGACTCAATTCTCCCGGATTGATTCGGAGCAGAAATACGAGGAAGTAGAAGTCCGCGATGTCATCGCAGAGGTGCTGGAGTCGCAGCAACACCGAATCGAGGAGCAACGGATAACTCTGAAAGTGGATATCGAGGAGGAGGCCCAACTCGTTTGTTTCCGACCACATGCGTTCAGCGTGATCAACAACCTGATCGTCAATGCTCTCGATGCGCTGCGGGAATCGGACCTCAGGCAAATCGAAGTGGTCGCTTTCCGCCACGGGGATCGGACAGTGATCAAGGTCAGCGACACCGGGATCGGCATTCCCGACGGAGAACAACCGAAGATTTTCAATGCCTTTTACAGCACGAAGCCGCACTCCGGGACCGGTATGGGGCTGGCCATCGTAAAGCGCATTGTGGATCTGTACGGGGGTGAGGTTGCGGTGCAATCACGGCTTGACAAAGGTACCGAATTCACTATAATTCTGTAAGTCCTTGGAGAACGGTTCCAAAACTAGTTGAATATCAATGACAAAGTCCGGTCATATCTTGATAGTCGATGACGACGAAATGGTCCTGGAGGCAATGTACGAGTCGTTCATCGACACTTACGACGTTACGTTGGCTTCGAGTGGGGAGGCCGCAATTAAACATGTGGTCAATAATCCTGATTTTGATGCTGTCATCCTCGATATCCGGATGGCCAGAATGGACGGTTTGGAAACGGCCAGTCGACTGAAAGAGATCGTCACCACAACCCCGATTATATTCCATACCGGCTATCCGGGCGACTACAGCGAGCAGGAGGTCGAGCAGGAATATCAACCGTTCGACTACGTGGGGAAGAACGAGCGACCGGAACGATTGCATCGGGCTGTCAGGAACGCCGTTGCGTTTCATCGGCTGAAGAACAGCCGAACCGATCTTATCAAGTTTGCCCGGACCGAGTACGGGCTGGTGGGCAGTTCGCAGAGTATGCAGAACGTATACCAGACGATCGAAAAGATCGGTCCGACCGATTCGAAAGTCATGATTCTGGGGTCGACCGGCTCCGGCAAAGAACTGGTTGCCCGCGCACTCCACAAGCGCAGCAGCCGTCGTGACAAAACGCTGGCCATCATTAGCTGCAATCGCAAGTCACCGGATCTGGTGGAGTCGGAGCTGTTCGGTCATCTGCGGGGCTCGTTTACCGGCGCCATTACCGACCGGGTAGGTATGTTCGAGTACGCCCACGGCGGAACACTCTTCCTGGATGAAATCGGTGACCTGGATATTACGACTCAGGCCAAAACCCTGCGCGTCCTGGAAAACGGTGAGATGCATCGTATCGGATCGCCGGAGATTATCAGGGTGGACGTGCGCTTGATTTGCGCCACGCATCACGACCTGCAGGCCATGGTAGAAACGGGGACATTCCGCGAGGATTTGTATTATCGTCTCAAGGGGATCATCATACAACTCGAGCGGCTCAAAGATCGCCGTGAGGATATCCCGGAACTGCTGGACTATTTCGCCGAGCGCTGCTGTATGAAAAGAGCCAGCGGCCTGAAGGTCTTTGAACCCGCCGCCCGGGATCTGCTGATTGAGTACGACTGGCCGGGAAACGTACGGCAGCTCATGGATACCATTCAGTCACTCATCTACCTGACCCCGTCATACTACATCACGCGCCAGGAAGTTGCCGATTACCTCAAGTACCGCAACGCGGAATCAAATGGTGACTCGAGCCTGAGCGGCAAGGTGCGCGATTACAAACGCACGGTAATACTGCAAGCGCTCGATCATCACGGATACAAGGTCAGCGCCGCCGCGCGTGAACTGCGTGTGGACCCCTCGAATCTCCACAAGCTGATGAAGGACCTTGAAATCCAGTCACGGTGAGCCGCTCATCTACCTTCGCCGTCTGTTCCTCTCCGATTTGATTGTCCCGGTCACTTTGATACGAAATGATACTATTATTCCATTGACACCCGGAACACGTTCGTTATATTGGTACCAGAAACGCAGAGCACAGAGAAACGACTTGGCTCGATCAACTTGACATTGTGTTCGCGAAACGTGCGCCGAATGATATAAGTGCATCCAGTTCACAAGCATGGACATAAAAATCCGTGCGTTTCGGAACGGTCACCTTCCATCCGCAGGTTGATTATCTCAACTCCGGAAGTCGGCCTGCTACAAAACGCCCGGTGATGCTGCCACCTGCACCGCCGGGTGTTTTTTGATGGTCCGGCCCGGTCCCGGACCGCAACCAACCTAATGCTGGAATCGTTTTAACATCCGCCTCGTTTTCTCGAAGAACAGTGAGCCTTATCAATGTCTGGAGCTTGACAACCAAATTCGGGGAGACTTACTTGTAGGCTCCGAGTTCACTGCCCGCGAGGAGAGTCTCGAATTGCCTGAATGTGAGAACGTATGCCGGATCGGATGGAAGCGCAGCTGGATCAGATTGAATCACAACTGGATCAGTTGAAGCGAAATAAACTTGATGTTATTATCCATGTATTATGGCTGATTGCCTTCATTTACCTTTTTATCCTGGCCGTCAAGCTCCTGGGTGATTCCTTTAAGGGACTGGGCAGTGACTACGCCCGATCATTGTTCGAGACTACGGCCAATCCAATCGTGGGGCTGCTCATTGGAATTCTGGCGACGTCGATCGTGCAGTCGTCTTCTTCGACCACGTCCACAATTGTCGCTCTGGTCGCGGCCGGGACACTGAAGATAGAATGGGCCATTCCGATGGTTATGGGGGCCAACATCGGCACCACCGTAACCAACACGATGGTGTCCTTTGCCCATATAAACCGCCGTCAGGAATTCGGACGCGCCTATGCGGGGGCTGTGGTGCACGATATATTCAATGTCCTGGCCGTACTATTATTCTTGCCACTGCAGCACTACACGAATTTTTTGGGGCGGGCATCTCTGGCTCTGACTGATGTTTTTGAAAGTGCCGGTGGTTTCGGTTACTTCGGATCCCCACTCAACTACTTGGTGAAACCTCTGGCGTACTGGATGGTCAGCCAATTCACAGGTGTCGAGTGGCTCGGGGTTATCGTGGCTCTGCTGCTGCTGTTTGTTTCGCTGCGATTTATCGTAGTGAACATGCGCTATTTGGTTCTTTCGCGAATCGAGAGCTTTTTCGGCAAGTACTTGTTCCGCAACACCGGTAGCGCTCTACTTGTCGGCTTTCTGTTCACCGCAATCCTGCAATCGTCCTCGATCACACTCTCATTGGCCCTACCCCTGCTTGGAGCCCGCGTATTGACGCTGTCTCAGATGTACCCGTATACACTGGGGGCCAATGTGGGAACGACTCTCACAGCCATTTTTGCAGCTTTGGTAGCAGGCGAGTCGGCGGGCATGACGGTCGCGTTTGCTCACCTGATGTTCAATATGTGCGGTATGGCCGTATTCCTGCCATTGAAGCGGATACCGATCAGTTTGGCTGAAAGACTCGCGTACATTTCGGAAAGGAAAAGGTACGTGCCGATACTGATCATAATAGTCATGTTCTTCGCCATTCCGTTTGTTCTCGTGTCATCCATCCGGTAGGGGCAATCAAGCTGCCGAGAACGCAGCGAGCCGGACTCTGTTCCTCTTCAATTCTCTGCCGGAAAGACCGATTCCGGCAATCGCGTGGTTTTTTCAGGCGGCAACACTCGTCCCCTACAGGAACCTCTGCTTGTGTTAGAGATTTTCAGCGAATTGCCGATATTCGCTTGTAGGAAACTTAAGTGGCAAAATGACCGACAAAATAGAGACAAATACCAAGATAAACGCCGTTCAATCGGTTCTGCGGGACTTGCTGAAGGTGATCAAAGTGGTCGCCTTGTATCCCGAAGACAATCCCTTGCCGCAGTCACTGAAACAGTCGTTCGCGGAACGTCTGATCGACACGATAGATGATTTCGGCGACCTGTATATTTCCGTCGAGAAGGACGCTCTGAAAGTCGATGGTGAGATTGTATTCCAGGATAAGTCGAAAGAAGAACGGCTGGCGGGAGTGTTTCACGACTCAGGCATAGTTGATTTGACGATACATCGGGATATTGCCGGCGACGATGTTTATTCGTTCTTGACCTGTATGAAAGACTTCCTCAATGCACCGGGTCATGACCGGGACTTGTGCGTCCAGTTGTGGAATCTCAATCGCAGTGCCTTCACCTTCAATACCGTGGAGGACATGCATATGCAGGCCGTCGACGGGTCTCTGCCGATGCAGGAGTTCGTTGATATCAAGTCCTTCTCGTCCCGACGGATACAGCAGTTTGGATATGAGGAAGAGCAAGCGTACAGCTCTATCTTCGTGGAATCTCTGGAAGCCGAGGTGGTCGAGCAGGCCAGTCTGTCTGACTCGGGGTCGCAGGCGATGGCCGCGACTCCCGGCGCCATATTACTCAACGTCTCGGACGAGGAGGCCTCCCAACTGCACGTGGGCGAAGCTTCGGCCGCAATGGGATACGATGATTTGCCCGCGGCTGCCGTCGATCCCGACGCATCATTGATCATCCGCAATGAGCTCGAGCTGTCGGCTGCCGAAGAAACGTCTATTCAGGAAATCCTCTTTGATGACGCCGCCTTCGAAATGTTCGAGTCGACTGCCGCTCTATTAAAGGAACTGTTGCTGCAGGAAGTCGACATGAGCGGCTTCTATGAAACAGTCACGATCTGTGAGAAAGTCATGACGGAGTTCATTCAGGCCGGGCAATTGTACTGCGCGGCCGACGTACTCCGGTTCCTGAAGAAGCTGGAGAGCAAGATATCATCGGACCGTCCCCTGTGGGCGGAACGTTTGAAAGAAGCCGGCGTGACAGCCGGCAGCAGAGACAGACTCAAGGTCCTGTCGAACGCGCTCAATGAGCACCCCGATGTTAGCCCCGGTGAGGTCACCCGATACCTGGAATGCCTGGGTCTCGAGGCGCTGAGCGGAATCACGGAGCTGATGGGTGAATTCGAGCACATCCGGCATCGTAACGCTCTCTCCGATTTTCTGACCGAACGGGGTAAGGGCAGTATCGAGATAATCTCCAGGGGCATTTTCGATAAACGATGGGACGTGGTCATAAACGCGGTTAAGGTCCTGGTCCGGATCGGTGACAACAAGTCCCTTGACGTTTTGAAGCATGTGTTGCACCACGACGAACGCCGCGTCCGCTATCAACTGGTCGTCGGTCTTAAGGAGTGTGACAATCCGGAGGCGCTGGCCCTGCTGCAGGTAATTGCAGCGGACAAAGACCCCGAAATCCGCCATGAAGCCATACTGGGGATTCTACGTCACCATAGTGAGCCGGCCTTTGGAGCGATTTCAGAAGTAATCAACAATGACGCGTTTTCCGGACTGGAGAGCACCGATCGGGAGGAACTCTTGATCGCGTTCTCCAGATTAGGCGGCGATCACGCGGTCGGCTATCTGGAGCAGCTCATACGACGCAAGTCTCTCGTGCCCAGTCAGTCGGTCACGTTTTACCGCTATGCCGCGTTTGAGGCACTAACACACAACAAAAGTGAAAAAGCGGAAAGACTGCTCGTGAAACTTGCGGCGAGCTGGAGCCCAGCCATCCGGCGGTTGGCCACGGAGGCGCTACGGCGCCGAAGAGCAGTCATCTATGGAGAAACAAAATGACCGAGTCGGTCCGCCAATCGCCAGAGACCGTGAGCGCGCCGGAGGCGCTGTCGAAATTCCTGATCGGCTTTTTTGTCTTGTACAAAAACGCCCGCATATTCGAAGAGAACAACCCGGTTTTTCAGCGGCAGTGTCGGCAACTGTTTGATCAATTGCAGACGATGGCGGTGGAACATGATAAAATCTCCGTAAAGGGCCTGGACGGACACTATTTCGTGAATGGTCAGTTCGTCAGATTCGATGCCGCCGAATCATCCGGCGCCACAGGCATTGTCAAGGAGTGGAATATCCTCGGCATCGGCGGAGTGGAATTCCCGTCGGATGTTACTCAGAAGGAGTTAGAAGAGTTCTTCAAATATGGAACTACCGTTAAGCTGTACACGTCTGACCTGAAGTCAGGTGGCGATGACCCCGCTCAGGCCTCGGCAAGGCGGATACGCTGGCTGTCGCTGGTAGAATCGAGAGCTCAGTTGCCGGACACGGCCGAAGAAGCCCGCAAACACTTCCGGACTGTTGCCCGCAAGACGTTTTTCCGGTCGATGTCGGTTGTGAGAGAAGTCGCGGTCAGTGCCGCCGCCGGGCAGGAAATCAATGTTTCGCGAACCAAGCGCGTGGTGCACTCACTAGTCGACCAGATAATCCGCGACGAATCTTCGCTGCTGGAGCTGACGGCCATAAAAGACTATGATGATTACACCTATGCCCATTCTACCAACGTCTGTGTCTACGCACTGGTCGTCGGGGTGCGGTTAGGTATCGACCGTCAGCGCCTGTCTCACCTCGGATTCGCGGCCCTGTTCCATGACGTCGGCAAAGTCCGGTTACCGAAAGATCTTATCCGCAAGCCGGACGCGTTTGACGAGAACGACTGGAAGCAAATGCAGCTGCACCCCCATCTGGGAGCCAAGACCATTCTGCGCAACCTTAAGCTGGATATTCACACGGCCCGGGCGGCGCGCGGCGCCTTTGAGCATCATATCAATGCCGATTTCACGGGTTATCCACGGCTTCATTACAAGCAGCGGACGCCCAACCTGTTCTCCAGAATCATAGCCATTGTAGATTCCTTCGATGCGCTTACGACGGGCCGGGTCTACATGAAAAAATCCAATCCGACGGACAAAGTGCTGGCCAAAATGAACAACCACATGGCGGTCAAGTTCGATCCCTTTTTGCTGAAGATCTTCCATGATATCATCGGTGTTTACCCGGCCGGCACGTTCGTTCTCCTGTCGACCGAAGAACTGGCGTTGGTGCTGGCCAACAATGACACCTTCAAGGACCGACCCTACGTCAAAATCGTGGGCAATCATGACGGCTTGCTGGATTCCTCCGAATGGACCGATTTGTCCCAGCCGGACCAATCGCATCGCCGGATTGTCCGCATGATCGACCCGGAAGCGCATGGCTTGAATGTCCGCGACTTTGTCCTGGATGACTAAAACGGCATGGTCAGCAGAGCCTGCATGCCGCCTTCCCGATCGGGTCGGACGTCGAGCGATATCTTCTCAGCAGACGCGTCGGGGAACCCCGACAAATGGGCATCCACGTAAGCGTCGAACATAGCTACAAAGGCCACGATCGCCGCGAACCAGGTGAACTTGTTGCGTTCGTCCCGACGGTCCTCGTACACCCCGTACCAGTCGTTCCGGGCCGCGACCGTTTCCGCCTGTTCGAACTGCTCTTTATGGTCGGCCGCCTGTCGGCCGTAGTGAATCGCCGATCCTATCATCCATGTTTGTAGTCCGGCGAAGACAACCGCTTTGAGGTACCGCCGGTTACCCAGCTGACCCCAGCCGGGCGCCACCATCGATCTGAACAAAGCCACCGTCGGATTCTGATACAGGCGGCGTTCATAGTTGGTCGAGTCGAACGCGGGGGCATAAGCCGACAACCGACCCTGTGGCCGATACACGACCGTATCTGGACGGGCCTCTTCCTGAATTATCAGCGCACTGTCAGGTTCCGAAAAGGCCGTATCGACGATGGTGGAATCGGCCGCCGGACAAGTTGCCCCGGTGAGGCAGCAACAGAAGACAATAAGCCACGGACGCATCGACATCTCAGCAGAAGATCTTAACTTGCTTATCGCCGACCTTGATACTCAATTCCTTTTCGTCCAACCGCATCGGCTCTCCGTCGAACAGCATCTCTTTTCCGTTGACCGGCTGCATGTGAATTACGTAGCCCCGAAACAACCGCAGCCCGCTGCCATAGACGTACGAGTCTTTGGCAATGCCGCGAAGATAATGCCCCAGCTCTTTCTCCGAACAGCCGATATCGAAGATCACTTCAGCATGCTTGTCGTCGATCATGGATGTCGGAGAAAACTTCATACCGAGTGCGTAGGGGAGAAGATTGATGGCAAACATGCGCACGCTGACATCGATCCGAAACGCGTCGATTTTCAACGTCAGTTTATGGGGATTGACGGCTTCGGCCGCCCTGGCGCCCAGGGCCGACCACCGAAATCCCATTCGGGGCAGGCGCTTGCCGTCAAGGAGTTTGGCCACCTGGGGCAAGAATCCAAAGGTCAAAGACCCGACCACAAGTCGCTCACCGACCGTCATGAGGTCGACTTTATGATAATTGCGGTCACGGATTACGTCGATTACGTGAGACAAATTCAGATCGGACAGGAGCGAACGGGCGATGTTATTGTGCCGGCCCAGCGGCAGAATACCGATCGGTATGTCGCTTGATACCGCCACCTGAGCCGCCAGGTTGACCGTAGTGTCTCCACCCACGGCGACTGCGGCCGTCACCGGACCCCGGTTAGCTACGTACGGGGGGACTTTGTTCTTACCTTTCAGGCCGCAGGCGATCTCGGCCTTGCTCAGCAACTCGGCCTTGCTCTCCGCCTCTTCGGTCGTGTAGAAGCCGTTGTTCTTGCGAATCTCGTGAAGAAGGCTCTTCAACGCGCGTTCGCTGTAATTGGCTGCCTGCTTGTTAATCAGCACCAGATAATGGGGGCTCTTGCCTTTTTGATAGCGACGTCTTCTCATGCAGGGATTATACACAAAACAATGGTGCGAAAAAACTAATTAGCTTATATTCCTGAACCGCCGAACGAAAATAGTGTTGTTTCCTGATGAGATTCAGGCGGTATTGTTGCCAGGAGATTAACAGGAAGCGCGATGTTGTCGATTATTCGGAAACAGCGCTTGCAGCCCAGATATCGGGACATAGAAGCTGACCAGACATATGCAGAATACAGGCACGACAGCTCCGACGAATACGAAAAGCGCCGCTCTTTTGGCGGTGCCGTTTGTTGTCTTACTTCTCGTATACCTGCCGGCACTGATAGACCTTGTTTCAGACTGGGTCAATGATCCCAACTATTCGCACGGCTTCCTCATCCCTGTCGTTTCCGCCGTCCTGATCTGGAACAAGCGTAAGAAACTGGCTGAACTGACGCCGCGCATCGATCGTACCGGGCTGGTCATCATTGCGGCGGGATTGATTCTCTTTGTCCTGGCCAACGGCGCCTCCGAGTACTTCACCCTGCGGTTTTCGTTTGTGATGGTGCTGTTCGGTATGACATTGTACTTCTTCGGGAGAGAGATCGTAAAGGAAATCTGGTTTCCGCTGTTTCTGTTGGTCTTCATGATTCCGATCCCCTATGTCATCTATTATGCAACTACTTTTCCGATGCAGGCTCTGGCCACCAAAATCACCGTTAAAACGCTTAACATCATGGGTATGAGCGCTTTGCAGCAGGGGAACATTATCCATATCAAGGGCTACTCACTGGAAGTCGCCGAGGCTTGCTCCGGAATCCGCTCCCTGGTGTCATTGCTGGCTCTGGGGGCGATTTTCGCCTACGTCAGCCAGAAGCGATTCACTGCGCAGATTATCCTGTTTCTCTCTACCATACCCATTGCCGTGATTGCCAACGTCGTGCGGGTACTGGTCACCTCAGTCATGGTGGCTACGGTCACGGATCAGGTGACAGAAGAACCGCTGCATTCCATCATGGGGATGTCCGTCTTTGTGGTCGCCTTTGTTTTGCTGGCGATACTGGGTGTAATTCTGAAGAAGGTGTTCCGATGAAAGTCCCTGTTATCATTGTCACCGCCGCGCTGCTGGTAGGCGGCCTGTTCGGCAATTACTTGCGTTTCAGCGAGCAGCACCCGGACCGAAACCCTCAGTTTGACATCATTCCGTACAGCACCGACGGCTACTATGGACAGGAGCATCGGTTCGCCGAAGAAAGCTATGACGTCATGAAGGCCGATACTTCCACACTGAGGCGATATGTCGCCGATGACGGCACACCGTACTGGTTGTTCGTTGCGTACTTTTCATCGCAGAAGTACGGCAGTCAGATACATTCACCCAAACACTGTCTGCCGGGCGGGGGGTGGAGAATCCAGCGCCTGGAACCGTATTTTCTCCCGATGCCGGGCAACGTCACCAAGGAGGTCAACCGGGTCACGATTACCTCTCCAGGGAGCCAGGAGGCGATGTTTTACTGGTTTGAAACGCGCTCCGGCGATATTCGCAGCGAGTTCGACATCAAACTCGACCTGATGAAGAACTCCCTGCTCTTGCGGCCGACCGACGCCGCCTTCATCCGGCTGACTCTGCCCATCGAGAGAGGCGGCCTTGAAGAAGCCACGGCCAGGGCGATAGCCTTCTTTGACACGTTCCACGGCGCCATCGCCCAATCCCTGCCGTTCGGCAATTAAGTCTTGAACGACGTTTTCCGTTTTCGTATGTTTTCCCCATGCTTGCCGATATAATCAAGCTGGCGCGTCCGAGTCAATGGCTCAAAAACGGCATCATGGTGCTGGCTCTCGTCTTTGCCGGTGAATTGACTGATATCACCAAAATCGAAATAACGATCGTGGCTATCGCTATCTTCTGCCTGCTGTCGTCAGCCGTATACATGTTGAATGACCTGGTCGACGCCGAAAAAGACCGGCAGCATCCCCTGAAGAAGAATCGACCCCTGGCCGCGGGGCGTATCAGCGTCGCCACCGCCCTGATATTGATATTGCTGCTCGGCGCCGGTGGACTGACGGCGGCCTGGTTCGTGAATCTGAAATTCTTCTGGTCGGGAGTAGCGTTCCTGGGTCTCAACATTCTCTATTCCTTTATCCTGAAAGACATCGTCATCATCGATGTTATGACCATCGCCCTCAGTTTCGTGGTGCGGGCTTACGCCGGGGCGTTCGCCATCGAAGTGCCGGCTTCCACCTGGATGCTCATCAACACGTTGCTGCTGGCGCTGTTTCTGGCGCTGGGCAAGCGGCGCCACGAGCTCGTCTACCTGGAGGACGGCGCCGAGGCACACCGGCGGACCCTCAGCAAGTATTCGCCCTATTTGCTGGATCAACTTGTGGCGGTCGTCACGCCTTCGGTGGTGGTTATGTACATGCTGTACACGTTCTCTACTGAAGTCTCGATCAAGCTGGGGACCGATAACCTGTTCGTGACCATTCCGTTCGTCGTGTACGGTATCTTCCGGTATCTCTATCTCATTCACAGGAAAGAGCAGGGAGGGTCCCCGACGCATATACTTATTGGAGACAAACCTATACTTATTACGGTGATGTTATGGCTGATTGCCGCCAGCGTGGTTCTGTATGTGATTTGAACACCTGTAATATCTCGATTAGCCTTCTTCTGATGGTACTGCTGGTATCGTGCGGTGGGGAAAACGAAGACCTCTCGCCTCCGGATGACAGCCAAACCACGGTCGTCGAGTCTGATGTGGAATTCGATGCCGACGAGTACCTGCCGCCCTCGATAGATGCCTTCCGAATCGCGAAGGACACGACCAACAAAGTGATCACTCGGGGGGAGGCCGCGGAGTATCTCGGGGAGTCATCCGCTCATTATCTGGAGTATGGTCTGGTCGGCCTCGTGTCGACCCGGTATTCCGTCAAAGAGGTCCCCGTTTACGTCGAGATAGCGCAGTTTGCGTCGGATGAAGGCGCGTACGGTCACTATGCCTCGCGTCGCCCCGACGGTATCCCGGTCAGCAAGCTGGGCATCGAGTCCTTCGTTATCGGTACGACCCGGTACTTTGTCCGCGGCCCGTATGTGGTCACGCTGTCGACAGAAGATGATGCCGACCAAAGCATGACTGCCATGTCCGGACTGGCGCAGGAAATCAACGGGCGGCTGGAAGGCGCCGCAACGATGCCGACCTACTACATCTTGTTTCCTCACAGAAATCAAGTGGCGGCGTCGGCGCAGTATCAGCCGCACGACTTCCTGGAAATTCCCGGTTTCGACGGCGTATTCACGATGGACTATGTGTTCGACAATGACACAGCGACGTTGTTTCTGGCGATGGACACCAGCGGGCGGCAGTTCCTGAACATCCGGAACCACGCCGAACGAACCGGCACGCTGCAGGCGCTGCCGGACACCATTGAATACGAGGGCGACTTGGGCGTCATGTTCGAAGATGAGGTGCACGGCCGAATTGTGGCCGGCCTGGCGCGGCAGAAAGTAGTCGGTATAGTCGGCTATGAACCGGACCTGCATGATCGTGTTCTGGCGCTGTGGGTCACAGGCTTGCAGATGTAGGACGGTGGCGCACCCCCTGCGGTATGGGTCCGTTCTCTTGTTCTCGCTGAACCTGGGCGTACCCCAACGTGGGTACCCTTGAAACTCTGACAACCGGCGCACTCATTCATCCCACTTTCCCCTTGACAAATACTCAAGTAGGTCGGGTTCTGAAGCGCCAACGGCGGCGAATAATCCGACAGCCGGACCAATAATGAGTCAAGTGTCGGGTTTCTTATCCGCCTGCGGCGGATTCGGAACCCGACGTACGAAGTCCTGGAACCCGCAATTGCCTGGGTAGGGACAGGTCGCGACCTGTCCGCCTTTCGCCGGTAGCCCACCCAACGGGTAGGATTTTCGTAGGTCGAAATCCCGCTTCGGGTTTCGACATCTTCCATACTAATGCTGGCATCCGCCGAAGTCTCACATTATATTGTCTGCTGAAACTCGATAGGGTATACGTGAGACAATGTGCGAGATTGGACAGGGCGTGATATGGTGTTAGAAACGACAGCAGGGATTGTAGCTAAGTCAACCGGCTCCTACCTTTTCAAGAAGGGGCTGGATTCCATAAACAAAGAAACATTCGACAGTTGTCTGACGCAGGCAATCAACAGGACGATTGATACGTTCAGCGAGGGTTATCCGGCCGGCGCGACTGACGGCAGGACCGCATTTTACGGTTGGCAGGTGTTCCTCGAGTTCTTGTTTGAATATGATTTCTTTCAACAGGAAGATCTCGACTCGAAATGTGACGGCATCATTCAAAAATTGAATGCGCAACAGGGAGTTGTTCCAACAGACAAAACGGAGATCGGGACGTTTATAGGCATCCTGCAGAACCAGATCGGCAATGATGAATTTCTGAGGCATTACTTCACATTCAAAGTGGCTGTTGCAACAAAGGAAGATACATCGGTAATAAGGCTGGACGTTGAGGAGATCAAAAAAGCCGTCACCGGACGCTACATCGGGACTATCCCCAAAGACCTCACCACCATCGTCAAGACCCGGAAAGAAGACATCGTCGGCCGCAGGGAGGAACTGCAGGATCTGCGGAAGCGGCTGTGCGACAAGGGGGAGACGGCGCTTATCAACGGTATGGGGGGAATCGGGAAGACGACGCTGGCGGCGGTATATGTTAACGAGTACTACGAGGACTACGATCATATCGCCTGGGTGACTATCGAGAATACGCTGAGGGAAGCTGTGTCGGCCAGTTATGATCTGCTGACAAATCTGAATCTGAAAGATGTCCCACCGGAGAATCAACTGGACGCCTGTTGGAATACGCTTCGCAGTCTGGCCGGCGACAAGCCGAACCTATTGGTGCTCGACAACGCCCACGACACCCTGGCGCAGCACTACGATGCTCTGCCCAAGCGCCCCCACTGGCACCTGCTGGTGACATCGCGCGAGAGGATTGGGCCGTTCCACATCATGGACCTGGATTTTCTCGATGTAGAGAAGGCCGTCGAACTGTTCCGGAAGCACGGGCCGGATTTTGACAAGAGCGATGTTGAGAAGATCGTTACCGATGTTGAGCGGCACACATTGACTATCGAAATACTGGCCAAGTCGGCAAAGCGGAACCGCTGGGACCTTGAGTATGTGCGGAAGGCGTTGGCGTATGACGCCAAATCGGGCGCGCCGACGGCGCACAGCAAGCACGAGAAGATAGACCTGATCAAGTCCTATCTCGCCAGTATCTTTGACACGAGTAACTTGAGCGATAACGAAATCTACATTCTCAAGCAGTTCACCGCCCTGCCCAACCAGTGGGTAGAGTATGATTTTCTGAGTCAGTTGTTACAGGTTGACAAATTGGAATGGCAGGAGGAATTCGCCGGCACGCTTGCATCATTATATGACAAGGGTTTCGTCCTCAATGACGACGAAACAGACAGCTACAAAATGCATCCGGTATTAGTCGAAGCGCTGGCGCCGCGGTTGGAGCCGTCCCTTGAGGATTTGTCGCTCCTCGTCACAAGTGTCGCGAGCATTTTGCATTTAGATGCAGCAACGGAGAACCCACTGGACAAATTCCAGTACGTTCCGTTCGGGGATGCCATAGTGAAACAGACTCTATCTGGCATGACAGGCGAATTGGCGAGACTGCAAAGCCACCTCGGGCTACGCTATCAAGATTTAGGCGAGTATGAAAAGGCGCGTGATCTGTTGGAAGCGGCGCTGCAGTCTGA
>CAZLBP010000042.1:0-34002 GCA_964557855.1 uncultured Ignavibacteriales bacterium | reverse complement strand
CTGGACGGTTTTAACCCGACCCGCCGTGGACGGTTTTAATCCGACCGGTGGCACTGGGACAGGAAGACTATATCCTTCCGCTTCTCATCCAGATACTCAACAAAGTGATCGATTACCGTTCTGTATCTGTTGGTCGTGCTCGGTCGATGATTGGTCCGGCTGTAATCGAGATATTGTTCGAACAGTTTCTCCAGTTTGATATCGCTTTTCGTGAATCCAAATTCGTCCCGGGCGATCTGGACCTCGGCATCTTTCAGGGCGAGCTCGGCAATCCGCTTGGACTTGCCGACGCGCTTCCGAAGACGTCGACCCTTGACCCTGACGTCGAGATACCAGATTCCTTCGCGCTTGTAAATCCTTCCCATATACTGCTTCAAACAGCGAGGCACAAATAAGGCACAAAGTCTATTTAGCTCAATATACGAACTTGTAAGTTATTGTCAAGTTGGAAGTTAAAAAATGAAATGGAAATATGGCGGAGGAGGTAGGATTCGAACCCACGGTACCTTGCGGTACAACGGTTTTCAAGACCGCCGCTTTCGACCACTCAGCCACTCCTCCGATTCAAGAATCGTGACCACCGTCACCAGCATGGGGAAAGTAATTGATTCGCTGCCGGAGGGTCAAGCCTTTTGAGTGGAATCCCCCCGCGGCACTCGCCAGCCAATCATCGGCGTGCATTATTCGCTCGTCGAATAGAGCCCGATCAGTCTTTCATAGATGCCAGGAAGCGCGCATTGCTCTTGGTCTTTTTGATCCGGTCGAGCAGGAACTCCATGCCCTCGATCGGATTCATTTCAGCCAAGAACTTCCGCAAAATCCAAATCTTGTTGAGCACTTCGGGGCTCTGCAAGAGTTCTTCTTTTCGCGTCGATGACCGATTGATATCCATCGCGGGGAACACCCTTCGGTCCGACAGACGACGATCCAGGACCATTTCCATATTACCGGTCCCTTTGAACTCCTCGAAAATCACCTCGTCCATCCGTGAACCGGTTTCAATCAAAGCCGTCGCAATAATCGTCAGAGAGCCGCCTTCTTCAACATTCCGAGCGGCTCCAAAGAACCGTTTCGGTTTGTGGAGGGCATTCGAGTCGACACCGCCGGACAGAATTTTGCCCGAATGGGGCACGACAGCGTTGTGCGCGCGAGCGAGACGGGTAATGGAATCGAGCAGAATAACTACGTGTTGTCCATATTCGGTCAACCGCTTGGCTTTTTCGAGCACCATGTGAGCCACCTGCACGTGACGGTCCGCCGGTTCATCGAACGTCGAGGATACCACCTCGCCATCAACCGACCGTTTCATATCCGTCACTTCCTCCGGACGCTCATCGATGAGCAATACGATAAGCATCACCTCCGGATGGTTGGCCGTTATCGACTGGGCAATTTTCTGCAGGATAATAGTCTTACCGGCTTTGGGCGGTGACGTGATCAGGGCGCGCTGGCCCATGCCGATGGGACACATGAGATCAATGATGCGGGTCGTCTCTTCCTCCGGATTGACTTCCAGCGTGAACTGTGTTTCCGGATACAGAGGCGTCAGGTTGTCAAAGAGCGCTTTGTGTTTGGCCACGTCCGGATCCTCGAAATTGACCGTTTCGATCTTGAGCAGGGCGAAATAGCGCTCGTTGTCCTTCGGCGGTCGCACTTGCCCCGCCACGATATCCCCGGTGCGCAAATCGAATCTCTTAATTTGGGACGGGGAAACATAAATGTCGTCCTGTCCCGGTAAGTAATTATTGTCCGGCGATCGTAAAAAACCGTACCCCTCCTCCAGAATTTCCAGGACACCTTCCGCTAATATAACGCCGTCCGTCGAGGTGGTGGCTTCCATGATTTTGTAAATCAGCTCCGACTTACGCAGGCCCGAAACACCCGGGATATCGAGTTCTTCCGATATTTTCAGCAAATCGGCGATGGTCTTTGATTTGAGATCCGCTACTTCCATTTTGTCACTCTTCATATGCTTACAAGTTTTGACTTCATTATCAAAGTCACGCTTCCTGGGGGATTTCTACCGGGGCGTCGCCCCACAGTCTCTCGAGACCGTAGAACTCGCGCGTCGACTCCAGAAATACATGAACAACAACATCTATATAGTCGAGGATTATCCAGTTGCCCCGATCCTTTCCTTCGGTACGGTACGGCTTGACCCCTTCTTCACGCAAGCCATCCTCGATAGCGCGTGCAATAGCTTTGACCTGAATATCCACGGAGCCGGAAGCGATTACGAAGTAATCGCATACGGACGATACATCTTGCAGATTGAGTATCCGGACATTATATCCTTTCTTGGCCAGCGCCAAAAGGCCGGCCTTGTGGGCCAGTTCGTCAGCTTTGGGTCCGCTCAATTTTCTTTCGGTTTCTCCTCATGTTTGGTCTTCAATGACAACAGTTGGTCCATATCTCTACCGGCCACCAATGTAGCCGTAATGTACTTGACATCGTGAGGCAATGGCCTCTCAATTACCGCCGTGGGATCTATCTGGAGAAGCCGCGCCAGCCGCTTCACCCGCGCCTTTTCTCCAACGTGAGACATCAGGAACGAATATTCGAGGTCGCGGGATTCATACCGGCCAGTTTCTACTATGACCGGCGACAGATCCGGGCCGGAATACGCGTCAATGCGGTTGACGACCTCCCTCACGTTGGCACAGCCGGCATCCAGCACCCGAATGCGGATTTCGGTGCTGTTCATTTCGGCCGAGACCGACACGCCTTGGACCAGTTTAGCGGTCAAAAACATCACATAACCGCCGACCAGAAGCAACACCAGACCGGACGTATATGTCGCTATCAGCTTTAGACGGGCTCTTTCCATCAGCTAACGTGTATATCGTGTTCGTTCATCGGAGAGTCGGAATCAGCTTGGCGGAACTGTGTCGGCGGGCCTTCAGGGCAGGAATCAGACGCCTGCAATAATCCGCTACGGGCCGAAGTAACCGTAACGAAACGGTCGGTAATGATAATACGGGTGGTAACCTCCGCTAATCGTTTGCACCTCAATTGACATTCGGAACTTGTCCGAGGGATGGTAGTCCAGCAAGAATCCCGGGAGGATCGTGGCATCATTGTTGCCATTGCCCCAAAGGGCGCCGGCATTGTGAGCTATACCGAGATTCACGGCCAGAGAGAGCTTGGACGAAAAATCATAGAACATCGTTGTATTCAGCAATCCGGTAGATCCCGAGTAGGCGGAATTGGAGAAGAAAGATAGAGAATACCTGTGTGACCATCGCACCTTTGACAAATCCAGCAACGATGAGGGTCGAGATACAGGCGCAATCCCGAGACTATGGGACTTCGATGCTTCTTCCAGTTCGGCTTGATCCACCAACTGGGCCGATACCGCACCACACGCCAAAATGACCAATACTGCTGCCAACAACGATTTCATCATGATTTCCGAAAACTCTCTGTACGTTTGCCTCAATCTAACGTCATTTTCAATTCAGGTCAATACCAAAAAGATAGCACTACAATCATAATCGGTGCTACGTCTATCACTTATAACGTATTCAAGTGCCGTTTTGATCACAAAAAACCGTGTCAGCCGGACAAAAGCCCGAATTTACCGGCGATTTCATCCAACTGTTGGATCGAATTGACCCCCAAAACTTCGTCGGGATTCTTCACTTTCACCACCGCCACTCGTAAGCCCTTGTCATGTAAAATCTTAACGGTGTCCGTCAGGTAGTACTCCCCCTGAGCGTTGTTGTTCTTGACTCTTTCCAGAGCCGCAAACAACTCCCGGTTGTCGAAACAGAAGGTGCCACTGTTGATTTCCTTTATGTCCAGTTGCTCGACAGTCGCATCCTTGTGTTCAACTATTTCCTTGAGAAGACGGCCATCGTCGGTTCGCACTATGCGGCCGTAGCCAGCCGGATCGCTGAATTCTGCTGACAAACATGCTGCTATCGCCTGGGTCTCAATTTGAGCCGAAAACAAGCTTTCGATCGAGTCCTTCGACAAGAATGGAACATCCCCGGCGGCTACCAGCGTAAGGCCCTTGAAATTGCCCATAAGATCCTGCGTGGCCATTACGGCGTGTCCGGTACCCATTTGCTCCCGCTGCCAGGCAAACTCCACCGGATAGTCCCTGAGCGCTTGCTGTACCAGTTCCCCCTTATGTCCAACCACCATCACCAGCTTCTCGAAATTCAGTTTCGTCAGCGTATCCATAAGAATGCTTACCATGGGCTTGCCGTCGATTTCGTGCAGCACTTTGGGCAGGTCGGATTTCATGCGCTTACCTTTGCCCGCGGCCAGGATGATAGCTGCTCGCTTCTTTTGATTTTTGTCGTTATTCAAGAGACCTGGTTTACCCCCGGTTTAGAGTGATTTATGGCGATGTCGGCTTATTGTCTTTGTCGACATGCACGATGACCGGCTTGAACCCGACTGCGGCCTCTTTTTCAATCTGTCCGTAGGCGATTATTATGATGAGATCACCCACCGTGCCTTTGCGGGCCGCCGCTCCGTTTAATGCAATAGCCCCACTGCCGGCTTCGCCTTCCATGATGTAGGTCTCAAAACGCTCGCCATTGGAGATATTGGCTACCTGCACTTTTTCGAACGGTACCAGATCGGCCAGCTTGATAAGGTCGCTGTCGATCGTGATGGAGCCGACATAATTCAGATTGGCATCCGTCACGGTCGCTCGGTGAATCTTGGATTTACAGACAGTAATTAACATACTCATTTTGCCACAAGTTCGAGGCGATTCGAAATATACGTTATCTTTCCCGGAGGTCAAGGCCCTTCGTTGCCTAAACTGTCGGGAAACGTGGTACGTTAGTTAAACGACGTAGTCGCACATCTGTTCCGGAAGATTGCAGACGAGAAGATGCCTTGCTCAGGCAGAGATTTCCACCCAGTTACGCGCGGGGAAAACCGCCAATTCATCCGTGATGTCATCGACCGCCCTGATGAGATTCTTCCAGCTCAACAGATGTTTGGCTTTGTTCGGCAACAGCCAACGGTACTCCACGTTTTCTTCCGACAAACGTATTTTGATATCCTCGGGCACTATCGCCACAATCAGAGGCAACATCCAGATCTTGTCATTGGCCGGTTCGTAGAACTGAATGACGTATTCGGTGGCCCACATGCTGATCGGCTTGACCCCCAGTTCCTCTTCCATCTCCCTGACCACGACTCCAGCCACGATCTCATTTCCTCGTTTGCCGCCGGTCACAAAGCCCCAATGTCCCCCATATGTCTCGGTCTCCGCCCTCTTGAGCACCAGGAATTTCCACCCATCAGGATCTTTCTTCACCACGGCCACATTCACTCCGGGTGACTCCAAACCGATATTACGGCGAACTCGCTTGTCGCTGGTCATTGGGCAGTACGTCCTCGTATAGTTTATTTCGAGATAATCTATAATTGAATTCTCGCCGGTCAAGACAAAAGGCGCCAACGCGGCATCATTTGGCGTGCTTCCGGACAATGCTCTCCAGACATTCACAAACGAAGTCGACGTCGGTTTTCTTCAGTCCCGGATATAACGGTAATGAAACAACACGTTGTCCGGCCGCAACGGCTTGGGGCAGATGCTGTGGTGAAACGCCCAATCGGTCGCGGTACCAGGAGAGCTCAATAACGGGCTGGTAATGAACCCCGCACTCAACACCCCTTTGAGCCATTTTCGAAATGAAATCATCCCTCCCCAATTTGAGTCGTGAAAGATTCAATTTGACAATGAAGAGATGCCAGCCGTGGATGCAGCCCTTTCGCTCCATCGGCAGCTCTACAACTTCATGCAAGTCTGACAGGTTCCGTATGTACCGTGCCGCCAGTTCCGTTCGCGCTTTTTGGTCCCTGGCATACGATTTAAGTTGCCCGAGTCCGACGGCTGCGTGAAGATCGGACATGTTGGCCTTGTAGCCGCAGGCTATGGCGTCATACTGTAACGTCTTCTCTTTCCGGCGCTCGTACGTCGCGCTGGTCAGTCCGTGACGCGCCAGTATGCGCACCCGGTCGATAAGCTGCTTATGTTGAGAAAGCACCATGCCTCCCTCGCCACAGGTGAGATTCTTGGTCGAATAAAAGGATGTCACGGCGGCATCACAGCAGTTGGGAATGGTCATTTTGCGATACCTGGCGCCGATCGCATGGGCGGCATCGGAAAGCAAAAGGGTCGAGTCTTCGTTACAGAGGCGGTTGAGTGACTCGTACTCGCACGGATGGCCGGCAATATCGACCGCCACAACAGCGGCTGTACGGTCAGAGATCTTGCGCTCCACGTCCAGGGGATCAAGATTGAGTGTGTCCGGTCGTATGTCCGCCAGGACCGGCAAGGCGCCGGCATGCAGGATAGCCTCGATTGTAGCGGCAAACGTAAAGGCTGACGTTATCACTTCGCGGATAGGGGCATTGCCGCGGAATGCCGCCACTCCCGAACCGGCGCCGCACGCCGTTAGAGCCAGCTGCAGGCCGGTAGTACACGAGTTGACCGCTGCGGCGTGGTCAATCCGCAACAGTCGAGCGACCGCCTTTTCGAACGCCGCCACCTTGGGGCCGGAAGTCAGCCATCCGGATGACAGCACTTCGGTGACTTCCCGTTTCGTACCGGCCGGGAGCTTCAAATCAAAGAGTGGAATCTTTTTACGACTCCTGCGCGGCATTGATCAATCCTTCGTACAACCGAGACATTCTATCCAACGAATCGCGCCAGGCGAAGCTTTCTTTTGCATAGGCGTGGCCGGCTTGACCCATTTTTCGCATCAACTCCGGGGACCGGGCCAGCCGGACAATGGCCTCAGCCAGCTTGTCCGGATCATCGGGCGGCACCAACAAACCGGTTTCGTCATGTCTTATCACCTCCGGCAGACCGCCGACGGATGTGGCGATGACCGGCCGGCCGCACATGCTCCCTTCCAGAGCCGCCACCCCGAATGCTTCCTGTCGGGAGGGCACTGCGACCATGTGATGCTTCTTAATAAAGGAATAGATGTCTCTGTTGTCAATATATCCATTGAACTCAACGTATTTTTCCAGAGCGTGCCTTCGAACCAGTTTCTCGAGCTGCGCCGTCATAGTCCCCCGCCCCGCCAGCGACAACCGGAGATTCGGTATTTCTTTGCGGGCCCGCACCACGGCCTCAATCAGTACGTCGGGACCATAGACGTACTTATGCAGCTTTATGTAGCAGAGCCGAATCTCGTCCGTCGGGGGCAGATCATCATACCGATCGACTACGTCAACACCGAATGGTATAATCGTGAGTTTCTTCACTGCACCGCGAAATATCCGAACGGTTTCATCCTTCAAAAAGTGGCTGGTAGCGGTGATGTGGGTTGCTTGCCTGAAAGTTCGTCGAAGCAACTTGCGTTTGAGAAGCCCGCGCTTTCCCTCGATCAGGTCGGAGCCCCAAACCGACACCAGAAGGGGCATAAACCGCGTCCGTAGTCCCCAGAGACCGAATCCGCCGACGTAATGAACATGAACCAAATCCGGCTCGAAAGCGAGCGCTTCGCGCGCCGCCGCCGAGGCGTGACGGATATATGACCACCTGCTCTTTCTCGGGAAAACGACCGTTTTGCGGCCGGCAACCTCGTCCCCATCGAGAGATATGACTTTGATCTCAAAGCCGCGTTCGGCCAGACCGCTCGCCCAGCGCTGAATGTGAACCGATTCAGCCCACCCGAAAATCACTATCCTTTTCGCTTGCGTACTCGGAACTGAAACCATTTTGTCCGGACTGCCTTGAGCTCACTGTGACCAGGCTGGCGCTGCGAACTCTGTTGATACGCTAGGTCACGACCTGCTTAACCGTTTCGATCACTTCCTCTTGTTCTTCCGGAGTCAGATCCTGATAAATGGGAATCGACATCACTTCCGACGCGGCTTTGCTCGAAACCGGCAGATCGTCGGGTCGATAACCGAGAGAGGCGAAGCATTCCTGTTTGTGAAACGGCACGGGGTAATAGATCTCGCATCCGATTCCGGCCTCCTTGAGCCTGGTCAGCACTTCATCTCTGCCCGGCAAAGCGATCGTATACTGGTTAAAAATGTGGCCGGTTGTGTAATCTTTAACGACCGGCAAGCGCACGTTTCCCATAGACCTGAAGGCCGCATCGTATTTCTGCGCATGTTCAACACGTTTATTGGACCAGGCTTCCAGGTGAGGCAACTTCACCAACAGAACCGCCGCCTGGATGGTGGCCAGGCGGGAGTTATATCCAACGATCTTGTGATAGTATTTCGGCTCCGCACCGTGCACCCGAAGAATCCGACACTTATCGGCCAGCTCATCGGAGTCGGTGACAATAATGCCGCCGTCGCCGGCCGCACCCAGGTTCTTGGTCGGATAAAACGAGAAACAACTGATATGCCCCATTGACCCCGCCTTACGTCCCTTGTACTCCGCTCCGATCGCCTGGGCGGCGTCTTCAACCACCGGCAGATTGTGCTTGCCGGCAATTTCCATAATCGGGTCCATATCGGCTATCTGGCCGAACAGATGCACCGGCACAATCGCCCGGGTCTTCTCCGTGATCGCCGACTCAATGAGCTGCGTATCGATATTGCAGGTATCGGGCTCGATGTCGACAAAGACCGGTTTCGCTCCCAACCTTGACACCACGCCGGCCGTGGCAAAGAAGGAAAAGTCGGTCGTGATGACTTCGTCACCCGGCTGAACACCCACGGCCCTCAGGGCGAGAAGAAGCGCATCGGTACCCGAGGCGACCCCAATCCCATGCTTCACCGTACACAATTCGGCGATGGCTGCTTCGAGCTCTTTGACCTCGGGACCGAGAATGAACTTGCCGTGGGCCAGCACTTGCTGAACGACGGCTTCCAGATCGGACCTAAGCTGCTCGTACTGCCGGGTCGCGTCCATTAAGGGGACAGCCATATCTACACTCCTTATTCGTCGTTCCAGCCCTGGTTTTCCAGAAGTTGCTCGGCGGGTACATCTTTATACGGTTTGGCGGGTATACCGGCCACGATCTTTCTGGCCGGGGTGTCTTTGCGTACCAAAGCCGAAGCCGCCACGAGCGAATCTTCTTCGATCGTGATGCCGGGCAGAATCGTGGCGTGTACCCCGAGACGAGCGCCCTTTTTAATAACGGCGCCCTTGAAGTGCTTGAACCGTTCTTCCGTGCGACCGAGGAAGTTGTCATTCGACGTCGCCACACAGGGCGCCACGAACACCCGATCTCCCAGATCGGAATAGGCCGTGATATAGGCATTCGTCTCGAGCTTCACGTACTTGCCGATATTGCAGTAGTTCTCGATCGTGACCCCGCGGCCGACAATCGTATTTCGTCCGATAGAGACGTTCTCCCGGATAGTGGACAGATCAGCCACCATGACGTGGCAGTCGATGGCCGCTCCCCGATAGATAACGACGTTGGCCCCGATAATGCACTCCGCTGCGATAGTACAGGCCGGTAACTCCTGGTCTTTCGTCACGGCCGAGATAGCCGCGCGCATGGGCCGTTTACCCACTACCGCCCCGTCATCGATGCGGACGTTATCTCCGATGACCGTGTCGTCATGAATTACGACATGGTGACCTATCTTACATCCGTCGCCGATAGAAACATGTTCTCCTACGACGCAGAACTCACCCAATCGAGTCGTGGCTCCGATGGCGGCAGTAGAAGCTATGATTGAACTGCTCATAATGATATACCTTTACTAGTTGCTTATCTCTTCCCGTGAGGACTTCTTGTCCGGTCTCTTGATACCCGGCAACCAGCCGAAAAAGGCCGAGAGAAAATACATCACCCGACGGTAGTCTTCCGGACTGGACCGCTTGAGCCGGCTCACATAGTCGACCACGGCCGCCAGCAGTATAGAGAATAACAGGGCCAGCACGAACGTTCCCACCACTATCAAGGTGCGCTGCGGCCGGCTGCGTTGCTCCGGCGGGACGGCGCTGTCCAGCACCGAAAGGTTGGGTGTAGTCTCCTGCTGCTGAAACTTGACCTGCTCCAACTGCTCGAGTAATATCCGATACAGTGATTCCTGCACCCGCACCCGGCTGTACAGCACTTCGTATTGTCCCCGCAAAGTCGGTATGGCCGAGATCGGCAGAGAAAAGAAGGAACTGTCCGGATTCCTGGTTTCAAGCTGCTCGATTTGATCCTGAATGGTTTCTCTCTGGCGTTTCAGTTCTTTGAGCTTGGCATTGTCGGCGCCGAGCGTAGCCTCCTTCATTTTGATGTCTATATCCAGTTCCGCGAGTTTGACTTTCATGCCGATCGCCTGTTCCACCGCCAGCCGTGTCTGTTCATCGAAATCAATCGCCCGGTGGGTCAGTTGGAATTCTTTGAAGGCCTCTCGAGCAGAGTCCAGTTCGGCTTTGACCTGCAGTAAGCGTTCCCCCACGAACTCCCGGCTTCGATTGATCCGTTCGGACACAATTTCCCGATTGACTCGGTTCAGCTCGCCCACAAACGCATTGGCAATCTCGGCCGCCAACTGCGGGTTCTTGTCCTCGAAAGACACTTCCAGCAAGCCTTCGTCCGTCACCTCAAACCTCGCCCGCTCCAGAAGTGCCTCGTATGCTTCTGAGAAGTGATCAGCGTCGAATCGATCCAGAAGATTGAACCGGTCGATTATGCGTTTCGCGATAGTCCGGCTCTTGAGAATTCGAGCGTAGACATCCGACGGTGTTACCATAAGCGGCAGGTCGAGACCCTTGGTTACCGAGACAATCTCGTTGATCGCCGCCTGACCGGGAGTAGTAATGGAAACATCTTTGGGCGGCAACAAAACTGCTTTAGCCGTGTACCACTCAGGCAGCACCAGTGAGACCACCACCGCAATGAGCGTGGCGGCAACCACCAGCGACAGAATCATGCTCCGTCGACGAGCCAGGAGTTCCAGGAAGAGCCAGAAGTTGTTGTTGCCAGTCTCACTCATTGCAGCTCTTCCCGAATACGCACCACTATTTCATCCCCATCGTGCACCGTGACTTCGGGCGCGAAAGTCTCGGTTATCCGCGAGATACGGTCGTAGATTTCGACCAGTTCCTGATCGGCAGCGGGCAGATAGCCGCCAGCGACGGTTATATAATGGACGGCGCTTTGACCCGACTGGTAGGGGAAGTAACCCGGATTTCTCACGGCGCCGCCTACCCGAACATAGCCGACCGCCGACGGCACGAAAACGGAGTCCGAGGGCCGCAGCACGATGGTTTTCATCTGCCGAGTATCCCCACTGATAGGAAATCTGGTCTTGCTGGCTCGACCCCATTGATCGACGATGGCTCGCCTGAAAATTACCGCCTGCGGATTGTCGCCGGCCTTTGCCGAAAATCCTCCCGCCTGGCTGACGACATCCGCCAGTGTTAATCCGGTCTCGAACGGATAGCGGCCGGGCCGGCTGACCGCTCCAAATACGGTGATCTTATGCTGTGCAGTTTCGCTTACCTCAGAAGGCACCAGCACGACGTCGCCCGATTGGATCTCCTGGTCCGTATATGGCTCGGAAGTGGATCCGCGGATTAACTTGATGCTGTCAAGATCCGCCAAACTGCGCGGACCTCCAGCCAGTGCCAGCAAAAGATCGAGATCGTCACGTCTTAACAGCTCAATCTCCCTTGGGTTGTTGACTTCACCGACTACCTGGACCCGCCGGTTGGACTTGGCCGGTACGTGCACCGTATATCCGGCATACAGACAAGGGTTATTGGTATCATCGCCCAGATACTTGCTGCGATCCAGATCAACTGGAATCTCCTTTGGACCGCCCCTTAACAGGACCCAGCGGCTCGATCCTTCGGGCTGAATGCCCCCGGCCGAATCGATCACCTCGGTGACGCGCTGTGACGTGTACACCGTATACAGACCGGGATCGTTGACGGCACCGCTGACTGTAATGCCGACTTTGGACGGCTTCGTAATTGAAACAGCAATTTCCGGTACGTTGTACAGCCTGGTCAGAGTTTGGGTAAGAGCTTCCCTCGCCTCGGTGAGTGTCTTGTCCGCTAAGTTGAATACGCCCAGAGTGGAATTAGTGATCCGCCCTTCGGGATCGACTCGGAGTACCAGCGAATCAAGCTCAGTGTCGATAAAGGTGACTTTCAGTTCGTCACCCGGCCGGATAAGATACAAATCCGGGTCGACCGGGCGATCAAAAAAACGGTAGCTGTCACCACCGGGAATGCCCACACTGTCAGCCGCGACCGGAGTCTGTGCCGGACCGTCGGCAGGCAGGGCCAGCAACAACGCTATACTCATTACCAACAGCAATTTCATCAAGTATGTCCTGAAACGTGACGTCGACGCACCAAATCTAAATTCAATCGCGAAGAATAGGGAATGGCATGAAGAAAGTCAACTTCAATGGAGGTGTCGGGCAATCACTGGCGGGTTTCCTCGAAAGTCAGCCGGAACCGAGTATTGTTCGCTTTAGGACTTGGCTCGTGCCCGCAGGTATCGCAAGTTGCCGTCAGCCCAAGGCGGCACTCTTCGTGCGGAACAGAACCCACGCGAGTCTCTCTGAACTACTGCAGATGCCACAGCCAAAGGCGGTTCACCGCAAGGCAGCTGATACCCGGTTGACGTCTTGCCGCCATTCACCGTCCTTTTTTGGACTTTGATCCGGCCGGACCACACGCTACATTGCCAACGTATCGGAGCCATGAACATGACAATGTACCTCAGAAGCACACGTTTCATATTCCCTACCGTCTGTTTCCTGATATTCCTGGCCGCCTGCCTGATTTTCCTATCCACCGGCGAACGAAAATACACGAACCTACCGAGAATGCTGTCCCAATGGGATGGGCAGCATTACCTTTCTATCGCACGCGACGGCTACGTCAAATTTCCTTGCGAACGAGACCCGTCGCTCATTTGTGGCAACGCCGGTTGGTTTCCGCTCTATCCGATAGCGGCCAGGCTGGTGAATCTCGTGACGGGAATTGTCGGGTTGGATATCCGCTGGGCCATGATAATCACCAGCGCCCTGTCATTCTGGCTGGCTCTGCTGGTAATATTCCGGTTGACGGCAACCAGGTACTCGGAGCAAACAGCCAAAGCTACAATACTGGTGCTCTTGATATTCCCCACTTCCTTGTACTTCCTGACAGCCTTTCCCTACGCTCTCTACCTGCTCCTCACGGCTACGGTCTTCGTTTTGCTTGACCGAGAAAGGTATCTATCGGCCGCGGTTCCTGTCGGTCTGCTGGCAGTGACCTATCCTTCCGGCATGGTGATCGGACTCCCTCTGCTGTGGCTGTTGATCACGAAATGGAGGGTGGCGGAGACTCGGACAAAGGCATCGCTCCTGATCGCGATATGCGCCATAGGAGCGGCAATCGGTCTGTATTTCTCATACTACTGGTGGCGTTTCGATGATTTTCTCCTGTATCCTCACTACCAGGCTAAACCGTACTACGACCATCATCTTACTTTCCCCCTGATTCCGATCTTCAATACGATCGTACATATGGACCAAATGCGACCGGTCTTCTCACCGGAGCTCATCGTCGTCATGCTCTGCTTTGTCACTTTGGTCTCGACGGCTTTCTTTACCCGCAAAATACCCGTGACCTGGTATCTCTTTCTGATTGGAGTACTCCTCTTCACGCCGACATTCGGATCGACCGTGAGCTATTACCGACACATAACGGTGGCTCTCCCATTGTTCGTAATGACAGGTGTAGCGATCGAATCATCGCGCAGAAGATGGCTGCTGCCCTTGTATGCGGTTCTTTCCCTCTATCTTATGTGGTTTCACTATCTACCGGCGTTCAAGCACGCAACATTAATGTAGTCGTTTTCGACAATACCCAATTCAGTAGTTGTCATACCTGTACATATAAATGTGGACCGTTGTTGCCATCATTGCGAGAAGTGAAAAGTCGAAGCGATCTCGCTGTCATCGGGGGTCTGCTGTCATTGCTTCTACGGGTATGCATTGACAATGGCAGTTCCTGTACCTCTATCGTCTGAGTTCCGGAGAGGTGACTTTGACCAAAAAGATGATTCTGACGAAATAGCACGACGCGATCAGTTTCGTCGATTCTATACAACAGCCGCTTGCCATCGTGGTAAGCGGCTGTTCTTGTAGTCAAAGCCTGCGAGTTGCAGCGCGTGTATTTGGTATGCCTTGGTCATACCGTTCGATATTAGGGGCCGGCTGATTCGAGCCCATTCTCTCTGAACAAATTCAGCACCAGTTTCATCTTGTATATCGTAGTGTAGTTCGGAGTTCGTTTGACGCGACGGTCGGGGAGACGTTGAGGCGGGGTTGACTGGCCGAGCGTTGGCCGGTTGCCGGGGAACCTTCCGCGACCAACATGTTGGTGTCGTGTACCCTTTTGTTCGAACTCCTTTACTCGGCAGCGGCTTAGCCCGTTGCCGGCAGATTCGGCGCCGGTCTTTCGCGGTCGCCATTTGAAACTTCGGGCATGCCGGATGCGTAGTAATCAGGTGAAAGGTCGGTACCGGAGTTGTCCGGGATTCTCATCACAACAAAACCGCCCCAGAACCATGTATCGGCGTGTCAGCAATGAAAAGGCGCTGATTGTCAACAAAATAGTCAGTTTTCAGTAACTTCCTTTGCGCCAAATGATTCTGCCGGATCAAAATGGTCTGAATCAAAGGATTTCTGTTGACGAACGGAGGAAAATACATATATTTATGGTTGAACCGATATAACTGCACGTAGTTTACATCGCTTGATTTGCAAACTACTGTTCGTGTACGTAACCAGCCAAAAGAGGAGGAATCGATGATATGACTTCTCAGGAATCCGTCAATTCCAGTCGAATCCCTCACCACAGGTTTGAAAACACCAATAAATACATAGTCTCTCAAACTGTTGGAGAAGCATTATGAACGTCTTCAAAGGAGCACTATTGCTGGGCGTGATCGGGCTGATTGCCATGACGGCCATGGTAATTGCCGACAGCGGACCGGCCAATAGCAACAACCCGAAAAACCTCAAGGTCGGTGATCCGACGGTGACCAAGGCCGGTCCGAGGCAAAGCATTTCGATGCAGGGGCAAACTGCGACGGTCGAGAAGGCCGAATCTTTGCCGCAGACGGTATATACCAACCCCGGTCGGGCCGGTGGTGAAGATATCAGCACCGCCGTGGCCATTACGGCTACGCCGTTTGTGGATACCGGTAATACCTCCGGCGCGGTCAACGATTATGGTGAAGACTGTCCGGGCGGACTTGTCGCCGCGGCCGGTGACCACGTCTATTCGTACACGCCCGTATCGCCCTTTGGTGACTGGGTCGATATCAGTCTCTGTGGCTCCAGTTACTACACGAACATCTGGGTGTACAAGTATGAAGGCGTCTCGGACTCTATCGTGGCTTGCCAGCGTTTCGATTTGGATTGTGGTTCCTCGCCGCCGTTCAATTCCAAGCTGGACCAGGTACCCATGGATTCAGGGATGTCCTATTACATCGTCATCGACGGTGACGCCGTAAGTATGCCCAACGAAGGTCAGTACATCTGCAGCGTCCTGGCCACGCCGCGACCCGTGCCGGGTGATACCCTTAATATCCACCCCTGCATCGGTGACGCCGGCAACGGCTACATGATGATCGGCCTGGAATTCAACAACGAAGTTGACACGGAGCTGACCTGGCTGGGGTCGATGGATGACGGCATGACCTTCCCGGAAGGCGGGACTTTTGACACGATCAACGGCCCGACCTATCCCGGCATCGATTACTGGATGGGAGACACGGCTTTCTGTGGCACGCAGATCGGTGACGATAATGTAATGAGCGCCGCGGCAACATACGTAGTAAAACTATGGAACCCGGTCAACGGAATTACCTGGTCACAGCAGTCCTGGAACTGGGCTCAACATGGCTGGCACGACATGGCGATGGTCGATATTGCCTGTATTCCGCATGTCCCATTCAATAATCTTCCAGGAGAGTATAGATTCGGGATCGTGTCAATGGTTCATAGCACGACAAATCCGTCCTATGGTCCGTTTGTTAACCAACCCCATATTTTCTACGAAATCGACAGCACGGTCCCGGGCTGGGCGACTATCAGCTGGTACAATGACCTGGAGGGTTGCGCCACGACGATGTCTGACATCGACCCGATAACCACCTTCACCTACGCTGTCTATGACTGGGACAACGCGACCGATAACCAGTGGCAGCTCTTCATACGCTACGATTGGTTCACCGATATGGATAATGTGGATTCCGCCGGTGGCTTTACATACAGCCTCGATCCCGGTGACCATATGACAAACCCGGCTGTCGCGGCGTACAACGGTCATTTGCTGATTGCCACGGAGATGTGGGATGAAACCACGCCTGATGATCGAGATATCATAATCTGGTACGACACCTCCCAAACCGGTTCCGTGGCCAACCTGGTGAGCAACGTGGTGGTGGCTACCACCGACGATGAGCGCTTCCCGAGAATCGAGCACATTACCGGCAGTGCCTTTGTCCTGTCTTACGTCTCCAACAACCAACTGTACTTGACGACTACCGTCGACGGTGGTGTCACCTGGGATACCCCGTACGTGATCAGCGGTACCGATGTCGTCGTCGAAGAATACCGCACATCCGACATAGCCGACGGCGGCCAGAAAGTCGTCTGGGAGTACTGGACCGGCGAAATCGAGAACTCCAATATCTTTGTCCATTTCGATACGACCGGTGTGGTACAGGATGGTGACGGTGACGGAGTGGCGGACTTTGACGACAACTGTCCGGCTACATTCAATCCGGGTCAGGAAGACGCCGATGGTGACCTGATCGGCGACGTCTGCGACGATTGCACCGATACGGACGGCGACGGCTACGGTAATCCGGGCTATGCCGCCAATACGTGCGACGAAGACAATTGCCCCGATGTCGCCAATCCGGGTCAGGAAGACACTGACAGCGATGGTGTCGGCGACGCTTGCTGCTGTGTAGACGAACGCGGCAATGTTGACAATATCGTTGGAGTCGGCGGCCCCATTGACGTCAATGATCTCAGCTATCTCGTGGATTACCTCTTCCGGTTGGGCCCGATTCCGCCGTGTCCGGAAGAAGGCAACGTTGACGGTATAGTTGGCGTTGGAGGTCCGGTTGACGTTAACGATCTCTCTTACCTGGTCGACTATCTGTTCCGGTCCGGCCCTGTTCCTCCGGACTGCCCGTAATCTCATTCGAAATTGATACGAGACGGCCACCTCATTTGAGGTGGCCGTTTTCATTTGGAAATTTGCAGGACCGGACTAGTTGCCAAGCGGCCTCGATGATATACCGGTCTCCTTCGCTGTTGGCGCCGTATATTTAACCGGGATCGTGAAACGCAAAGACATGTTATCATTGAGTTCGATCGTCACTGATTTTTCGAATGACTCATCACGAGCGGCGTCGGGAACCGTTAACGTGGCGGCCACGGTTTCCCCGGCACGGATGTCCTCCGGCATATCCATCGTGAGATAGTCCTCCGGACAGGCCACGACCGAGAGATCAAGTGCTTCGTCCGAGACGTTCGTGATTTGGAGCTCAACCGCTTCATCGGGGTCAGTGGAATTTCCATCAAGACTTACCGGAAAAGGCGTGATTAGGATCGGGTAGGTTGAGTCGGGTCTGATTACGACGTGGGCAGCAATACGCACATGATGGTTCGCACCGGTTTCATTGGTCACGATCGTCGGTCTTTTCTGTACGCGATTGCGATACGTGCGGGTGCTGAAAACGATCTCCAGACGGGTGCTGTCTCCCGGACTGATGATGTCCTTTTCCAGCGGGGCTTTCGCACAGCCGCAACCGGGGATGACTTTGGTGACCTGTAAGTCTTCGTCACCGGTCGATTTCAGCCAGAAAGTGTGTGAGATTTTCGATTGTTGTGGTGCAAAGCCAAAATCGAATTCTCCGTTGTCGATCGTCAATCGCGGAGCGCTAACCAGCGACCCGCACCAGAGCAATATGGCGGTCACGAGAACAGTTAGATGCATCGGTGGCTCTTTCATTGTGTAGACTCCTTATCGATTTCTGTTTTATTCGGTTGGCTGCGGGCTATCACCGGACCGAGAGCACCCGGCACGCCTGCTTCTCTGACAACGCGCTATTCTACTGATCAGTATATCTGTTCGCTCACCTGCTCGATCAAACTACGGGACTCACCGACCCGCACCGGCCTGACATCAGCCCTGAGACTGCTGTTATTCAATCGACTGAACTCCGAAATAACCATATCTACTTCCTGTCTTGATTTGAGATACAGAATCTGAACGTGGCAGGTGGTATCACATCCCAACACGTCAACATCCGCCTCGACCAGACCCAATCGAAACAGGATGTCGCAAATACGATCGTCATCCTCGACGAATTCTCTCTGGACGCCACCAAAGGCGACTTCATAGCCTACTGTCCGATAGTAACTGAATGGTACGACAGCCGTAAGAACCAGGATCGCGACTACCACGGCCACACCGCCGGCATACAACCAGCGTCTGGTCGGGGAACGGAACAAATTGTGTAATCTCGGCCTGAGAAGACGGTTTGGCTCTTTCCGGGCGCCCAGCCTGGTTTCGATACGCCGCCTCATGACGGCAAATGCGGGTAACTCCGCCGGAGCCCGGTCCTTGATTCGCCCGAACGAGGATTCCAGCACATTCGACGCCCAGGCTGCCCCGGCGCAATTTCGGCATGATTGCAAATGGTGCAACAGGTCCTCATCCCGGGTTGCATTGTCTCCATCCCGGGCTGATCCGGTTAGTCTGTTTCCGGCTTCGCGACAATCCATTCTTCAGCTTCCTGCTTCCTCGGTTTGGTATCCTCTGATTCCGCCACCGACTTTGGGGCGAATTGGGCCAGTCTGTTTCTCATTCGCTTTCTGGCCCGAAACAGCCGAGCTTTGAGGGACCCTTCCGACTTGCCATATAGCTCGGCCAGTTCTTTGATACTCCATGCTTCCAGTTCATAGAGCGTGACCAGCGTCTGATCTTCAGTAGAAATCGCCGCAAAAGCTCGTGTCAGCCAGCGCCGCGCGCTTAGCCGATCCTCGGGGGCGACCGCTGTCACCGGCTCTGTCATTGCCGGGTCCAGATTCGCTCGGCGTTTCCACCAGGGATGCCGCACTGTACTCTTAAATGTGTTAACGATAATGCGATACAGCCACGGCCGAAAAGATGCATGCTCCCGCAGAGTCGAGTAACCAGTGAAAGCATTCATGACAGCATCTTGAAACAAGTCCTCAGCCTCATCCCGGCCTTCCATCAATTTGCGGCAGAACATCATGGCTCCTGCGTACTCCTGTTCCAGTAGACTCCAAAATAGTTCCTGGTTGGCCTGCATCTGCTCTAAGACGCCTTTCGGAAGAAGTTGGTTACGATGACCGGTGTACATTGTTATACGGTTGGATCGAAAAGATACGCTCCAGAAATACCGGATCTAATAATAAACCTAAGCCATCCAACGGGTTAGATAATTCCCGCCACGATGACAATTGGGTGACATTGGAGTTGGGATTCTTACGAAATTTCGGACTGTGTCGATGTACATTTTCAGAGTTAGATTGCCGGTTCTTCTTTCGCTACTGGTTGTCGTTGGTCTGTTGAATGCCCACGTAACTGCAAAGACACTTACCGGAAAGATCACTGACGCCGAAACCCGGCTGGGCATCAGAGATGTCAATGTTCGAATCATGGAAACGGATCAGATCGTTGCCACCGACCAGAAGGGTGAATTCGAGATACCAGGGCTGGATGCCGGGACCTACCATCTCCTGGCCAGCCATGTCGTATATCAAACGAGCGAGCTGTTGACCGTAACGATACCGGCTGATACTTCACTTCACCTGAGTCTTGCCCCTGCCCCGTGGGTCCTCAACGATGTCGTTGTAACTGCCACGCGGTCCCCCCATCTCCTGAAAGAAGTGCCGGTGCAGACCGAAGTTGTGGGTCAGAGAGAGTTTCAGCGCACCGGAGCGACTACGGTTGATGAAGCGCTGACGTCCGCGATAGGTATCACGATAAACGAAGACCTGTCAGGGCAGGGCGCCGCCATACGCGGGATCGAGGCGGATCGGGTGCTGGTTCTCGTCGATGGTGAACGTGCCGTGGGACGAGTACGGGGGTCAATCGATCTGAGTCAGTATGCACTGACCAACGTGCAGAAAATCGAAATAGTGAAGGGGACGGGTTCGACTCTCTACGGATCGGACGCTATGGGGGGCGTAATTAACATCATCACCAGACGCCCCGCGACCGAGAAGATGAAAGCGGATGCATATATCGACTATGGCAGCCATCGACAATTCAACCCCACGATAGAGCTACGCTACGGCAAGAAGGATTTCGGGGTCGACCTGGGCGGCAAGCTGTTCTCCACGTCCGGTTTTGATCTGGATAAATCCACACCGCACACGAACGGACAGGAAGACATCCGGCGCTGGAACCTCAACGGCAAGCTGCGAGCCAACCTGAGCGAGAAGTGGAGTTTCGTGGGCTCGGCAAGAACTATGCACGAGGAACGACAGTGGATAGAGTCCGAGGTCGTCCGACTCAGTGAGACTCGCGACACGACTTATGCCTATGATGATGATGAAATAAACCGGCGGTACGAAGGTTCGGCTGCTTTGGAGTATTTGTCCGGCGACAAGTATTCGATGAAGCTCCGGTTGTTCGGGACTGCCTACGATCACCAATGGAACAAATACAGCGGTCGGTTCTGGATAGACACATCGGAAACGGAGGACCGATACTACGAAGCATCGTATACTGCCAATTATGTAATCGGCCGACATCACGTCGCCACGTACGGACTGGACTACTACTACCAGGATCTTGTCTCCACCGATCTGGCCTCCGACCAGCAGGCAGACAAGTCGTTGGCCGGGTATTTCCAGTATGAATACAGTCCGATCAAACAGCTCAAGATCCTGCCGGGCATACGATACGAGCATCACAGCTCCTTCGGCGAACATCTGAATCCCTCGATCAACGTTATGTATCAACCCGACGAACAACTAAAGCTGCGCGCGTTCTTGGGTCGCGGTTTTCGGGCGCCGTCGATCAAACAGCAGTACTTTGTGTTCGACCATACGGCCGCCGGTTACATAGTTTATGGCGGCTCGGTGGCGCTACCCGCAGATCTGGATGTGGCGAATAGTGGATTCGCGGAACTGCAGCAGGAAAACTCCATCAACTCTTCGGTTTCCGCTGAATTCTCGTACGGCATTATCGGGCTGCACCGGTTAACGTATTTCTACAACCAGCTTGAGGACCTGATCGATTTCACTTTGATCGGATTCACCCCGACGTATTGGCGCGGTGTTTATGTGTATCAGAATATCGAAACAGCCATTACGCAGGGTATTGAGTGGGAGTCGCGGGTTAATCTGACCAAAGGCATTGATCTGCAATTCTCATACAACTATTTGTACAGCCGCAACCTCGGCACACAGGAGAAGCTTATCAACCGGCCCGATCACACCGCCAAGCTGTTTTTGAGTACGTTCTGGGAGAATTATGGCATCGGCGCCACGCTCTGGGGCGACTACCAATCCGAGAAACTGTGGGTGCCACGTTCCAACACGGGAGGGAATGAAGGCGCGGCAGAGAATGCCCCGTCCCGCACCCGCCTGAATCTGAACCTGTTCAAGCACTTCGGCGCCAATATGGAAGCATTCGTGCGGATGGAGAACCTGTTGGATGCAACCAACGTGGATTATGGTTACTGGCCCGGCTTCGAACTCTTTGCCGGCTTCAAGTATAGTATCAGCTTAACACCATAAAGACGGGAGTCATAAAACGATGACACGATTTACACATTTCCTCGTCCTGACCTTCATGATACCGTTTGCCTTCGGTTGCTCGGACGATGATAACCCGGTTGATTCCGGCGACGACCAGTCGGGATTTACAGACACGACTGTGTTTAACGTTGACACCGGCGTCTGGCAGACATCACTAGACGCTTCCGATCGGGACCAGGCTGCCTATTTTTCATTCGGCAGTGTCAATCCGGTTGCCGCGGCCGACAACTGGGATATATCATTCAAGCGCACCAATATCAATCTGAACGGCGGCGCCTC
Source organism: uncultured Ignavibacteriales bacterium (assembly GCA_964557855.1). Lineage (GTDB taxonomy): Bacteria > Zixibacteria > MSB-5A5 > GN15 > FEB-12 > JAJRZL01. The sequence continues at coordinate 12,003 of CAZLBP010000042.1, read as the reverse complement.
GTCCGAGGACGGCAGAAGCGTAGTGGGCGCCATGCTGACGGAAGTCGAGTACGACGATGTATCGATCGATGATACCGTTGGTGTCGAGTGGATGGAAGATGAGATCAATTACGTGATCGATGACGAGCATTGGCTGTCGTATAACCCCGTCACCCACCAGCTCGAAATGACCGGCAACGTCTTTACGATGGTTGATGCCGAAGCGGACAACTTTATCAAGTTTACGGTTGACTCTCTGGTGGGGGCCGGTATGCCGCCCGCTATGGGGACGGTGTGGATGAGCTATTTCTATCAGTCGCAGGCCAATGCGACTACCCTGAACGGTGCAGTCCAGACAGCGTCGATTCCAGTCGGCTCCGGCTGGGGCTATTTCGATTTTTCGGCCGGTCAGGCTGTCAGCCCGGGCAATCCGCAGAGTTCCACCAATTGGGATCTGGCCTTCCATTCTTACGAGATTGCCCAGAACAGCGGCCCGAACGGTCCGGGCCAGTGCGCCGCGTTTCCGGCTTTTGGGGAAATGTCAGAGCCGACTGATATCGAGTCGCTTCTGCGTCATCCAAGCGGGGCGCCGCTGTTTCCGGACTATGTCACGTCGGTCTTCAACGGCGATCTGACGGACGACGAGGCGCAATGGTATGATTACAATCCGACCACGCACCAAATCAGCGCTCGCGATCGAGTGTACCTGGTGAAAACTGAGACAGCGAACTACAAACTGCAGATCGGGAGCTACTACGCCAATATCAACGGCGTTCCGACCAGCGGGTATTATGCTTTTGTCTGGAATGAGTTGTAATCGACTCATGTCTCGCGTAGCGGCGGGGCTTGCCCCCGCCGATCCGGCAAATCAGCAGAGCCGGTCTGTTTCAGACCTGCCAGTGGGAAAGCGGATCCGAAGCGGACCTGCGCTGCAAGTGAGTATCACCAACTCTACTCTTTCCGCGCCTTGACGGAAAACATCAATGGATATAACGGTGGGCCGCCGGGCGGATACCAGTAGCGGTCTTTCTCGACCCAGTCGGCATGAATGGGGTAGTAGCCCTTGTCATATTCCCCGAGATGCTCGATGCGTAAGCTGGCCTTGATCAACGCATTGACTATTTCCGACAGCGGGTGCTGAAACTCCACCCGCTCATCCTCGACCATGAATTCACGATCGCAGTAATCCGGCTCACCGGCATAGCGGACCGGTTCTTGGTGAAAGTACGAATAGTTGGGCTCTTCCCAGATGCAAATGATCGGGTGATCGTCAACCATGAAAAACGTACCGCCGGGTTTCAGGTAATGGGCCACCACCTGCGCCCATCTTTTCATATCGGAGATCCAGCAATGGGTCCCGTGCGATTGAAATACGATATCGAATTTTTCATCAAGATTTCCTCTCAGTTCAAGAACGTCACTCCGGATGAACCTGGCGTCGAGGCCGGCCGCTTTCTTCAATTCGTCGGCTCGCATGATTGATCGGTCGGAGATATCGACTCCGGTAACCACCGCGCCGCGTCTGGCCCAGGACAGCGTATCGAGACCGAACTGGCACATAAGGTGCAACAGGCTCTTTCCCCGAACATCACCGAGAGCGTGCAATTCTATGGGCTTAAGAGAACAACGGCCTTCAAGAAATTCCTTACGCTTCTGGGCCGGGTGGTCCCAGTGGGCTTCCACCATCGCATTCCATGCTTTGCGATTCTTTTCGTGATCAGGGTGCGCCATTATTTTCTCGCATTAAAAAGCGATACCAGACCAAAGAGGAAGAAGAGGCCGTTGACGCCCCAAATGGCGATCTCTTTGGGTATTTTCTCGTTATACCCGGCCGACTGCAGGATACGAAACAACACAAAATACGTCAGCGAAATCAAGGCGCCAATAGAGATCGACACAGCGAGACCGCCCCGTCGAGGATTCGAAGCGATAGGAACGGTAATCAGGACTACGATGAACGAAGTCAGCGGATAGGCATACTTGATCCCCAGGTCGACCGCTTCGCGGGCGTACGGTCCCCCGGTGCGTTTCATGAGCGCGATGTATTCCTCGAGTTCCTCCAGGCTCATATCTTCCGGCTTCCCGATGCGCCTGGCAAAATCGGCCGGCTTGTCTTCTATTTCGGGCAGCTCCAGCTGCTCGAATTCCCGGAACGATTCCTCGGCATCGTCCTCGAACGTGCGCAGGGTGCCGTGCCGCGCGACCCAGGTATTGTTGCGATACTGCAGATTGCCGGCGGTTATTACTTCTTTAAGACGATTGTCGACCGTCTTGATGACTCTTAAATCGCTGCCTTCCATGCGCTCCGTATTGAAGCGTTCCAACGTGAAGAAATAGCCCGGCCTGATCTGTCGGTAGACGTTGGTGACGTTGGTATGGGTCCGTCTGGACTTCTGCTCAATCGTGTATTCCTTGATCTCCAGACGCCGCTGGTTGGCGGGCGGAAAGACGTACTCATTATAGTAGAAGTGCCCGCTCGCAAGCAGAAGAGTAACGATCACATACGGCAGCGCCAGTCGGTAGAGCGAAAGGCCGCAGGCTTTCATCGCCAAGATTTCGTTGCGACGCGCCAACAACGACATGGAGAACAGCGCCGCCAACAGCACGAACATGGGCAGAAACGACTTAATGACCCAGCCGGCCCAGTAAAAGTAGTACTCCAATATCGTCTCGATCGGCACCTGGTGGTCAATGAAGTCGCGTAATTCCTCCACTATATTGATAACGATAATCGTGAGCCCGACAGCCAGACTCACCACCACCAGCGAGCGAAAGAACGCCAGCAGCAGGTATATGTCAATGCGCTTTAACATGACGTTACGAATCTACACTCCTGAAGAAGGAAAACAGCGGCTTCTCGGTGACCACTTTGTACAGGAGATAGAGGCCGATGAGCCCGATCAGGACATTGGCCGACCACATCGCCCAGAGCGGGGAGATGATGCCGCGATCCGCCAGGTCCTCGCCCCCGATTAGAAAGGCCCAGTAAATCACGAACAAGACGATCGAAATAGATATGGCTACCCCCATCCCGCCTCGCCGCGAAAAGACGGCCAGCGGAGCGCCGATGAGAATGAACGCCAGCGATGCGGCCGGGATGGAGTACTTCTTGTATATTTCGATCGTATACTTGTTCACCATTTTCTTCTGCGCCAGGATCTGTTTGCGACTGCTCTCGAGCATTTGATACTGCGTCTCGGCCCGTCTCTGCAACAGGGCAAAGGCCGCGGAATCGCTCACGGTTTCTCCGTTGTCGACAGGGACGGAGTCGGCGTACAGATTCTCAAATCGAGATAACAGATTGTCTCTGATCTTCTCCCGGAATGGCGTAATAGCTGACTCGGCCCGCTGGACATTCAATCGCATTTCGTCGATTTCCATTTCCCGATCAGTGCGGTACTCGCTTTCGGTACGCTTCAATTCCGACCCGGCGTCGGCGACATTGATGATATGCTTGTTGAAATCCAGCCGTCGATAATTCTCCGGCTCCGCAACATCCAGCGAGTGGATTTCGCCATCGTAAAGCGTGAATTGCATGTTCCGTCCGTTATCGACCATCTTCACGAAACCGTATTCCGCCACAATGATGCGTGGCTTGTCCTTGTCTTTGGTTTCGGTGATGCGGACATTTTCCACGCGAGAAGTCGAGTGATCAATCTCATCTATCAAGACCAGAAACCCGGGGATGTCGGAAATGAATATGCCCGGCTTGAAGACCAGAGTGGGTCTTACGGCGGCAATATCCCCCCAGAGTAAACGGGCTTCCTTATTGAGATCGGGCAGAATCTTGTCGTTGAACTGAATCATACCGTACATCAGCACCCCTCCCGCTACCAACAGCGGCGCGATAATCCGCATCAGGTTAATACCGCAGGCCTTCATAGCGGTCACCTCCGAGTCCGAGGTCAGCCGGCCGAAAGCCATCAGCACCGCCACCAGCACCGACATCGGCACGGACAACGCCAGCATCCAGGCCAGATTCAGGGCCACCAGCTCCAGCGCCACCCAGATCGAAATGTCTTTATCAATAACATGGTCGATAATCTTCGGCACGTAATCTATTACCAGCAGAAACGTGATAATGAAGAAGGCAAAGAAAAACGGTCCGACATGTTCCAAAAGTATGTAGCGGGTAATTTTCTTCATAAGTTCAAGCCAATATATTGGTTATACAAAACAGAGCCAAGTCTATATTGACGAGAATCGGGAAAACGGTGGTATTTCAGGCAGGACTGTATGATCTTGGGACCTGGATGCTCCAGATTATCGTGATAGTACCAGGATGATTGCGTGTGTGAATACGTCATCAACTCACATCTGACCAGAAACACGCCTATCATCAGAGAACAAGGCGCAGTTTCCCCACGCCAGTTCCACCGCCAACTGCCGGGCTACCTTCCGACGCCGCTGATTAGTCTGCCGGGGCTGGCCGACAGACTGGGGATGGGCAGAATCCTGGTCAAGGATGAGGCCCATCGGTTTGAACTGGGGGCATTCAAAGTGTTGGGAGCGTCGCACGCGATCTTCCGTTGGCTGAAGTCGATGTGGGAGAATGAGGTCGGCACTTCGTTTACCGTCTCCGATTTCTTGAACTTCAAGACCGCAAGTCGACCCTTTATTGTCCCGCCTGTCTGCACCGCTACCGACGGCAACCACGGCCGAGCCGTCGCCCGGGCCGCGCGCTTGGTGGGGCTCAAGGCTGTGATTTACATGCCGCACGAGACGGTAGCGGCTCGTATCGAGAATATCCGGCGTGAAGGAGCCGACGTTGTAATTGTCGACGGCACATATGATGACGCGGTTGAGAGGGTGAAAGAAGATGCCGAAAAGAACGGTTGGCAGATCATTTCGGATACGTCGTGGCCCGGGTATACGCAGATCCCGACCTGGATTCAGCAGGGATACTCGACGATGTTTGATGAAGTAGAAGCGCAGGTTACGGAGTCAGCGGTCCCGCGCCCGGATATCATCTTCATTCAGGGAGGTGTCGGTGCGCTTGCGGCAGCGGCTGTCGATTATGGCGCATCTCTCTCATCGGAAAAGCGGCCCGTGGCCGTTTGTGTCGAGCCGACCGCGGCAGCTTGTCTGCTCGAATCGGCTCGGTCACCGGACGGTACGCCGGTGTCCGCCGCCGGTAATCTGAGTACTATCATGGCCGGTCTCAACTGCGGTACGCCGTCGTTTACCGCCTGGCCCATCATTTGCAATGGAATCGACGTTTTTTTGTCTATTTCCGATCGTTATGCCACCAGGGCAATGAAGACATATTTCTATCCGCATAAGGACGACGCAAGAATCGTGTCCGGTGAATCCGGTGCTGCCGGTCTCGGTGCGCTGCTGGCGATCTTGGAATCCGCGAGCCTGGCTGAAGTAAGACGACACCTAAACTTGGGCGCTGAATCAGACATCCTCCTCCTGAACACCGAAGGCGCCACGGATCCGGAGGGATTTGAACGGATCGTTGGCACCCAGCCGTAAGAGCTGTCCCATAAGGGGTGAATCGGCATTGAGGCTCGCTGCTAGGCGATACAAGAGTCGACTGCATGTCACTTTTGGGAACCCCCTAGCCTGCGCCGTCTCCGAGATCTTATCACACCTTGTTACAGCCCTAATTTCACATAGTAATCCGCCCATGGGTAACAGATTGATATTGGAGTTTTCAGTCGGTGACAGCATTATAGCCTTATTCGCCGTAACAACCTGTGAACTCCGCGATTTCGCCCTCGGCGAGTTCCTCTCCCAGGAACAGGGAGATTGGAGCGGACGAGTACCGGCTATCATGTGGGAGCCCGATCAGATCACCCTGACCGATCTGGAACCGGGCATGGTCGTCAAGATCAGGGGCGAAGTAACCCAGTATCAGGAGTTACTGGTTATGAGAATGACATACCACAGGAAGCAGCCGTTAACGGTTGGCTACGCAGCCGCAAAAGTCCCGGAACTCTTCACCGGCTGCTTGCGTTATTATTGGCCAAACTGAGCTTGAAGAAAGGACACGTCAACTATGGGTCGATTACACAGGCTACTCCTACTCGTTGTTTTAACGCTGCTCGGAACCGGCGCACTGGCCGCCGATAGCGTCCTGATAGTCGTCACGAGTCACTCACGAATGGGTGACACCGATAAACCGACCGGTTTTTGGCTGGCCGAACTGACCCATCCTTATTATGTCATCAAAGATGCCGGTTATGATGTGGCAGTGGCGAGTATCGAGGGCGGCGTGGCGCCGATAGATCCGCGGAGTATGGATACGACTGACCAAGTCAATAAGCGTTTTCTGCAGGATGCCGAACTAATGGCCAAAGTTCTCAATAGTCAGAAGCTCTCGGATATGGACCCGGCTGGCTTCGCGGCCATCCTCTTCAGTGGCGGCCACGGTACTATGTGGGATTTCCCGGGCGATTCTGCGGTGAACTCCGTTTCCGCAGCCATCTATGAGAATGGTGGAGTAGTTGGGGCGGTTTGTCACGGACCGGCGGCGTTCGCAGATATCCGGCTCTCCGGTGGCGAACCCCTTATCAAGGGGAAACGCTTTGCCGCTTTTACCAACGAGGAAGAGACACAAGTAAAACTAGACGATGTGGTTCCTTTTATGTTGCAGGATACGCTGATTAAGCTCGGAGGCATCCATGTGCCCGCGGACCCCTGGCAGCCCAACGCGGTAATTGACAAGCGCGTTGTTACCGGTCAAAACCCGCAATCCGCACATCGTGTCGGCCAATTGATTGTAGAGACGCTGAAATCCACTAAGAGCGATCAATAGGGCAAAGGGTCAAACGAGGCCGGAGTGCAGGAGACAAGTCTCGCCGCCCCGATCGTTTATCACTTGTTAATAAGAAACACGTTGCAGCGGGTATTCATCCGATACCCAGGACTTTTCGAATTGCGTTTAAGCCGGTTTGAAAGGGCTGGTTTCAAACGGCCTTCGTTGGCTGCCTGATTGTCGGCTTGAGTTTGCGTTGCAATGTGAGGTGATTGAAGAGGGGATAAGCACGACGGCTCATCCCCTTTCTTCGGCTTTAGGTCCTCTTATTTAATCAATACCATTTTATCCGTATCCGTGAAGTCGGCCGCCTGAATGCGATAGAAATACACCCCGCTCGAAAACGCGGAGGCATCCCAGGTAACTTGGTTCAGACCGGCTTCTCCCATTTCCGTGAACCGACTGACTACTCGACCGGCAATATTGTAAATCGTAAGATCGAATTGACCAGCCTGCGCCAAACTGAAGCTGATCGTCGTCACCGGGTTGAATGGGTTCGGATGAGCTCCGATAATGGCTGTCTCCGGAGAGTCAGTTTCTTCGGACTCAGACACCAGCGCTGACCGGGGACCTTTGATAAGGACGCAGTCACCGCCAAAGAACCGGATGCCGTCGGAATCGTCACCGGTTATGATCAACGGGACATTATCGCCGTTACTGACGGGACCAAGAGTGGCAATGATCTCTTCACTGCTGAACTTGAGAGTGAGATCCGTATATCCGTCCGCATGGCCGTCGTCGCAGCCACAATAGGTGTCAACGGTATACGGCGGGGTGGCCACATCTTCATATGCCCAGCGCAGCGGCGAGACACCATTAATCGTGATGGTAGAGGGATCGAGATCTTTCACATCCAGGATATCCGTCCCCAGAATAGCGACCGGCAGCACTCCGTTCGGCTTTTTGTCGTCCATGCCCTCAATCTCAACTCCGAACGTTTCACCGGCAGCAATGGGGCCACCGATGCGGCTGTCCCTGATAAACGGTCTAACGTTGAGAGGATTAGGACACGAAGTCGGTTTGATGTCGAAGTAGACTAACTGGAAGCTGAAACTGCAGGTGTCCGTGTTACCACAGCCGTCATCGGCCACCGCGGTGACCGTGTGCAAGCCTATCTCCCAAATTGATCCGGAGGCGGAATCCACCGTGATCTCGGGATCGTCGTCGCAGTTGTCGGTCGCGGTTACTTCGAAGTCAACCTGCGCCTGGTTCGGGTTCAGGAATTCGACTTCGAGCTCGTCTGAAGTCGGGCACGTGATCTCAGGAGGAGTGGTATCTTCCACCGTGATCACCTGCGTGCACTCATCGGTGTTACCGGCGTCATCTTCGGCCTCATAAGTCAGCTCGATCTGATACTCTTGAGGACAGGCGCCCGGAACGGAGTCACGCGCGAGCAAAGTAATCGTCGGCTCCGGATCGCAGTTGTCCGTAACTGTCGGATAACCGAAGTCACCGACGGCATCACACTCAAAAGTCATATCCGGAGCGCAGGTAATGACCGGATCGGTATCGTCGACCACGTCAGCCGTTACCGACTCCGAGGTGAATTCGCCCACATCGTCGGTGGCCTCGAATGTCACCTGAATCGTGGCTGGCGAACCGGTCAGACTGTGGACCAGGACGCTCCCGTCGACATCGACGGTTGAAGCATTGGTTTGCGTCAGGTTAACCGTGGGGGCATCCAACGTAGCGTTGCCCGTCAGCAGACTGAAATTGACGTCGACGTCGGACGTTGAAACTTCACAATCGTCGGTGATGGTCGCGTCAAACGTGACCAGGAATTCGCAGTTGTCGTCGACCGAACCACCGGTAGCCGACGCGGAGATCTCGGGAGCTATTTCCAGGCCCTCGACAGCACCGGTTACGATAAGAGCGAAGCGCTGGCTGCCGCCTGAGAGGCTACCCTTATGAGTGACGGCTATTTCATACACGCCCGGTTCCGGGTCGGCGATGAACACCTGCTCGACATTGTCGGTGTTATTGTCGCCGGTAGTAGCCACGCTGGCCGGATTGGCTCCATCAAGAACCCACGGCATGTACTCGTCACCGGCACAGGTGTGGCTAACTCTGATGTCCAAATCGTTGACCAACATCTTGGTCGTAGGATCGAGCTGATTCGAGGTCGGTGATCCGGCCGGGTCGGTCCACACCGCCGTCACACGCAACGGTTCGGAACCGTCGGTGCCTGCCTCGAACGAATAACTGCCACCATCGGCCAGTACGACCGACCGGATGGCGTTACCAACGCCGGCGTCGCTGTCGATCAGGTCAGCTGCCGTGTGGGTATTCATCAATCCCCAACCGAAACTGTAGTCCGGGCCGGCGGAAGCACCGGCTGAGTCGGCGGTATGAATGACCAGCCCTTTGAGCGTAGATGACCGCATCGACGTACCGCCATTGCGATCCTGGAACAGCTCCTGCAGCAGTGCCATCGAGCCGGTCACGCTGGGCGCAGCCATGGAGGTTCCATCCTTAGATGTGTAATCATCGTCGGCGTCATCATCAGCCGACCATAAGCCGACACCATTGGCGACGATGTCCGGCTTGACACGCCCGTCGTCGGCCGGCCCCCAGGAACTGAATGTCGACATGACCACATCGCCGGGACCCGTGTAGCCGCCGGGGATATCGTTAACAGCGCCCACCGTAAGTACGTTTTTGGCGACGCCCGAACCGCCAGGGATGCAATCATAGTTGCCGTCAGGATTGCGCGTGGCGCTACTACTTGTAACGCTGCCGCCGTCAACCACCCAGTGGGCGGTACCGGCCGCCGGGCCGTTGTCGTTGCGGTCGTTCGCCGCGGCGACGACAATCAGGTAGAAGGGAGCATTGCGCGCAATATTATCCCAGTTGTTGGACTGGTTGTCATAGAAACCGAAGAGCCAATCTTCCGTGGAGCTTATGCTGGGTGTGCCATACCAGGCAAAGCGACATTCGCCCGGGTCGTCGACGCCGTTGCCATTTAGATCAACACAGTAATCAGCAGCACCGGACCAGCCGGCTAAGTAACCGTAAGAATGGTTCGACAGGAGCATGCCGCCGCTCGCTTCGGTAGCCATTTCAGCGGCGTCGTCATCCCAGTCATAGGCTGACAGATCTGCGGCATGGGCCATACCCTGGGCAGTAGGATCCACACCCGCCGCAATGATGGTGCCGGCCACATGGGTCGAATGACTCGATGTTCCCGGGTTGGTATCGTCGGCCCACGTGGCCCGTCCGCCGAATTCGTCGTGGCCGACACGGACCTCGCCTCCATCCCACTCACCGATATCGAGACCGGTGCCGTCAAGCGTGTAATTGCCCGAACCCGGCCACACATCATCGGTGGAAATAGTCTGCGCCGAATTAAGATTGTACGTGGTCATGTAAACCGGGCGTCCATTCCGAATCTCCATCAGTTCACGAATAGTCCCATCGGGCAAAACCATTCGTACCGGCACGTTATTTTGTTGCGCCCACTCGATGGCCTCGGCCTTTTTGGTCAAATGCTGAGCATGTAGTGATTCCGACATACTCTGCAAGGCCGACTCGTTTGTTTCTTGCTGGATTGCACTCTGTCCCCAGGTGGTCGGGACCGAAACGAGAAGCAATGCCAGCATGGTGATCGCTGTAACACATCTAATTCGCATGTTAGTTCCTCTTCTCTGTTAGGTAAATTCCAAGCGTAGTTCTGGGTTGTTTTTCATTGAGCTCTCCGCTGCCGATTCAAGTCGAGGGCTGATAGCAACGAAGAGTTTTCGCTTATTGTAGATTACGGGTCAATCAATTTCGATACGCACCTCCTTTGCATTTTTCTGGTTCTTTTCTTTACATGTGTCATGAGGATCAACGCTGATATTGCCGGCATTCCCTGTCCTGAGCTTGTGTTTAGCCGGGATTTCAAAACTGGGATTAGTACAACATATTAACACCATAATCATCAAATCGCTTCGCCGGAACCGGCGAAGGACGCATTCAGGTTTCTGTTTGACTCAACGCGGAAACTCCGTGTGCAGTAACCAAGAGCCCGTTATGGGGCCAACATATGGCTTTGGCTCTGGCCTGTCAACGATTATGTTCTGAGTGGACCCATATTCTTCCTTAATCGCACCCATTTAGTGTAACTGCTACAGGCTTTATCTCCCCCGGTTATCGTACCGCATGGTGAGCTTGTCCTGGCTGGTGACGTTGCCGCGCGGACTCGATCTCCTGCGGGATCAGGTGTTCAATTATGTATGGCTGGTTTTAATCCCGGCGCTCTATGAACCAGTTAGAAGCGATGTCGCCCGGGGAACTGTACGAACACTTCATGTGATGTGTCGCCCGTTCGTAGCGTGATCACCGGCACGCGATGAATCTGAAATTGGAGTGCTATACCCAGTATTATAGTGTGTGATACTTATTAGAAGCAGAACCATAGCACTTGGTAAAGCGGCCCCAATATCACTCTCCCCACACTCTTGTGACATTTCATTTTCCTGTCCGGTTACACTATGCCATAGTTAGGGGAAGTCGATGCAGGGTTATAGCTTGGGGCTGCGACCGATGCTAAATCATAAAATGAAATGACTCCTTCCTTTATCATCCGCACAGATAAGCTATTGTTTCGTACCCGCCTTTGGACCTTTCTTGCATTAAATAGGAACAAATGCGAAAATCGAGATGTTTGGTCCATAATGATCAGGCTATTCTCATGATCCTCATTTATGCTCTCTTTTGGTCTGGGGATAATTGGCATGTGAGGAAAGCTGATTAGAATTTTTAAGCGAGAAACCCAAATAGAAAGAGGTAATCTTTGAAATTACGCAAAGAAGAAATGAAAATTGCCTTGGAATTGCCAGTCGCAACATTTCGTGTTGCCGAATGGGATGACATGGCTGTAGCGTATGTAAAGCTTGCGGCGGGTGCGGATGCTACACCCCTGCTTGAAGGACTGCCCGGTGACAAATGCCATTGTCCGCATTGGGGCTATATGCTCGAAGGAGCCATTCATGTTCGTTATAGTGATGGCAAAGAGGAAGTCTGCCGAGCAGGTGAGATGTTCTACTGGCCAGCCGGGCATACCGTCTGGGTTGAAGAGGATACTTCCTTCGTTGAGTTTAGCCCGAAGAAGTCGCTAAAGGAAGTTTACGACCATATTGGTAATAAACTAGCATCTGTCTCTTGACGATTTTGAGGTGATAAATAAAGCCCCCACATTTCGGGGGCTTTCAAAGTCTATGGCGGACCCGATATCACTCTCCCCAAACTTTTGTGGAATTCAAGTTCTGGATGAGATTCGG
>CAZLBP010000041.1:0-34556 GCA_964557855.1 uncultured Ignavibacteriales bacterium | reverse complement strand
AACCATCCCCGCAAAGGGGAGAGCGGCTTGACACTCCGGCAGGAGGATATCATCAACAGCTTCAAAGAAGCTGTCGACAAGATCATCGCGCTCAAACCCGACCTATGTATCCACGCCGGAGACCTGTTCGACTCCGTACGGCCGCTTAACAGCATCATGGCGGTCGCGGGCGAGCAGTTGCACCGCCTGGCCGAACAGGCCGGCATCCCGACTGTGATTATCGCCGGCAACCACGATGCTCCCAAGCAGCCACACGTGGGCGCGGCTATTGATGTCTACCGGCAGATCGAGAACTTGCACGTTGCTTCGAGCGGCCGATTGGAGCAATTCAAAATCGGTGACGTCACCGTGCACGCCCTCCCGCACTGCCTGACCGGACAAATCCTGCAGGAAGAACTCGGCAAGTGTCGCCCGGATGAGGACTCCAGGTACAACATCCTGGTTACCCACGGCGTGGCGGCCGGCATGCCGGAGTTCGCTATGGCCGATCTCGGTGAACTGGAAATCCCGCTGGAGGATATAACCATCTTTGACTACGTTGCCCTGGGTCACTTCCACAACTACACGCAGGTAGCTGACCGAGCCTGGTATTCCGGCTCGACGGAACGACTGTCACAGGCCGAGCGGACCGCCAAGAAAGGCTTTGTTGTCGTCGACCTTGATCCGTTCTCCGTCGTATTCCACGAAGTTCGTTGCCGCGAGATGGTCGATATTCAGACGGTCAGTGCAATCGGCAAGCGCGGCGATGAACTGGCGGACGCCATACGGGAAGAAGTCAGGCGAATCGATAGCTCCGATAAGATTGTCCGTGTTAAAATCGAGGGTGTCACGGAAGAGACACTTAAGACCCTGCCTCGCGATGTCATAGCCGCCCTGAAACAGGAGTCTTTCTCGCTCGATATCAGTTTCCAGAAAGCGGAGACGGACGACAGGGAAGAGGCCTTCGGCAAAGCGGCCATCGGCCGGCTGGACAAATCATTTCTCGAGTTCCTCGACACCATCAATCTCGAAGGTTTCGACAAGGAGCGCCTCAAACAAACCGCCCTGAAGTACTTCGAGGCGGAGGAGTAAGACTCTGTCGAAAAGGTCAAGTGATAGGTTGCGTCAGGTCTTGGTCCCGTGTCAACGGGTTTGTGACCTGACGCTTCAATCAACTGTGATTGACTGTCAAGTTGGAGGTCAGGACCCTTGTGGTCCTGACGCCTTTGCCGCGATCGCAGATCGCGGCCACGCTTGACTGCCAGCAGGCGGCCTCACACCGCCGGACCTGCCGTCGCCTTCTGCGGAACGATGTTGGCATCGATAATGTGCTGGATTCTCTCCCTTTCCTTCGGCGCCACCTCGATCAAGTTCAGGCCCACCTGATACTTCGGCGTCGTGCCGGTCTCCCTGACCGAAACGCATTCGGTGCTAATGATAATCGTGTCGCTGCCTTTGATCTTCTCCGCCAGCTCGATCTCGCACTGCATTTGTGTTCGCGGCTGAATGTAGTCATCGCAGACCATCATCATGTTCTGAGTTGTCAGGCTTTCAACAACACCGATGCGTGTTTTGGTTTCGCGATCCCGAATCAGCAGTTTTCGCGTCGGTTGCGGGCTGATTTTCTGCTTCTTGCGTGCCATGATTCATCTCCTTTCACGTGATGTTTCATGCGTGGTTCCATTCCGCACAGGAATGTGTCACGTTGTGTGATTGGTTGGTCCATAATAACCCTGGTGTATGTATCGGCACAATGCGGATAAAGATAAAGGTGTGAAAGAAGAAAACCGTCTTATGTGGATATTGTCGATGTTACTTGTCTGTTTTTCAGCCCACCGACAATCTCCCTCGATTGCTCTAATCCTGCCAAATGCGGAGATTACCAATGATTTGTCGGGATGCGAAAATCCGTTCAACAAGTCGCAGCCGAAACAGCTTCAAGCTCGCGGCTCTGGCGAACTCACGGCGACCTGTTGGCCTGTCACTTCGAGCGGAGCCGGTGGGTGGAGCAGGGTAGTATCACTCCCCGTACTCCATAAACGGCAGCAGCTCCAAACCGTGCAGGATCACGATCATCATGATAACGGGGGTGATAAATCGCAAGACAAACACGAACCCCTGATAAAGAAGACCCTTGGAACCAAATTCATCCCGCCGAATGCGACCGGTAATCACCCAGGCGGCGAACAAGCCGGTCAGCAGGCCGCCCACCGGCAGCATATAGTTGGTCGTGATGAAATCGAAAATGTCGAACAAGCTCTGCTCCCGACCCCGAAACGGCAGCGTCAACGACCCTATCGCACAGAAGAGACCCACGAACCAGATCGCGATCCCCATCGCTATCGTAGCCACGACTCGATTCCAGCCGCGCTTGTCGATGAAATACGATACCACCACTTCCAGCAGGGAAATAGCGGAAGTCAGAGCCGCAAAGCTCAGCAATACGAAAAACGGCACCGACACCCATGGCCCGATCTGTGCGAACAGGACCGGCAGAGTCTGGAAAATGAGACCCGGCCCGGCGCCGGGTTCCAGACCGAAATTGAACACCATCGAGAAAATCGCTATTCCCGCCATCAGGGCGATAACCGTGTCCAGAATGGAAATCGTAACAGCGTCCTTCAGAATGCTCTCACTTCTTTCAATATAACTCCCGTATGTAATCATGGCCCCCATCCCGAGGGACAGGGTGAAGAATGCATGGCCTAATGCCGACAAGACACCTTCCGCCGAGAGTTTATCAAAGTCTGGATTGAACAGAAAGTTTAAGGCCTTCGGTCCCCCTGCAGTCGACAGGCCATAGAACATAAGCGCCACCAGGATGAAGCCCAGAGTGGGCATGAGGATTTTCGACCAACGCTCGATCCCCTTTTGAATACCGCCGGCCACGACCCCGATAGTCAGGGCCATGAAAATGGAATGCCAGAATATCGACCGTCCCGGCGACCCGGCCAGATTGACAAACTGCTGTTGAATGGCCTCCGCTGTGCCGGCAAAACCGGACGCGGCTTGCTCGATATATGAGAGCGCCCAGCCGGCTATTACGCTGTAAAACGTCAGGATGAGGAAACCTGAAGCTACCCCGAGCCAACCGACAATCTGCCACGGAGAGCCTTTTCTGTCCAGCTTCTGAAAGGCGCCAACCGGATTCTCACGGCCGCGTCGGCCGATCATCAGTTCCGCTATCATCAAAGGCAGCCCCACGACCAGAACGCAAACGAGATAAACGATAACAAACGCCCCGCCGCCGTACACGCCGGTTATGTACGGGAATTTCCAAATATTCCCCAGTCCGATGGCAGATCCGGTAGCTGCCAGCACAAAACCGATATGGGTCCCCCATTGACCCCGCAGTACAGCCGGCTTTTTCGATTTCGGCGCAGGTTCTTTTGGCATCAACTCAGCTCCTGTTGCTTGTTGCGGACCCGATTCTGGAATTCAGCGGTATTTGATCTTTGGTTGACGCTGTTTTCTCAATGATGAATCCAATCATATCCGGCTAACGTAATGGCAATACAGATACGGAGTTGGCCCACCTCTGTCAACAAATAATGCAACATGGACTTTTTTTGGTTGACGTTTGCGCGCTCCATTCATATTCTTGCAGACTCAGATCGTACAACACTGTTTAACTCGAAAGAAAAGGAATTGCAATGAAGAAGATCGTGTACCTTGCTTTGGTTGTTTTGCTCGCAGGGAATGTTATGGCCCAGTTTGACCCTGGTGATTTCGATATAGATGTAGATTATGACCTACCGGCTCTTGGGACCGCGTTTGGAAATCTGAGCACGGCTGATGCAATCGGTATGGGGAAGGCCAGTGTGACCGGTGGTGTCGGTATTGCTGACGCGACCAGTGTTTTCGGCGTACTCACATACGGTCTATCGGAGTATTTTGATGGCCGGGCCAAATTGGGTATTGTCTCCAACGGAGACACCGAAATCTCGTTCGGGGCGGATGCCAAGTACCAGCTGTGGTCGGTTGATGATGTCGACCCGAAACCGGTTGATGGCGCTGTGGGCGCACTGTTTGAATACTGGGGCAGAGGTGGAGCCAGTATCCTGCAGTTTGGAGGAATGGTCTTAGCATCGTACCCGATCACATTGGAAAGCGGCCAGGTGTTGACACCCTACGGCCGGTTCAATACCCGGCTCGAGCGGTGGAGTGTTGACAACGGCGGTTCCGAATCCAACGTGCGGTTCGGGCTAAACGCCGGTGTCGCTTTTGACTTGAACGAAAACATCTCGTTGCTTGGAGAATTTCAGCTGGACGGTAACGACGGGCTCTTCCTCGGTGTCGAATACAACATTATGTAGGTTCTCCAGCCGGTCTTGATATAGCGATGCCTGGAACTACCGGATCATAGCAGTATGACTTACCTTGATGCTGTAGTTCTGGGTATCATCCAGGGGCTGACGGAATTCCTGCCGGTATCATCCTCGGGACATCTCGTTCTCACACAAGCGGTTCTGGGGGTTAAACAGCCCGGTGTTTCCTTCGAATTGATAGCTCACCTGGGCACTCTGCTGGCGGTCGTGGTCTATTTTCGTGGGAAACTGATCCGATTGGTCAAGTCAGTGTTTACACCCGATCTGATCGTGGAACGTCGCTGGGTCGTGTATCTTATTATCGGCACAGTTCCGGCCGGATTAGCCGGTGTTCTGTTCAGCGACTTCTTTGAGACCATGTTCTCCGATCCAATTGCCACGTCTATCTTCCTGATAATAACCGGGTTTCTCCTGCTGAGCACCCGGTTCATCGCTCAGACAACCAAATCTGTTTCGGTTCTTTCAGCTATTGTCATGGGCGTCGGCCAGGCGCTGGCCATCTTCCCGGGCATATCCCGATCCGGAGCTACGATTGCGGCCGGAATGTTATCCGGAGTAAAGCCTGCCGAGGCTGCCGAGTTCTCCTTTCTGCTGGCCATTCCCGCCATTCTTGGGGCGGTAGTGTTCAAAATGGACGACTTGTTGACGTTACAGAACTCGCTTGTAGGTCAGTATGTAATAGGGGCGGTATTGGCGTTTGTGTTCGGGTGGGTGGCCATATCCGGCTTGCTGGCCGTCATTAGAAAAGGGAAGTTTGCCTACTTCGCGTATTATTGCTTTGCCGTCGGAACGGTCGGCCTGTATCTTTTCTGGTAGTCATGAGAAAAATCCTGATAATCCGATTCGGATCACTCGGGGACGTGATCCTGGCTTCAGCTCCTGTCCTGAATCTGAGAATACATCATCCCAACTGCCACATCGCTTTTCTGACCAAGGACCGGTACCGGGCTGTTGTAGAACGATTCGATGGTGTGGATCAGGTGTACACGCTGAATCCCGAAGCCGGTCCACTGCAGTTGATTTCGCTTTCCAAAGAGCTCGATCAACAGGACTTCGATCTGGTTGTAGACCTGCACGGCAATTTCCGCTCCTGGGTTGTACGTAAACTGACGACTGCGGCTCAGACAGTCAGCTATCCCAAGCGTCGGCTGGAACGCCTGCTTGCCGTCCGAAAGCACAATAAGCAGTTTCCCTCCGTATGGCCGCATACGATCGATATGTACAACCAGTGCTTGATAGACGTGGGCATCGCGCCCCACGCCGCTCGCCCGCTGCTGATTCCCGATCCCGGTATGATCGCTCCTGCTGAACTGAGTTCTCTCGACGGCTCGGACGATCCGAGAATAGCAATCGCCCCGGGCGCCGCACACCCGACCAAGCAGTGGCCGCTGGGACGATTTGTCGAAACGGCCAAAATATTGTATCAAGACCGAGGCATACAACCTCTTTGGGTCGTAACGGAAGAAGATGCTGCGGCTATTAACCACAAGTGGTCGGGTGCCCCCGAGGTTGCGAATCAACTGGTAAATCATCCTGCTGATCGTCTGGCGGCGGTTCTGGCCAAATGCGACCTGACGCTGGCCAATGATTCCGGAATTGCCCATCTGTCATCGGCGGTCGGAACGCCGGTGCTCGCCATTTTCGGTCCGACGCACCCGGTTCTGGGGTTCAGGCCGGCCGGTCTATTTGACCAGGTCATCGAAGTAGATGAATTCTGTCGCCCCTGTTCATTGCACGGCAAGAAACCTTGTTATCGCGAAGAACAATACTGTTTTACTCGTATCACCCCGGAACTCGTCGCGGATCGAGTATTGAACCAATTGGATAAGAGGCATAATCGGTATCCGGCCCTTCTGGTCGATCGCGACGGCACCGTAATTGTGGACAAAGACTACTTGTCCGACCCTGATCAAGTAGAATTCGAGCCGGGCTCGATCGAGGCCCTGCAACTGGCCGATCAACTCGGATTCAAGCTGGTGATGCTGTCTAACCAGTCGGGTGTCGCCCGAGGCTACTTTGATGTTGATTCGGTCGAGCGAATCCATGCGTACATTGTGGGAAGGTTGGCACGGAGCGGAGTACAACTAGATGGCATCTATTACTGTCCGCATCACGCACACGGCAGCGTGCCGGAGTTTACCCGGAGGTGTCGTTGCCGGAAACCGGCTCCGGGAATGGCCGAAGATGCAGCGCACCAACTGGGAATCGATTTGCGACGGTCATGGGTGATAGGAGATAAGATTACCGATGTAGCGCTGGGCAGAATCATCGGCGCCCGCGCCATCCTGGTCCGTACCGGTTTTGGTACGACGGAGGAACCGCTTCTTGACAAAGACCGTTTCGATAACAGAATCAAGACAGCCGACAGTCTCCAGGCCGCCGTGCAGCTCATAAAGGAGGAACATGCTGCAAACAAGACCAGCCGAATTTGGTGAATATGTTGACGAGGGAAAGATCAGATGTCGTCTCTGTCCGGCGGAATGTCTTCTGACTGAAGGGAAAGTGGGCATTTGCGGTGCCCGGTCAAATCAAAACGGCTCACTGGTCGTTGACAACTATGGGCAACTCGTCACATTAGCGATGGACCCCATTGAGAAAAAGCCGCTCTATCACTTCTATCCGACCTCTTCAATCCTGTCAACCGGAGCCAACGGCTGCAATTTCAAGTGCATCAATTGCCAGAACTGGAGTATTTCTCAGGCCAAAGTACCAACCAGGTATGCCTCCCCTGAAAGTCTGGTCCGGGCCGCCCGAGACGCCGAGTCGCTTGGTGTTGCATTTACCTACACGGAACCAACAATCTGGTACGAATACATCATGGACTGTGCCCCGCTTCTGCGCGAAGCCGGCCTGAAAACCGTGCTCGTATCCAACGGCTACGTGAACCCGGAGCCGCTGGACAAATTCATCAAAGTTATCGATGCCATAAATATCGATCTCAAGGGGATACGTCCGGAATTCTACAAGAAGGTCTGCAAAGGGAAGATCGAGCCTATCCTGACCAACATTCGCCAGGTGGCTGAATCGCCGGTTCATTTGGAGCTCACCAATCTGATTATCCCCACCCTCAACGACTCCGACGAAGACCTGATAGCTCTGTTTGACTTTGTCCAATCCGTGTCCGATATGATCCCGATACACCTCTCCGCCTACCACCCGGATCACAAACTGGACATCCCGGGCACATCCGCCGAAACGATGCTTCGGGCGCACCAGCTGGCGTCGGAACGATTGAAGTACGTGTATGTCGGCAACATGGCCCTGGACGGCTTGAGCAACACAACCTGTCACAGTTGCGGTGCGCTGCTTATCGAACGCACCGGGTACAGTACCGGAATCAGGGGCCTGGATGGTAGTCGCTGCCGTTCCTGTAAAATCGATACCGGTATAGTAAATGGAGAAACATAGCTCTGACATTGCCGATAACATCTGCAGGCGCTCCGGAGCCCGGCCAAGGACAACATATTGGATGAAATCCGGAGTGGAAACGTCTGTAAGTGAAGGATGAACCGCAAAAGACTCTATGGTGACCCATTAGTGTATCTGTTTATGAAATCAAGCTCCGTCCGAAAAAAAGCCTTCAGTCTTCACGCGATTCTGCTGCTGGCGGGTATTCTCATCACCGCCCAGTCAATATCAGCTCAATTCTATTTCGGAAAGAACAAAGTCCAGTACAACAGCTTTGACTGGCAGGTCATGACAACCGAGCACTTTCGAATCTACTTCTATACTGCCGAAGAAGAAGTAGCTCGAATCGCTGCGCGCTCGGCCGAAGATTCCTATCGGGAATTGGCTGTCCGCTTCAATCATGAAATCGAAGAAAAAACCCCGCTCATTATATACTCGTCCGCCAACTATTTCAGCCAGACCAATATTATCCCCGGGCTGTTGCCGGAGTCCGTAGCCGGCTTCACGGAGTTCATGAAGGGTCGTGTTGTTGTGCCCTTTCACGGGTCCTATCACGACTTTGACCACGTCATTCGCCACGAATTGGTCCATGTGTTCACGATCTCGAAACTGGGCCATGTTCTGGACCGGAGGGGACGGATCCAAACCGGTTACCCGCCGCTGTGGTTCACGGAGGGTATTGCCGAGTCTTGGTCGAAACCGTGGGATACCGATGCCGACATGGTCGTCAAGGATATGGTAATAAACGGACGGCTCTTCACCATACCCGACATGTGGCAGATTCGCGGCACGTATTTCATGTACAAGCTCGGCGAGTCCATTTGCCACTTCATCGATTCCACATACGGTCCCGACAAACTCACATTGCTCTTCGAGAACTGGTACAAAGGTAAGTCCTTCGATGATGTCGTGGAGATCACATTGGGTGAAAACCTCGAGGAGGTTTCACGAAAATGGGAGTACCGGCTCAAGAAGCACTACTTCCCCGAACTGAAGGACCTGGACCTGCCCCGGATGAGGTCCGACGTGGTCACCCGTGACGGCTTCTCGGTGAAGGGCGTGCCGATCATGTGGGACGACGGCTCCGGGGAGCGGGAATGGATCGTGTTCAAGGCCAACCGTCGCGGCTATTCGGGCATCTATATGACTCCAGCCGAAGGCACGGAGAAGCGCCAGGTCAAACTCCTGGTCAAGGGAGAAAGATCCTCAGACTTCGAATCCCTGCATCTGCTGCGATCCGGTATCGACGCCAACAACTCCGGCCTGATTGTCTTTGCTTCCAAATCCAAATCCCGCGACGTCATTTACGTTTATGATCTAAATTCGGGTGGCATAACCAGGCGGTACGAATTCGAAGATCTGGTCGCCATTCGCTCGCCCCGTTTATCGAATGACGCTTCCCAGGTTGTCTTTTCCGGCATCCGCGTGAACGGCTTTGCCGACCTCTATCAACTGGATCTCGCATCCGGGACTTTCAGCGCCATGACGTCGGACATTTACAATGATGTCACGCCCGACTTTTCTCCCGACGATAATGCGATCGTGTTCGCTTCCGACCGAGGCCCCTTCGGCAGGCAGGGAGCACTGAATCTCTTCAAGTACGATCTCGAGACCGGCCGGATATCACAGCTGACCTTCGGCCGTTTCAAGGATCAATCACCGGACTGCACGAACCAAGGCATTTACTTTTCATCCGACCGCGAAGGGACGTTTAATCTGTTCCTGCTCGAAGATGACGGCCGGATGACAAAACAATCCACGTACGTCACCGGGGCCTTCGATCCTCGACTGTCTCCCGGCGATGAGCACCTGGTCTACAGCGGTTACCAGAATATGGGTTTCCAGGTGCATCGCATGGAACTCAAGGATACCACTAGTACCGTGTCGCAGCCGCTGGCGGCCGCCGCAGAGTCCTGGCAGCCGAAATCGATTGATACCAGCTACAGCCGTTCCTCCATCAAGTACGACACGGACTATTCACTCGATATTGCGCAATCGTCAATTGGGTATGATCCCGTCTACGGTTCGATCGGCGGTTTTCAACTGGCGCTGTCGGACATGCTGGGCAATCACGCCTATCACCTGTTGCTCACCAATACCGCCGATTCGAAAGATGAATTTTTCGAATCATTCAATTTCGGAATGACCTATATTAACCGTGAGCGTCGCCTTAACTGGGGTATTGGAGCCTATCATCTGTATGATGAGTATTTCAACGATGCCGATGGCTTCTTCTTTGAGCGACAGGCGGGTCTGATTCAATTGTTACGCTATCCGGTGTCCAAGTTCAGCCGGATTGATCTGACGAGCCTGGGGCGCTACTCGAAGAGAACCAAGAGCTTCACCGGTACGGATCGTGAAGCCGTGCTTTTGAGCAACTACTTCAGTTGGGTGTACGACAATTCCCTGTGGGACATTACCGGGCCTATCGATGGTCGCCGCTACAATATCACCGTCGGGCTGACGACACAATTGGAAGAGCTGCGTCAGTTCAACCGCTTGGCCATGGCCGATATTCGCCATTATTACCGACTGGGCCGTTATTCGGCGTTGGCCAACCGGCTGTTCGCCTACTCTTCCACCGGCATTGAGCCGCAGCGGATATACTTCGGCGGCAGTTGGTCGTTCCGAGGCTTCGACCGCCGCGCCTTCTATAATCGCAACGTTTTGTTCGCCTCTACCGAGCTACGCTTTCCCCTGATCGACCGCCTGCTGATCGGCTTTCCGTTCGGGGGGCTCGGGTTCAGCGGGATTCGAGGCGCGTTGTTCTTCGATGTCGGCTCGGCCTGGGACGATGAGTTCGATGAGTTCCTCGGCTCGTTCGGAGCCGGGTTCCGGCTGGCGCTGGGCTATGTCGTCGTTCTTCGGTTTGACTTTTCACGTACTACGGATTTCGATACCATCAGTCCCACCACGGATTTCGACTTCTTCTTTGGCTGGAACTTCTGATGAGACGGTCTGTCGGGTTTGCTCTACTGGTGACCGCCGCCCTGACAGTGGCACTACTGTCGAGTTGCGGGTCCTCATACAAACTGTCTCGGCAGCAGGTTAGCGCGTCCTCCGCCTGGCCGTTTCACCGAGGAGATCTGGCGGCTCAAGCAGCATTTCCTCAGGGTCGCTTCAACGGCAAACTGACAGTCCTCTGGGAGCAGGAGGACAACGGCAAACCCTCCGGCCCCCTGACTATTTATCATGGCGCCCTCGTCTATCCGTCCACGCGCAAAAAGATTGAGTTCTATGATACAATGTCCGGAAAATCCCTCGGACGGATCAAGACCAAAGGACCGATCCCCACCGGGTTGGTTGTTGAGGATTCACTGGCGTTCTTTGCGCTGTCCCCTAATCGACAGCAGCTCTACTGCGTCAACCTGGTCAGAAATGACCAGGTCTGGAAGCGGCGCGTAAAGGATATCCCCGGCGGGTCGATAATAGTAGAAAACCGGCTGATGATTGCCGATACCGACGGGATTCTGACTGCCTACAACGCAGTCACCGGAGACGAAGAATGGACTTTCTCAGGCCGGGAGCGATTTCAGGCTCCGCCTTCATTTCGAAACGGCGCCGTGTTTCAACCGGGCGATGATGGAACGATCTATGTACTGTCCGTTGATGATGGTTCCGAGATTGCGCGTGTTGGGTTGGACGGGCCCTTGGTCAGCGCCGTGGCGGCAGCCGATCCGGTCGTAGCTGCGGACATGTTAGGCAATGTTTATGGTGTCGAGTATCGTGACAGTCTGGTCCGATGGAAGACAGAGTTAGGGAGTCCGCTGTGGACCGCGCCGGCTATTGCCGGAGATCAAGTATTGATCGGTCTCGGTCGAGGCGAACTCGTCGCGCTCGACATCGAAACGGGAGATGTTAACTGGCGATATGATACGAAGGAAGTCGTCAAGGGATCACCGATCGCAGTCGGAGAATACGCTATTGTCGGCACTCTGGGCGGGCATTTGTATGTTGTCGATCTCGCCCGCGGCCAGATTGTCGACCAACGAGGAGTCGACGGCGCGATAGTCCAGGCTCCCGTGTCCGACGGTGACCGTGTGTTTGTTGCAACTGAATCGGGACGAATAATCTGTTTTGGAGAGTCGCATGAAAAGTCCGGTCAATCAGCTCAACGAATCAGCTCTGGAGATGAATCTCAATGAGTTAGCTCATTCCCTCATTCGTGACCTGGCCATGGCCTGCCGCAAAATGGCCATCTATGGCCCGAGCCACCCCGTGGCGCAGAAAGCGGTGGAACCACCGTTCTTTTGCCTCGATCAGATCTTCCGTTTCAAAAACGCCGTTACTGTCAACGTGCAGCAAGGCTGTCTCTTCGCCATCGGCTTTCGCCTCAAAGACTCCATCTTCACCGAGGAAATCATCCGCTACCTGCAGATTCTCGATGCCACGACGCTGCTGATAGATCGTCGTGTAACGGTCGCCGAACTGACGAAATTCCTCAACCGTTTCGTTCGCCGCGTAAGCCGCACGGATCACAGCAACCTGCTTACGAGCTTCTTGAAAAAGGAGCAAATTGACAGTATCGAAGTCGACACGGAACGTGTCCTTGATCTGACCGAATCCCAACACGTGGTGCGTGGGGACGTTGGCGGTGATTTCTCGGTGCGAACGATGGCCATGCAGCAACTTCCGGACGAGCTGACAGAGTTGGCCGCAATTTGCGACAGCCTCGAAAAGCAAATCGAGCACAGAGGCATTGACTTCAATCGGGAAGTCGTTGAGTATCTGCTCCCGGAGAAAGTCGCATCCTTGCCGGTTTCTGCCTTTCAGGTAAAACTGGCGGGATTGGTTGAAGATTCAATGCAGCCCGAGAGTGATCTGGGTCAAGAGCCGACTGTAGCACGGGACTATCGATCAATCTGGCGCCTGCTCGACTTTCATCCGGAGCGACAGGCCATTATCGCCGGACTCCAGTCGACCGGTTCCGATGCCGCCTTCCTGAAGAAGATAGCCGCTGAGGCAGGAGATATGCTGTTCGCCCTGCGGATGGAGACCAGCAACAAAACCATCGAGTTCGTACAACATTGCACTGTTTTGGACGCTGCGCCCCCCGACGCCGGTGAGTTCGCCGGCGCCTTTAGACGATTGCTCAAGACCGGACAACAGGGGAAAGCCAACGAAACCGTCGATGCGCTCGTGAGCCTGTTGAGTTCGACGGACACACGTGAACGCAGCCGAGCCCTCGGACTGCTCCTGGCCGTAGTGCAGACCATTGACCTGGAGGCGGACGTCCGGGTCTCTGGCTTCTTGCTCGATATTATCCTGGACATACTCAGAAACAACGAAGAGACATTCGAAAGCGCCGAACTCATCTGGCGCCTTTGGGAGAAGTGTCTCACCAGCGATCGACTCGATTACGTGTCTCGACTGGCCCAGGCCGTCGGCCGCCGCCGCCAATTTGTCAACGGGATTGCCGTATATGACTCGGTCGCGATAAAGAAGCTGGTGGAAACCGTCAATAAACGCGAGGTGGTCCAGTCGTTGATCACGGAACTGATTCGCGGGCAACATCGGGCCTCTCACTACATTCGCGATATCTTCATCTCTACCGGAGCCGAAGAAGTCGCTCTCGGGCTCTCGAACATCATTTCGCACCCGGACCGACAGGTCAGACAGCAGGCCCTGAAGATTCTTGCTGAACTCGGCAAGGCGTCCGTCCAAGTATGTACGCAGATTCTGGTCGATGACAGCCTGTTCGAGCGGGAAAAGGACCGCCATGAACTCCCCGACAACAACTGGTTTATCATCCGCAACGCTATCTATGTTCTCGGCAACTTGAAAGACCCGGAAGGCGTTATGCCGCTCCGCCTGCGTATAACCGACAAAGATATCCGCGTCCGGCGAGAGATTGTTCTGGCGTTGGAGAAGATCGGCGGCGACGATGCTTGTGATATGCTCGTGCTTATGGCCGATGACCCGACCCCGGAAATCCGCGAGCGGGCCATAATCGCGATCGGCGTGGCCGGTACGGCCGATACGGCGCCGCTGCTTATCGACGCCATCGAACGGCGCCCCCAGAACGCCCTGCGAGGGATCAAAGCTCTGGGCAAACTCGGCGGTGAGTCCGCCCGCAATTATCTGACCGGGCTGCTCGACAACAAAGAACAACTGGAGCAAGTTGCCGACTTTGGTGTCTCCAAGGAAGAAATCCGCCTGGCGGTCGTACAGGCCCTCGGCAACATCGGCGATCAACACGCCATCGACAAGCTCAAGGAATACAAATCCGGCTGGTCCGCCACTCAGAAGATCCTCTTCAAAAACTCCCCGGTCAATAAGGCCGTTAACGAGATCCTCTCGAAGAAATAGCGACCAATCTCTTTCAAACCGCGTAGGGGGTGGCCTTGCGCCACCCGGCGAGGAACAAGCCCTCGCCCTAAGCCAGCCAAGGTGATGTTTTCCTGTTGCGTCAGGTCTTGAACCGCCATTGGCGGGGTGTGACCTGACGCCACTACCCTGCCATTACGACACTATGCTGCCATCTCGTCATGAATAGCACGCCATTGTGACTGTCAAAACATGCCAAAACGGCTGCCGCTCAAATGGTCGTAGGCGTCATCAAATCATAAGCGATTGCAAGTCAATATGTTGTGTTTTTTGGCACGCTCCTTGTATTACTGTTCGGCGTGATGAGAAAAGAACGAACCAGAAATAAAACAAAAGGAGATTCAAAAATGACGTACTTGGTTCCAACTAACCGGATTGCACGGGAAATCGACAGCATGGTCAGCAACTTCATGAATTTTCCGGGCTTCAGGACCGAGGGTTCCTCCGATTTCACGCCCCGCGTGAATATCCGCGAGAATCAGGATGATGTTTTCCTGACTTTCGAACTGCCGGGCATGGAGAGGAAGGATATCAAGGTCACCATTAAGGACAATGTTCTGACAGTTTCCGGTAACCGCGAATTCAAACATGAGGAGCAGGACAGAGGCTTTGTCCGCACCGAGATCAGCACCGGCTCGTTCTCGCGCTCCTTCACACTGCCGGACACGGTGAGTGGAGACAAAATCTCTGCTGACTACAAGAATGGCTTGCTGGAAGTGAAGCTTCCGAAGAAAGAAGAAGTGAAGCCGAAAGAGATCGAAGTACAGGTAAGTTAAGCGAGTCATTGCGGCGCCGGTAGCAACCGGTTTGCCTCCTCAAGTGAAAGAGCCGGTCAGTATTGATCGGCTTTTTTCACGCGAGTAGATAATGAAAGGAGATAACTATGAGTAAGATGATAGGCATTGACTTAGGTACCACCAACAGTGTTGTGGGCATTACCGAGAGCGGTGATGCTACGGTTATTGCTAACTCCGAAGGCGGGCGCACGACACCATCGGTGGTAGCCGTAGACAAGAACGGTGAGCGACTGGTAGGTACGGTTGCCAAACGTCAGGCAGTGGCCAACCCGATGAACACCGTCTTTTCGGTGAAACGTCTGATCGGTCGCAAGTTTGACGAAGTAAAGGAAGAGATCAAAAACTTCCCGTACAAGGTAACAACCAACGGCAACGGCGATCCGGAAATCGAGATGGGCGGCAAAAAATACAGCCCGGTTGAGGTTTCCGCCATGGTGCTGGGCAAGATGAAGAAGACGGCCGAGGAATACCTCGGACATCCGGTTAAGGAAGCCGTGATTACCGTCCCGGCCTACTTCAACGACAGCCAGCGCCAGGCCACCAAAGACGCCGGCCGTATCGCCGGACTCGACGTGAAACGCATCGTCAACGAGCCGACCGCGGCCTCGCTGGCGTATGGTCTGGACAAGAAAAAGACCGGCAAGGTGGCGGTGTATGACCTGGGCGGCGGTACGTTCGATATTTCCATCCTGGAACTAAGCGATGGTGTGTTCGAAGTGCTGTCCACCCACGGTGATACCCACCTGGGCGGTGACGACTTCGACAAGCGCATCATTGACTGGCTGACTGATGAATTCAAGAAGTCGGACGGCATCGATTTGTCGAAAGACCCGATGGCCATGCAGCGCCTGAAAGAGGCGGCAGAGAAGGCCAAGATCGAGCTGAGCTCGACCATGCAGACCAACATCAATCTGCCGTTCATCACCGCCGACAACTCCGGCCCGAGACATCTCAACTTGACGTTGAGCCGGGCCAAGTATGAGCAACTGGTCGATGACCTTCTCCAGCGCTCGATGGCCCCGGTCAGGAAGGCCTTGGACGACGCCAATATTAAAGTTGACCAGATCGATGACGTTATCCTAGTCGGCGGGATGACCCGTATGCCGAAGGTACAAAAGCTCGTGAAAGAGTTCTTCGGCAAAGAGCCCAACAAGTCGGTCAATCCGGACGAAGTGGTGGCGCTGGGTGCCGCTATTCAGGCCGGCGTTCTGGCCGGCGACGTTGAGGACGTCGTGCTGCTCGACGTTACTCCGCTCTCACTCGGTATCGAGACACTGGGCGGCGTGACCACCAAACTGATCGAGCGCAACACGACCATCCCGACCAGGAAGTCGCAGATATTTTCGACGGCGGCTGACAATCAGACGCAGGTGGACATCCATGTCCTCCAGGGCGAACGCGAGATGGCAGTCGACAACAAGACGATCGGCAAGTTCATCCTGGACGGTATTCCGCCCGCGCCGCGCGGCATGCCGCAGATCGAGGTGACGTTCGATATCGATGCCAACGGTATCCTGAATGTTACGGCCAGAGACACGGCCACCGGCAAGGCTCAGAACATCCGTATCGAGGCTTCGTCCGGTCTCAGCGAGCAGGAGATTCAGCGCATGGTCGATGACTCCAAGGCGCACGAGTCCGAGGACAAAGAACGGAAACAGAAAATCGAGATTCGCAACCAGGCCGATGCGGCCGTGTTCCAGTCCGAGAAACAGCTCAAGGAGTTCGGCGACAAACTGGCTCCGGACCAGAAAACGAAGGTCGAAACGGCCATGGAGCGAGTCAAAGAGGCTCTGAAGACCGAAAATACGTCCGAGATGAAGTCGGCGTCCGAGGCCCTGCAGCAGGTTTGGCAGGAAGCTTCGGCGGCCATGTACCAGCAGGCGGGTGCGGCTGGCGGCAACGGCAGCCGCGAGGCGGCCGGAACCACCAGTGATGCCTCGTCTGACAAGAACGACGCGGTCGATGCGGAGTTCGAAGAGGTGAAGTAGCCAGGTCTGCGTGGCAACCCCAAACTTGTTTGAGGTTGGTACGGAGCCCATACCGGGTGGATCGATTAGTTCCGGCAGGTCCTGACCCGCGTAAGCGGGGTGTGACCTGCCGCCTATGCCTTCTTTAAGTCCCCTCCCGGGAGGGGATACAGAGGCGGGTTCTTGAGAGGGAGAATAACACACCTCGCCCTTCGGGCACCCCTCTCAAGAGGCGAATGAAGGATAGCCTGGTGCGTAGGGGGCGGCCTTGTGCCGCCCCGGCGGACGGCGAGGGAGAAGCCCTCGCCCTACGCGACTAGAGGTACGGACCTGTGAACGGCAGATGTCCACATCTGCAACCGAATGTGGTGTCAGGCGACTCTGCCTGACACCAAAGAACGAATGGACAAACGATTCGACAAACGAAACGAGACACCGTATAATGTAGCATGGGAAAGAATTATTACGACATACTTGAGGTGAGCGAAGACGCCTCGCAGGAAGACATCAAGAAGGCCTTCCGCAAACTGGCCAAGCAGTACCATCCGGACCGCAACAAAGGCAAGCCGGAGGCGGAGGCGAAGTTCAAGGAAATCTCCGAGGCCAACGAAACGCTCTCCGATCCGAAGAAGCGTCAGGAGTACGACCAGTTGCGCAAGTACGGCGCCTTCACCGGCGCCGGTGCCGGCGGTCCCGGCTTCGATTTCTCGGAGATGTTTCGTCAGGGAGCCGGCGGTCGGGGCGGATTCCAGACCTTCCGCTTCGGCGGCGAAGGCATGGACGGCTTCGAGGACATTATATCGCAGTTCTTCGGCGGCGGCGCCGGCGGATTCGGACGAACCGATCCGTTCTCACAGCGCCGCGGAGGGAGGCGCCGTCGCGTGCAGAAGGGACCGGACCTGATGGCTACGGTCGATGTTACGTTTCTGGAGTCTGTCGAGGGAACCAAAAAGACCCTGAATATCCAGCAAACGGGTAAGAAGTTATCTGTTAAGATACCGGCGGGGATCGAGAACGGCGGCAAAATACGGCTTGCCGGACAGGGGCTGCCCGGCATGAACGGCGTCCCCAACGGCGATTTAATCATAACGGTGAGAGTTATGCCAGATCAGAATTTCAAGCGGCAAGGCAACGACATTTACACCAACGTCAACATTTCGTTCAAAGATGCCATCCTTGGCTGCCAGGCCGAGGTGAAAACGTTGACCAAGACGATCAAGATGACAATTCCGCCGGGCACCCAGCCGGGCACAAAACTGCGTCTGAAGGGCCAGGGCCTCTCGGTCGACGGCAAACAGGGCGACCAGTACGTGGTGGTCAATGTCGACATCCCGAAGGACATCACGGACGAACAGCGGAAGCTGCTGGAGGAGTGGGGGGAGTAAGCTAATGTTCTGTATTTACTGCACCGAAGACGATGTGTCCTTATTCAGTAGAGCCCACATCTTCCCTGAAGCAATTGGTGGGCGCATTTCAATTCGAAATGTCTGCAGAAGTTGTAATTCCGTATTGGGTCACACTGTCGAAGCAGAAGTTAAGAAATCTCTCTTCTTTTGTGCTGCGTTGGACAAGCTTGGCATTCAGCCGACGGAAAAAGCCTACCGGCACATTGAAATTGCAGATTCCAAGACTGGCGCGCGGCTACGGTACCATGATGATCAACTAAGACCCATACCGGAAGTGGTAACAGGCCATAAGTACACTGGGGAAAGAAGTTTTGTTGAGGAGAGATTCCTTGACTGGGTGAGAAGGAATAGACCGCATTGGGTAGACAATGTGAAGGACCAGTTCGCTAGTGGAGTAGAGGTTATCAACGTTGCTGGTGAGAAGTTTAAGATCAAGGACAGGAACAATAGCAAAGTGAATCTGCGCGCTACGATTGCATTCCCTTGGAACCTAGTTGCGAAGATCGCCTTTGAGGCTATGTGTGGATTTGGTTTCCCGGAAGAGACCTTACTGCGCGAGTTCTATCTGGATACGTTTAGCGTCTACAAAGTTGGTAATAGAACTTCGAGGATTGAAGTGAGCAGCGGTTTTCGGCATCGGATCAACAACTTGCACCCACAAGTTCTGGATGGAAGAAAGAACATACTAGATTTGGAGTTTATGCCGTATCACAGAGTAGACCCGAGAGTGTCGAAGAATGGAACGGTTTATCTGAAAATCAATTTCTTCGAAGCCATTTCATTTGTTGTGCCAATAGGACACGTAGGCGAGAGAGAGTTGTTAAACCCGCAAGTATTAGGCAACGCATACTTCTTTCCAATTGACGA
The DNA here is from genome assembly GCA_964557855.1 of uncultured Ignavibacteriales bacterium. Lineage (GTDB taxonomy): Bacteria > Zixibacteria > MSB-5A5 > GN15 > FEB-12 > JAJRZL01. The sequence continues at coordinate 15,477 of CAZLBP010000041.1, read as the reverse complement.
GCCCTACATGTATCCAAAGGAACTCGAAGGAAGACACAAGGAAGTTCGCGACGGTGAAGACGCAAGTGCTGATGTTCGATGGCATCTATACTCTACTAGAGATCACGATGATTGATCGCATGGAAGCCAATGGCGTAGCACCGGATTGTATTTGCCGCCGGTCTACGGACCCCGTCACTGGTACCCCACCCAACGGGTAGGCTCTTCTTGAGGAAAGTAAAACCCACCTGTTAGGTGGGGTACCGAGTATTAGAATGAGGATGTATACAGGTTGGCTATATTTGCCGTCACCCTGAGTGGTGTCGAAGGGCGAAGATGAAAAAAGTGAATATACGAGACACCTTAGTCCCCTCTCGGGAGGGGATACAGCGGTGGGTTCCTGAATGGCAAAGGGAACACCCTCCGGCCTTCGGCCGCCCCTCTCAAGAGGGGAATAGAAGACCGCATCGGATACGAGTGGCAACCCCAAACTCGTTTGGGGTTGACCCAAAACACCCCCAAAACCGGTTTGGGGGTGCCACCCCCGGCAGGACATACGGCCTCCTGCTGCAGACAGAAAGAAAAGGAAGGTGATAATAGATGAACTTGAACAACTTCACACAACGATCAATCGACGCCGTCAGCTATGCACAGCAGATGGCGCAGGCGGAGTCGCATCCGCAAATAACACCGGAGCACCTCCTGGTCGCCCTGCTGGTACAGGAGGACGGCCTGGTACCACAGCTCCTCAAGAAACTCGGCGCCGACACTGGGGCCATTAAAGCCGAAGTCGATGACGCGCTCAAAATGCTCGCCCGCCAGGAAGGCGGGCAGGTGTACGCCTCCAACGAGCTGACTCAGGTCCTGCACAAAGCCGAATTCCAGTTGAAGCAGTTCAAGGACGAATATGTCTCCGTCGAGCATATCCTGCTGGCCATGCTGGAAGTCAAGAGCAAGGCACAGGAGATCCTCAAGGCGCACGGGATCAAGCGGGATGACGTCCTGAAGGCGCTGGGTTCGATCCGCGGCAAGAGCCGGGTGACCGATCCCGACCCGGAGTCCAAATACGGCGTGCTCGAGAAATATGCCCGCGACCTCACCGCACAGGCGCGCGAAGGAAAGCTTGACCCGGTGATCGGCCGCGACGATGAAATCCGCCGTGTGATCAAAATCCTCTCCCGCCGCACCAAGAACAACCCGGTGCTGATCGGCGAGCCGGGGACAGGGAAGACCGCGGTGGTCGAGGGTTTGGCACAGAAAATCGCCAACGGTGAAGTGCCCGAGACGCTCAACGACCGGCAGCTAGTTGCACTCGACATCGGTTCGTTGATAGCCGGCTCCAAGTTCCGAGGCGAATTCGAGGAACGGCTCAAAGCCATCCTCAAGGAAGTCGAATCCGCCGCGGGCCGTATAATCCTCTTCATAGACGAAATGCACACCATCGTCGGCGCGGGTGCGGTCGGTGGCTCGCTGGATGCCTCCAACATGCTCAAGCCGGCGCTGGCGCGCGGCGAGGTCCGCTTTGTGGGCGCGACGACGCTCGATGAATATCGGAGGCACGTCGAAAAAGACGCCGCATTGGAGCGCAGATTCGCACCGGTAATGATAGCGCCGCCGTCAGTCGAGGATACGGTCTCCATCCTGCGCGGTCTGCGCGAGCGGTACGAGGCGTATCACGGGATCAAGATTTCCGACGGCGCCATGGTTGCGGCCGCCAAGCTATCGGACCGTTATATCGCCGATCGGTTCCTCCCCGATAAAGCAATCGATCTGATCGATGAAGCCGCTGCGGAGCTGCGTATTTCTATCGATTCCATGCCGGAAGAGCTGGATGCAGCGGAGAAACGCATCCGCCAGCTCGAAATCGAAAAAGAAGGCGTCAAAGGGGAACCGGACGCACGCGAGCGGCTCAAACCGATCGAGGAAGAACTCTCCGATTTGTATGTGCAACGAGATGACCTGAAAACGCAATGGCAGAAGGAAAAGGAGACGGTCGACGCCATACGGGCAATCAAGGTCGAGGTCGAGCAATTGAAACACAGAGCCGGCGAGGCGGAGCGACAGGCCAACTACGAAGCCGCCGCCAAAATCAAGTACGGCGAAATCGCCGAGGCCGAGAAGAAACTGGATCTGTTGACCCATTCCTTGGACGCTATTCAGGAAAAGCGGCAGCTGCTCAAGGAAGTGGTCGATGCCGAAGAAATAGCCGACATCGTCTCGAAATGGACCGGCATCCCGGTTTCACGTCTGACCGAATCCGAATCCGAGAAGCTGCTGCGGCTCGAAGATGAACTGCACAAGCGCATCATCGGCCAGGATGAAGCAGTCGTAGCCGTGGCCGACGCCGTGCGGCAGTCGCGTGCCGGACTTTCAGACCCCAACCGTCCGATCGGATCGTTCATTTTCATGGGACCGACCGGGGTCGGTAAGACCGAACTGGCTCGCTCGCTGGCTGAATTCTTATACGGGACAGAGGACGCCATTATTCGGCTCGATATGTCGGAGTACATGGAGCGCCATTCCGTCTCCCGCCTGGTCGGTGCGCCCCCCGGGTATGTTGGCTACGAGGAGGGCGGCCAGTTGACCGAAGCGGTTCGCCGGCGGCCGTACGCGGTCGTGCTGCTGGACGAGATCGAGAAGGCGCACCCGGAAGTGTTCAATACGCTGCTGCAAGTCCTGGATGACGGTCGGTTGACTGATAACCAGGGCCGGACGGTCTCGTTCAAGAACTCTATATTGATTATGACGTCCAATATCGCCGCGGAGTATATTCAAGCTGAGACGTCCAATATCGGCGAGTACAATCGTGACGCCGTCTGGGAGCGGGTCAAAAAACACGTCCTGGATCAACTGCGCCAATCATTACGGCCGGAGTTCCTCAACCGTATCGACGAGCTGATCGTGTTCTCATCGCTTCTGCCGGATGAGATCCGGGATATCGTCCGTCTGCAGCTCAAGCGCCTTGAGGCCCTTCTGGCAGACAAGGAGATTTCGCTGGACGTCACAGAGGCTGCCGTGGAATACGTTGGCAAGACCTCGTTCGATCCGGCGTACGGTGCTCGTCCCATCAAGCGCTTCATCAACAAGCAGCTCAGCCAGCAGCTCGCGAAGATGATGCTGGCCGGTGACTTGAGACCGGAGCAAACGCTTCATGTTGACCTGGTGGATGGAGAATTGCAGTTTAAGGCGAAAGCGCCGGCGGCGAAGGAAGACGAATCGGTGGAGGTGTAAGTCAGGCCGCGAGCCCGACCCGGTTGGATGAATAAACGTCGAGTCAGTTGGCCAAGTATACTTCGGGATTGACAAAGGACATGACTGGTAGACTGCTTGCGCTCCGGTCCGTATCACAAAATCTGCTTGACATTAACCGCGAACTCTCTGTAAACTGAAATGGATATTGCAGAGAGCAAAGGGCAACATGTATGAAAGTTTGCGCCGGCATGGCGCTAATCGCTTTTATTTTTGGACTTCTTTGTCGAGGAGGCGGGGGGACATTTGAGTTCTATGAAGGCGCGTACAGGTTGGACGCTCAGGTAGCCACAATCGACGTCAGTAGAAAAACCCTATACTTGATGAGTATAGATACGTTGAAGCACCGGTATGAAGCGTTCAGGTATGCCGTCATCAGAGTTCTGCCGGGAGAGCATACGATCGGGGTAAATTACAGTTCCTGGAAAGGGTCCTCTTCCCGTCCAATTGAGCTCACGTCTAATGCTGAAGCCGGCCACTATTACAATGTGAAAGCGGAAGCGGGCTACCGACAGTGGAAAGCCTGGATTATAGATACGGCTAACGACTCCGTCGTGTGCGACCACCCGAAAGAGTTCATGAATTACAGTCTCCTACGTAACCTGTAAAACGTGTGGGGGGATCCTGCAAACCCTATACATGGTTAGGCGGCGGACAGGTCACGACCTGTCCCTACATAGGAACGGTAGGTCAGGACCTTTACGGTCCTGACACCGGGCGTCAGGAGCGCAAGGCTCCTGACCTGCTCTAAAAGCGATAGACTCGTCCTTATCCTACCACCACTTCGGGACGAACTTATAACCGTAGCTCAGCACACCATGATGGTCCTCGGTCTGGATGCGGCGGAACTCGATGCGGACATCCATGCCGATTTTCACCTGCTCGACGTCGACGTCCGTCATCTGACCCATGAGGCGGGTGCCGTCGGTCAGTTCGACCACAGCCAGGGCGTACGGAGACATATCGCTCCATTGTGAAGGGGCGACGCGGATAACGGTATAGGTGACCACTTTACCGGTGTCGGGCAGGATAACCTTCTCGCATTCGGTGTCGCCCGTTTCCGGGTCGACCGTGCGCGGCGGAAAATAGGTTTTGCCGCTCTTTTTGAACTTGACCGCTTCGAGGCGGTACCGCTGGGGATATTCACGCCAGTTGCGGGCACTGAACATAGCCATTATGCCACCTCCATGATGTGTACGACCGATGAGGCTCCGGAGCCGCCCATGTTCTGGGCCATACCGAGCCTGGGTTCGTTGGGAATCTGGCGGCCGTTTTCCGCCTGGCCGGTGAGCTGCTTGTAAACCTCGCCGATCTGCGCCACGCCGGTCGCACCGACCGGGTGACCCTTCGACTTCAGTCCGCCCGACGAATTGATCGGGAACTTGCCTTCCAACGACGTTTCGCAGGCCAGAATAGCCTCGCCTGCCTTGCCGGGTTCGTACTTGCCGATCGACTCCGCGACCATGATCTCGGCGATCGTAAAGCAGTCGTGTATCTCGGTGAACTGAATGTCATCGATTTTCTTGCCGGCCATCTTGAGCGCGTTCTGAGAGGCGATTGTGGCTGACTTGATCGTCGTTATATCGTCCCGCTGGGCCAGCGCAATGCTGTCGGTGCCGACGGCCGAACCGATTACCTTGGCGTACGGCTTTCCCAGTTTTTTGGCGATTTCTTCGGTAGTCACGATAACGGCCGCCGCGCCGTCGGTAATTGGTGAGCAGTCGAGAATACGGAGCGGATCAGCCACCATGACGGACCGCTCGACCTGGTCGGCGGTGATTTCCATCTTGAACTGCGACACCGGATTCTTGGCGCCGTTGGCGTGATTCTTCACCGCTACGGCGGACAGCATTTCGCGCGTCGTCCCGTACCTGGCCATATGGGCGTGCGCCATCATGGCGTACAGGCCCGGGAACGTGGCGCCGTGGAATACTTCGTATTCCTGGTCGGCGGCCGTGGCCAGGGCGGCCGTGGCATCATCGCCGGAACAGTCCGTCATCTTCTCCACGCCGCCGGCCATGACGATATCGGACACGCCGGAGCCAACTTCGATAAAAGCCTGGCGGAACGCCATGCCGCCGGAGGCACAGGCGGATTCGACCCGCACTGCGGGCAGACCGGGCATGCCGAGATAATCGGCCATCAAAGCCCCCAGGTGTTCCTGTCCGACAAACAGCCCGCCGGACATACAGCCGACGTAAAGGGAGTCCAGATGGTCCACGCCGGCGTTCTGTATCGCATTACGGGCGGCGTCGACAAAGAGCCGGCGCATGGATTTGCGCCACACTTCTCCCCATTCGCTCATGCCGACTCCGACCACACAAACAGTTCTCATATTCAAAACCTCCTACGCATTCTTTCTGATTTTCCGACGATACTTGGCATAGGTGCCGTAGTCGACATACATCAGGTTCTCTTCCAGCAGCTTGCGCGTCTTGATCGTCAGGTCGCGCACTTCTTCGATTCGGTCCGTTACTTTCCAGATAAACGCATCCGAACCGGCGCCCGAACCGTACGAGCACATCAGAATCATATCGCCCGGTTTGGCAACATCCAGTGTCGAAGTCAACCCGATCGGTGATGCGCCGGAGTAGGTGTTACCGAGCGTGGGGGAGAGCCAGCCGGGTTCGATTTGTTCCTGCGTGAAGCCCATTGAGAGCGCCACGCGCTGGGGGAACTTGCCGTTGGGCTGGTGGAACACGGCCCATTTGAAGTCTGCCGGTTTCATGCCGGACTTTTCCAGAATAGCCTTGGTGGCTCCCTGGGTGTGGGCGAAATACGCCTCCTCGCCGGTGAAACGGCCGCCGTGCTGCGGGTAGAATTCGTGTTCACGACGCCAGAAATCGGGCATGTCGGTCATGTAGGAATGCGTGTACAGGCATTCGGCAACAAGGTTATCCTTGCCCATGATAAACGCCCCGGCGCCGGCCGCCGCGGAGAACTCGAGTGCGTCCGAAGGTGCGCCCTGCGACGTATCCGCCGCGATTGCCAGCGCATACTTCATGCTGCCCGAATCGACGTGACTGAGCGCCACGAACATCGCTTCGGAACCGGCCTTGCAGGCGAATTCGAAGTCCGCACAGTGGATGTGCGGTGTCGAACCGAGCGCCTCGCCGACTGTCGTTCCGGACGGCTTCACTGCGTACGGGTGCGACTCCGACCCGATATATATCGCGCCGATATCGGCCGGATCGACATTCTGCGCGCGGATCAGCGCCCGCCGGGCCGCCTCGACCGACAGGGTAATCGTATCCATATCCGGGGGCGGGACCGATTTTTCCCGAAGCATCAGACCTTTTTTGTAGCTGGGTGCATCGGCTCCCCACACTTTGGCGATTTCCTCAACTTTGATGCGATGTCGCGGGAGGTGAGCACCGTAGCCGACAATTCCTGCCATAAGAACCTCGCTTGCTTATAGTTACACGTTTTATAGATTCGTCTTTTGTCACCACTCGGCCTACAAAGCCGTGGGTTTCTTATACGAATTTAGTCGAATATGATACGGTGAAAATGCAGAAAAGGCAAGAGGGGGAAGCGTGGTTTGATGGTGGCTGCCGAGGTAGAAGAAGCCCACCCGCTGGGTGGGGTACCAGTGAAAGACCTGACACGCCTACTCCCCCACCTCCAACTCTATAATCGGCGTATTCGTGTCCACCTGATCGCCTGCCGCGAAGTTGATCGCTTTGACCGTGCCGTTGGCGCGGGAGAGGACGACGTTTTCCATTTTCATCGCTTCCACGACCACAAGCTGCTGCTTCTCTTTGACCTCGTCGCCGACATTGACGAGCAGCTTGACCACTTTACCCGGCATAGGGGCGAAGACCTTGTCCTTCTCGGCTTCGAGTTCATCGGCGCCGGCACCGAAGGCGTCGTCGGAGGGCTCGGCCAGCTCGATCAGGACCGAATCAATATCGACATAACACTTCTCTTTGTGTCGTATAGCCGCCACCAGCGTCCGGCGGCCGTTGATCATGGCCGTGTACAGATTGTCTCCGGCCGGCAAGAGCTCAACTACCCGATCTTCGATCGTCACCTTGAATGAGCCGCCGGTGTTCTCGACGGTAGATGCCACCGTCTCCCCGCCGACCAGGAACTCGAAACTACTCATGGATCGATTCTCCTATCTGCCAGCTGCCGATCATCTCCCACGGGTTCTGCTCTCGCACCGTCGGACCCGCCGCTGCTTTCCGGCCGTTGCCCGGCCCATTCATGAATGCCACACTGGCGGCAGCGACCGCGATATCCTGATACTGGGACGTGTCCGGCCGTTCGGTCATGTGCTTCTCGATAAAACTCGTGTAAGTACGCCCGGCTTTGAATTCCGGGTGGTTCATGACATCGATCATGAATTTCTTGGACGTCTTGACGCCGAGTATCTTATAATTGTTCAAAGCGTCGATCATTTTGACGATTGCCAGGTCACGGGTAGGCGCATGAACGATTAGCTTCGCCATAATGGGATCGTAGTCGATAGTGACTTCAACACCGGCCATGATTCCCGAATCGACCCGGATGCCCGGCCCGACCGGTTCGGAGTAATGCAGAATCTTGCCCGTCGACGGCAAAAACATGTTCTCGCCGTCCTCGGCGTATATGCGGCACTCGATAGCGTGGCCGCGTTGTGTGAGATCTTTCACCTGGTCGGATAGTTCGTTGCCGGCAGCGATGCGGATTTGTTCGACAACCAGGTCCGTGCCGGTTACCATCTCCGTGACCGGGTGCTCGACCTGGATGCGGGTGTTCATCTCGAGGAAATAGTAGTGCTTGCTATCATCGAGCAGAAACTCGACCGTACCGGCATTGGTGTAGTTCGCAGCCTGCGCTACTTTGACGGCAGCCGCGCCCATTTTCGCCCGCAGTGTATCGTCGAGCGCGACTGAAGGAGTCTCCTCGATAATCTTCTGGTGCCGACGCTGGATGGAGCACTCGCGCTCGAATACATGAATTGTGTTGCCGTGCTGGTCGGCCAGGACCTGGAATTCGATATGGCGGGGTTTGATGATGTACTTCTCAAGGTAGACCGTGTCATTCCCGAAGGCATTGCCGGCTTCACGCTTGGCGCCTTCCACCGCGTCTTCCAAATCGTCGGGCGAGTGCACGATCCGCATCCCTTTGCCGCCGCCTCCGGCGGCCGCCTTGATGATGACCGGGTAGCCGGCCTCGTCGGCGACTTTCCTGAAGCGAGCCAGATCCGCCGAGGCATCTTTCATACCGGGTATCAACGGCACGCCGGCGTCGGCCATCTTGACGCGTGACTCCACTTTATTGCCCAGCAGGCGGATGGCGTCGGGGGACGGCCCGATAAACGTGACGCCCTCATCGATGCACTTCTGTGCGAGCAGCGGGTTCTCGGCCAGGAAACCGTAACCGGGGTGGATGGCGTCGCAGCCGGTGTCTTTGGCCGCCTGCAGGAGTTTCTTGATATCGAGATACGACTTCAAGGGCGGTGCCTCGCCAATATATACAGCCTCGTCCGCATAGAAGCGGTGTTTGCTGAACTTGTCGGCATCGGAGTAGACGGCCACCGAGGGTATGCTGAGCGTGCGGCAAGCGTTCATGACGCGGATGGCTATCTCCGAGCGGTTGGCGACGAGGATTTTGTTGAAGAGTTGTTTCATAGTGTTTTGCGTATTTTTATGTTTGTCATTCAGGCGAACGCGGGAATCCAGTTGTTTTCATTCCCAATCTAAGTCTAAGAACGAGTATTTCCAGTTGCGTCAGGTCTTGACCCGCCCTCGACAGGGTGTGACCTGACGCGTCGTATCGAAGGCTCATCACTCCACCCATTTCGGTTTCCGCTTGTTCAAAAACGCATCCATCCCTTCCTGACCTTCGTCGGAGACGCGCAGTTTGGCGATCATTTCCGCCGTGTACGGCTTGAACTGCTCCGGCGTCATGCCGGGCACGCTGCTGATCAGTTTCTTGGCCATCCCAACCGCTTCGGGGCCGGACGACAGGATCGCTTTGAGCAGCTTGTCGACCTCGGCGTCAAGTTGATCATCATCGACCACTTTGTTGATCAGACCGACTTCGTGGGCGCGGTTGGCGTTCATCCGTTCGCCCGTAATGAACAGTTCGCGTGTTTTGCCTTCCCCCATCTTCTTGATGACATACGGTCCGATGCAGGCGGGCACAACCCCGATCTTGACTTCGGAAAAGGAAAACACCGCCGACCGAGCCGCGATGGCTATATCGCACACCGCCACGAAGCCCGTACCGCCACCGATAGCCGCGCCGTTGATTTTGCCGATTACGGGACGTTTGCAGTTATAAATGCTGTAAAACAGCTCTGCCAACGCATTGGATTCGGCCAGGTTTTCCTCGAACGACTGTTTGATCACGCCTCGCATCCAGTTCAGATCGGCTCCGGCGCAAAAGGACTTCCCCTTGCCGGTGATCAGGACCGCGCGGGCGTCATTGTCCTCGTCGATGGAGTCGAACACCTGTGCCATTTCCGCGATGACCGTCGCATTGAAGGCGTTGTGTATCTCCGGCCGGTTGAAGGTAACGCGCGCCAGGTTGTCATGTTTGTCGTATGTTACTGTTGTCAGGTCCATTGGTTTAGCCAGGTTCTATTTTTCAGTCCAGTCACCCTGAACGGAGTCGAAGAGTCGGTCTGTCACCCCGGCAAAGGCCGGGGTCCATCTTCCATTGAAGCCGGGAATGGCTTCCTGCCTTCGCAGGAATGACAGGCCGGGATTCCATCTTACATCCTGAACACACCATACTGCTGATCCGGGATCTCGGCGTTGAGCGAGGCGGCTATCCCCAGCGCCAGGGCTTCGCGTGTTTCAGTGAAGCCGATCATCCCGTCATCCCACAACCGCGCTCCGGAATAATAGGGCGTGGACTCTTGGTCATACTTCTCTATAATCGGTTTCTTTATCTCGTCTACTTCTTCGGGTGTGAGTTTGCGGCCCTCTTTTTCGAGCTGCTTGATTTTGACGGTCGCCAGGACACCGGCCGCCTGTTCGCCGCCCATGACGCAGATGCGGGCGTTAGGCCACATCCACAGCAGGCGCGGGAAATAGCCCCGGCCGCACATGGCATAGTTACCGGCGCCGAACGAGCCGCCGACAATCACCGTAAATTTCGGCACATCGGCGTTGGCCACGGCATGCACCAGCTTGGCGCCGTCGCGAGCGATACCGCCCGATTCGTACTGACGGCCGACTATGAAGCCGGTGATGTTCTGCAGGAAAACGAGCGGAATCTTGCGCTCGGTGCACAGCTCGATGAAGTGGGCGCCTTTCAAGGATGATTCGGAAAACAGCACGCCGTTGTTACCCAAAATGCCGACTGGATACCCCATTATGCGAGCAAAGCCGGTTACCAATGTCGCGCCGTAGAGCTCCTTGAACTCGTGGAAGCGGGAGCCATCGGCTATGCGGGCAATGACTTCGCGGATGTCATACGGTTTGTGGTAGTCATTGGGGACCACGCCATAGAGCTCCTCCGGGTCGTAGTACGGGTCTTCCGGTTCGGTACGTTCTATCGGAAACTTATCGTTGCGATTCAGGTTTTCGATGATGTTGCGGCAAATCTTGAGCGAATGCTCGTCATTTTGAGCGTAATGATCCGACACGCCCGATGTCCGGCAGTGCACGTCCGCCCCGCCCAGTTCCTCGGCCGTGACCACTTCGCCCGTGGCGGCTTGGACCAGCGGCGGACCGCCGATGAAGATCGTTCCCTGCTTGCGGACCATAATCGTCTCATCGGACATCGCCGGAAGGTACGCCCCACCGGCGGTACAGGAGCCCATAACGACCGAGATTTGCGTAATCCCCTTGGCTGACATGCGGGCCTGGTTGTAGAAAATGCGACCGAAATGGTCCTTGTCCGGAAATGTCCCGGACTGCAGGGGAAGGAAGATGCCGCCCGAGTCCACAAGATAGACGCAGGGGAGATGGTTGTCCTCGGCGACTCGTTGAGCGCGGGCATGTTTGAGAATCGTGATCGGGTAGTATGTTCCCCCCTTAACGGTTGCGTCATTCGTGATAATCATCACTTCCCGACCGTGCACACAGCCGATGCCGGTGATTATTCCCGCGCACGGCGCCTCATTATCGTACATGTCATAGGCGGCCAGCGGGCTGAGCTCCAGGAACGGTGTGTTTTTGTCGAGTAGGCGCTGCACCCGGTCGCGGGGGAGAAGCTTGTTACGTTCGAGGTGTCGGTTGCGGGCTTTTTCGGAGCCCCCCTGTTTCACCTGTTCGAGTCGTTCTTTGAAAAGTAAGTGCTGCTTTTTGTTCTGCTCGTAGTTCTTTTTGTATTCCTCGGAGCTGGTGCTGATTTTGGTCTCAATCCGAAACATCTATCCTCCGGCATTGCCTGTGCGTGTCAATCTGATCCGGCCGGTCCGCGCGCAACCTGCTACGGGGCAAGCGTTACGGACGGAGTCGGCGACTTGGTTGGGGGGGAATATATAGTGCTCTGGAACGGATGTAAAGAGCTATCGGAATACTACTATTGAATCGGTAGAATTCGTCGAATATGGATCCCTGTCATGGTGAGCGGAATCGAATCGTGAGGTCCGGCTTCCAGATTCGCTTCATCCTTCGACTCCGCTCAGGAAGACAAGACAACGCGGGTTGTGTCAGAGACTCGCCGACACGGTCACTTCACAACGTCCACCATCTTGCGGAACTGGTCGCCCTCGGCGATGTCGAACATCTCGAACAGCGCCATCTCCACGCTGGTGATCCTGGCGCCGGCATCCTTCATGGCATCGAGACGAATCCGTATGTTTTCCGGCTTCCGAGAGGAGACGGCGTCCGCCACGACGAATACTTCATAGCCCGATGGCAACAGTTCAATTGCGGTTTGGTACACGCAGATATGGGTCTCCATCCCGACCAAAAGCACCTGTTTGCGGTTGAGTGATTCCAACCGCCGCACGAAGTCTTCATTCCCGCAACAACTGAAGCTCTTCTTGACCAGCGGTTCGGAATCGGTCAGGTGCTCTGAAATTGCTGACTGAGTCTTGCCCAGCTTGTCGGGTACCTGTTCATTCCACAGGATTGGTATCCCGAGCAACTTCGCTCCCTTTATCATTCGTACGACGTTGGCAAAGAACTCATCTTTTTGGTGCATGAGCGTGGCGAGCTTCCCCTGGATATCGATTATCACGAGTACACTGTCTTCTTTCCTCAGCATGAGTCGTCTCTCCATTCGTTTTGGGTTATGGTCTGAGGGTACGGATAAAACGCGTGATGGGAAAGGATAATGAGGGGCTACATGTTTGAAAGACTCGTCCGCTTTGGACCCGCCAAACAATTGCCTTTATCGATGATCCGACCGTCTTTTCTTGTTCCCCTCCTGGGAGCAGTTAGGGGTGGGTTTGTTTCCAGACGGAATAGAAGCACACTCCCCGCTCTTCGGCTACCTCTTTCAATGGCCCGTTGAAAGACGCCATGTGCTGTTGTGTCGGGTCTGGATCTCGTGCCAACGGGATTGTGATGCGACACGTAACTCGTTAATATGCAACAGCGGCAGGTCACACGACTCCACGGATGTGGATTCGCAAGACCTGCCGCAACTTCCAAGGCAGGTCTGAAACAGACCTGCTCTACTATGCTTTCGCGGGAAGGATGGTAATCTAAAGCGTCGTCACCCGCGCTCTATTGCGCCGAAGAGTCACAACCGTTATCACTGTGATCATCAGCAGCAACAATAGTAAACCCGTGGTGCCGCTCGCGGGGACACGGAACTCGTTGCTTGTTGTGTAAATGTAGTCCCCGCCATTGTTCCCGTTCCCGTTGGCCGCATTTCCGGCCGCGTAGAACGTTGCCGGACCCTCATCGGTGGCCGGAGCCGTCCAGTCAAACGTCCACATCACGGGTCCATCGGCAGTGCCGTTGAACGTGCCGGCGGACGTGTGCTTGACGTAGTCACGATTCGGCGGAGCGTTGTCGGAAAGCTGAGTGTTGGTTGCATCCGTGATGGTGAAACTACCGATGCCGTCGCCGTTTTCAGCTACGGCCGTGATCTCGAATCCCCACCGCATCTGGCTCGGATCAGATATCCTGACCGCGATACTGTAGGTGGCAGCGGGTGTGTAGCTTCTGGGAGCGCCGATGATTTCGAGTTGACCATCTCCGGAGTTCAACGGAAAGCCGGCATGACAGGCCGTACAGTTGGCCTCGCCCGGTCCGCCCGTGTGCCCATCGGGCGGACCGCCCGAAAACTCGGCCTCGGCCAGAACCGTCAGCGGCATCAGCCCCAGTGCCAGCACCGCGATCAGCACAGCCGGTACTCTGTGGATTAGCTTGGACATTCCTTCCTCCTTGTCGAGGGTGAGTGTGTTTATGATGGTTTGTATCTGAGCAATATGTACCTGTATAGTATACCTGTTCCGGCTTACTTATGCAAGCACTTAGCAGAGTAGGGTTTTCTTTCGAGTTCGCACACAGCCTGTTCACATATTTGAGCAAGACGGCATTCAGTGATGGCAACGACAGCAATCAGCAGCTATATTGGTCAGCGGGTCAGATAGCTGTATTGGAGCGTATGCTTAATTTATTACCGAAATGAACGTGGCGATGTCCCCGGTAAGATCAGATAGGACTGTCAGCACGCCATGAAGGGCCTGACCTGAGAACTGCCGTCGCCATAAGAAAAACACTCAAGAATGAGTAGACTGAACCCTGTTTCAGATTGTATATTGGTGCCAAACGAGAAAAGTCGGCAATGAGACAAGGTAGACAAATGCCAGATAGAGATAGAAAGAACCACATATCGATACTGCTCCTCTGTATAGTGGGCACCCTGCTGTCTTGTGGCAAGCCCGAGGTCAGTGCTCTACTTGACGCTGACTATGACCGGACTTATTCCGATGCCACCGGCAGTGATTTCAAGTATTGTAACATCCGCGACGGCGCCATGTGCATCTCCGAGAGTGGTGTTCTCCGGGTCGAAATGCCTATTGAGCTGTCAATCATGCGCTCCGATCCGTCTCTGCAGGACGAGATTCTCCTAGCCAATGAAAGTGATGAACCGCTGGCGATAGATGAGTTCAAGATCGCCGTTCTGGATGACGAAAACCGCATATACTACGCCGATTTCGATACCAAGAGCGGCTACACCGGCGGCTCAGGGGAAGAACCGGCCGAGGTTATACCCGGTCACCGGTCGGTCAAAGTACGATTCTGGGTCACACTCGAAGATGTCACCAACACGATACAGTCGGTAACGCTGCACTACCGTCTGAGGGGCCATCCCAACTACTCCAAAATAGTCGTCTCTTATCGAGTCAGCAGTTACTTCGAGCTTCTATAGGGTACCGGTTCATGGCTGCACAAGTAGACGTTGTTGCCCGGGTGTGTCGCGGCGAAGCTGTTGAGGCTGTCCACTACGGCTCGGTTGCCGTTGTGGACAAACAGGGAAGACTCACTCACTGTCTCGGCGATCCTCAAATGGTGGTCATGGCCCGCTCCGCCATCAAGCCCTTTCAACTGATGCCGCTTATTCAGACGGGGACGGCTGATCACTACGCTTTCAATCTGAGGCAATTGGCGGTGATGTGTGGGTCCCACAACGGCACCGAGATACATCGCAAAGTCGTTCTTAGCAATCTACAAGCTTCGGGCCATTCAGCCGCTGACCTGCAGTGCGGCAGCCACTGGCCGCTCGGCATGTCGGAACGGAAACAGTTCCCCAGGAACGGAGAAGAAACCGACCCGGCCCGACATAACTGCTCGGGGAAACACTCCGGGTTCCTGGCGCTGGCAAAATACGTGGGGGATCCCTCGAAGGATTATCTCAATCCTGACTGCAAATCACAGCAGATGGTCAAACGGCTGTTGGCGGAATATTGCGAATATCCGATAGCCGACATGCCGGTCGGCATCGACGGCTGCAGTGCGCCGAATTATCCCTTGCCCCTGATCAATCTGGCGCTTGGATTTAAGAAGATCGCATTGCACCAAACAGCTCCGAATATAAATCAGTTGGTGCCGGAGACTATATTCAAGGCGATGACTACACACTCGGAAATGGTGTCCGGAGAAAACAGGTTCGACTATGACCTGGCCCGGTCGTTCCCTCACCGGCTGGTCTGCAAAGTCGGCGCCGAGTCCATTGAGGCCATCGGTCTGTCCGATCCGCCCCTGGGCATTGTCGTCAAGATTCACGATGGCAACTGGCGGGCTCTGGGTGCGGTATGTGTTGAGGTGCTTAGACAGCTGGGGATTATTCAAAACGGCAATGACTATCCTCACCTCAAACGGCATATCACTCCCGAAATCCGAA
>CAZLBP010000040.1:12258-35198 GCA_964557855.1 uncultured Ignavibacteriales bacterium | reverse complement strand
CCCTCAAATGATCTAATTAAATCAATAAACTGAGGTTCTCCGACAGACTGCTAGTCGTATGGCTGTTTCTCGTGCTCTTTGTGGCTGTAGAATACGTACTTCGCTTCCCGTTCGACGTGTATAGGTGGTTCATAATCGAATCCGAGTATGGGTTCATGAATCAGAGCTTTCTGGCGTGGTGGGGAGACGATCTGCTGAGGCTGTTTGTTCTATGCGTGATCGGTATTGTGCCGGTGATGTTATTTTATTGGACTGTAAGCAGATACAAGCGATGGTGGCTACTATTTTCGGTTGCCGCAATACCCATGGTAGTTCTTCTCGTAGTTATTGCACCAATTTGGATTTCACCGTTGTTCAATGATTTTGTCCCGATTGAGGACACGGAATTGAAGTCGAAACTGCTGGCGCTGGCGTCGGAGGCGGGCATAGAGAATCCTGATGTATTTCAGGTCAACGCCTCCCGGCAGTCATCGAAGATAAATGCGTACGTGACGGGATTGCTCGGGACCAAGCGGATTGTGCTGTATGATACCATGATTGACAACTTCACGCATGATGAGATTCTGTTTGTCATGGGGCATGAGATGGGGCACTACGTCAAGAACGATGTTTGGTGGGGTGTAATGGCGGCAGTGTTGTTTATCGCGTTTACCCTGTGGCTGACCGACAGGCTAGTCCACAGAGTGATTCGTAAGTTCAAGAGGTATTACAGGTTTGACCGCTTGTCCGATATTGCCTCCCTGCCCCTGGTGCTTCTGTTGGCATCTGTAATCATGTTCCTGTTTCAGCCATTGACCAACAGTTACAGCCGGTATATTGAGCATCATGCGGATGCGTTTGCTATGGAGATTTCGGGAGTCTCCGGCGTGACGGCGGCCAAGTCTTTTGAGAAACTCTCGGCATTCAATTTGTCCGATCCGGACCCGCATCCGGTCATTGAGTTCTGGTTTTATACTCACCCGGCAGCTTCAAAACGGATAGAATTTGTGACATCTTATAATCTTGGGAGATAAGAACTTGCCTGCAGCCAAGCAATCTTTCACCCTCTTATCGGCTCCAGCGCACTAGATACAACAAGACAAAATCGACCTGATTTTTTAATAATGTAGTGTATCTAACGGCCTGGTAATCAAAAGCTAACGTCCCAATTTAGCGAAAACCCTTGAAAATCAAGCTTTTCCCCTTGACGAAACAATTAGTTTTCACTATACTGTAAAATAGCAGCATGGGTCTTACGGGTAGACGAATCATGTGTGACATTGATTTGGTTAAGATCCAGAAGAAGATGGACAAAATAGGTAATTCGGGAGTAGCGAGTGGACGATTGCTCAAGTTTATTACTTCCCAGCTTTACTACGAACATTCATCATCGTGAATAAAATGCCAGCGATCGGGTGTGTACTGTCGGATTGCGCCTGGCAGGGATATTGGTTTTTTCAAGATGCAAAATAGTGAATATACATATCGCAGGAGAGAATGAAAACTATGAGTACTAAGCGGATAGTAGGGTATGTGATATTAAGTGCTGTTGTGGTATCCTGTCACGTTTGGGCCCAAGGCGGCAAAGGCGGGTCGGGACCGTTTTCCACTTACTATGATCCTTACGGGAATAATCCTCCGGGCGCTCCGCCTAATTACAATTTGGTCGATTCGAGCTATTTTCAGGGTGTACCGGCTCTTCCTGAGCCGCTCACCAACGATGCCGGCGGGTATTATATATTCAATGATACGGCCGAGGGTAAGTGGTATATCGCAAATTACCTGTATTCGCGCGGCAATTCACTCGAGCAGTTTCATGGTTCGATCCTGGCCACACTGGACCAGGCGCCTGCCGAAGGCGTCAATATCTGGATTCAGGGATTCGAGCTTTCGGGAGATCTGAAGCAGAATGACCGTTGGGGCTGGATAAAGTGGCCGGACTCGATCGCACCGAACCTCTATGAAATCTGGTGGGACATTACTATTGATTACGCCAAACCGAAAGACACCGGTGATTTTCGGGACACCTTGGGTGTTACCGTGGCCGGTTGCGCCATCGACTTCAATCTCTGGTCATCGGGTCACGGTGATCCGTTCGGGACCGATCAAATCTATTTGGGTGACGACATGCTGCCGTTGTCGGATGTTTCCGGCTTCGTTGACACCTATGCCGGCATAACCGATCAATATCAGGTTAATGATCCGGATGAAGATCCCAACACGAGCCGCTTCACGTCAAAGGCATTACCCGGCGAAACGTATAATGCGAACGGGCTAATCACTACCGGCACGACGTACGGCAACCGCTACGCCGGCAGCTGGGCGTATGAGGGTAACGGTGTTCAGTTTGCTACGCTGTTCTGTCCGCCAACGCAACCGCCGAATTTTGTGACACCCGCTGAGGATGATACCGTATTCGTCAGCCTGTGCGCCGGGGGAACAATCTATGATACGTTGACGGCCACTGATCCCAACCCCGAAGATACTCTGAGCATGGTACAACTCTCGGGTCCCGGCTTCTTCAGCTCAGTTCCCTCCGTTTCGCCGGTGACGGGGTATTTCGATTTCACTCCCGTTGCGAGTGGCATCTACACGATGGTGTATGAAGTCTCCGACGGCACCGGTGAGGCCGACACGGTCACGGTGGTGTATGATCTGACAATAAACACGGCTCCTGTAGTCGAATTGCCGTGGGATACATCGATATTTCTCTGCGGCCCGGCGGAAATCTGCCTGCCGGTTGATATCACCGATAATGATTGTGACGTAACTTCAGTTTCGACAAACACCGGCTCCTACACCGGGACAATGAGCAATTTCGATCAGGTAAGCCGCATCAATGACCTGGGTGGTTCCATTACGCAGGTTGGCGGCGGTGCTCCGGGGACAATACTATATTCGGCATCGGATTTTGTACCACCTGTCAATTCACAATCCGGTGTCTCAGTCGTGCTGCCGAATTTCGTTCACGCGGATATCGTTATAGACAACGGCTCATTCCCCACGGGACTTGAACCGGATAATTCAGTTGATCATTTGCTCTATGCTCCGACTGATCTGACATTTACTGTGCCCGGCTCAGGCGGGCCGGATGGCGGTAGCGGAGACGGTTCGGTGGCTTTTGCGGCCAATGACTACTGTGAAGTCGGATTCTCGCAGGATATTACCAGCTGTCACGGGGCGAATTCTGACTTCGTTATATTCACTAACACCAACGGCGGCGGGACGGCTGACATCTGGTTCAAGCTCAACGGCTCAATCGTACACTCGTTGACGATGGTTGTGCCGGGCGGTTCAGCCTCATCCGGTATCGGCGGCATAACACTGGACCTGCCCGACGGAATTACGTTTAACAGTGTGAGAGTCCGGGGAGTAAGCGGCACGCTGGAAATTGACGGCTATGCAGCTCGGACGACGGCCTCGCCCACATTGACCGACGTTTGTTTTGATGCCGACACTTCGGGATTCTACGAGATCATCGTCTCGGCAACCGATTCGTGCGGCAATGTTGGGGCGGATACGACGCTGGTCACCGTCACCATGAATACGCCTCCAATCGCCGACGCCGGGAGCGATATCAACACGTTCCAGTGCAATCTGTCCGAAATCTGCTTTAACGTCTCATTCACTGACATAGACAATAACCTGGCTCTGACGGAGAAAATCATGGGCCCCGGGACGCTGAGCGGCAGCGAGATCTGTTTCACCCCGCCGGCAGTAGGGGCGTATACCTTCGTTATTCACGCGATCGATTCCTGTGGTGAGCAGGATTATGATACGGTTGTGGTGACGGTCGACACCAACGACCCGCCGATAGCGACCAATCCTACTCCGGTGACACTGTCTTTGTGCGACGTGACGGAACTTTGTTACGACTTCACCGCAACCGACCCGAACGGCGGGGTCTTAACGTGGACTCACATCGGCGGCGTCGGTTCAATCACGCCCGACGGTCACTTTTGTTTCACCCCGACGGTGTCGGGTACATATGGAGCTGCAGTTATTGTGAATGATTCTTGCGGCGCGGTTGACACGACCACTATAAGCTACACGATAACCGTCAATTCGGCTCCGGTTGCGGTTGATCCGGGACCCGCTGTGGACCGATTCTTGTGCGAGTCAGAAGAAATCTGCTATCAGTTCAGCGCTACCGATGCCCAGGGCAATTCTCTAAGTTGGAGCATGCTGTCGGGTGACGGCAGCTTAACGGCGGGCGGCCTCTGGTGTTTCACCCCCACTGCCTCAGGCAGTTTTACTCTTACAGCGGCAGTCGCCGATTCGTGTGGTCTGGCCGATACGGTCAGTCATACGTTTAACGTGACCCTCAATGAACCACCGACTATCGCCCTCGGAGCAGACACTGCCTATCTTCTGTGTGACTCACAGGAGATCTGTTTGAGCTACACGGTAGGGGATCCTCAAGGGTCGAACGGACTCGTTGAAACCATGGAATCCGGCTTTGGCAGCATTGACACCTCCTCCAACGAAATCTGTTTCACACCGACAACCGAAGGAATATACGAGTTCATAGTCAGTGTTGCGGATTCCTGCGGTGCGGGAGACGTCGATACGATCAACGTGATCATCACGTTTGGCGAACAAGCCAGTATCGCCTGCCCGACGGAGCCAATAGACGTCTTCCTGTGCACCGCTGACCAGGTTTGTCACATGCTGGATATCTCGCCTGCTACTGCCTCGGTGACTACATCTTACGGCATATATTCCAACGGTGAACTCTGTTTCCAGGCGGATACTTCCGGGACGTATACGATCACGGTCATTGCTTCCGAGAGTTGCAGTAACGATACTTGTGAGATTACGTTTAATATCGAAATCGGATCGGCGGCTAATATTACATGCCCCGCTCCGCAGGACATTTTCCTCTGCGGGGCTGATACGGTTTGTCTGCCGGTGAGTATCAACGGTTCGGGAGTAAGTGTTACTGTCAATCCAATCGGAGCTTACGCCGGCGGGAACGTGTGTTTCCCCGCAGATACATCGGGCCATTATGAGATTGAGGTGATCGCCTCAACGAGTTGCGGTACGGACACCTGCACCATACTGGCCGACATTGAACTCAACTCCGCGCCGGTTGCGGATGAGCCGGTTTCACCTGTTGATACGGCTCTCTGTGTCGCCGGACAGATTTGTTATCAGTTCTCCGCCAACGATGTTGACGGGCAGTCATTAACGTGGAGCCGGATTTCCGGACACGGCACTGTCAACGGCTCTGGCCTCTGGTGCTTTAACGCCAACGCCAGTGGGACATTCACTGTAACGGCCAAGGTCACTGATTCCTGCGGGGCCGCCGATACCGTCAGCTTGACTTACAACGTGACGATAAACGGCGCGCCGACTCTGGCTCTCGGGCCCGATACGACTCTGTTCATGTGCTCAGCGGGATTGGCCTGTCTGACATACTCTCTTACCGATCCGAACAACAATGTCGACACGGTCGAAATCCTGAGCGGTGATCCCAGCGGATATATCAATCTGGGAAACAATCAGGTCTGCTTCAATCCGGTTACCGAAGGAGATTATACGTTTGTGGTCAGAACTGTAGATTCATGTGGAGCTCAGGATGTCGATACGCTCACGGTTACAGTCGATGTCAATGAGGCGCCCATAGTCGATGCGGGCAGTGACCTGACCATCTTCCAGTGTAACATCGCAGAGATCTGCTGGTCGGCCTCCGTGAGCGATCCGGACGGCAATCTGGTCAGCGCCGAGCTGGTGTCCGGACCGGGTACGTTCGACGGGTCTCAGATCTGTTTCACGCCGACTATCAGTCTCGACTATGAGTTTGTATTGAAAGGCGCTGATGTATGCGGCGAGGAGGTCTTTGATACGGTCGTTGTTCATTACACGTTGAACACGCCTCCCGTGGCCGATGCGGGCGAAGACCAAACGCTGTTCTTGTGCAGTCCGACAGAGATTTGCTGGGATGCCTCGTGCAGCGATGCCGATGGAAATCTGGCCAGTTGTGCCCTCATTGAAGGGCCGGGTACATACGACGGCTCACAAATATGCTTCACCCCGGGCGCCAACGGCAGCTACAGTTTCGTTCTCGCGGCCAGCGACGCTTGCGGGGCAACTCATGTCGACACGGTCAAAATAGACGTGACGATAAACTCCGGGCCGGTTTGCACGGTGCCAAACGACACGTTGATTTTCCAGTGCGCCGCTCAGGAGATCTGT
The DNA here is from genome assembly GCA_964557855.1 of uncultured Ignavibacteriales bacterium. Lineage (GTDB taxonomy): Bacteria > Zixibacteria > MSB-5A5 > GN15 > FEB-12 > JAJRZL01. The sequence continues at coordinate 29,021 of CAZLBP010000040.1, read as the reverse complement.
TTGCCGGCGTTCGGCAGCGATGTCGATGGTAACTTGAAGGTTTGTCAGATAACGTCCGGTCCGGGAACGCTCAGCGCCGGCAACTGGTGTTTCACGCCCATGTCCGATCAGACGGCAACGGTTACTATTCGCTGTGAGGATTCGTGCGGCGCTATATGTGAGTCGGAGTTCACCATTGAAATCGACGTCAATTCGCCACCGCAAATCAGTTTCGGTAATGATACCTCGGTTACCCTGTGTACCGCGGCGGAAGTGTGTCTGCCGTACATAGCGACCGATCCCGATGATCCACGTCCGACCACCCTTTCACTGGCAAGCGGCGCCGGGGTCCTGGACGAACCAAACTCGCGCGTTTGCTTTGTGCCGGATACCAGCGGTCTCTACATGTTTGTCATCCGTAATGAAGACGAGTGTGGGGAATTCGACGAAGATACCATCAATGTCAACGCAATTGTCAACGGTCCGCCAGTGGCCGATGCCGGAACGGACCAGACATTATTCCTGTGCGATACCACTCAGGTGTGTTGGCCGGCAACCTGTACGGACCCGGACGGCAATCTCTCGGATTGCATTTTCGACGGCCCGGGGCTGTATACCGGAAGCCAGATTTGTTTCACGCCGACATCCAGTGGCCAGTATGTGTTCACGTTGCACGCTATTGATGAATGCGGTGAGGAGGACTTTGATACAGTTACAGTCGATGTTACGATCAACTCCGATCCGGTTTTGGCTTTTGGAGGAGACACTTCGCTGGTGCTTTGCAGTTCAGAGGAAATCTGTCTCGATTACACGGTCGATGATGCGGATGGCTTGGGTGGACTGACGGAGGTCATGCTTTCCGGATTCGGCGCGATCGACACCGCGGCTAACCAGATCTGTTTCACACCGACCAGCGATGGCGCGTTTGAATTCGTCGTCCGCGTCACCGATTCTTGCGGCGCGTATTGGCAGGATACTATTGTCGTGAATGTGACTCTCGATGAAGCTCCGGTTATTACATGCCCGGCCAGTACCATCGACAAGTTCCTATGCGGGCCGGATTCTGTCTCTCGTACCTTGAATATTACTCCAGCTTCAGCAACCGTTTCGGTGTCGTATGGAACGTACAGTGGCGGTACGCTGGCATTTTGGGTCGATACTGCCGGAACCTATACAATAACCGTAATCGCCTCGACGCTCTGTGGGGCGGATACCTGTGAGCTGACATTCAATGTCAGTTTCAACAGCCCGCCGGTAGCCAATGCCGGCTCCGACCAATCCATATTCCAGTGCGCGCCGGCCCAGATTTGCTGGGCGGCATCGTGCAGCGATCCCGACGGCAATCTCGCCACATGCCAGTTGGAGAGTGGTCCCGGTACATATAACGGTTCGTCGATTTGTTTCACTCCATCCGGCGCAGGATCGTACCAGTTTGTCCTCTTGGCCACCGATGACTGCGGCGTTGAAACTCGAGACACGGTGACCATAGACGTAACAACCAATTCTTCGCCGACAGTGGCGGCTCAGGCCGATACCTCGCTGTTCCTCTGTGCCGCACAAGAGGTGTGCGTAACTTATACTCCGGATGATCCGGACGGCTTAACAGGACTGCTGGAAACGATGGTATCCGGATTCGGAAGTATTGACACGGCCGGCAATCAAATCTGTTTCACCCCCACCTCATCCGGTTCGTATGAATTTATCGTCCAAGTCTCCGATCCGTGCGGGGCAAGCGATGAGGACACCGTCCTGGTTGAAATCACTATCGGTGAGATGGCGACAATTACCTGTCCGACCGATACGATTATCGCATCGCTGTGCGACACAGCCACCGTCTGCACTATGCTTGATATTGAACCTGCGGGAGCGACTGTGACTACGTCGTACGGGACCTACGCCGCTGGAGAACTGTGCATCTTTGCCGATACCAGCGGTACTTACGCTGTCCAGGTTATCGCCACCACGGCTTGCGGCAGCGATACGTGCGAGGTCGTGTTTGATATCAACATCGGACAAACGGCCGATATAACCTGCCCCGCGCCGTTGACTCGCTTTGTGTGTGACGCCGGGGATGAAGTTTGTGTCCCTGTTACGGTTATGACACCGGGCGCCACAATAACGGTAAGTCCTATCGGCTACTACAATGCGGGCAATGTTTGCTTCCCGGCAGATACATCCGGTCACTACGAATTGAGCATTGTAGCTTCCACACCATGTGGGACCGATTCCTGCGATATTATTGCTGATATAACCGTCAATAGTTTGCCGGTGGCGGTTGACCCAACCACTCCGGTTGATACCTTCCTCTGTGTTCCGGGTCAGATTTGTTCCCAGTTCTCGGCCTCAGATGTTGACGGCGGACAACCGAACTGGACTAAGTTGTCCGGTGTCGGAACGGTCAGTGCGACCGGTCAATGGTGTTTCAATGCCAATTCCGACAACAGCTTCAGTGTGACGGCGGTGGTTACGGATTCCTGCGGAGCGGCGGATACCGTCAGCCTGACATACAATGTGACTATCAATTCGGCTCCCGTTGTCTCTGTTCCGAATGACACTGGTATCTCGATTTGTGACGGGGATACGTATTGCTTCCCGTATACCGTAAGTGATGATGACAACAACGTCGTCCTGGAGGAACTCTTAGCGGCAGTCGGCTCCATAGATACAACTGCCAACGAGATCTGCTTCACGCCCGCCTCAAGCGGTGCGTATCAGTTTGTTGTTCAGGCAACGGACGAGTGCGGGGATGTTCACGCCGACACGGTTGTCATAACCGTCACGCTAAACTCGGGAGTCACGGTCACCTGTCCGGCGGATACGACCATGTTCCTTTGTACGCCCGGTCAGATCTGCCAACTGGTAAACGTGTCATTGCCCGGCGCCGATGTCTCGGTCTCTCCGATTGGCACATATGATCAGGGGAGCGGCGAAGTCAGCTTTGATGCCGACACGGCCGGACTTTACGTAATTGAGGTAATTGCGTCCTCGACCTGTGGTGCGGATACGTGTCAATTCAGTGTGGATGTGACATTGAATAGCAATCCGATAGCGGTCGACCCGGCTACACGGGCGGATACGTTCATCTGCGCCAATGATCAGATCTGCTTCCAGTTCGAAGCAGACGATCCGGACAACGATACACTAACCTGGTCCAGGCTGAGCGGCGCCGGTACGGTAAATGCCAGCGGTCTGTGGTGTTTCACTACAACCGGTGCGGGCAGCTACACCGTAGCGGCGGTCGTCTCGGACCCCTGCGGCGCGAGTGACACGACGACTTTGACCTATAATGTGACAATCAACAGCGCCCCGGTTCTCGCTCATGATACCGATCTGGTCTTCTTCCTCTGTACCGCCCAAGAGATCTGCGTCAACTACTACGTGGGTGACACAGATGACAATGCCGTGCTTGAAGAGTTCGTGTCCGGTGACGCCACGATTGATACGCTCAACAACGACATTTGCATTACTCCGGATACAACGGGAACTTATCAGGTAGTATATCAGGTTACCGACGCATGTGGGGCTGTTGATATTGATACGGTCAACATCGGAGTGGTATTCAATCAGCCTCCGGTCGCCAATGCCGGAGCGGATCAAACCTTGTTCCAGTGCGATGCAGGTCAAGTTTGCTGGCCGGCAAGCTGTACCGACCCGAACAGTAATCTGGATACCTGCTTCTTGAATGGTTCACTCGGTACTTATAACGGCACCAATATCTGTTTCACGCCGGACACGGCCGGGACCTATACGTTTGTCCTGACCGCTATTGATCTTTGCGGCATAGCCGATGTGGATACGGTCAGTGTGACGGTCTCAGTTAACTCCGCGCCGATCTGTCAGGTACCGTCAGATACGGCTTTCTTCCAATGCAACCCGACTCAGGTGACTCTACCGGTCGGCGCTGATGATCCGGACGGTAATCTGGACCATTGCGAAATCGTGAACGGCCCCGGCTCGATTGTGAACGGTAACTGGGTGTACACGCCCAGTACGGATGAGTCGCTGCTGGTCAAGATCATGTGTCTGGATTCCTGCGGCGAGGTGTGCGAGGATTCGTTCACGGTCGCGTTCGATATCAATGCCGCACCGGTGGTTGACGTCGGTAGCGACACGGCCTATTTCCTCTGCAATCCGCAACTGCTCTGTCGCCCGGCCACCGTTTCTGATGAGGACGGCAATCTGGATACGGCGGAAGTACTTTCACCTGACGGCGCCTATCTCGACGGCAGCGGCAATCTTTGTTACAGTCTCCCGGCCGGCGATTCTACCTATACCTTCGTAGTGAAAGCGACCGATACCTGCGGCGCCATGAAGTTCGACACCTCGCGGGTCACAATCGAATACAATTCCCCGCCGTCGATGAATCTGCCGCCGAATTTCACGGCCTATCTCGACATGGTCGGTCAGCTGTGCTTCGATATCGAACCGTCGGATCCCGACGATAACCTGACCGGAGTGAGCGTGGCACCGATCGGAACCTACAGTGCCTCCACCGGTCAAATCTGCTTCAATGCTGATTCCACCGGCACCTATTGTCTTGAGATCACCGTTCGCGACGGTTGCGGCGCCGAAATAGTGGATACGATTTGCGTTGAAGTCGTGATTGACGAGTGTCTCCACGTACAGATCGAAAAGACTCACGGTACGTACCAGGGTCAAATCGAGACGGTCACTATATATCAGCAAGGATCCGGTAAGGAACTGGGCGGCTATGAGTTCCTGATCGCGTATGACGCGACGGCGCTGACGATCAACAACGTGCATGTCGGCTCCATACTGGAAGACTGTGGCTGGGAATACTTCACGTACCGTCATGGTGACAACGGCAACTGCGGCAGCGGCTGCCCGACCGGGCTGCTGCGTATAGTCGCCCTGGCTGAAACCAACAACGGCGCGTATCATCCCGGTTGCTATCTCGACGGCATGGTGGGCGCGCTGGCCTCGATCGACTTCATGGTCACCAACGACGCGACCTTCGAATGTCAGTACGTCCCGGTGCGCTTCTTCTGGCTCGACTGTGCCGATAACACGTTCTCATCGAAGTCCGGTGATACCCTCTGGTTGTCCCGTAATGTCTTTGATTTCGAACTGAACGACATCACCAACAACTCGTACGGTTTCCCGGGATACTACGGCGCCCCAAATTTCTGTCTGGAAGGCGGCGGACCCGGTAAACCGGCGCCGATACGCTGTGTTGATTTCACTAACGGCGGCATTGATATCGTCTGCGCCGACTCGATCGATGCCCGCGGCGACCTTAATCTGAACAGCGTCGCCAACGAGATCGCCGATGCCGTGCTGTACAGCAATTACTTCGTGTACGGGCTGGGGGTCTTCACCATCAACTCCGCCGGCCAGATTGCGGCCAGTGACGTCAACGCCGATGGGTTGAGCCTGACTGTGGCTGACCTAGTCTATCTGATCCGAGTGGTTACCGGTGACGCCATACCGTATCCGAAGCTGGATCCGAATGGTACCTATGAAGTGGACTTTGATGTTCAGCATGGGGTGCTCTCGATCAACAGCAGCGACTACCGCGTCGGAGCGATCTTCCTCACGCTGGACGGCGAAGTCGAACCGACTTTGCACGCCGATGCGGAGCAGATGGAGATTCGCCGCAACTTTGACGGTGAGAAGACACGCGTGTTGATATACAATATGAGCGGTGATGCCTATCTTGAGATCGGTAATGTGCTTAACTTGAACGGAAATCACCGGATCAAAGAGATAGAAATTGGCTCGTATGAAGGCTATGTCCTGAAAGCCAATCTCAATACGCTGCCGAGTGAATTCTCGCTCTCGCAGAACTATCCGAATCCGTTTAACCCGGTGACGAGCATTGAGTTCGGCCTGCCGTTCGAGACCGACTGGGAACTCAGTATCTACAATATCCTCGGTCAGGAAGTGGAGCGGTTCAGCGGTGAAGATGACGCCGGGTATATGCAAATTGAGTGGGATGCCGGCCGGTATGCGTCGGGTGTCTATTTCTACCGACTGCGTGCGGCGGACTTCAGTGACTCGAAGAAGATGGTGTTCATTAAGTAGAAGATTACGATATTTCGATCCCGCGTGGCCCTTCAATAATAGAGGGGGAGCCCAGCGCAAGACAAGCCCCGTGAGTATATTAGCTTCGGGGTTTGTTTTGTTAGGGTCAGGTATTCTTCAAATCCACGACCGTCGCGCCCCAGCTTCCACCGCTGCCGCTTTCGTGGCGAAAGTGAGCGACGTTGGGATGCTGTTTCAACAGGCTGTGCACTATTTCCCGCTGCACTCCTTTCCCTTTGCCATGAACTATGCGAAGAGTCAGGATCTCCTTTTCCAGGCAGACTTGTATGTATTCGTTGACCACGTCCCTTGTCTCCCTGGGTGAGAATTGATGCAGGTCCAGGGTACCGTCGATGGGATATTCTATCGGCTGGTCGCTTTCGTTCATGAACCATCCTGTGGGATTCGCAAATCTACGCCCGAAGCCTTCTCAGGCGCTCAATGTCAAGAATTTGAATCCTGGCCCCATCCACTTTGATAATCCCGTCACGGGTCAGTTTGGCCAACGAGCGGGAAAGCGTTTCGGGGATAGTCCCGAGTTGCGATGCCAGGACAGTTTTGGTTTCGGCGAGGGTTATCACAGGCTGATCATCCTGACCGGCGCTGTCTGCGATCTTTGTAAGATGCAGCGCCAGGCGCGTGGTAACATCGCTCAAGGACAGCCCTTCCACCAGCGAGGTCAACTGTCTGAGCAACTGCGAGAGACGCGCTATAAGGTTGATAGCCAGATTCGGCTTGCGGGTCAGCAGAGCCATGAAGCGGTCGCGATGAATCACGAGCAGTTCGCAGTTTTCCATAGCCTGAGCGGAGGCGGGATAATCCCCCCCGGCAAACAGGGCTGCCTCGGCGAAAGTATCCCCCGGACCGGCAATCAACAGAATTTGTTCTTTCCCTTCCGGTGACAGCTTGAACACCTTGACTTTACCTGTCCCGACAATAAAGAACGACGCGGCCGCGTCGCCTTCGTGGAAGATCATTTCACCTTTGGAGACCGGCTTCTTGGAGCCAGTCGCTTCGATTTCAGCCAGTGAGGCGTCATCGAGTTGGGAAAAGAGCTGGGATATTCTTAGTATGTCGCGCATTGATGCTCAGGTTTGTTACTGCCTCGAACGGTAATTCTCAATAGCGGCCCGGATGGCGTCCGGGGCCAGGTTGGAGCAGGCCATCTTTTCTTCCGGCAAACCATCAAGTGCATCCGCAACATCCTGTCGAGAAAGCCCCTCGGCCTCAACCAGTGTCATGCCGGATACCAGTTCCGAGGCCCTGGAGCTGCAGGCGATCGCTGCCGCACAGCCGAATGTCTTGTATTTGATTTCGGCTATGCGGTCGTTCTCGACCCGTATATAGATCTTCATCACATCCCCACAGGCCGGATTGCCGACACTCCCGACACCGTCGGCGTCGGCTATCTCTCCCGTATTGCGGGGATTCCGGAAATGGTCCATCACCGTAGCGTTATACATGCTGCAAAAAGTACGCAAATCCGGGCCAAACTCAAAGCCTGTATTTTTGTTAAAGAGATAAGAATGGATATTGGAAAAATCTAGAAACTACATATATTATCCATAGTGGTCATATCGTTAGATAAGAAAGAGACAGAACGCGCGATTCTTATTGGCCTGGCTGCTGATTCCCGCCAAAAACAGGAGGTGAGCGACTCTCTGAATGAACTGGGTGCCCTGGTTGTGTCGGCCGGCGCCAAGGTGATTTCACATCGTATACAAGTACGTCCGAAACCAAGCCCGGCATATTACGTGGGGAAGGGCCTGGTTACCGAAATCAAGGAAATGATGCAGGAGACGGAGAGCAATTGTGTGATATTCGACGACCCGCTGTCTCCGGCTCAGCAGCGCAATCTCGAGGAGAGCCTTGAGGCCAAGGTCATTGACCGTTCTATTCTCATACTCGACATTTTCGCGAGTCGCGCCCGGACGGCGGCCGCCCGGCTTCAGGTAGAACTGGCTCAGCTTGAGTATACTTTGCCGCGTTTGACCGGCGCCTGGGTGCACTTTTCACGTCAGTACGGTGGCATCGGCGCCAAGGGGCCGGGTGAAACTCAGTTGGAAATCGACCGTCGGCAGGTGCGGAAAAAGATAGCTCACTTGAAATCCAGGCTGGAGAAGCTCGACCGCCAGCGCGCCACGCAGCGGAAGAGACGTCAGTCGTTGTACAAAGTTGCCCTGGTGGGCTACACCAATGCCGGAAAGTCTACCCTGTTCAATCGGTTAACAAAGGCGAATGTGCGCACGGCCGACATGCTCTTCACCACGTTGGATTCGACTACGCGCGTGATGTCATCGGGATATCCGTGCCATATTGTCTTCTCCGACACGGTCGGATTTATCAAAAAACTACCCCATCAATTGGTGGAGTCGTTCAAGTCGACCCTGGAAGAAGTGGCGTTGGCCGATTTGGTGCTACATGTGGTCGACTGCTCCGACTCCAACTTGTACGAACACATGGACCAAACGCGGGAGGTGCTCGACGAGATCGGCGCTGGGGATATCCCTAGCCTGTTAATATACAACAAGTTAGATTTGTGTCCGGACTTCGTTCCTAATAACGGAAATGGAAACAAAGGATTTCTGACTTCCGCTCTCAACGACTCAGGCATTTCGGCTCTTCAGGCGGAGTTAATAGCCCGCTCTTCTCAGCATTCTGTAAATTCTTTTCGTTCTTAGCTAAGTTTAATGTTGTTTTGCCGATACTCTATCTTAGAAGTTAGATTATGGTAAAAACGGTCTTGATAGTTGACGACAACCCCAACATGTCCTCCCTCTTGTCGGATATGCTGGAGGTATTCGATTACCCGTCCGTCCTGGCCAATGACGGCCAGCAGGCTCTCGATGAGCTCGACAAGCAATCGATTTCTCTGGTGATCACGGATATGCGAATGCCGCATATGACCGGGCTGGAGCTGCTGGAAAGAATCAAAGAAAAGCATCCCAGGATTCCGGTTGTATTGATCTCAGGTTATTCCGTAAACGAAATCGAATCGGACACGACCGGCGTCAGACCCGATGGCTTTCTGGCCAAGCCGTTTATGATGTCGGATATCGAAAAGCTGCTGAATTCACTGTTGTAGCCGGTTGTACCGGCAGGCTCTTACTTTCTCATCCTGAACAACGACTCTTCATATTCATGGGTCTTTTCAAACCCCAGACGTCGATAACATTTGATAGCCGCTTCATTGTCACGCTTCACGTTCAGTACGACCAGGCAGTTCTCAACCAATAACTCGTTTACCAGGTATGATGTCACTCTGGTTGCCAATGCCTGACCTCGGTAATCGGGCAAAGTAGCGATGTTGCCCAGTGCAGCGACCTGGTGTTTTTTTGAGTAGACGTGAACGCCTGCGACCGACACGATTTTGTTTTCCATCGCATAAGCGAAGTACTTGCCGGTTGCAAGCATGCGCTCAATGAAATAATTGTCGGGATAGGCTTTTCTGAAGAAATCCTGCAATTCCGCTGCATCTGCCGGAGCGAGACGACGGATGTTCTTATTGTCAGCTATGGTGTGGACTGGGCGATACGAATTGAGCCGCATTTTCTGAAAGGCGCCCAGACGGTTTTCGTCATATATTTGTTGTAGAGTCGAACGGTATTCACTGAAAAAGTGGCCATAGAACTGTGGCGGCAGCAGCTCCAATGCTTCGTCCAGCAATGCCTCGAACCTCGGACTCAGTCCGAACGCGAGCACGGTAGGTACCTCACCTCCGTGGTAGACCAATATGGCCTCATCGACGCGAGTGCTCTTGTGCAGGGAGATCGCCCATTGGCAATCTTCAAAAAAAAACTCATCCAGATCACCGAGATGATAGGCGAAAAGAATGGGATCTCTTCGAAAGTGTTCGAGGAGGCGGTTTTTGTCGTGCGTGAACAGCAGCATGCAGGAGTCTACTTCTCGACGGATAGTTGAAAAACTCCGGTTACTGTTGTGTCAGCTCTTGATCCCGCGTCAGCGGGACTGTGTCCTGCCGCAACTGCCGGATGAAAACTCATAATCATGCCCCAAGATGTCAAGCATGTTCCGTGCATACACTAATATGATTATTGGTTCTCTTTCTTGATCTTCTGCAGCGCTTCCACTACTTCGTCCAGTTGATCGCGGCGGAAAGTCACCCCTTTCTTGGTCGGGAGCCATTCATCTTCGGCGGAGAGGAAGTATATACGAAGGGACACCAGTTCGTGACCCTTATATTCGCTGCTCTCGATGATAATCTTTTCGGTCGGTGACCGTTCCAATTCAAATCGCATGCTGTCTCCTATCCAAGTCTGGTTTCATTCTTGAGATGTTTCTGAACGGTGTCCCGGGCATATAATCAACGTTTGTAGCCGATAGTTCGCAGGAATTTTGCCCGCTCCGCTTTGTGTTCATCCGTCTCCACGGCAATCGGAGTGACACCGTCCACCACCCCAAGTACGCCTCTGCCCAGCTCGGTTTCGGCGACGATAACTTCGAGCGGGTTGGCGGTGGCACAGAAGATGCGGCAGACTTCGCTCACGTTCTTGATGCGGTTCAGAACGTTAACCGGGAAGCCGTCCTGGAGGAAGATAAAGAACGTGTGTCCGCAAGCCACATCGAAGGCCGTATCAGCGGCCTTTTTGATGAGGTCATCATTGTTGCCGTCGGTGCGAATCAGTCTCTGCTGCGAAGCCTCGCAGAAGGCAATGCCGAATTTGAGGGACGGCGAGGCCTCCGCCAGGGTTTCGTAGAGATCTTCGACCGTCTTGATGAAGTGCGACATACCGAAAATGACGTTGAGCCCTTCGGGTATATCTACTTTCACGACTTTGGTCTTGAATGTACTTTCATTCGTCATGGTTCACCCCAAATATCTCGTCCGCGATGTCGGTGTTTATTTCAGGATTGCGGTAATACTCGGTCGCGGCGAAATCGACTCCGAACAAGAACGCGGCCCTGCCTTTGCCGATAACGTTGAATTCGCGGGGTACCCAGTTCCCATCCGCGGTCTCGCCGTAAGTGATCGACATGTCGAGTTCATTCAGCTTGAACATGGTCTTCTTGACCAGTTTGGCCGGTGAGAAATCGACTCGCACCAGATGAAACATCTTAGCTTCGAAGAAGTACTCCCCGTCGATGTGTTCATCGTCTTCGATCCTGGAGCGGACGCTGAAATGGTGGCAGACGTATCCCTCGATCTGCTCGTCGAAGACGCCTTCATAGGTGATGTCGTATTCATTTCGGTTTTCCGGGTAGAACGGCTTGAGCATAGAGAAGGAGATGTTTTTGGCTTTGCGTTGTCTCGCCTTTTCCATCCGCTCTTTGGCTTTCTTGTCCCTTTTCTCCGGTGGCTGCAGCTCACCCTTTTCGTAATACTTTAGGTATTCCTCGTAATACAGGACCGTATCGGGCAGGTACTTCAGATAGACCTTCTTGACGAAGCGGTTCTCTTCCTCGAATCCCTTCTTATCATCGTATTTGCCCTCTAGCAGCTCCGCGTCAAGGACCAGGTTTTGTATCTGTTCCCTTTGTCGTTCCTGGGCAGCGAGGGCTTGTTCGATTATCGCTTCCGGATCTATTCCGGTCGTTTCCTGGGACGACAACCGCCCCGTTGACAGCAGCAGGACGACTATACCGGGAATCATATAGTGAGTTAGTTTCATTGTTTCCTTTCATGAATAACAATCTGCTGGATTATATCACCTACCACGATGTTGTCTACGACGTCCATGCCATAGAGCACCTGACCGAAAACGGTATACCTCCCTTCCAGGTGTGGTTGCGGCGACAGTGTTATGAAAAACTGCGAGCCGCCGGTATCTTTACCCGAGGTGGCCGTACCGACGGTACCTCGCTTATACTCCTCATTGGAATATTCGTCGCGAATGTAGTACCCGGGTCCTCCCCACCCGTCACCCCGAGGATCGCCTCCCTGCGCTACGAAATTGGGTATGACTCGATGGAACCGGAGGCCATCGTAAAATCCGTCGCGAGCCAGATCGATGAAGTTAAGCACGGTCAACGGCGCCACATCGAAATACAACTCCAGCTCTATATCGCCCTTATCGGTCATAATCGTGGCGTCAGGGTTGATCCGGTATTTCTCGAGTGCGCTTTCGATTTTGGCTTTGCTGATACGCGTTTCGGCCAGGAGAGAAACGGATCGTCGGTCGATGCCGGCAACTTCGTTCTGGATTTTGTCGGCTTCTCTTCTAACGGTGTAATTGTCGTCGCGGAGTCCCATCCACAGAATGGCTAACGCTGCTGAATCCGGGTTGGTTTCGAGAAACGGGCGGACACCGGTCACCAGCGAGCGGCGAAGATCGACGTCTATGTCCGGTCCGCGGGACATCAAGGTTCTCATAACCGGGAGATACCGAAACATTTTCCTCTCGGAGATTTGGTCGACGGCCAGGACGTTGACGACGTAATCGGGATCAGTGAGAGCTTGTTCCAGGTAGAAATCGATATTGGACGAGTCGATTTGCACGAGTGAACTGAAGGCGGCTGCTCGAACTACCGGATCTTCGTCGCTGAACAGTACCGCCAGGCGGGGGATAGTGCTTTCGTGGCCTACCCGTTCGAAGGCTTCGGCGCAGGCGGCTCGAATGAACGGGTTTCTGTCGCGCATGAGCGAATCGATCAGATTAACGGCTCTCCCCTGGCGGATAGTCGCGGCATAGGTTGCGGTGGCGGCAGTGACATTGGGAGATCGACGTCGTACCATCTGAGACAGAGCCGCATCCAGCCCGGAGCTCTCTTTTCTCTGTTCGAGTGCGGCGATTATTGCTGTGACGACTTTTTCCTGGCTTGCGTGTTCAAGCCTGCCCGCGAGCGCCATAGCGGAAGCGCCGCTCTGTGAACGGCTGAGTGCGCCTATGGCCTGTGCGACGACGTTCTGATTGGCGTCGTTTAGTGCGATCATACAATACCGCTCCGCCTCCGGCGTCTTGACGGCGCCCAGTCCCCTCACAGCCAGCGACCGGACGAAGGGATCAGCATCGCCGAGAAAATCAGTGAAAATGTGGGCCGCTTCGGTTGCCTGAAATCTGGCGAGGACGTAGAGTCCTGCGTGTTTGACGGCCGGGTCCGGTTCGGAGCGCATCAGATTGATAATCCGGTCGACGGCATTTCTTGCGTTTGCCCTGAACAACGCCATGCAGGCTGTCTCGCGCACGTCAGGAGATGGGTGCTCAAGGAAGCTGCCGATATCTTCGATGGCGTCGGCCATACTGCTGTCGGTCAGTCGTCCCGCGGTCTCCACCATGGTCACAGCAATTCCCGAGGGAGCTTCGTAGGCGGAATCCAGAAGCTTAACGGCGAATTCCTTTTGATCCGTCAACCCGAATGCAAAAACAGCCGTGGAGGCTACCTCCCAGACGGTATCTGATATCATCTTGAACAGCGGCTGTCCTGATTCGGCTCCGCCGATTCGTCCCACGGCCAGAGCGGCACGGGCGCGGATATCCGGATCGGGGTCGTCCAGGTATGCTTTCAATCTGGCGCCCAGTTCGCGGCGGTCCTCAAGATGGATTATCTGGGCCGCCCGTTCATGGGGAGTAAGAGGCGCCAGGACATCGTAGAGGTAGTATCCAACCAGCGCCAGCAATATAAGTACAGCAATGATACGTGCTGTGCGAATCTTCCGGCTCATTGACAGGAAATCTAATCCAGCCTCAATTCAGCGTCAACTTGTTTGATGGGGCGGACAGAAGGGAGGGAGTCGCACATCGTTGGGGATCAGACCCCGAATTTCCGAGCGGCCTTTTCCAATTCAGGGTTACTGAGCGTCTTCAGGGACTCCGCCAACTTCTCTATCTCGTTATCTGTGAGCCGATTAAGGCGCTCGGTGAATTTGCCTGACTGAATCCTCCGGAACACCTGCCTCATCCGGTTTCTGGTCGACTCATTGACGATCTTCGGACCCGCCTCAATGGAGCCGTATCGGGCCGTTACTGAAATCCGGTTTAGCATACCTTCGACACCGTACTTCTTGATAAGATCGACTATCAAATCTAGTTGATAGGCCACTTCGAGATAAGCATTCTCCGGCGGGAGCCCGTTTTCTACCAGGACTTCAAAGCCGTTCTTGATCAGAGCCGCCAACCCTCCGCAGAGAACAACCTGTTCGCCGAAAAGATCACCTACGGCTTCGTGCTCGAAAGTCGTTTTCATCAGCCGCTTTTTTTTGAAGCCGACCGCTTGCGCCAGTTCCAGGGTTGTGTTGAGAGCCCTCTTGCTGGAATCCTGACGGATGGCATAGAAGGCTGAGATTGATCTGTCCGTTTGGAAGCGCTCTCTGACGGCTGCACCCGGAGCATGTGGTGCAATCAGGATGACATCGGCATCGGGAGGCGGCACAACGTAGCCAAAGTGAATCGACATCCCCTGTAGAAACAGGAGTGTGACGCCGCTTTTTATGAAGGGTTCGATTGATTCTCGATATACCTGTCCGTGCCGGAAGTCAGGGAACGCAAAGCAGACGCAGTCGGCTTGTCGGACGGCTTTCGGTAGAGTGGTGACCTGTTTGAGACCGTCTCCTTTGGCTCGTGACCGATTCGCTGAGCGCGGCCGCAGCCCGACCATCACGTCATAGCCGGAGTCCCGGAGGTTTAACGCGAAGGCTCGCCCCTGAGATCCATACCCAAGCACGGCAATCGCGCACTTTGTTTTGTCGCAGGACATGTCGGAATATAGCATGGCAGCTATGTATTGCAATTGACATTTGACGGGAGGTGTATTCTCTTAAGCTATGGGAAATTTTGAGAAAGCATTGCTCGCCCTGGTGAAAGCGGCCATTACCGAGGACGTTGGTCCCGGTGATTTGACTTCACTGGGATGTCTGGAGCCCAACCCGCTTCAGGCCGATATCGTCGCCAAGTCAGACGGGGTCTGCTCGGGACTAAAGCCGGCCCTGCTCGTGTTCGAGTTGATTGACTCCGCGAATCGGGTGGAACCGCTGATTAAGGAAGGCGAGAGTTTCCGGAGCGGTGACCGGATCATACATATCGACGGATACAATCAAACGGTGTTGGCATCCGAGCGGGTCGCGCTTAATTTCCTGGCTCATCTCTCCGGTATCGCGTCGCTCACTCGACAATTCGTGGAACGAGTCAAAGGGACAGATTGCGTGATTCTGGATACCCGCAAGACGACGCCCGGATGGCGGTATCTGGAAAAGCAGGCCGTGATACACGGAGGCGGCCGCAACCATCGGTTCGGACTCTATGATATGATCCTGATCAAGGACAATCATATAGCTTCAGTCGGTTCGATCACGAAAGCAGTTACATTGGCCAGGGAGTTTCTCGATACGCCTGATTTTCGGTTGCAGTTTGAGACTAAGGCCGAGGAGATTGAAGTGGAAGTTGAAGTAACCACAGAATCCCAGTTGATTGAAGCCGTTGAGGCCGGGGTTACTCGGATTTTGCTGGACAATCAGTCACCTGAAAGTCTCGGGACATTGGTTAAGAAAGCTCGTGAGCTTAATCCCGGCATCAAGCTTGAGGCTTCCGGTGGCATCACTCTGGACAACGTCGCCGAAATCGCAGCCTCGGGTGTGGATTACATTTCGATCGGCAGTTTGACGCACTCGGCGCGGGCCGTTGATCTGAGCATGAGAGTGGTGGAATAGTCCATGGAGCGATCGAGTCTGGATGAGCCGGCGGATGAGTTGATTGCGTTTCTCCGGGCGGACCCGAGCGCATCCTATTCACTCGCGGACTTGGCCGGTGAACTGGGGAGATCATCCGAGGAAATCCAGGCCGCGCTGGCCCGGGCTGTATCCTGGGGTTATCAGATCTCGGATTATCAGTCACGGATTGCTTTTCTTGAGGCGCCCGACCTGCTGACCGATACCGAGCTCAGTTACAATCTACCGACCAAGGTCATCGGGAAGAACATTCTGGCCTACCGGCAGGTCAAATCGACAAATGACATAGCCAAAGAACGGGCCGAAGCCGGCGCTCCGGAAGGGACGGTGGTGGTGGCGGAGGAGCAAACTCTGGGACGGGGCCGCATGGGGCGAGCCTGGCATTCGCCGGCCGGAAAGGGAGCTTATGTTTCCATTGTACTGCGGCCGCCGTTTCCACCGGCTCGAGCGCCGGGGATGTCGCTGATGACGGCTCTGGCGCTGGCGGCCACACTTGAGGAACATACTCCCGGCAGAGTTTCGATCAAGTGGCCCAATGATGTCCTGGTGCAAAGCCGCAAAGTGGCGGGGATTTTGACCGAGCTGTCGGCAGATCAGTCACGTATTGCTTACGTAATCGTAGGTGTAGGGATCAACATCAATCAGGACCGGGATGAGTTCCCGGCCGAAATACGGCACCTGGCGACGTCGGTGCGCATCGTCCACGGCAAGCCCGTGAATCGGGTGCGGCTCCTGCAAAGATTCTTTACGGCATTTGAAGTTCTCTATCAGGAGTACACCGAACATGGATTGGCGAAGTCGATCGGCCGGCTGCGGGATCTTTCCTCTCTACTCGGGATGCACGTTAGACTCTCCACCGGCAAGCGGTTCATTGAGGGTACGGCTGTCGACATTACGGAATCCGGGTCACTGGTATTGGAACAGGGCGAAACGAGGACGGAAGTTTCTTGTGGTGAAGTGACGGTGGTGAAAAAATGAGATTTAGTTTTGCTTCGAGCTCTCGTCTACGATTGCAGCACCGACTTCAATCCCTCAAGCGTCTCGGCCCAGTACTTCTTCTTCTGCGTTGTCAGCTGCATGTTATACGGATCGAATTCGTTTTGATTTGCCGCGTTCTTTA
>CAZLBP010000040.1:0-12158 GCA_964557855.1 uncultured Ignavibacteriales bacterium | reverse complement strand
GTTGTCAGCTGCATGTTATACGGATCGAATTCGTTTTGATTTGCCGCGTTCTTTAGTCCTGACCCTCCCCGGCAGGCGTCCGTTTTCAATCTTGACAGCTGTAACTCCTTGCCGTATCATCGCTCATGCCGGTATTAAGGAAGTCAATTAACACCAACACGCACCGAAAGAGTGTGGTACATTTCTCGCCCGCACACTGTTATCAGCAATTCAGCATCGAGGTTAGTCTACAGGCAGTCAACGTGTTGTACGGCCAGAGTGTTGAGGTTCGAGATTACCGATGAAAGTTCTGGGCGTCATTCCGGCTCGATTGCAGTCAACCCGGTTTCCGGAAAAGGTCCTCTACCAGTACCGAGGCAAACCGCTTCTTTACTATGTCTGGAATGAAGTGAGGCGGTCAAAGACAATTGGTCCTTTGGTTATAGCTACCGACAGCCTGGAAATTCTCCGTGCGGCCGACGCGTTCGGCGCTGATTGCATCCGGACGTCCACCCGGCACCGGACCGGTTCCGACCGGGTGGCCGAGGCAGCCGCCGAACTTGGAGGAGAAATCATTGTCAACATTCAGGCGGATAATTTCGGCGTCAAAGCCGGAGTTCTGGATCGGGTTGTCTCCCGGATGCGGCAGAAGAGCGGCATCGGCTTCGCTACCCTGGCAACCAGGCTAAAAAACGATAACGAACTCCTTGATTTGAACGTCGTTAAAGTGCTGACAGCGAACAACCGGACGGCATTGTGGTTTTCGCGCCTGCCGGTTCCGTATGTCCGCGGCGACCGGAACGAGAATCTCTGCCGGCAATTCGCGTATTATGGTCACATAGGGATCTATTTCTACCGACGTCGGGCTCTCCGCCGGTATGCCGGCTGGTCGCGATCGAAGTACGAGAAGGCCGAGTCGCTCGAACAATTGCGGATCCTGGAGAACGGTGAGTCCATACAGGTATTTGAGACAACGATGAAGCCGGTGTCGGTAGACCGCCCGTCGGATTTGGAAAAACTGCGAGATGTGCGTATATAGGGAGTATGATGGCTGCTAAAACCAAGTATATATTCGTGACCGGCGGCGTGGTGTCGGCCCTGGGCAAAGGGATAGCGTCCGCTTCGATCGGCCTGTTGCTGCAGCAGCGGGGATTGAAGGTCTGCAATATGAAGCTCGATCCGTATTTGAATGTCGATCCCGGAACAATGAACCCGTTTCAGCACGGGGAGGTATTCGTGCTGGATGACGGTTCGGAGACGGATTTGGATCTGGGCCACTATGAGCGTTTTCTGGATCAGTCCCTGAGCGCCGACAACAATGTGACTACTGGTCAAGTGTACAACACGATTATCACCCGCGAACGGCGTGGGGATTACCTCGGGGCAACGGTCCAGGTGATTCCTCATGTGACCGAAGAGATCAAGAGCCGTATCCGTCGGTTCGAACGGCTGGACGAGAAACCGGACGTCGTGGTGGCTGAAATCGGCGGTACGGTCGGCGATATCGAATCGCTGCCGTTCATGGAGGCGATCCGGCAGATGGGTCTAGAAGAGGGGTATGACAATGTGATGTACGTCCATGTGACGCTGGTACCCTATATCACGACGGCGGGCGAATTCAAGACCAAACCGACCCAGCACTCTGTCCGCGAATTGCGTGCTATCGGAATTCAGCCCAATATGCTGTTGTGCCGGTCCGCCAGGACCCTTGATGACGGCTTGCGTCAGAAGATAAGCCTGTTCTGTTCGGTGCCGACCAAATCGGTAATCTCGGCAGAGGATGTGCCGACCATTTATGATGTCCCCTCGAAATTCCATGAGCAAGGCGCCGATGACATTATCTGTCGTCACTTCGGGCTCGATTTGCCGGCGCCCAACCTGTCTGACTGGGAGAACATGTTACACCGTATCCATAATCCCAAGCAGGCGTTGAAAATCGCTATTTGCGGCAAGTACGTCGATCTTAAGGACGCGTATAAGTCAATAATCGAGGCCTTCATTCATGCCGGAAGTCACAGCGAAGCGAGGGTAGATTTGTGCTGGGTCAGTTCCGAAGAGATTAAACGTCGCGGCGCGGCCGAGCTTATGGATGACATCGATGGCCTGTTGATTCCGGGCGGCTTTGGCGAACGAGGTGTCGAAGGGAAGATCGAGGCCATTCGATATGTTCGAGAGAACAATATTCCGTTCTTTGGCATCTGTCTGGGAATGCAATGCGCGGTTATCGAGTTTGCTCGGAATGTGTGCGGGCTGACTGAGGCTCACAGTTACGAGTTTTACCAGGCGAACCTGAAACATCCCGTCATTCATCTGATGGCCGACCAGGAAGGGGTGAGTGAACTGGGCGGCACGATGAGGCTGGGAGCCTATCCTTGCGTGATTGAAACGGGCTCATTGGTGGAACAGGCGTACGGCGCGGATCGGATTTCCGAGCGTCATCGGCATCGGTATGAGTTGAATAACGTCTATCGCGAGATGTTGACCGAGCACGGTTTGAGATTAAGCGGGCTTTCGCCTGACCGGCGACTCGTGGAAATCATCGAGGTACCGGACCACCGGTGGTTTGTGGGTGTGCAGTTTCATCCGGAATTGAAGTCGCGTCCAACTCGGGCGCATCCGCTGTTCAGAGAATTTGTCAAAGCGGCCGCACAATACCATCGGGAAAAACACGGCCAGCCGGAGCCCGATTCGACAGAAATTCCTAACGTGTCGAAGATGACGTAGAGACCAAAGACTTCACAATACTTTGAACGTTTCAGGGTGCTTATCCGTTTCAAGAGTGGGCGATGAATTGAAGGCATAATTATGAAAGCGACTGTAGCGATATTACTGCTTTCCCTGACGGTTTCTGTCGGATGCGATAAAGAGACGACGGCATCTTTTGAGCCGGAAGTGTTCACCGGCGAACTCACGGTACGACGCATCGACCAGGTGTTTACTCGCATCGATACGGTCGAACTGGTAGTCGACGGGCCTTCGTATCAGCTCACCCACATCATCCGGGCCTCCAACCTCTGTGACTCTCGGGGATCTCAAAGCGGCTTCGGCAGCAACCGGCTCTCACTGGCACCGTCTCCAATTGCCTCCGGCGGCTGCGACAATCTCAGAGTGCCGGCGGGGACGTTCAAGGCCGTGTTTTCGGGTGATTCGTTGATCCTCGGACCGATGCAACTCGAGTTCTCCGTAACCACATCCGGCCGTACTTCAGTTGAGACTTGGGAATACGAATTCCGGTTGAAAGAGTAGCTGCTTCAGAGAGGAGAAGTGACAAGCGGCCTCGGATCAGACGACTGGTTCACGGGTGAAGCTGTACCTGCTGCACTTGTTCGTTACTTCACCTGTCGACACCTTTCGATTCCGCTCAGTGTGACCGGGTTCAGTTAACAGGCAGGTTTAGCCGGGGTGGAGCTGACTTACCGGCGGCCTATCCGATCGGGCGAAAGTTAACCCCGCCGCGATGCGAACTCAAGATGCGGTTTCACTGGACAGCCCTTACCGGCCCTGGTCCAGGGAATCCTGCTCCCCTTTTCTCTTGCGATGTTCTTGTTGAATGATGTTGAGCATTTGGAGACCGAGGGTCGAGTCGACGCTGAAAAGGCGCTCCAGAATTACCTCGGCTTCAGGGACCATATTGTTCAGCGAGTAGGCCGTTCCCAACCCGATCCAGCCGGCGTGGTAAGTAGAATCGGCCTCAACGACTCTCTTGAATTGCTCCACTGCCTGTGCGTAATCTCGTCTGGCGAGATAGGTCAAGCCCAATGACTGCAGGCAATCAACATGGCCCGGTTCTAATTCCAGCGCTTTCTTGAAAAAGAACTCCGCTTCGTCGTTTTTGCCCAGCATCGATTTCACCGTCCCCAGGTGATAGCGTAAATCGAATGTCTTGCCGCCCAGCTTGAGGCTGTGTTCGAAGTAGAATTCGGCGCTGTCCAGATTGCCGGCGCTGGCGAACGAGGTCCCCAGGCCGTAGGGAATCATGGCGTTGTGCGGGGCCATTGCAAAGGCTCTGTGAAGCACTGGAATAGCTTTGCTCAGGCGGCCGATTTTGGTGTATTCCAGACCAAGATTCGACAGATAGAGGGCGTTGCTCGAGTCCAGGGACACGGCCTTTTCGAAGAAAGCGATGGCCTGCTTGGGATCTTTCCGGCCACTGTAAATGACACCCAGATTGTTGGCGACTTCCGGGCTGGAAGAATTCATCTGCAGCGCTCGTTCGAAGTATTTCCGGGCCTGGTCCTGGTCTCCCATAGCGGAGTAGCAAACGCCGATGTTCTTGGTAGCCTCGAAATTGGCCGGGTCGAGCCGCAACACATCCTGATAGGCTTTCAGGGCTATTTCATAGTTGTTGTCCTTGAGCGCCACGCCGCCCCGATTGGTGTAAATCTCGAGTGAATCCAAAGCCGTCGCCGGGCACGCCAGGAACAGTAAAAGAGAGAAAATAAGTATTGGTTGTCTTAGTCGCATGGTCTTCATATCGGTTATACGTCGCTAATCATGCGGATTTCCGTCATATTTACTTTCAGGGTCCGATTAGAGCATCTGTTGTTTCTATAACCACACGGAGGTCGAAATGCAAGCATATAACTGCCGGGAAAGAAGCTGTCTCGCTCTTCCTCACTCCGTGAGAATCAATAAGCCTCATTCGGACCGACCGGTCTATATCCTTCGAAAAATAACTTGGAACCACGAATAAACGAAAACCTGCGTGGTAATTTGTCGTACATGAAGAAGAAGGCCCCGGGGAGCCACATGAGAATAAGAATTTTCGTGGCGTTGAAAACGCCACAGCAGGGGTATGTATGCCCTATACGGGAGAGTGAGCAATGAAATACGTGTTAATGGTTGTCGTGATTTGTCTTCTAAACAGTGTGGCGTCGGGAAGCGAAGTTCTCTTTGATGCCACCGTTCAATACGAGACAGGGGAGCAGCCGCGCGCAGTGGTCGCAGCCGACTTCGATAGAGATGGAGATCTTGACCTGGCCGTGGCCAACATGGATTCGCAGGACATCACACTCTTGATCAATCAAAATGACGGAACGTTTTTACGGGCGGGTGCCATTCCTACCGTTTTGCCGCCGATTGCGCTGGTCTCAGAAGATCTGGACAGCGACGGCGACCATGATTTAGTCGTCACTTATGAAACCACCGACAGCGTATCCGTTTTCGTTAACAACGATGATGGGACGTTCAGTGGTGTCGTCAACTACTTCTCCGGGGTATGCCCGACATCGCTCTGGGTCGCAGACGTCGATGCCGACAATGACCGCGACATCATCTCAACTCATTGCGACTCGAATTTCGTGACGGTTCTCAAGAACCAGGGGAACGGAGTGTTCGGCGAGGCATCGGAGCCGATGCCGGTACACCAGCCCCAGGCGGTAGTCGCTGACGATATCGACGGTGATGGTGACAACGACCTGGTGGTCACCTGTGCCGTTGATGACCGCGTAGTCGTACTGAGAAACGACGGTGCCGGGAGTTTTGCCGTGGCCGGTACGTATGTAACCGGTGACGGCGCGAACGGCGTCTGCTCGGCCGATCTGGATGGAGACAATGACATCGATATTACCGTCGTCAACATAAACGCGAATACGGTTTCGGTGCTGAAGAACGAAGGAGGCGGATCTTTTTCGATTCCGTTTACGTATGCGGTCGGATTCTGGCCTGTCGCCGTAGCAGCGGTCGATATCGACAACGACTCCGATTTTGATCTTACGGTAGTCAATTCCCTGACGGACGACATTTCGATTCTGGAGAACAAGGGGGATGCGAACTTTCTACCGGCTGTCTCTTACAATACCGGCAGCGTGCCGAGGTCGATCTGTTCGGGAGATTTCGACAGTGACGGCGATATTGATCTGGCGGTCGCCGATTCCGGTGCGAACAATGTGACCATCCTCTTTAACGACAGGGTGGTGACCGACATAGAGCTGACGGTGACCGACAACAGCTTGCCGGAAACGCCGCACCTGTCGCAAAATTACCCCAATCCGTTCAACCCGGACACTCACATAGAATTCGCCGTCCCTCGCCAAACCCATGTAGAGATTGTCGTGCTGAATCTTCTGGCCCAAAAGGTCCGAGAATTAGTCAATGAGGATCTGAGTGCGGGCAGCTATTCGGTTACGTGGGACGGGACTGATTCGCGAGGACGCGCCGTGGCATCCGGGGTTTATCTATACCATATGGATGCCGGCGAGTTTGCCGATTTCAAGAAGATGGTGTATGTGAAGTAGCGGCTGCACCACAGGCTGTTGTCGTGAGATAGGCCACGGAGCATCCGACCACGGCGGGTTGCGCATTTGTCGTCTTCCGCGACACTTTTACAAGATGTCCTTCGGCCGTCCCGGAAGGGAAGAAAGTGTCAATACATGATGCCGACCCGCACGGTGAGTGAGGGGTCAATGGAGGTATCGAACTGGGAATTGCCGCCAACGGGAAAAGCGGTATATCCGGCCTCGAGGAGCCAGGCATGTTTGTGCTCTTCCGAAAAGAAGGCGACGGCCGTAAACACTTTGATACTCATATAGTAGGTATCTTCGAGAATTTCCCAGTTTCCGAGATGCCCGAAACCCAGCGCAATATACGGCTTGATCGCAAGATCCACATTTGGCCTGTATATGATGGGTTTCAAGGCCAGGCTGATATCAGCCATAAGCTCCTGTACGTTCAGCACGCGAATATGGTAGAAATCGATAGCGGTTCCGAGCATCAGTCTTCTCGCCAGCGGGAAATCGAAGAAAACCCCGATGCAGCTGCCGGGATCAGCATCAAACTCGCGGCCATCTTTCTTGAGAAGGCCGGTATTGATAACGCCCGCTTTGACGCCGACTCCTCCGTGGATTACCTGTTTGAACTCAAGGTCGTTTGACTGTCCACAGGCGGCTTGCGGCCAGGCAACGAATACCGTAAAGCTGATAAACGATATGATGTATTTTGTCAGGCAAGCGTACACTGGAAGCTTCTATTTTTATAAGTGCAAACAGGTTACAGTATTCCGTGAAAAACGCTCTCTGTCAATCTGAAACAAACGGCGGCGGCAAATAGTTCGCGCCGCGAATTTCTGATTGGGCGACAGAGCGTCTTTGGCTATATTACCCGCTTATGGTCTACCAGGTACTTGCTCGAAAATACCGACCGCAGACATTCGAGGATGTGGCGGCCCAGGATCACGTTACCAAGACCCTCCGCAACGCGGTGGCCAACGGTCGCGTGAGCTCCGGTTACCTGTTTTGTGGTCCCCGGGGCACAGGCAAAACGACCACGGCACGGATTCTGGCCAAAGCCCTGAATTGTGTCGAGGGCCCGACACCCGTACCTTGTGGTGAATGCTCCAGCTGCAAAGAGATCGCGGCCGGCAGCTCAATGGACGTATTGGAAATCGACGCCGCCTCTAATACCGGTGTGGATGATGTCCGCGCTCTCCGAGAGAATGTGAAGTATCTGCCTACTTCGGGAAAAAAGCGGATATTCATAATAGATGAGGTCCACCGGTTGTCGGGAGCCGCTTTCGACGCCCTTCTAAAGACGCTGGAGGAACCCCCGGCACACGTCGTGTTCGTTTTCGCTACGACCGAACCGATGAAGGTACCGGAGACGATCCTGTCGCGCACTCAGCGTTTTGATTTCAAGCGCGTTTCGGTTACCGATCTGGCGGTGCATTTGAACAATATCTGCGACCGGGAAAAGCTCGCTGTCGACGACGTCTCCATCAAACTTCTGGCCCGCAAAGCCGACGGCTCCGTGCGTGATTCGCTCTCTTTGCTGGACCAGGTGGCTGCTTTTGCCGGTACTGTGATTACCGAAAAAGACGTTGTGGAAGCATTGGGGCTGGTCGACCGCAAGACACTTTTCGACCTGTCCACTGCGGTCGCATCGCAGGACAAAAAGGCGGTGTTAAATCTCATCCGCAACGTGATCACCTCGGGGACGGATGCCCGGGATTTTCTCACCGAGCTCATCGATCACTTGCGTATCCTCATGCTTCTATCGGTCGACCGAGAGGTAGAGGACGTCGTGGCGCTGAGTGACGAAGAACACAGAGAGTACGAAAAACAGGCCGAGTTCTTCTCGACAGGTGATATCGTCCGTCTTATCAAGATGACGGGCGATCTGCTGGGTGATCTCAGAGGCGGACTGGATGAACAGCTCGTGCTCGAATTGGGAGCGCTGAAGATGGCAACCATGGAATCGACCGTTCATTTCGAAGACATCCTGAGGCGGCTGAATCAAGAACCGAATGCCGGAGGCTCCCCGGGCGCTGATCTCTTCGGCAGGACGGAAAAAAAAAGTGAAGTAGGGTCGTCTCGACCCGAACCGGATAACCCCGGCAGGACATTCGCACCCTCCCGCACCGTCAACTTACCACAAATTCAATCCGGCTGGCCCGATTTCCTGTCTCACTTAAAGAGCAAGAGTTCCATGTTGGCTTCACAACTGGCTATGGCCGGGATTAAGGAGTTCAAAGACCAGCAACTGATTGCGGTGTTCGGAAACAACGCGACTACGTCGCTGCAGGTGGTCAGTCGTCCGGACAACTATCGACTGATTCAGGACTTGCTGCGACAACATTTTCAGGCCGCGATCAGTATAACGTTTGAAAAGGACCCGAACACCGGACGGACGGCGGAGTTACCTGGCGAGAAACAACTACCGAAAAACAAACTCGATGAGCTTGTCAAAAACTCACCCAGATTGCAGATGTTGATGGAAAAGGTCGATGGCGAAGTAATCGGCGTGAAGCAGATCAAACAACCGTAAAAAAGAAAGGATGTCATTATGGGTAAAGGCGGACTGGGCAACATGATGAAGCAGGTCCAGCAAATGCAGGCCAAAATGGCGGAAATGCAGGAGGAACTGGCTCAAACGGAAGTAGAGGGCAGCGCCGGCGGCGGGATGGTCACCGTGGTCGTGAACGGCAAGTTCGAGGTGGTGTCGGTCAGTATTGATCCTGAGGTGGTCGACAAGGACGACGTGGAGATGCTGCAGGATCTCGTTGTCGCAGCGGTCAATCAGGCGTTTCAAAAGGTCCAGGAACTGCAAGCGGAGAAGATGTCGGGATTGACAGGCGGTATGAATATACCCGGGCTGAATCTTCCGCTCTAAGCGAAAGCCAAATGTTCAAATCTGCAGCGACATTGGAGCGGCTGGCCAATCGGCTGGCCCGCCTGCCGGGCATCGGCCGGAAATCGGCCATGCGCCTGGCTTTTCACATACTCAAACTGCCCAAGGAAGAGGCTCTGGAACTGGCCGATACGATTCGCGAAGTCAAAGAGCGGGTGGGCCTCTGCTCGATCTGCTGCAATATCTCCGAAACCGATCCGTGCCGTATTTGCACCGACCCCAACAGAAAACAGGATATGATCTGTGTGGTTGAGGAAACCAGTGACGCCGCCGCGATGGATAACGTCGAAGGCTTCAACGGACTGTTTCACATATTGGGGGGCCGACTGTCGCCCCTGGACGGCATCGGTCCGGACGATCTGAAGATAAAAGAACTGCTGGCACGCATGACGGATGACGTGACCGAGATCGTGATTGCCACCAATCCGAATGTCGAAGGTGAAGCGACGGCGGTGTATCTCGCTAAGCTGCTCAAGCCTATGAACGTCAAGGTCACCCGCCTGGCTCGAGGATTACCGGTCGGCTCCGATCTGGAGTACGCCGACGCCGTCACGCTCACACGCGCGATGGAAGGACGTCAGGAATTTTGATTACAGCCCATGACCGCACACCCGGCTAACAGATCACTGCTCATTGTCCTCGTTGCCACCTGTCTCCTTTTTCTTCTGGGGCGCCTGTTCGGTTCAGCCCTGTTTGACAACAGTTGGTCGTTCGAACACTGGCAATACATCTCTATCTGGTACATCCTGGGCTGGTTTCTTGCCGGCATACTGCTCGTGGCAGCCTTCCACAGATACAAACGGCGCATAGCAGATTTCTTCGATACGCCGGCCCGAGTCGGGCTTGGCCTGGGGTTGTTGCTGGTCCTGTGCTGGTTGTTCCAATATGATTCGTTTCTGTACGGGGGCGGCAATATCCGGGTGGCGCAAGTAGCCCAGCACGAGGACATCATCTACCGCTGGTTCGAATACGGCTCGATTCTGATAGTCTCCGTGCTCGATTCGTTTTATGACTTGTTCGGCCTGCACTACAATACCGCCGGCGTCTACGCCTGGAAGACCTGGACTTTTATATGCACTATGTTAACGATCTGGGGCGCCCTGCATCTGGCCCGATCGCTGGCAACGGAACGAATGCACCGTTTGGTGCTGTTTCTCCTCGTTGCGGCCGGTCCGTATCTTCTGCTGTTGTTCGGCTTCGTCGGTCCGGCACCGGCAATTGTGACCTGCACGATATGGTTGACCTATTTGACTGTCCGGTACCTGGCGGGTTTCTCGGTAGCTCGCCTGCTGTTGCTCTGGCTGGTGTTGATTGTGGGCATCGTGTTCCACGTCTCGATTGTGTATCTTCTGCCTGGCGTCGTGTTCGTAACTTCGTACGGTCTGTTCCGCAGGCGGAAAAACCTGCGCCTTGTCGTGCCCTTCCTTGCGGCCGTCGTGACCTGGGGCGGATTGCTGGTCTGGGTCTATGCCGCGGCCGCCGACAATCTGGAGCTGCAAAAATACCTGTTGTTCCTGTCGGGCAAGAATCCCCATTCGGATTACGGTCTCTTCTCGTTGCGACATATCGGCGACATCGTGCAACTGATCTTCCTCGTGTTCCCCTTGGTGCTCGTGATGAAGTTTCTCTTGTTGCGGGATCTAAAAGCGAGCTTCACCGATCCCTTGTCACTGGCCGCGATGCTCATGGCTCTGGCCGGATTCACGGTTGTTTTTATCGGCGATCCACGGCATGGTATCGTCCTGGATGTGCCCCGCCTCGTCGCCTGGCTTACGCCGGGAGCACTCCTTCTGGCCGTACTCGTTAGCCGGCGACTGAAACGAGAACCGCCGAGCCTGAAACCGTGCACAGCCGGCGTAGTGGCGGCAGTGGCGATGGTGCTGCCGCTGGCTGTTCTCCCTTCGTACTTGTCCATTGACGCGGCCGAGAAGCACGTCGAGGCGTATTTCGATCGCCATGAGGCCTACTGGCGGACCGGGGCCGTGGCGTTGCGCGATGCTTACTTCTACAACAAAAACTGGGACCGGGCCGGCTACTGGGATCAGCGGTACCTGGTCAAATCTCAGGACTATCTGATTTATCACGGCAGCAACGAATTAGCCGTGTCCGGTATCAACGCCGATGCCTTGCGATCACTCACCCTGTTGATAGCGCGTGTGCCTTATTGGGCGGCGCCCCGGGCGCTGTATGCGGAAATTCAGATGAACCTGCAACGGTATCACTTAGCTAAACCGCAAATAGACACCGCCCTCATGCTGGAACCCTATGACCAGCGCCACCACATGAACCTGTACCGTTACTATCGCGAGACAAGCCGGCCGGTGCAGGCGCTGCAGACGGTGCGACGGGCGGCTTCGCTCTTTCCGTCGAACCTGGAAATCAAGACAGACCACATGCTCATCAATTATCGAACCGGCCACGTTGCCGTAGCCGACTCCCTGGCCCACGAACTGCTGCAGATCGACTCGACGCTGCCGTACCCGTATCTCGTACAAGGGTATCTCACTGAGAGACGGGGTGCGCTGACCGAGGCCGTTTCTTACTATGATACCTTTCTCAACTTGGCGCCGCCCGACCCGGACACAACCGTCATTCGCCAGCGAAGGGATACGTTGTTGCACCTGCTTGAGAATGCGGGTCGCTAGATTCGGGGAAGCTTCACCCCGGGGTTAATCGAAAGCGGGGCTCGGCCTTTCACGCGGGGATTGACTCTACCGCGAGTTCGTGTCGGTTCCACTTTGCGCTTTACAATTGAGGGGAGCGCATTAGATTGGGGCATCCCGGACCGCCCTGCGAACGTATCGGGGACAAACGGGTCATCGGATCGGAGAGGTGGCTGAGTGGTCGAAAGCGGCGGTCTCGAAAACCGTTGTACCTTCGGGTACCCAGGGTTCGAATCCCTGCCTCTCCGCTTTATTTCTGTTCTACTGCTGCTACCCGATTACGCCGGCGTGGCAAGTTTCATTGACATACAACACAGCCACTCCCCAGGGGAGTGGCTGGCAGACTGATGACAAAGGGCAGTTTTTCGAGGCTGTCCTTTGTTTTTATGATTA
>CAZLBP010000039.1:0-35215 GCA_964557855.1 uncultured Ignavibacteriales bacterium | reverse complement strand
TTAATTCTGATATTTGGATCGATATAAGACTGGGGACGACAATACTTTTTTACTTAATGGTATTCTCTCTGATTACAGATTCCGCATTATTCCAGAAATCTTCTCCACCTATAAGATTAGTCAAGTCACTCCAGACAAAGTAACCGTGTTTGGACAATTGTAGCGCAAGCCATAAGGTGAACTCATTATCCTCGGGATTAGCATGGCTCAAAAATAGCACAAATCTTGCTGTGGCATTCTTATCAGTATTATCTTTCTCCAAAATCCCTACCTCTATAGATGCTTCAAATCAGTTGATGCCATATATTACTTGAACAAAGTATACTATTACCTGTTATTAGGGGCAAGATTTTAGGTTGGAGAAGTATATGGCAGTAAAGACGTTCGCTTGGATATCATTGATTCTGATAGCGGCTCCCGGGATTTGGGCGCAAACCGACTTACAGGAGCAGATTTACTATGCCCGCGATCGGGTGATGCCGGCCCTGGTTCATATTCAGCCGGTCATCAAGAACTACAGCACCGGCGAACTGGAAAAGCAGTCGGTAATCGGCTCCGGTGTCATCTTCCATACCGACGGTTACGTGGTCACGAACTATCATGTGGCCGGTAAAGCCGAACGGATTATCTGTACGCTCAGTGACAAGGAACAGGTCACGGCCGAATATATCGGCGGTGATCCCCTCACCGATCTGGCGATTATCAAACTCAATCTCGAAGAGTATTCGAATGAAGTCAACGTGGCCGACTTTGGCAATT
Organism: uncultured Ignavibacteriales bacterium; assembly: GCA_964557855.1. Lineage (GTDB taxonomy): Bacteria > Zixibacteria > MSB-5A5 > GN15 > FEB-12 > JAJRZL01. The sequence continues at coordinate 34,456 of CAZLBP010000039.1, read as the reverse complement.
CGGATTCCGCCCACGTGGGTCAGTTCGTGCTGGCCATGGGTTCACCCCTGTCGCTTTCGCGTTCTGTGTCCGAGGGCGTGATTTCGACCCGGGACCGGTATTTCGGTCCCAACGTGCGGTTGCCGAGCGGTGAACGTACCGGCCGATACAATTTATGGATTCAGACCGATGCCGCCATAAACCCCGGAAATTCCGGCGGTCCGCTGGTCAATCTGGACGGCGAAGTTATCGGTATTAATTCCCGGGCCACCCTGTTCGCCAACAATATCGGCTTCGCCATTCCTATCAATATCGTCAAGAAAGTCACTGATGCTATCCTAACGGAAGGTTCGGTGGTTCGTAGTTGGATAGGGGTCCATTGTCAGGCGTTGCAGGAGCTGGAGGAGTTCTTCAACACCGATCGGGATCAAGGCGTCCTGGTGGCCTCGATTGACCCCGGCTCCCCCGCCGAAGAGAGTTTCCTCAAAGCCGGGGATATCATTCTCGAAATCAACGGCGAGCCGGTCTCGGCTCGCTTCTATGAGGAATTACCCGCGTTCTATGACAGAATCGCGCAGTTCAAGCCGGGTTCGGAGATATCACTCAAAGTCCTGCGTGGTGATGAAACATACACATTTAGGGTCACAACCCGTAAGCTGGGTGATTTGCAGGGCGAGGATTTCGAAGCCAAGGAGTGGGGATTCACCGTCAAAGCGATCACCGGCCAAATGCAGATCGAAAACAAACTCGAGGATACCGCGGGGGTGTTCGCCACCGGCGTCAAGCCCAACGGACCGGCCGGCGAGGGCGGCTTGCGACCCGGCGATGTCATAACGAGTATTAACGAAACCACTATTTCATCCCTGCCCGATTTCGTCGCCATGTATAACAGCCTGACTGCCTCGGCGGTCGAGAAGCTGATGCTTACCGTGCAACGCAGCGGAGCGACCAGATTCGTGCTGGTCAAAACCAGTCCCGCGGAAAAGGAAGAGAGTAATGAATAGTACGAAAGTGCCGGCCGTGAAGCGTCTTGCTGCAGTTGGAATGATGCTCATGGTACTGGCCGGTTTGTCGGTCACGGCCTCGCCGCAGGATTTTGACTTCAATCGGCTCGCGTCCAAGGTCCGCTCATTTACGGTTATTGTAGACTTACAAGTCGAAATATCGTTCGGCATACATACGTCGGAGCAGTCGGATCGTTTCCTGGGGACGATTGTCTCGGAAGACGGGTTGATTATCTTCGACGGCAGCGCCTTATCGGATAATGCCGGCTTTGCATCCGTATCCGGCTTCACCGTCAAAACCAAACCGATTCATGTTGAAGTAGCCACGTTGGATGGTGATACGTACACGGCCGAATACATTGGTGTCGAACGGTTCTCGAGGGTTGGCTTTGTTCAGGTCACGTCGAAAGGGGCGGCCTTCAATCCCGTGCGCTTCAAACAATCGCCGGACGTCAACGTCGGAGACTGGCTCGCCTTGTACATGCTGCTGCCGGAATTCATCAGTCCCTCGCTGGCTGCCGATGTCGGCATGGTCTCGGCGTTGATCGAATCGCCCGATGATTTCCCGCTCACGGTGGGTTTCAATTCTCTCCAGATGACATCCGTCTTGTTCGATGAGAACCTGGAACCGGTGGGTGTTCTGGGTACGTTGATGGATCCCAATTCGGCTTCCACAGACGCCGGGGGACTCCTGGAGTCATTCGGCCAGTTCGGAATTCCCTTGCTGGGTGTCATCGGCGCCGACCGGCTGGAGCGGATGATCGATGAGCCCCCGCGCCAGGGCGAAATCGATCGTGGCTGGCTGGGTATTACATTGCAGGCGCTCACAAAAGACATGGCCGAGTTCTGGGGGCTTGATCTGCCCGGCGGCATTGTGGTCAACAACGTTGTCAAAGGATCTCCGGCGGAACAAGCCGGACTTGAAGTCGGTGATATCATTGCCGCCGTAAACGAGCAGCCCATCACCATAGACAAAGAGGAGAATATACCGGCTTTTCAGCGACTGGTGGCCCAAATGGGACCCGGCGCCTCCGTAGATATGCTGGTGATTCGCCGCCACGACGAAACCGACGATACCCTTATGCTTCGGGCCGATCTCGGTGAAGCACCCATTGCCGCTGCCGACGCCGAGGAGTATGAGAGCGATCTGCTCGAACTGACCGTACGCAACATGGTCTTCGCCGACTATATGATTAACAATCTCGATGTCGACCGCTTCGATGGCGTCGTCGTGTCCAATCTCAAAATGGGCGGCCCGGCGCAAGTGGGCGGTCTCAGAATCGGTGATATTATTCAGCGGATAGACGATACGGAAATCGAGTCAATCCAGGAAGCTGGTGAGGCTTTGGCCGCCATTGAGGCGGAACAGCCGTCCGAGGTGATCTTCTTCGTGTGGAGGCAGAACAAGACGTTGTTTGTGAATGTCAAGATCGATTGATAGACAGGTATCTCTTAACTCGGACCATACATAAAGGCTCGAAATAGTTACCGGCCCGCTCAACGGTTAACCTTCGTCACCCTTCGATTCCACTCAAGGTGACTCACGCCTGTCATTCCTGCGAAAGCAGGAATCCACTCTCTGCTTCCAAGGAAGACGGTCCCCGGCCTTCTTTCGTGAATAAGCCGTGTTGGAACAAAGAACTTTGTAGTGAAACTGCGACGTAAATGTTATCATGTTGGCTCGCAGAAGCCGGAGTGTACCAACTAACGGAGAATGTCATGCGCCTTACAACCAGAAGTTGCCGAACGATGCTCGGTATTTTTATCGCAATTGCCGTACTCGGTTCCGCCGCCTCGGCACAGAACTGGCAGGGAGGGCTTGGTTTCCAGCTCGGGTTCCCGACCGGAGAATACAAAGACCAGATCGACAAAACCGGAGTTGGGCTGGGCGGCGACATTCTTTTCTCACCACGCCGCGTTCCATTGGGGATCGGCCTGTCGTTGGGTTGGTTTCAGGTCGGTAGTGAGAGCCGTGAGGAGCCGTTCAGCACGACCATCCCTGATGTGACAGTGGATGTCGAGACGGAGAACGCTCTCGCCCAGTTTGTGGTTTTGCTGCGGGCGCAGCCAAAGCAGGGTGTTATTCGTCCTTATGCGGACGGCGTGTTGGGTTTGAACTACCTGTATACGCGCACCAGTATCAAGAACGCCAGCGGCGGGGAGGAAGTGGCCAGTTCGACCAATCTGGACGATGCCGCGTTTGCTTACGGTGTCGGTGGCGGGGCCATGGTCAGGGTGTATGACAGAAAGAAGTCAGCGCATAGTCGCCCTATGCAGGTCTTCATAGATGTCAACTTTCGCTATGTAGTGGGCGGCGAGGCGGAGTATTTGCAGGAGGGGTCGATCCGTCGCGAGGCCAGCGAAGTGAGTTTTGATATCAGCAAATCGAAGACGAATATTGCCACTGCCAGGATTGGGGTGGTGGTTAATTTTTAGGGGGCAGGCGGGGCTGGGTGTTGCCTGGGGCTTGTTGAATGACCCCTTGTGCTATTGTGTCAGGACTTGATCCCGCCTCAGCGAGATTGTGATCTGACACGTAAATCCTTGGAAAGTAACAGCGCCAGATCACACGACTCCACCGACGTGGATTCTGAAGACCTGCCGCAACAATTAAGGATGCGTCGGGTCATCCGCTATGAGCGGACCTGCAGCGGGCAAGACCGGACGAAACGGGAATTCGGCAGGTGTCGAAACCCGAAGCGGGATTTCGACCTACAATTGGCCACGGGAATAATCATTCCGGACTACACTTTTCAGTTTCTCCCTGTCAATCCCGCCGCCTCGTTTGGATATGTCAAGCACATCAGATGCATCGGTGATCAGTCCCCAATCAAGCAACATATGTGAGACCATGCTGTCTATTGCTTCCTTTACCCTTCGGTATCTGTAGAACCAGCGTACTGGACTCACGGAATTTTGTACGATCAACTCTAGTTTCCTACCGAAATGCAAGTCGAGAGCAGCCTTCAGTAACTCGCGATATTGCGCCTTCGACATCCGCTTATAGTCTATCACCGTGTTGTCGCAGTTGAATGCGAAAGGAGAAACGTCCAGAATCAAGAATCCTATATTGTTTAGCTCATCAATGAAGTTCCTTTTGCTTTGCACTTTCCTTTGCAGTAGGCACTCGAGGTCACTTTTGAAGAAGAACTGAGAGAATCTACTCTCGGGATTGTAGACATACTGCTCTCTGTCACCCCACAAAGGAGCTTCCGAAAGCATGACAAATCTGACTGAAGTGATTGCCTTCAACTGGTCCATCCAGAGAGATTCGATTGCAATGAACGCCTCACGTAGATAGCGTTCATCTTTGTTGAAGTGGGCTCCCTGTCCGTGCGCTTCATAGAATCGGCCCAGGATCTCTGCCAGCTTGCTCCAGTTCAATGCGGACATAACTCAGCCGATTGTCGAAACCCGAAACGGGATTTCGACCTTCACACCACCCCCAAATCATTATCGGCGAATTCAATGGACAGCTCGTTGTTCGCAGCGGCGTCAACCACCAGAGGGTACAATTCCCGGTACGCGCGGACACTGCTGAGGAGGCGCATGTCGCCGCGTTCGACTGTGGCCTGGTAGCCGACCAGCAGGCAGCCGGACGTGTCTTCATCGGTGTTGCCGCAGTGGATCAGAATCCATTCGAAATTGGGGACATTGCGGATGTGGAGCATGCCGCGGTGCATATCGGGGAAGCGGCTTTTGTATCTGTTATGGAAGGCGCCGACTTTGCGGAGGGTGACTTGATAGGTGCCGGCGGGAATGCGGGTCTCGCCGACCACTTTTCGGGGTCGGTATTCGTCCTCCAGGCCGAAACAGACGAATCTGTTGTCGACCATGATGCGGCTGATGGTAGTGTCTTCGTCTGACACGAAGCGGTCTACATAGATCTGCATATTTGTTCCTCCGAGATGCGGGATATGCCGGTTAAAACTCCTGCCTGCTTTTGCTTCAAGATTGCCCGGATCGCCGCACCCTGACCCGTTATGCACTGATCTTCTTTGAGGGCAATCGGTTACGGCGAATCTACAGCCTATCCGGCGGCCACACAAGCTCATTTTGTCGCGTCGTTTGACTTTCCTCGTTATGCGGTGTATCATTTGTGAGAAGGAAAACAGACTAAGTCTGTGGAGACAGATGATATCTGTGCTAGATGGGGAGTTAGCGGTGCCCTGTAACCCGGAACCCGCTATACCGGGGTCGAATTCCCACCCGAGGGCTTAGCGGTCGGATGATACCGACAGGTAAGCAGTGTTGATGGTCGGGTCCTGTACAACGCGAGCCTACGAACCCCGTCAGGACCGGAAGGTAGCAGCGGTAAGTAGATCCTTGTGTGTGTTGCAGGGGCGCTCGGCCGGAGCCGGCTGCCTGAAGGGTCATGCGGCAGCGGTTCGGAGGTGGGTGCACGCAAATAAAGCCCGCCGGTCGAAGGATCGGCGGGTGTTTTTCGTGCAGACAATCATGGTCGAATTCAATCCGGTCGGAGACAAAGCGTATTTCAACACGCGTACAGGTGGGGCTTGTCCCCACCGGCTGGGAAAGATGGTGCGGCGCCAGGCCGGAGCCTATGCGGAGCAGTTGGTACAGTGATGTTCTCCAGAGGTGACCGCTACGGAATTCCTATTCGAGCGGGAAGTCGCCGTAGTCATCCATTCCTTCGAATGGGTCCGTCTCCCACTTGAGTGTAACATTGAGATTTGCGTCCGCGCCCGCTTTGGTGATAATAGCTCCCGCTTCGACGTCGAGCTTGAGCCCGAACGATACCTCGATCGATGACGGCGGCGTTATCAGGGAATCGACCGTATCGACTACCCGGCGGGCCATGTGATGGACAGTGTTCATGGCGCTGTCGAGCGCCGCCTCGGATTTCTCGGCCAGATCATCGGGCGACAGGCTCACCTCTCGCACCCCGGACGGGTCCGTAAACTCGACCATAACGGGCGCATCCTCATTGACTCTGAATTCGGGCATGGATACCTCTTTCTGTTGGTTGCGTTACTGGTGGTGTAAGCTAGCGGGCGAGGCAAGGACTGTCAATGTATTTGGGACCTCACTCGTTTTCTGTCGGTCACACGGTTCGAGCCTACCCCAGCATCTGGCGCCTCTCCCTGTACAACTGGCCGATTTCGGCGCCCAGGATGAATACGATCGATGAATAGTAGAACCAGAAGCCGACTATTATCAGGAAGACATACGTCCCGTAGATGGCCTTGATAGTGGCGAAGTGCGTTATATAGTAGCCGAAGCCCTGCTTGGCGAGCTCCCAGAGAATCGCCGCCCAGAAGGCGCTGACGACAAGGACCCGTTTTTCGAGCTTTTCGTACGGTATCATCGAATAAAGGATATAAAAGGCGACAAATATAATCAGAAACGATGCGACGAAGAAGAAGAGACTCTCGAGGAAGCCGAACTCCAGGAAGTGCAGGAACTCCACCCTGGATGCCGACTCCTTGATGATCTCCAGACCGGGCAGAATGGTCGTGGAGACCAAAAAGTAACCCAGCACCAACAGCACCATCCCCAAGTCACGCAGCTTGCCGATTACCACGTTCTTACCGATCTTCGTGGCGAAAATGATGTTGAGTATCGTGCGCAAGCTGCTGAACAAGCCGCTGGCAGCAAACAGGAGCCCGATCGCCCCGATGATTCCCGCCACCTGACGGTACGTTCGAAACTCGCTGATCCGCTCGAAGACGAACTCTCTGACCGAACTTGCGTACGCTTCGTAGGGTATGAGCCGCTCGATGAAGGAGCTGATCTCCGTCTGGATCGTTGCCTTAGCGAGATATGTCCCCAGCACAGCAAATATGATCAGTACCATCGGCACGACACAAACAAACAGCGAAAACGACAGCCCGCCGGCGTACAGAAAGATATGATGCTCCCCCGCTCGGTCGTAGAGCCCGCCAAAATAGTGCTTAAGCCAACCGCGTACGGAGTAGTAATGAGGGGGTCGGAAAAACCAGTTGCGTTGGTCTTCAGGAGATTTCCGGTTCATAGTTATTTATCTCACATGCTCCGTCGTTGACGCTCGGTTCGATCAATCGGAGATGGCAATCCACCGTGATCAATCTGCAATCCGGTGATAATCAATATCTTATCTGAAACATAATAATCTCTTCGGAGTATTCGTCAAGGATTGAGAGAAGCCGGGCGATAATATACTTGTCAGGGATTGTCACGCTGCAGGCTGCCAAGTATAGCCCGCGGTATGGCAGCGGAATCGCCAACTATCGGTGACCGGAAGTAGGGCCATGAGTGCTGCAACAGATATCAAGGCAGACTTCCTGCCTATTCGTTTGTCGACACTGACGCCGGATGAAGTCAACGCGTTTGACTTGTACGTGGAAAATGCCGGTGTTTTCCAGCTTTATCGACATCAAAGCGTGCCGCTGACATTTGAGGATATCGCGAACCTTCGGGAGCGAGAGCAGTGCAGTTTGTATGTTCACCAGTCCCAGAAGGAGGAAATGCATGCCCATATGATCAAGAAGTTGCCGGTATTTCTCCAGGACGGCTCGATTACAACTGACGCCAAACTGGAGTTACTCACGGAAACATCGGTAAGTATCTTCGAACGCGTTTTTTCCAATCCGTCGTCGAAAGAGGGGCTGGCCAATTCGGTCAAGCAGTGTAAGAACCATACGGCCCTGGCTTTGCTTGCGGGTTCTAATGAGAAGATAATCAGCAGCGGGCGCCCCGACACAACTTCCCCGGTTGCCCATGCGATCAACGTCGGGAATCTCTCCATCCTCCTCGGTCTTCGGTGCGGCATTACCGATCCGACAGACCTGCACTGTCTGGCGACCGGCGCGATTTTGCACGAGGTCGGCAAGCGGATTATCGATCCGAATTACTATTCACGGCCGGAGAGTGGGTACAAGATTACTGATGCTCGGCTCAAAAGCTATCCGTTTGTCGGATCTAACTTATTGCAGGAGTCTGAGGTGGTGCCGGTCGGCGCACTCAAACCGGTTCTTGAGCATCAGGAACGTCTGGACGGCACCGGGTATCCCAAATGCCTTACCGCCCCGGAAATCAGCAGAGAGGGGCGTATCGTGGCCATCTGTGACTACTACGACGAGTGCCTTTACAACCGATCCCCGCGTTCCAGGACGACGCCGTATCAAGTACTTCTGAAAATGACCGGCCGGGGAACACAGTTCGACCGACGTATACTGGTCGAGTTCATACGCCTGCTGGGCAGTGATCTGGGGTAGAACGGACTGTTCACGAATTCCTCTGTCAGTTTTCAGCGGGCATAGTACATTTCTTTTCAGCCTTCAAGTCCGGCCAGGGGTCCTTTTCTGACCGCCGAAGCCATCACGAAGGGATTCAGGCGACTACGCTTGAGAGTCGCACGGTCAGCAGCCCCACAGCCAAAACGGAAAGGATCCGGCGGTGGTACAGTACAAAAAAGGCGGAAGGACAATCCTTCCGCCTTGTATATAAGATAGACTAGTCGATTCTAGCAATCCGGTGGGGGTGGGCCGCCATTGAAGAGGTAGTCCACGAGGTAGGTCAGGTCGTTGACGTCGCTCGGGCCGCTCGGGCCGTCCTGACCGTCCACGTTCCCTTCATCGGGACAACCCATGTCGGGCCCGGACTTGAACAGGTAATCCACGAGGGCCGACAAGTCATTAACGTCGATTTCACCTGACGGACCGATAATGCCGTCACAGTTGCCGCGTGTGCCCACACAGCAGCAGGCATCGCCGATACCGTCGCTGTCAGTATCAGCCTGATCGGGATTGTCCACGTCAGGGCAGTTATCACAGACATTACCGTAAACATCAGTATCGTTGTTCGCCTGATCGGTGTTGGCATTGTCCGGGCAATTGTCGCAGACATCACCCACGTCGTCAGTGTCGACATCGTCCTGATTCAGATTGGCAACGGTCGGGCAGTTGTCGCACTCATCACCGATTGTATCGGTATCGCCATCCGCCTGATCGGTATTGGCGTCGGCAGGACAGTTATCACAGACGTCGCCCACACTGTCGCTATCACTATCGGCTTGATCGGAATTCGGCTCCGCCGGGCAGTTGTCGCAAGCGTCACCGAACGTATCGCTATCGATATCGTTCTGATCGGCATTGGCGACCGTTGGGCAGTTGTCGCAGACATCGCCTACGAGGTCATCATCGATGTCAAGCTGGTTGTTATTCGATACGGTTACACAGTTGTCGCAGGCATCGCCCACAAAGTCACCATCAACGTCCTCCTGCAGCGGATTGTAGACCGTCGGACAGTTGTCGTCCACAGTCGGAATTCCGTCACCGTCGGAATCCGGGTCAGTCGAGCACTGGAAGCCGGAGACCTGCAGATCATCGACATTCCAGCCGCTGTAGCGCCAGCCCACATCGGTGGTGCCCATGGTGAAGCGGATATACACGGTCGACTGGCCGTCGGCCACATCGGAAACGTCATATGTGTACTCCGCCCAAGAGTTGTCAGTAATGGTCTCGCTGTTCTCCCAGACGGTCGTCCAGGTAGAGCCGTTGTTGCTGACCCGGAGGTAGGCATGATCATAGCTGGGCTGCTCGACATTGAGCCAGCGCCAGAAGGTCACGTAGGTGTTGGCCATGTCGGAGCAGTCGATTGCCGGGCTGGTGACGTGGTATTCGGGCATGCTGTTCGCGTAATCGCCGTTGAGATTGTAGGCCATCACACTGGGCTCGTTATGTCCGGTATTCGGATCCGGATTACCGTACTCGCCGCCGCCCCCGGTGGGAACGCCGCGCGCCCACTGGCCGCCGGAGACGGACCAGCCCTGGTCGGTTTCGAAATCGTCCTCAAAAGCGACTGCCGTATTGGTGGCTACGACTGCCGAAAAAACGTTCCCCGGGCTCGGGTTATAAACTGTGCCGCCGCCCTGTTGATTGGCGGAGAAATAGAAGTCAATCTTGGTCAGGCAAGGCGAACCCGGAAGCGTGGCCAGATAGGTGTTGGGCGTGGTCTCTGTCATGGGGACACTGACCACCGAACCGCCGTCAAGCTGGTAATGCAGCATGCCGGTGCCCGGTTCGGGATCGGCACCCGTTTGACCGCTGACTACCACCGTGAAGGTCGTATCCTGATCCGGAGTCAACATCACCGGCAGACCGTCCGGATAATCAAACAGCAACGGTACGAGGTCCGGAGCATCCATATTATGGGCGCCGAAGCCGGCCGCAATTTCATAGTAATGGGGGGTACCGTTGTCAAGCAGCGTGTCATTGTCATCGAGAGTCAGAAAATCAATCGTGATCTGGGGCGTGATCAAGTCGCCGGTGTGCAGCAGAATACTGTTGACCGTCAGATTGGCCAGGATTTCCATGTAGTCGTCCGGCTCGGTGATCATCAACTCGTTGTGTGTGCTCCAGACGCACCCGGAAAGCAACTGGCCACAGTCATGAATACCGCCGGAACAGGGATACTGGTACGTATTGTCCGCTTGCCGCAGCGGCTGATCACAGGGCCCGAAGAAACCGAAGCCGATCCCCGACTCTTCCAATATCAGCAGAGAAATACAGTCGGCCATGCCCTCGCCGTACTGGCCCTGACCGCTTCCAGCTTTATTGATCAGATGATGACCGTATTCGTGGTAAATGACCGAGGACCAGGCGGTATTCGGATAGCTGCCGCCCGCCAGACAGAAATTGATCGATTCTTCACTGGGGCTGTACCAGGCATTGCCGGGGCAGTAACCGTCGGTACGGTTGACCGTTACCGGGAAATCGGTGTTCTGAAGCGAGGGATACGCGGGGTTTTGCACGAGAGCAAAATCACGCACAACGTTGGCTTCGATATACGCATTGACCTGTGCGCGGGCGGACTCAGTGTTGAATTCGTTATGCAGAAAGTCGACTAAACCTGAGTGAGTCGGCGTCCCCGAGTCAGCTATCTCGTTACCCGCATAGTCGAACACCCGGAACCACTGACCCCAAAGCTCGGAGACTACCACCACATCTCGCGGAAGCGGATTGGTGAACTCATAGTAGCCGGCAGAGTCGGTGTACACAGTGTTGCCGTCGGCTGTGACACGGGCATGCGGCATTATTTGGGCTTCTTCCTCGCCGCAATGTTCGGCGCCGCTGCCCTGAGTGGCCAGCCCCGAGACGGTTCCATGCACGTTCTCGAAAATAATCAGGTTCTCTTTGTAGAGAATTTCGCCGGTGACTGGGTCGGCCACGAAGAGAAAACGTTCCGGAAAATCGGAAGAGCCTTCAAACTTCACCGCCACTCTGGGCTTGGCCAGCTCGTCTTCGACCCCTGCCCAGATGACAGCTTCCTGCTCGGTGAATTCCTCCAGTCCCGGCTCCGAACTCCGAGCCGCCTGTTCGGCCGCTAATGAGTAGCCAACCGCACGGCTTTTGTCGGGTATGTAGTCACCCAAATCGCGCAGAGTAGACACCGCCAGTACGAGCGGGTAGCCGGGCTCGTTACGCATGAGCAATCGCAGCTCGGATTTGAAAACCGGGAGATCGTCGCGATACTGTGAGTAGTAGTGCAAGGTGAACTTATAGGCGCCGGTTTCCTTATTGAGCATGACCGGCTGTGAAACGTGTTTCTCGAGCGTAAGACTACCCGGAACCAACTCTTCCGGTGTCACCCCAAAAACGGCTGATTTCTCCTGCCGAAATTGCTCGGCAACCGCCAGTGGGGAGCTTCCGGACCCAAATGATGTCCCGTATAAACGGGAAATTCTGGGTCCGACTTCGTAGGCTCTTAAACTGACGTGGTTGGCCTTCAGGTTTTGGAAAGCCTGCTGCGATAGGCTGATCCGATCAGGATCCAGCCCGGGTATCTGGTCGCCGTTATCGCGAGCCCAGATACTCCCCGCCACGAGCAGAATCATAAGCAAGGCAGTTAAAGCATACCTCATCTGTCCTCCGTGAAGGTTAGGATTTGAATGATATGTACATTTGCTGTTTTTCAAATGACCGGTAAACCAGAACGCGAAATCGCAGTTTAAGCTGTCAGCTATGCTATAGTATAACATATTTTTCAAACAGGTCAATGTTATAAACAGGTGAGAATTCGAGCGCCCGCGTGAATTATTTCCAAGCCGGTTCGCGGTGACCATACGCCAAAACGATGACAATCTACAGATCGCTCGGGGATTGAGACATATATTTCATTCTGAATCTGCGATTGCAATGTCTTTACTCGGGACGCTCGATTCGGACTGCTGCCGCGGCAGCTCCAAAATGAACTTGCTCCCCCGACCTTCCTGCGATTCGATCGTGATGTTGCCCCCGTGCGTGTGCGCGATCTTGTTGGCGATAAACAACCCCAGGCCGGTGCCGCCCGCTCCCTTGGACGAGAAGAACAGCGTGAATGCCTTCTCACGCACCTCTTGGTTCATGCCAATACCGTTATCAGCCACCTCGAAAATGATACTGTCGCGAGTCCCCTTCAGGCAGAGAGACACCGAGTGTTCATCCTTACCTAAATCGCGTCGGCAGGCATCGATAGAATTATCCATAAGATTGACAAGTAGCGCCTTGACGGCGCTGGGATCGGCGATAAATTCTCCAACGCCGCTGTTTGATTCTTTGACCAGTTTGACCTGGTTGTCGGCGGCTTTGGTGAGCAGGGTCTGATACGCTCCTTCCGCCAGTTCCTCGGCCGATACCGATTCCCATTCCGGCTCCCGGTCGCGGGCGTAGTACAGTATGTCGAGTACGGCGCTGCGAATCTGGCCGACATTGCGCTGCACCATCTCCCAGCCCTTCTCCACCCGCTCCTGATTGTTCTTCTTCAATCCGGTATCCACGAGATAGATGCCCCCGTCCAGACCGTTCAATAGACCTTTGAGATCATGCGATATCGTGCTGATCAGCAGTCCGATCGAGGATACCTTCGATTGCAGCTCCCTGATCTGAGTGATATCGGCGCTCATCTCCATGACGTTTTCGATTTCACCGGCGGCATTTTTCATTGGCATCGTGTACACCATCACGTTCACCGGCTGGTTGTCCTGGCCGACCACTACCTCTTCGTGAACATGAACTAAGCCGTCTTGGAACGTGTGGCGGACAATGCATGGATCACATTCTTTTTCGCGGTGTTTGTACACCTTGTAGCACTTACAGCCGTAGAACGTACCGAACTTCTCCCGATGCAGACGATTGGCCTCGATGATTCTGAGGTCTTTATCCTGCACCGAAATATAGCACGGCGCCCTGTCAAAGAGTAACTGATATTCGCTCTGGCTTTCACGAAGCTGCCGCTGGAGGTTTTTGATTTCGGTAATGTCGGTAGACATTTCCATGACCGCCGTAATCTCACCGGTTTCGTTGCGGATGGGTGTGGTATTGACGATGACGGATACTTCGCGGCCATCCAGGGTCGTCACCAGCTCTTCGCTCTGGTGACGTTGACCGTCATGAAATGTGCGCTGTACCGGGCAAACCTCACAGACTTTGGGGCGGTGCTTGTACACCTGGTAGCAATACCGATCTTCGAATTCCCCGAAATCCTGCTGAAACTGGCGGTTAGCTTGCGTAATCTGAAGGTCCTTGTTCTGGACCGTCAGGTAACAGGGGAGTTCATCAAAGTACTGCTTATACAGCTCGCTGCACATACCTTCCTCCGGTGAATGGCCGTTGTTCCGGCTCTATTTCTATGATCGTCGCTCACCGCTGGGGGCCGCGAGAAGTGCCGAGTCCGTTCCTACCTATGAAAGCAGCCTGGTGTCTTTGGATTGCGACTTGCTCTTCTCCAGCTCCGGGTCCAGTTCTATCAGTCTTCGTATGTTCCGCAGTAGTGATTCTTCCGTAATCGGTTTATCCAGATACCCGTTCGGAACCGGTACGGAACGATCGTATATGAGCTTTCTCAGTTCCGGCTGCCCGGTGATGATGCATACCGGAATAGAGCGGGTTTCTTTCATGGATCTCAGTTCGTTGAACACTTCCTGGCCGGACTTACCGGGCATGGAAATATCCAGCGTGATCAGGTCGGGCTTTTCCAGCCTGGCCAGATTGAGGCACTCTTCACCGTTGAATGCCTGAAGAACCATTGCGCCGTTGTCCTCGAGCACGGCTGATGCGAATGCGACGAAATCGGGTTCATCGTCGGTAACCAGAATCCGCAAGCCGTCAAGCGAAGCGGCCTTCGCCACCGGGACAGCCTCGACCCGAACGGCCACCTTCTCCTCGGGAACGACGACCGCATTAGCCACCAGATTTACCAACTGTGCCACTTCCATACCAAGCTTGTAGTGCTTGATAAGATCCGAAAGCCCATCGACACAGTTGTGGCATGACGTAACAACCATGCCGGCCCCGGTTTCCTTCAACTGGTTAGCCTTGATCCTGGCCGATTTCAGTCGACGCGGCGTGTATTCCGACATCGACATGGCTCCACCGCCGCCAGTGCAGCAATAGTTTTCGGCGCGGTTGGGATACATTTCCCGAAAATCCTCGCACACGAGCTTGAGCAGTTCACGCGGCTCCTCGGTCAAACCGCAGCTACGCGCATTGTTACACGAGTCATGGAAAGTGACCGGGGTATTGTTTCTCGACTTGTCGACCTTAATTCGCCCTTCTCTGATATAGCGAAGCATTGTCAGGACAGAGCTCTCCATCTCGAAGTTGACGTCATATTGACCCCAATTCTGACCTTCGCAGCGGGTAGACCGATAGCCATGTCCGCATTCCGAAATGACGAGCTTCTTACCGCGCAATTCCTCCACTTTCTCATACAGCCTTCGCGCCACGGCGCCGCCGAGGTCATCATCGCCTGAGAACAAGCCAAAGTTGGTCATGTCCCAGCCTTCGCTGGGCATCGTCCAGTTCTCACCGGCCAGGTAGAAAATCTTGGCCGCATCGGAAATAGTGCGCGGATCGTACTTGACCTCGCGGGGATTGATGGAATAGACGATATTGGCGTCTTCTCTGTCTATGGGGATGATCGCCTGGTGGTCATTCATTTCGCCTTGCAGTTCCTCGGACAACCATACCAGTGTTTCGATGTAGTCCTCTTTGAGGACACCCATCTGATTGCCGATCTCCCACTGGTCTTTGCTGACAACCGCTACTCCCTCCGGCATGACACCGACCGATACCAGCAGTCCGCGCGCCATGCGGTTAAACGTCGCGTAGTCCACCCCCATCGGGCAGTTGATCGAGCAGCGTCGGCAGTTCGTACACTTACCGAACACGACGTCTTTCAGTTCTTCCAGGTCTTCATCGGTATACAGGCTCCTGGCTTTCACCCACCAGGGGAATACACGCCCCGTCCAGTCGTAGTGCCGTTTGAAGAACTTCCGAATCTGGTCGGCCTTGTAGGGTGGGGCATACGTGGGATCATCGGGATTGGCCAGCACATAGTGGCAGGAATCAATGCACATACCACAATGCACACAGCCCACGAGTGAACCGACTACCTGCCGGTTCAGCTTTTTGCCCATCCGATCGATCACTTGTTGTGCCTTATATGATCGGGTATTGTTACTCATTTTTATCTCCGCATATTGAAGTCAATATCTATCAAATTCACGACCGTCTGCTCAAGACACCTTGCGCATGGGATAGACCCCGCGACGCCCCATCGACTTGCCGAAGTAGTACCGTGTGAACGGGTAATACAAATAGTGTGAAATCTTACTGAAAGGGACGTAAATGAGGAAGAAGGCTGTCAGGAGAAAGTAGGTCAGCAGATGCCACTCACCCCGGGCGGTTGCATTGGGTACCGCCAGGAACGCAAATGCAAACCATACCGTCAGTAGCCACAGCGAGAAGTGATCATCAGGTGAACTTATGGCGCGGATATACTTGCTGCTCAGGCGTCGAATAATCCGCATGACGCCAACCGGAAAAGCGGCGCCAATGACAACCTGGAAGATCAGCACGAGCGTTGAAGAATTCAATAAGCCGGGGGCGTAGGGAATAACGAATGAAAGCCCGATGGCGGCCACGACACCCAGGTGAAATACAACAAACTGGGCATATAAGAACAGCTTCGTACGATAGCTCTCCATGCCCCAGGGCATGGAGATATTGGCCCAGGAATAGAGAAAGCCTTTAGCAGAAGTATCGCCCCGTCCGGTGGGAGCCTGCCGCTCCTTACCGGCCTTGAATCGAGTTAGCCAGTAGAGCCGGGTTATATAGACTACCGCCATGAAGCAAAGGGCGATTTCTTGCAATGTATGCTCCGAAAAATGTAGTAAGTCACTCATACGGTTGCCTCCGCTCGGTTGGACTGTTTGCGAAATTGCAGGTGCTCGGCAAAGGGCTTGTACTCCCGATTGTCAAGGAGTACGATAATAACTTCTTCTATCTTCGTCTCGCCTGAGAGGTAGGTGATGATGGTATCAATCGTAATCTCTGCACTTTGCGGCAAGGGCACGCCGTAGAAACCGGCGCCCATGGCCGGGAAGGCAATGCGAGAGACCCCTTTGTCATCGGCCGCTTTCAATGCATTGTTGATTGTTGCTCGGAGCTTGCCGGCCGTATCCTCTTCCTGGAACTTGGGGCCAACGGCATGGACAATGTAACTGGCCCTGAGTTCACCGGCCGAACTGATGACGGCCTCGGTGATTCCTCTTGTTCCCAAGGCCTTAAGCTCTTCCTGTATTGAGGGCCCACCCCGGACGCTGATCGCCGTCCCGAATCCGGAACCTAACTGAAGGTCGGAACGGGCGTAGAACACGAACGCGTCAACATCGAGATCGATGATATCACCTTTGAGCAAACTGACCGTGCTCTTGTTAATCTGTAACGTTTCCGCCATCTTCCTTTCTCCTTATCTCGATCCAAAATCGCTGATTATCTGGTCGTTTATTATGTGAAATATTTCACAAATAATGGGGTAACAAATCACACCTCATGGTTTCACAACGTAATCCGTTAGCTGCACGAGGCTAAATGGCTTACGCAGCCATCCGAACAGCTCGCGGTCACAGAAGTCCTCATCATGCCTAGACTCGGATGTTATTACAATTCTCGTAAACAGTACTCTATCATCATTAGATATATTAGTGCAGATTTCACGAGTACGTCGAATCCCCATCGAGCCGTCAATCACCACGTAGTCCGGCCGGAATTTCTCGATCAGGACGGCGCACTCGTATTCGCCGCCGACAAACTCGAGCCGCAGTTCTCTATCAGCGTGAGCACACTCTTTTCGCAGTCTGCTCTTGAGACGCTCATCCCTGGAAATGACCAGGATATTCGTCCCCGTACCCCGAACCAATTGAAAGTACTCACATTCCTCACAGGTTGATTCGCAGTGTAGCTTCAAGAAGCCGGCTCCCTGCGGGAGATCCTTGAGTTCATAGCACCGCAGCGCCTTGCTGCGGTAAACGACACAGCGCTCGCACTCCGCCGTTACACCGTTTTCATCGCTATTGTATTGCCAGCAGTACTTCGAGGAGACTTCGGAGGTCGGGACCGGTTCCGCGTCAACCTTGACCGACGGCAGAAGCTTTGAAATCGCTCTTGAGGGAATCCGGCAATGGCCCCCAGGAGTACGGTATGACTCTATCTTCCCCGCTTTGACCCATTTGAGCACAGTGTCTGATGACACCGAGAGTAGCTTGGCAGCTTGGGTCGTGGTCAAATGTCCTTTTTCCAATGCTGGCTCTGTTTTCTGAATTTTCTGACTTTTATCGGAATTTAGCAATGAAGCTTGAAACTGTCAATATGTTTTCCGAGAATTTTGTGATTTTTTTCTCAATTATTTGGACGGATAACTAGAATTTCCAATAAGGAAAAACCGTCACGGGAGCTTTCAGTTTTTGTTAAGTGCCCCGTTGGCAATAACTTCAGCGGCGACATGCAACATTTCAGCGGTGTGGGCCGTGGATACAAAACAGACTTCGTATCCCGAGGGCGGCAAATATACACCTTTATCCAATAGTCGACCGTGAGCGGCGTTGAATTGCTCAATGCCGGTTGTCTCTATCTCATGAGCTGCTCTTGGTCTCGTTTCCTGAAAGACCAGCCAGAATATCGATGCTACGGAGATAACGTGGATCGGCATATTCTGCAGTTTATCTCGGAGCATGAGAACAAAGGTCGCGGTTCTTTTCTCAAGCTCGTCGTACAAGTTGGAATTCAAGAGTTTCTGCAGGGTCGCGAGGCCGGCCGTCATGGCTACCGGATTACCCGACAATGTCCCGGCCTGGTAAACCGGTCCCAGCGGGGCCAGTTTGCTCATTATCTCTGCCCGCCCCCCAAAGGCGCCTACCGGCATGCCACCCCCGACAATCTTGCCATAAGTCGTCAGGTCCGGACTGATTCCATAATAGGCAGCCGCCCCGCCCGGTCCCAGTCTGAAGCCGGTAATCACTTCATCAAGAACCATCAATGCCCCATGCTTTTCGGTAAGAGAGCGGAGCTTTTTCATGTACTCATGCCGCTGTATCAACAGACCGTTGTTGGCCGGTATGCCTTCGATGATTACGGCCGCGAGTGTGTCTCCATATTCGTGGAAAAACTTCTCGAGCTGTTCCTCATCGTCAAGGGGGAGCACAGCTGTTTGGGCGGTTATCTCCCTCGGCAGGCCGGCCGAAGACGGCTGGCCGAATGTCACGAGGCCGGAGCCGGCCTGAACCAGTAGATAGTCGACATGGCCATGGTAACAGCCCTCGAATTTCAGAATCAGGTCTCGGCCCGTATAGCCCCGAGCCAGGCGCAGCGCCGACATTACCGCCTCAGTGCCGGAGGAAACAAAACGAATTTGCTCAACGTGGTCTATCGAATCGACAATCAATCGGGCTAATTCATACTCGACTTCGGTAACGGCGCCGTAGGTCAGGCCTTTACCAATCTGTGTGCCGACCGCGCGTACCACGTCCGGATCGGCATGCCCCAGAATCAAGGGTCCCCAGGAACAGCAAAAATCGATGTAGCGGTTATCATCGACATCAATCAAGAAGGGTCCTTCACCGCTTTTGATGACACGGGGCGTGCCGCCGACCGATTTGAAAGCCCGGACCGGCGAATTGACGCCGGCCGGTATGATCATCTCTGCCGACTTTATCAGTTTTCGTGATTTGTCGATTCCTGCCATTTTCAGCTTTCAGCTTTCTTCTCAGTCAATTGCGCGTAAACATCATCGACTACCGACTCAGTCTGATCACCTTCAGATTCGGCTCGGACCAATCCCTGCCATTGGCCGTCTCGTTGACGTCCCAGCACCGCTGACAGATGCAAGGCAGAACCGTTCTGTTCCGAATACACTCCCAGCGGCAAAGAACAGCCCGATTGGAACCGGGCCAGCAGTCCTCTCTCCAGCGCCGCCGCGATTTGAGCTGAAGGATCAGTTAACTCAGCAACGAGTTCTTCTGTCGTCGGATCATCGTCTCGAATTTCGATCGCCAGGATGCCTTGACCGGGCGCCGCCAGGAAATCACGAGGCGGTAAAGGCACTGTCAATATACCAGAGAGGTTCAGTTGCAGTCGCTCGATGCCGGCAGCAGCCACGACTATCGCATCGTACTCGCCGTTGCGTACCTTTTCGATTCGGGTGGGCACGTTGCCCCGGATGTCTCTGAGTTGGACGTGAGGATTGTGATGCCGGATCTGGGCCTGCCGTCGGGCTGAACTGGTGCCGACAACCGCACCTTCCCTGATCGGCAGCAGGCCATTGCCCGAATGCGCCGATTCGCTTAGCACCAGCAATTCGCGACGGTCGGCTTGAAAGCCTACCGCACCCAGTTGGAGACCTGGCGGAAGCGTTGTCATGAGGTCCTTAAGCGAATGTACGGCCACGTCGATTTCCCGGTGAAGCAGGGCCTCCTCGATTTCCTTCGTAAAGAAACCCTTTGACTCAATCTGTCCGAATGGTGTCGTGGCGTCTTTGTCTCCTACGGTTTTTATGATCTTCAGTTCAACCGTCGTCGACGCCGCTCTCTCCAGCGCATCCTTCACCATCCGGGCCTGTGCCAGAGCCAGATCAGAGCCACGCGTGCCGAGTATGAGCTTCTTGCCGACCATCAGATACTATACGGACTAAACCGGTTCATAGTGCATCCATACATACTATGAACGTCATCAAAAAGCAACCGGAGTGTGGGATGAATTCGACGTCGAATCGGCAGGTCGCGCGGCTCAGGATCGAGTTTCGGAGCCGGTTAGCATCAGCTCCACCCGGCATTGCGAGCCGCAAATAAATAATAAGTTAAGATCGATCCACATTTACCCAATGCCGCTTGACATCGAACAGGGATAGTGTTATACTAACGATATGAATGACAAGAAAAACGAAAAGACAATTGAACTGGGCAAATACGAGTTCATGGGACCGTGCGAATCAACCGACGAATTGCGGAAAGAACCCGGTGTCTATGCGGTAGTCTCCTTATATCACGGTCGCAAGTCCGTGTTGTCCGTAGGTCGAGCCCGGAATATCAAAACGTACCTCCAGAAGCACGCGCAACTCGAGGAATGGAAGAGGCTCTCTTCGGACATGGGCGGGACAATCGGCTATGCCGTGATGTACGGGGAAATAGTGGAGAAGGATGATTTGCTGGACGTCCAGGAGTATATCCGGGCTCAATTCACCGTTCCCGAATCCGGGGAACAACTCCACTAGGTTATTCGATTTTACTGGAAAGGAAAGGTGTCGTGCGCTCAATACCATGCGTACGGTAATAGGAAGGCAGGTGTTCTTTCATGTTACGTAGTTTAAAGGAATTGATCGGTTACAAACTGCTGGCCAGAGATGGAGAAGTCGGGACAGTGCGGGACTTCTTGTTCGACGACGTATTGTGGACTATCCGTTACCAGGTTGCCGACACGGGCGGCTGGTTGACCGGCCGCCAGGTGTTGTTGCCGCCGCCGGTACTGGGAAAAGCGAACTGGACCTCAGGTGAATTCCCGGTGTCGCTGACGAAGAAGCAGGTTGAAGAAAGCCCCCCCATCATTGAAGACAAACCGGTCTCACGCCAGCATGAATTCGAGTTGATGCAGTTCTATGGCTTGAAGCCGTACTGGGTAGGCGGAGTGACAGGTGGTGATTTTCCCCAGGAGATCGCCGAGCCGAAGAGCGATGAAGAGGAAGGTCAGGTGATCGCCGAAGAGATGGATGATCCGCATTTACGCAGCGTCGACGAAGTGATCGGTTACCATATCCAGGCGGTCGATAACAGTGTGGGGCACGTCGACGATTTTCTCATTGACGATGAAAGCTGGGTCCTGCGGTATCTTATTGTCGATACCCGCAATATCCTTCCGGGCAAGAAAGTCATGCTTTCGTTACTGTGGGTCAGCCAGGTGAAATGGGAAGAGTCCACCGTCTACATGGACGTACCGGAACGATACATCAAGGAAGGACCGGAGTTCGACCCGAATGAGCCGATCAATCGAGAGAAAGAGGAAGTTCTGTTCGATTTTTACGGCCGTCCCAGGTACTGGCTGTAAGCGAAGCGCCGGCCATTGTGTCGGCGAAGTCTCCGCAAATGCCGCTGCTGAGCGGCGTGAACAAAGAGGTAACGCTCATGAATGATGACGAGAAACAGGCGTATACAAGGGATATCGAAACCCAACTTCAGCCCTGGAGTGAGGAGATCGGTAAACTCAAGCGCCGACTGCACGAAGCCGGTGAGGAGTCCAAAATCGCGCTTCAGGGTAAGATCGATGAACTGGAGCAGAAGAAAGAGATTGTCAACACCCGGTTGAATGAGATTCGAGATGTCTCTTCAGAAGGATGGCGGGACCTGAGGCTGGGTGTGGAACGTGCGACTTACGAGTTGTCGGAAATGCTTTCAAGCGCCATGGAAGAACATGGTTTAACGAAGGGGAAGTAGTCTTATGCAGTTTGCCCCGGATGCACCGATAGTAACCAGCGACACTAGTCACGAGCACTGCTCTCTGGAACTGTCTTCAGATTCCAAGGAGCCGCCGAAGAAGAAACCGCCCAGAAAACCACCGCCCTCCGGTCCCAAGGACCCGCCGCGCAAACCACCGGATCCGAAGCCGGAGCCGGTTCGTGAACCGGACGAGCCGGAACCCGACCCGGTTCGTGAGCCACCGGATCCGAAGAGGAAACCACAGAAAGACCCGCCTGATCCAAAAAGAGAGCCTGAAGAGGACCCGCCCGATCCCAAGAAATAGGCCAAGTCCGTTCAGGTCCGCCATTGGCAGAATGCCCGACGCATCGTCAATTCGCCCTGCCTTTAGTTGACATATGGCTCCTTTTGCGTATCTTATGGTCAGGAAAGAAGGTACGTGAAGCAGATTATGTGTGGCTGTAGCAATTCAAAGTACTCCCCGAAGATCAAGAAAGCCGCATATCGGTGTCCCCACGCTCTCACTACGGAAAAACCACATTTCATCATAGATAGCGGCTCCGCCGCAACATCAGGCACTCATGGAGTTTGCAATGGACGAACTGATTTATCTGGATAACGCCGCTACCTCGTGGCCGAAACCGGACAGTGTGTATGATTTTATCGTAGATTTCAGCCGTCGCTGCGGGGTTAACCCCGGACGAAGCGGCTTCGACAAAGCCATTGAAGCCGGCAATATCGTTGAGGATGTCCGCCAGGAACTGACCAATTTCTTTGGCGGCGATATGATGCACCCTGAACGGATGTGTTTTTCATACAACGCTACCGATGCGCTAAATCTGATCATCCAGGGGCTGCTGGAGAGCGGTGATCACGTGGTCACCACTAATCTCGAACACAACTCAGTCATCAGACCAATCAACCATCTGGTCCGTGATGGCGGCGTCAAAGCCACGTATGTACCTTTCGACGACAACGGTTTTGTCGATCCGGATGATATCAGAAAAGCAATGAAGGCCACCACCAGACTCTTGGTCGTTAACCACGGCTCGAATGTGATCGGCACCGTGCAGCCGATCAAAGAAATCGGGAGCATTTGCCGCGAAATGGGGGTGCTGTTCTGCATCGACGCTTCTCAGACGGCCGGCCGCTATCCGATCAATATGACCGATATGAATGTCGATGTGCTCGCCTTTACCGGACATAAGAGCATGATGGGGACCACCGGAATCGGCGGTCTGTTTGTCCGTAAGCATGTCGACATCCGTCACACACGCAGCGGCGGCACCGGAGTACGCTCGGCGTTTCCGTACCATCTCGATGAATATCCGTACCGCATGGAGTACGGCACGCCGAATATGGTCGGCATCGCCTCGCTCAAAGCCGGGCTGAAATGGATCCGACAGCAGGGCGGGGTTGAAGCCATACACAAACGCGAAATGAAGCTGGCGAGCAATCTCGTGAACGGTTTGAAGAACATAGAGGGCGTCTCTCTCTACTGTTGCGAATCGCTGACAGACCATATCGCCACGGTTGCCATGAATATCGAGGGTATGGAGGCGGGCGATGTGGGCATTATGCTCGATGTGGATTTCGATATCGCCACCCGGACGGGGCTGCACTGCGCTCCATTGGTACACGAGCAGCTTGGTACTATGCCGATTCACGGGAGTGTACGCTTTTCCATCGGGCCATTTAACACCGAAGCCCACATCGATCGGACCATTGAAGCGGTAACAGAGATCGCAGTCCGGGCCAAAGAGAAGAGTAGTGCGGGTGTGCGCTAGGTCGGCCAAACGCACCGAATTCGTTCCGCTCACTCCGGACCGATGGAGCGATTTCGAGACTCTCTTCGGCGAGCGTGGGGCGTGCGGCGGCTGCTGGTGCATGTACTGGCTTAAACGGCATGCCGATTTCGAAGCTAACAAAGGGCGTCAGAACAAACGGGCCATGAAGAAGCTTGTCACAGCCGGTACCGTACCCGGGATCCTCGCGTATCAGCGTGAGAAGCCGGTCGGCTGGTGTGCCGTGGGGCCGAGAGACGGCTACATTAGACTGGAAACATCGCGCATCCTCAAGCCGGCGGACGACCAACCGGTTTGGTCCATCGTATGTCTCTTCATCGCCAAAGAGCACCGACGGCAGGGGCTTTCCGAAAGACTTCTCCAAGCTGCTACAGCATTTGCTAAGAAGAACAAGGCCAGGATCGTCGAGGGCTATCCGCGCGACTTGACGGGCAGGAAGCCTCAGCCGGACCCGTTTGTCTGGACCGGGCTGGTGCAGTCGTATGAGAAAGTCGGATTCGAGGAAGTACTGCGGCGGTCGCCTGGACGTCCGATTATGCGGTATTATCTGGCGAGGTAGGTGTCGCCGACACTTGTTGTACAGCAGTCCACTTCCTCCCCCGCCGCTCCGCCAGGTACACGCCCCCGAGCACCATTAACCCCCCAACCCCCGTGTATATCCCAAAGTGCTCGCCAAGATAAGGAATGGCAAGCGCCGTTGTGGCCAGCGGTTCCAGGTACAAGAAAATACCGGCGCGCGCGGCGCCCAATCGGGAAACGCCCTCCTGCCAGAACCAGAATGCCAGTCCCAGACAGACTATACCCAAAAACAACATCGCCAGTATCGGTTCAAGCGGCAGAGACAATAATCTCCCCCAGTCGGTTGTGAATAGGAGCAAAGTAACAAGAACAACTGCCGAAAAGGCCAGCACCAGAAAAGAGACCACCAGTGGGCGGCGCCGACGGGAGACGTTACGAGTCAGCGCCGTATAAACAGCCCAGGTGTGAGCCGACGCGAATACCATCCAGTCCCCTTTGCTGCTCAGCCAGCCCAGGTCGAATATATCGCCATGAGAGACGAGCAGAAGAATGCCGGTGGTGGCGATGGCTATGCCCACCAGTATCCGTCCAGTGATCTTCTCTTTCAGAAAGACGATTGACAGAATCATCATTACCAAGGGCGTGACGGAAATGATCCAGCCGGTGTTAGTGGCGGTGGTGTATTTCATGCCGGTAATCTGGATGGTGAAGTGGATCGTTATCACGGCGGCCCCGAGCAGAATCGGTCTTAGATCAGCGCGACCGACCCGGAGAGACATTCGCTTCGATGCGATGACGGCCCCCAATATGGGAACGCCCAGCAGGTACCGCAGGCCAATCACCTCAATGGGGGTCATGTATTCAAGGCAGATCTTGGTGGCCACGAACGACCAGCCCCAGAAGCAGACGGTGGCGATCATGAGGAGTTTAATCAACATTTTGCCGGCTCAGAGACGGGCGTCATTATTGGTGAAATCATAGGACAATGGAGCAGTAAACAGCACTCATTGGCAAGAGAAAATGATTGTCCTGGCAGCGCACCGCCTCGCACTTCAAAGGAAGGTACTAAAAAAGCCGCCTCTCGAAAGAGGCGGCTTCTTATGATGATGTGTCTGTCTAATTCAAATACGCCCGAAGGGACCTGCTACGGGAGGCGTGCCGCAGCCGACGGATCGCTTTCTCTTTGATCTGTCGGACCCGCTCGCGTGTCAGAGAGAAGCGCGCGCCGATCTCTTCCAGAGTGAGCGCTTTCTCTTGATTGAGGCCGAAATACAGGTTGATTACCTCCGCTTCTCTGGGAGTCAACGTGTCAAGGGCCTTCTCGATTTCGACCCGCAATGAGTCTTTGAGCAGCGCTTCGTCGGGCGACGGCTGGAACTCATCTTCCAGGACATCGATAAGAGAGTTGTCCTCGGACACCGAAAACGGCGCATCCAACGACAGATGCGAGTTGGAGATTTTAAGTGTGTCGGATACCTCTCCTTCGGTCAGTTCCAACTCTTTGGCGATTTCCTCCGGGGAGGGAATACGCCCCAGCCCCTGCTCCAGACGGCTGGAGATTTTGCCGATTTTGTGGAGCGTACCGACGCGGTTGAGCGGTAAACGCACTATCCTGCTCTGCTCGGCCAGGGCCTGCAGAATGGCCTGCCTGATCCACCAGACGGCGTAAGAAATAAACTTAAAGCCACGGGTCTCGTCGAATCGTTTGGCAGCCTTGATCAAACCGATATTGCCTTCGTTGATCAGGTCGGCCAGTGAGAGACCCTGATTCTGATACTGTTTGGCTACTGAGACGACGAAGCGCAGATTGGCATTGGTGAGTTTTTCCAGGGCTTTTTTATCGCCCTGCTTGATTTTGCGCGCCAGCCGCACTTCTTCCTCAGCATTAATCAGGGGAGTTTCCCCGATTTCGCGAAGATACAGATCCAGCGATCTGTCTTCGTCGCGGTACTTTAGGGATTGTTTAGCCACTATTCCCAACTATCCCTTTCCAGTTTTGTTGGTTCCATCATCCGGATATCCACGGATTCCTTTACCTACCTTCATCAAACCAATGACGGTACGACGCTACGGTCGGAGAACTTTGCGTGAAATGGCGCCATCCGGCTCCTGTACAATCACCGGGATGCGTTCGGATGAATCACGCAGTCGATTTTCCACCTTTATGACATCCTCAATGGTCTTTGTCGTTTCATCATCTATCTGCAGAATTACCGTTCCCCGGACAATCGACGACCGATCTCCCACCGATCCGGGGTATACCTGACGTACGTAGACGCCGGCCACATGCTTGGCCGAGATAGCCCGGGCGATTTCCGGAGTATAGGTCATTACTTCCATACCCATCCATTCATAGACTTCAAAGTCATCGGCTTCGCCGCCTTCAACTCCACTGGCAGCCAGGAAGGCATCGCGGTCTCCGATGACGGCGCTCACTTTTTGTACTACGCCGTCACGGACGAGTTCGATGGGGACATTTTGTCCATCGCGCACAGTCGATACCAAAACGGAAAACTGACCGGCGTTGACGACCGGCTGGTCGTTGAAGCCAATAATGACATCACCTTTCCGTATACCAGCCCGTTCAGCCGGGGAATTCTCAAACACGTCATCAATAATGACGCCATTAACTGATTCCAGCCCCTGCCGCTTAGCTTCACGTTCGGTCACATTGGCCAGGTAGACACCCAGCCAGCCTCGTGAAACACGGCCGGTAGCAATCAGGTCGGGCACGATGGCTCGCGCCAGATTGATGGGTATGGCGAAACCAATTCCGACCGAAGCACCGATAGGCGACGAAATAGCGGCATTGACACCGATCACTTCGCCGCGCAGATTGAGAAGCGGCCCGCCGGAATTGCCCGGATTAATCGAGGCGTCGGTCTGAATGTAGTACTGATAATCCGGTGAATCCTCGCCGAAATTCAATTGACTGCGACCTTTGGCCGAAATGACACCCACTGTCACGGTGCGGTCCAGACCCTGTTGCGGGAAGGGATTGCCGATGGCTATAGCCCAATCTCCGACCTTCAGGGCGTCCGAATCACCGAACGGTATGACAGTTACCTTCTCCTCCGGCTCAACTTTGAGAACGGCCAGATCGGTCTTGGAGTCACCGCCCACCAAGCGCGCATCGTATTCGAATCCGGTCGCCGTCCGCACGGTCAACTTCTCGGCGCCTTGCACCACGTGGTTGTTGGTCAAAATGAAGCCGTCTTCCCGGAAGAAGAACCCCGAGCCGGACGAAGTTGCCAGTCCGGCACGCCGATGCCACCAGTCCACGTCGTCTTGGTGGGAGCGGGCGGAAATATTCACCACAGCGTCCTGTACCTGATCCACAATCGACACAAACGGTGATTCCGGTACGCCGTTGTTGTCGACCACCGGGAACCGCCCGGTTTCAGCGACGTTCGTGCCGACCTGGGCCGTGAGTTGGGGTGAGAGGTCGATACCGGAGGCGATAATAATGCCCATCAGCGCACCGGCCAGAACCAGCGATACCAAGGCCAGTCTTCGGTATCCCCCATAACGCTTATGAGCGGAGTTGTCGATACCAGTCAATTATTCGGTCCTCCAACCAGACAGCCAAGTAAGATACTGTTCTGGTTTTCGTAAGTCAAGCACTTATTACGCTTGCGCAAAAAAATCTCACAATATTATAACGCAGTAACCCCGTTGTTTGATTCAAAAAAAGTCCGTCTCAATATGTGTTGGTAACATTTTATGTACCGGTTTGTTCCTGGGAGTTTGTGCCCGGTTCGTCAGCTATGTAGTTGACATGGGACTGAAACGCCTCTACCATGTAGGCTAGTATGTCATCGCCGTTTACAATGAAAAAGGATCTCGCGCAATTCGGTGAACGCTTATACCAGCGCGGCCTGGTAGCCGGGACCGACGGTAATCTCTCGGCGCGGCTGAGCGACGGGAGGATAATGATCACACCCTCGGGTCTGCCGAAGGGGTTTTTATCTCCGGAAGATATGGTGGTAGTCGATGAGAACGGCAAGATACTCCAGGGCTCGCGCAAGCCGTCGAGCGAGATGCCGATGCACCTGTTTGTCTATCGTAATCGCCCCGACATCAACAGCTGTATCCACTCCCATGCACCCTACCTGACCGCTTTCGCGATCGCCGGAATACAACTGGCGGCCAACATCCTGCCTGAGATAGTTCTTTCGGTCGGGAATATACCGCTTACGGCTTATGCTCCTCCCGGCACGGAAGAAGTGGCCAAATCGCTGGAGCCGCATATCGAACAGAATAATGCGTTTGCCCTGAGAAATCACGGTCTACTCACAATTGGCCACTCTCTGGAGGAGGCCTATAATCGGCATGAGACCGTGGAGCATTATGCGCGAATCGTCTATCTGGCCCGAAAACTGGGTGAATTACAGAACATTCCCAGCGACGACTTCCAACGCCTGGAGAAGATGCGTCGCAAACTGGACGAAGCCTGGCGAGAAAAGCAGTAGCTCGGCCCGGCTGTAGAACAATCCCATGATAGTTAAGAAAGTCGTCATCGATAAAGCCGACCGGCTTTATCAACTCGCTCCGGAGCTGCAGTCGTTCATTCCTTTCAAGAAAACGACCACCAAAGCTCAGAAGACGAAACTCCTGGATCTGGCCTCGTTCAATTGGCCGGTCTCCTATCCGGACAACATGTCGTTGACACCGGACGATCTGAGGCCGGCGAAACAAGAGAGCCTGCGGGAGCTTAGAGCCGACCTGGCTGATTGGTATCAGAGTCGTTATGGAGTTCGTCTCAATGCCAAGCGGGAAGTGCACCTAGGTTTCAGTACATCTCAAATCCAGGCCGACGTTTCGAGTGCGTTCGTTGATCCGGGAGACATCGTTTTCGTCCCCGATCTGGGAATACCTCTCTATCGCCGGGCTACAACCGTTTCGGGGGGTCAACCGGTGACGTATGGGATCAGCGCCAAGAACAAGTGGAAACCGGAATTCGAGCGCGTGAATTCGCGTATCGGCCGGGTGGCGCAACTTCTGTTCCTCAATTCGCCTCACAATCCGACCGGGGCCTGTTTGTCCCATGAAGATATGGCCAACATCGTGTGGATTGGTTCGCGCGAGAACATTGCGATAGTAAATGATGCCGCCTATTCCGGGATGGCCGAAAAGCCCCCGGTGTCCCTGCTTTCAGAAAAGGGCGGCAAGAAGGTGGGCATAGAGGTGGGTTCGTTCTCGTATGCCTTTGGTATACCGCGGTTACCTTTGGGTTTTGCGGTGGGTAACCGGGAGATGATCAGCGGACTGGAACAAGTTCACCGACTGCATGCCGCAGCATTTCCATCCTATCAAATTGAATGGGCTCTAAAGGCCGTGCGGGAGTACCCCAACCAAGCCGTCAGGCAACTTCGCTCGGAGCTGGCCGACAGTATGGCTGAGGCGTCGAGGCTGACCGGGATACTCGATCTGGAGAAAGTGGGCTATGAGACGATCCCGTTCTTGTGGGTCAAACTCAAGCGACGACGGCAATCGACGACTGTTGTCAATCAGCTGTATCGGCGACTTCGCATACAAGTGCTGCCCGGTATCGCCTTTGGTGATTCCGGGGAAGGATACGTACGTTTTTCGCTAACGGCCACTGGGGCACAATACGGCATCGCGTCAGACAGAGCCAGGGAAAGGCAAAGAGTCCTGCGGCTCTCCAGGAAGCAATGAAAGACGTAATCAGAATTGTGGGTATGGCTTTCTACGGCTATCACGGCGTGACTGCCTCCGAGAAAGAAACGGGGCGGAAGTATGAAGTGGATTGTGAGCTTGAAGTTGATTTGGCCGAGGCGGGCAAGTCGGATCGACTTACGGATACAGTCGATTATGCCGAAGTGTACCGGTTGACTCAGGAGACGGTTGAGGGTACGGCGTATGCGCTGCTCGAGGGTTTGGCTGCGAGCCTGGCCGGCAAAATCCTTGACAGGTTTCCCGTATATCGGGTAACTTTGAAAGTACGTAAGATGACCCCGCCGATTTCCGGACATGTTGACTTCATAGAAGTGGAGATCACAAGATTTCAGGAGGATGTGTCGAAGTTTATGAGTAACAACGTTAACTAAAGGATTGCATCTATGCCGCAAACCGTACACATCCTCATGGGCTCCAACCTGGGAGATCGCGAGCGCAATCTGACGCGGGCACGAGAAAAGCTCGAGCTGATCCCCGGCCTGGAGATTACGGCCGCGTCTTCAGTCTATATTACTCAACCGCAGGATATGGAAGGGGAGAATCCGTCGTTTCTGAATCAGGTCATTCAAGCAGACTATCAGTATCGGCCGCACGAATTACTGAATGGGCTGGAGCGAATCGAAAAAGGGTTGGGCCGAACCGGAAAGGGGGAAAAGACTCCCCGCACGATAGACCTCGATATCCTGCTTTTTGGTGACGAGATCATTGAGGACGGGCAGCTGTCGATTCCGCATCGGGACCTGTTGAACCGTCCGTTTGCCATGGTGCCGCTGCTTCAGATTGATCCGTCCCTTCGCCACCCGGTAACCGGCACGCCGATTGCCGATTTTCTGGGCGAGTATGACGAAAACTCAATAGTGTTGTACAAGGATTATGTCGAACGCCACATCTGAACCGAACTATATCGCCATTGAAGGCGTTATTGGCGTCGGTAAATCATCGTTTGGCTCCATGCTGTCCAAGGCGCTGGACGCGGAGCTGATAAACGAAGACGTCTTCAATAATCCCTTTCTGGTTGATTTTTACAAAAACCGCAGGCGGTATGCGTTTTCGTGCCAGTTGTTTTTTCTGCTGTCGCGGTATCAGCAACAACAACAACTGCAGACCCGAGATCTGTTTGCGACTCGGATCGTTTCCGACTATCTATTTGCAAAGGATGCGATATTCGCATCCGTGAACCTCTCCGACAGGGAATTAGCGCTTTATAATCAACTGGCGCCCAAGCTGGCGAAAGATGTCCCCCTGCCGGACCTGGTTATCTATCTGCAAGCCTCGACACCGGTCATCCAGAAACGTATTCAGAAACGCAATTACCCGTTCGAGCGCTCGATCGACTCCGATTATATTGAAGCGCTCAACAAGGCATATGACTATTTCTTTTTCGAGTACACCGATTCGGCCCTCCTGGTCGTCAAAACGGACGATATCGACTTTGTCAACACACCGGAGCATTTCGATGATCTCGTGGCGCAGATCCGGAAGCCTGTCGCCGGTAAGAAGTACTATTCTCCGGCCGGTAATTTGACGGCCTTGTAATTCGTATGTCCCGAACGGAATCCAACAAGAAGCACACGATCAACACTTTTTTGCGAAAAAAGAAGAAGGGGGAGAAGATCACGGTTCTGACGGCATATGATTACTTCATGGCGTCTCTTTTGGACCGGGCCGGCATCGATTCGATCCTGGTCGGCGACTCGGCCAGCAATGTGATCCACGGTTACGGTTCAACGTTACCGATCACGATGGACATAATGGTTGCTCATACGGCGGCCGTAGTACGCGGGACAAAAACTGCCCTGGTAATCGCCGATATGCCGTTTCTGTCCTTCCAACCCTCTCGGGAGGTGGCTATTTCCAACGCTGGCCGCTTTCTTAAGGAAGCCGGGGCGGAAGCAGTGAAGATGGAGGGCGGCGTTGAAATGGCGCAGACCGTGAAGGCCGTGATCAATTGCGGTATTCCGGTGATGGGGCATATCGGTTTGACGCCTCAATCAATCAATCGTTTCGGCGGACCAAAAGTGCAGGGGAAGCGGGAGAAATCAAGAGCGTACCTCATGGAATCGGCGCTCGCCCTGGAAGAAGCCGGCTGTTTTTCAATCGTACTCGAACTGGTGGAAGCTGAGATCGCCCGGGAGATCACCGCGCATTTGAAGACGGCTGCCACGATCGGTATCGGCGCCGGTCGTGACTGCGATGGCCAGGTATTGGTTATCAACGATATGCTGGGCTTGCGCGAAGAGGGCTTCAAGCCGAAGTTCTTGCGTGAATACGCCAATCTGACGCCGCAGATAGTCGAGGCGGTCAAGAACTACATCCGGGATGTCACCGGCGGAGATTTCCCCGGTCCGGACGAGTCGTTTCACAGGGAATAGGCGCGACAGCCGACCTTCACGTGTTCGGGCGAAGGCAGGGTCGCGAATAGTCGAGACGTCGTTCCTTTTTACAGGTTAGAAACGAGCGTACAGGCGGCCGGGGCTCCTCCCATACGGACATGAGATAGTCAGACCGGTCCGGGACACACGACCCGACTTGTCGGGTTTCCGGCTGCAAGCCCTTGTCATGGCGCTTCTTTCATTGTATTATTGGGTCATTGTATATGCGTAGCGCTTAAATGGCCGTGTATCGCATGTGAGACTGAATAGGAGTATACAAGAAACCAAAACACTGTAACAATTGGAGTTAAAATGGACGTTGATGTCATTGTCAGAACTCTGACCGACTTTCTGGCGCTGTATGGACTGAAAATCCTGGGCGCCATAGTCGTGCTTATTGTCGGTCGCATCGTGGTCGGGATGCTTACTCGCCTGGTGCGCCGGTTGATGCGGAAATCAAATGCCGACGAGACACTGATCCGGTTTCTCACCAGCCTGGTGAAATTCGGGTTGCTGGCGATCCTCGCTATCATCGTACTGAGTCAATTGGGGATTCAGACAACTTCCTTCGTGGCCATTATCGGTGCAGCCGGTCTGGCTGTCGGTTTTGCCTTGCAGGGCTCGCTGTCCAATTTCGCGGCCGGGGTGATGTTGATCGTCTTCCGGCCATTCAAAGCGGGTGACTTTGTCGATGCCGGCGGCGCCATGGGTTCGGTTCAGGAGGTGGGTATTTTTGTCACCATTCTGAAATCCCCCGATAACAGAAGAATCATCATTCCCAACGCCACGATCACGAGCGGCAATATCACGAACTTTTCGGCTGAAGAGACCCGCCGGGTGGATCTGGTATTCGGGATAGGCTATGGCGATGATATCAAGAAGGCCAAAAAAATCCTGGAACGCATCGTCAATGAGGAGGAGCGCGTGCTCAAGGATCCCGCGCCAACTATCGCCGTCTCCGAACTGGGCGACAGTTCCGTCAATTTCGTGGTGCGGCCCTGGGTCAAGGGCAGCGACTATTGGGGAGTTTACTTCGATCTGACGGAAAAGGTCAAGCTCACGTTCGATGCGGAAGGCATTTCCATCCCATTCCCGCAGCGCGATATTCACATGCACCAGGTACCGGCGGCGTAGAAACGGAGGAATGTTATGACAAGGATGATCGCCTTATGTGTTTGGATTAGCTTGATAATAGCATCATCGGCGATGGCCGCCGGCTGGAAGAAATCGCTGGTGACGGATGTAACCATTACGCAAACGTCGTACTCTGATTCCTGGGCGGGCGGCGAGTTCGGTTCGGTTAACTGGGTTTCCAACCTTAACGGCTGGGCGGAACGTCAGTTAAATCCGCAGTTTAAATTCAAGACGACGTTGAAGCTCTCGTTCGGTCAAACCCTGACCCAGGACGAAAACGAATTGGGCGAGAAATACTGGCAGAAGCCGAAGAAGTCGACGGACCTGATTGATTGGGAAAACGTCGGTCGGTATACCCACGACTGGTTCGCAGATCCGTATGTCGCTTTTCGGCTGGAGTCGCGATTCTATGATGGCTCCAATTCGGAAAAGCGTCTCTGGCTGAGTCCGTTGAAGTTGACCGAGTCGGTCGGTCTGGCCAAGAACCTGTATGAACAGGACAAAGATTTCATCACCACCCGACTGGGTTTCGGTGTTCGTCAGATATTCACCAAATACATAGTGGACGGCACGCTGGCTACCGAGACGGAGTCGACCAACGACGGGGGATTCGAATCGGTGACGGACGTGGAGCTGACATTTGATGATAACCTCAAGTACACCGGTAAGCTGACCCTGTTCAAGGCGGTCTTTTTCTCTGATAAAGACGCTGTGGAAGGAACACCTCGCGAGGATTACTGGAAAGCGGTGGATGTCAATTGGGAGAATATCATCGCCGCCTCGATTACCAAGATCATAACCGTGAACTTGTACACGCAGCTTCTCTACGACAAGCAGGTTGAGAAGAAAGCCCGCTGGAAGGAGACGCTGGCGATCGGGTTCGTGTTCAAGATGATTTAGGTTAATCGCGCTGGAGCCGGTTAGCCGGAAGTCTTATGCCGTCAGGTCTCACTCGCCTTCGGCGAGAAGGACCTGACGGAACTCCGACACAGTTCACACAGGTATCTACGTCAATTAAGATAGAATCTGTAATTGCGTAAAATGCGAATAGGTGAGGGAAATGGAGGAAGTGATGAGGCGCTTGACAAGTGCGTTGAGTGTGATTCTGTGTGGGTTAGTCGCCTGCGTCGGTTGGTCGCTGTATGCACAAGAATCTCGTGATTCAACGAGCGTGTAAATATTTTTGTGTAAGCGGCCATGATGGTATATTGTATTGAAGGA
>CAZLBP010000038.1:0-37441 GCA_964557855.1 uncultured Ignavibacteriales bacterium | reverse complement strand
CGAAAAGGACGCTGCTTGAAAAAACAATTTACACAACTCTTGACATGAGCTCCCCACTGAAAACCCGTTCCAGACTAATCAGGGAGGTGAGGATGTCTTTGTGACCAGGTTAAGCAGTACGGGTAACAGCCTTATCTACAGCACCTATCTTGGGGGAGGAGGTACTGATTATGGTTATGGCATTTCTGTCGATGCTTCAGGATCTGCTTATGTGACTGGTGTTACATACTCTACTAATTTTCCCACTGAAAACCCGTTCCAGACTAATCAGGGAGTTGTGGATGCATTTGTGTCCAGGTTAAGCAGTACGGGTAACAGCCTTATCTACAGCACCTATCTTGGGGGAGGAGGTACTGATTATGGTTATGGCATTTCTGTCGATGCTTCAGGATCTGCTTATGTGACTGGTGTTACATACTCTACTAATTTTCCCACTGAAAACCCGTTCCAGACTAATTATGGATGTGGAGATTATGATGTCTTTGTGACTAAACTGAATGACACTGGGAGTCAGGTGATCGAGCCTCCCGGTGTGAGCTTCACACTCACGACGGGTTCAAGCTCAACCGGTATCTACGCTTGCCTCACTGCAATGAGAGAAGACTTATTACTATGGAACGGTGAAGTACTGGCTAGTGGATCCTGTCAGTGGCGGTCCGTGGGACATCTATAACAACTTCTTGGTAGTAGCAGCCAGTGGTGTGAATTTACTACCCCTTTGTCCATGGGTAGATTTTTACATTGACAAGGCTAATCTGGAGTTCCCAGTCTTTATAGACTCAACAGGTGCATTTGACAGTATGTACGTATTACTCAATTTGGAAGACTGGTTTGCCGATCCCAAGCCAATTCAAGATGAGTATGTCATTACCGATGGAATATGTCCCGATCTACCAGGCTTTCTGGTAGGTACAACACCGTTCGTGTTTGACTCGCTCGCCCCACCTGAAGAGAATCCGTTCTCGACAACTCCTTATACTGGAGTCGTTCAGCTCCAAGGTAATGGTGGCCTTCTCTCCAGTTGCTGCTTTGATAGAGGTGATGCCGATGATAATAGTGAGATTAATGTTGCTGATCTTTCATATCTGGTGGATTACCTGTTCAAAGGCGGACCAGAACCGAATTGCAGTGCTGAAGGTGATGCCAATGGTGATGGTATAATATTAGTTGATGATTTAGTCCTGTTGGTAGATTATCTTTTCAAAGGTGGATTACCACCTGTGGAATGTCCATAAATATTAAAAAACCCTTAAAATGGGAATATTACAGTTTAAAGATGAAAAGTTAGGCGTATAAAAGGAGTAGTTACATGATTGGTTACGGAAGTTCTCGGCCTGGGTCAGTTCGGCAATGGTATCGAAGATGGAACGGTACAGCACGGTGAAGCCGATGCGGGCGGCCTGGTGACCGATTCCCTGCACCAGGTGCGACTTGCCGACCCCGGGCGGACCGAGCATCAGCAAGTCGGTTCTTTCCCTGATGAAGCGGCCGGTGGCCAGATCCATGATCTGACGGCGCTTGATCGAGGGATTGAAGCTGAAGTCGAACTCCTCCAGGCTTTTGATCTCCCGGAAGCCGGCCTTCTTGATTCTTCGTGCGATGGCTCGATCATCGCGCACAGCCAGTTCATCGTTAACGATCAGTTCCAGGAACTCCTGATGGTTGAGTTGATTGCCAGCCGCCTCCGAAACACAACCCCTCATCCAGTTTTATGTAGACACGTCTGACATCCTGGCGTTTGTCCATTTCAAGAATTCCGTGAAGTGTCACGCGTACAGCAACGGCGTCAGCATATTGGAGAAACTTCTCGGCCGCTGGAAATATCTGATAGATTCGTCGCCCTCAAAGGTGGCCTCCGAGCGAACCCGACTCACAGACGAACGAGACATTATGCGCCGTCTCGGTGACTGGCTCCTGCCGCCCCTGGAGATTCCTCAAGAAACAGATAATATTCTCATTATTCCTGAGGCTCAACTGACCCGAGTGCCCTGGTCGGCCATAAGTAGCGGGGGACAGTCGCTGCTCGACAAGCACCAGATTCTGCTGGCCCCGAGCGTACAGCATTACCACTTCGCGTCGAAGCAATCGACCCGGTCGACCCGAAAGCAGCTGTATGTCGGGCGGCTGCATAACCTGCCGTTTGCGCGCCGAGAGATCGAAATTGTGCGCGACCGGTTTGGGAATCGACATACTGAGGTTTATGACCCTTGTTACCGTGAGCACTGGCCCGACACGGGCCAGGCCCAAATATGGCATTTCACCGGTCACGCGCACTTGAGGACCGACAATCCGTTTTATTCCTCCCTGCTGCTGGCAAACGGGCCCTTGTTTGCCGCTGACTTTCGGCTCAAACGTCATCGTGTCAACCTCGTGACACTGGCCGCCTGTCGTACCGGGCAGCAGACACAATTACCGGGAGAGGAATCCTCGGGCCTGGTCAGGTCGATCCTGGAAATGGGCGCCCGTACGATTGTCGCGGGCAACTGGGCTGTCTCCGACCAATCGACTACAACCTGGATAGACAAATTCTATACATACTATTTGAATGGCGCTGCTGCTCTGGCGGCAGCACGAACGGCATCACTGGAAACACGCGAGCGGTTCCCGTCGGCATTCGACTGGGGTGCGTTTTCCGTATTCGGTGCCGCAAAACAAAAGAAATCTTCGTAGTTCCAAAACATGAGGTAGTATCATGAGAAACGCACAATCCCATTCAATGGCCGCAGGTTTGATAAGCGCGATGGCGCTAACCTTAACGGTCACACTCCTCGCCGTTTCTTTAATCCTCGCCGGTGAAACCCCGACGACCGGCGAATCAGAGATCATCGAAAGCAAGCATGATACCCAACTGCCAAGAACCACTTTTGCAGAGGGCCAAATGGTGGTGAAGGTCAACCAGGTTAGCTTTCCGGCCGATTCGCTGGCCCTGGAGATGGATGGTTCGGTTGCGAAACATCTGCAGGCTATAGACGTGTACCTTTTCAATGTCGATCCCGCCCAGAATCTGGATTCGATGGCGGGGGAACTGGAGTCGGCACCTGATATCGCCTACGCCCACCCCAACTATTTGGTCAGTCGGCTGCACCCGGTTCAGGGGAGCTATCCTTTCTCGGATGAAAACAACATCGGCAGCTATGCCGATCAGCC
This sequence comes from uncultured Ignavibacteriales bacterium, assembly GCA_964557855.1. GTDB lineage: Bacteria > Zixibacteria > MSB-5A5 > GN15 > FEB-12 > JAJRZL01. Next base: position 34,294 of record CAZLBP010000038.1, on the reverse strand, counting down.
GGCAGCGGGGATGCTGTCTTTGGATGGTGCTCATCAATCGGTAACCGGAAATGCCGTTACGGTCGGCATCATTGACGGCGGGATTGACTTCACGCATCCTGCACTTAATGGCATGGCGACTTCCGGATACGACATTCTGGATGACGACGCGGATGCATTCGATGAGCCGGGTGGTTACAACAGTGGACACGGCACATTCGTTGCCGGTGTTGTGCACCTGGTGGCGCCCGATGCCGACCTGCTGGCCTACCGCGTCACCGATGCTGACGGCTACGGCACCGGTTTTGATCTGGCAGAAGCGATCGAGCGCGCCGTCAACGAGGGGTGCCAGATCATAAACTTGAGCCTGGTATTGCTGCAGGAACACTATGCTGTCAGAGACGCCATCGACTATGCCATGAGCCAGGGTGTGATGGTCATTGTTGCAGCAGGAAACGAAGGTTCCGAGGACCCTGTTTATCCGGCGATCTATGATAATGCCCTGGCTGTTGCTGCTATCGACTCTCTCATGTTGCTGGCAGATTTCTCGAGCTTCGGCGATCACATCGATATCTGTGCGCCGGGCACGGAGATCTACTCGGCCTTTCAGGATGATATATATGCCTGGTGGAGTGGTACCAGCTTCTCAACACCTTTCATAGCGGGATTGTCGGCTTTGATACTGGAAGCGCGGCCCGTGGCCGACCCGTTCATGATCAGGCACGCGATGACTCAGGGCGCTGATGATCTGGATGGCCTCAATCCGGATGTCGCCGGCAAACTGGGCAGCGGTTTGGCCGACCCCCTGCAGTCTCTGATCGAGATCAACCTGATCGAAACCGCGACCGTATCGCCGAAGACGCTTCATTTCGAAGTGGACCTCGGCAGCGAATACCTCGTATTTCCGAGTGCAACGGCAACGATAAATTCCAGCAACGCACCGGCGTCGTATACGGCTACTGTCACCGAAAACAATCCCTTGTTTGCCTACGTTGTGGATTCGACCGGAGTTACCGACGATTCGGTTACGATCAGTGTCGATCCGTATGCCGCCCCCGTCGGCACGTACGGTAATACGGTGCAATTTCTGGTGGACGGTTGCCTGGAACCTGTGGAACTGACGGTTTATCTGACGGTTAGTGACTCGGGAAACACTCCTCCGATGGCCACGATCAACCCCAGCACTATGGATTTCAGCGCACCGGCATACTCCGAAATCCTGCTCTACGGTTCGGCCCTGTTGTGGTCCTCGAACGCGCCGGCTACTTTTGCGGGCGAAGTTCTCGACGGCGGCAGCGGCTTCACGACCTTAGTTGATTCGTTCGGGGTCACCAACGATAGCGTCACGATTGCCATCGATCCCAGTTTGATGCCGGGACCGGGATTTTATGTCGATAAAGTTGTATATTATGTCGACAGTGTGCTCGATCCGGTCATGCTGAATGTTTATCTGACATTGTCTGATACGGGCGCTGTTCCGGATAGTGCCTGGATAGTACATGATTCCAGCCAGTATTTTCATATGATTGAAGGGAGCAGTGCCGTCTTGCAAGGCTGCTTCCACGTGATCTCGTCCAACGCCCCGGCCAATTTCTTCATCGAGCCGGTCGGGACACCGACCTTTGCCACCCTCCTCGACAGCGGCGGGACAACCAACAGCCTGATCTGTTTTGAGGTCTCGGGCCAAACGCTGCCGGTGGGTGATTATATTGATACGGTTCAGGCCTGGGTCGATGGGGTGGTCAATAATCCCGTCATGACGGAGATTTATCTCGCCGTCGGTCCCGACACCGGCAGTGAAACGGCCACCGTCTGGCCCACCAGCTTCAATTACAACGCCTCGGCCGGTTCAACGGTAACATACTACGGCAACGTCACGATCACGTCCACTAATGCGCCCGCCAATTACACCGTCTCCATTCTCGACGCGCCGGACATGGTCACTGTGATCGACTCCGCGGGTATGACCGACGATTCGGCCCTGTTCCGAATAGACAGCGACAGTTCGTTCGCACCCGGCTTATACATAGACACGCTGCTGATCGAAGTTGACGGCGTCGACAACAGTCCCCTGATCTCGGTAGTGTCTCTAACGGTCGACACCTCCGGTGGCAGTACTGAAGATACCATGGCCGTCTGGTCCCCGCTCTACAGTTACTTCGTGCCGGCAGGGTCAACCGTAACCTTCTACGAGAATCTTGTCATCACCTCAACCAACGCACCGGCCAACTACCTCGTGTCGCTGCTCGATACGCCGGATGTGGTTACGCTTCTCGATTCGATCGGTATGACCAATGACTCGGTGCGATTTCGAGTCGACAATGATCCGGCATTTCCGCCGGGCTTGTATGCAGACACGCTTCTGATTGAAGTGGAGGGGGTCAACAACAGTCCCCAACTAACGGTCATTCATATCCACGTTGACTCGGTGGGACAGGCCTTCGGTGAAGTCTGGCCGGTGGCTTTTCAGTACTCTGTCCCGGCCGGTTCGACTGTGACCTTTTACAATGCCCTCGATATCACGTCAACCAACGCACCGGCGAACTACACTGCCGCCGTTCTGGACATTCCCGATATGGTGACGCTGCTGGATTCGGCCGGTCAGACCAATGACTCGATGGTGTTCCGAGTTGATGTCGATTCGACGTTCGCTCCCGGGCTGTACAAGGATACCATCGTAATCGAGATTGACGGCATCGGCAACAACCCGCTGATCTCAATAGTATATCTGACGGTCGATTCTTCCAGTGGCGGCAGCGGCAACAGCGCGTTTGCTTATCCGGCGTATTTGGATTTCATTGTATCGGTCGGCGCCTCCGATACGCTGTCCGGTATGGTTTGGCTGACATCGACCAACGCGCCGGCCAACTACTCCGGTTTCGTCCTGGGCGGACCGTTCAGCTTCGTGTCGCTGCCGGATTCGGCCGGCTTCACCGATGATTCGGTCTTTATTGTGGTCGATCCGTCGGGGTTGTCTGTCGGTGAGTACTACGATTCCGTGGTATTCGATGTCTTCGGTGTCGATTACTCCGTGCTGGTTACCGTGAACTTGTCGGTCGGTGGAATGGATTCCATGCAGGTGACGTCCCTGACGAACTATCCGAACCCATTCAACCCGTCCACCAATATCGAGTTCGCGCTCGAGCAAGGCTCGGATGTACACCTGTCTGTCTACAATATAGTGGGACAGCACGTCGTGACGCTGGTGGACGAGTACCTGCCGGCCGGTCGGCATGGGACAACCTGGAACGGCGCCACTGCATCGGGCTATCCGGTCACCAGCGGCATCTACTTCTACCGACTGCAGACGGAAGACCACACGTTGACCCGAAAGATGATGCTGTTAAAGTAATTCCGTCGCACATCTGACGAACAAAAAGACCACCCTCAAAGAGGGTGGTCTTTCTTCTGCCGTTGCGTTATGCCCGTTTACTCATTTCAGCAACAGCATCTTTTTCGTTTCGACAAACTCGCCGGCCTGGATGCGATAGAAGTACACGCCGCTCGAGACCTGTGAGCCATAAGCATCGCGACTATCCCACGTCACCGTGTGATACCCGGCTTCTTTCTCGCCGTCGACCAGCACCGCAACCTCCTGGCCCAGCACGTTGAAGATCGCAATCATAACCTCGGTCGAGACCGGCAACCCGTACTCGATGGTCGTAGTCGGGTTGAACGGGTTGGGGTAGTTCTGGGAGAGGGTGAAGTCAAACGGCAGATTCGGTTCAGGTTTTATCGCAGTCTCGGATATTTCAATGATCCGATGCTGTATGTCGGAGGCGAGGGCTAATCGAATCTCACATTTGCCATCAACTTTGAATAGCGCATGCTGCCCAACAGGAAGTACGCCGTCGCCTGTCAGATCGAGAATGCCCACTTTCAGGATTCCCAGTGTTTCACCGAAGACCAAATTAAGGTCATCATCTACCAGACTAATTGGTGTCCCTGTATTCCCTTCAAGTTCCAGATGGACCCCGCTAAGTTCACTGTTATTGCAGATGACGAAGGTGGTTGTCTGCTCTTCAATCACAGCAGATATCGATACGTTGATGTCGATTCCATGAGCCGCTTTCGCCATGCCATCTCCATCACACTGTGGTGGCGGCGGACCGCCCTGATAAACATAGGCAATAAGATACGTCAGATCCGCGATATCAATCGGACCGCTCGGTCCGGGTACTCCGTTGACATCTCCTTCCTCCAAACATGGTGGCTCGGGTCCCCCTCTGTACAGACAATCCACCAGATAGACAACATCGTTGTTATCTATCGGTCCGGCGCCACCAATAACACCATCAACATTTCCACGGTCGTGACAACACGAAGCAGGCGGCAGCGTTGTGTCGATCGCTATAATACCCGGACTGAAGTATGGCGTGTCAACTATTCCGCTGGAATAGTAGAACCGGTAACTGTAGTCGATGCCGTTGGTAACGGTCGTTGTGTCGATCATGGCCAGCTCAGGGAAGGCTTCAGCAGTCGTGGTCACGAAGATTTCACCGACTGTCATGACGTTCTGAGTGTCGGGCGGCATGGGGGGATTCTGGACTACTCGCTTGAGAATGAAGGTTGAATCGTCAATGAGAATCAGACTGTCGACATAGGCGGAGTCGATCAGGACCGAATCAAGGTACACGTTCTGCGGCTGTTGCGTCTCGAGCACCAGCGGGATGACGAAGCTGTCCACCGGTTGATTGGCGGCAATGTTGATGGGTAACTTGACGCTTTGGCCGGCCGTGATCAGCTCGCTGCCGACCGTAACCCCGGACTCCACGAACAGGGAAACATGCGCATTGGCGAGGATATCCTGAGTCGGACCGTCTCGGAACACCAGCACAGCGCTGTATGCTCCGGGCGTATAGGTCGAGTCATCGATCCGGAGCGTGATGGAATCCGGGTTGGTACCGCTCGTTTTGTCGACATTCAGCCACCCGAAGTAGTCACCTTCGACAGTCAGCGTCCAATCCGAAGCGCCATCCAAACAGGGACTGGTGATGAAGATCATCTGGGAGTCCGGAATCGTGGTGGCAGTATCGGTGGTGTAGAAGAGGATGTTGTCGGGGGTGAGTTCGATATCAGGTGGTCTAACATATATGGTGAGATCACAGGTTGTGCTGCCATTTGCATTGGATGCCGTAATCGAGAAATCATAGAATCCAGCTGTGTCTGCGGTAAAACATAGACTATCTGCCGACCAGGTTGCGTCTCCGGCATGCACAATGTCGGCGTTACTAATCAGGAGCTCAAGGCATACTTCACCATAGGCACACAAGGAAGTATCAGTTGTACTCCAGCAGTGAATTGTCGGGACTTCCTGCCATCCGCAAGCCCCCGGTCCACCGTAGGCACCGATATCGTTCCAAACTGTACCCTGCGAAGGAGGAAAACACGCATCATTGTATGTGGGATTAGGATCGCCGCGATCGATACAAGGAGACGAACTTTGCAGGTAGACATCATTGCACGGTCCATCAACGAATTCGGGGTCCATGTCGATATTCCACGGTTCGGCAACTGTGTCGACGCCTTGAATGTTGCAGAACGTAGTAGTAATCGACCCAGCAGTCTGTGATCCTCCACTGTTATTGAAATATAGAATCGAATTCAGGACTGAAGTGGGGCCATTAACATTCCAAATCCCGTGATGGGAGTTTGCTGAAAATGTACAATTCTCGATGCTAGTCAAGGCATCCCAGACAAAGACACCTGACCCTTGAGGTCTGTGACCTGCCGAGGTTCCCCAGCAGGCAGAATAATTGCAGACAAATATACAGTTACTAACAGTGACCGCACCTTCCCGGGCCATCAAGCCAGCCCCACGACTATACATCTTCTCGTTACCACCCAAAGCTTCATCATCAGCAATGGTAGTATTGTCTGCAAATGTGCAATTCCTTACGGTCGTTGACCCTGTACCATCGGCGTACATTCCTCCACCATAGGCATAAACCGAGCAATTCCAGCCGTTACACATAGCGTAACACGTATTTGAATCGATTACACATTGATTCATCACTATGTGACCTCCGTTGGCACTTGCCAGTATTCCTCCTGCATAGGTAGTTGTATAGGCCGCCCATCCTGGATTCACATAGTTGTTCCGGATAACACAGTTATTTATATACAAATATCCAGATTGGATACTAGCATTCACTCCACCGGCGTGAGTTGGAGCCGTGTTGTTAGAAATAACACAATCCTGAAGAACAAGCGTATCGGTTGTTGAAGTCATTTCGATGTAGATGCCACCACCACGACCGGAAGTAGTGTTCCCTTCAATGGCGCAATAACTGATAGTTGGAGTTACGTCGAGAATCCGCAAACCGCAGTTAATTGACTGGGTGATTCGGGCATGAGTCAATTCAGAACCTCCACTTCCAGACAAAAACCTCAGCCCCGCCCAGCCTGTGTTTTCAAGAGCCCGTTTGAAAACAATTGAATTAGAAGGAGTTCCAACAGCTGTCAATGGGCCGTTAATATCTATGCTGTAACTCCCGTGCGTCAGGACAATGACGCCGGGATCAATTACCAGACTTTGTACATCTAGTGCACCCACAACATGATAGGGTGAATAATCAATCAACCAGGTGTCGCTAACTGTTCCTTGTACGCCTGTTGTTACCGAGACGTTATCCACATACCAGCCAGCTGCCTCAAGCAACTCATCTGATCCGAAATAGAAAGCTACTTCGACGGACTGGCCGCCGTAGGCACTTAAGTCTATCCATTCATACTCCCAATTCGTTTGTTCTCCGGCATAGTGTTCTGTGGTTAGATTCTGCCAAGCCCCCCCACTGACTCTAATCTGCACACGAGCCCAATCATCGGCGATGGAATACCAATGATAGAAGCGAAGGATAGGGTAGTCGCCGGCTGCTGGGACCACAAAGGTCGGGCTAATCAATCGAGCACTGGCCCACGACGTGTAATCCCCATCCAGAATAGTTCCGGCACAACTATCCCCCTCATAAGCCGCCCCGGGTCCCACTGTCGGATTTCCTACTTCCCAAATCGCAGGATTGTCAGTAGTCCAGCCGTCCCAGCCGGACTCGAAATCCTGCTTCTGCAGCGGCTGTCCATAGCTGACGCTTGCCAGCGCAAGCACTAAGCAGCCCGCTAGCAGGAAGGTCAGACCTCTTGCTCGGTTCCTGTTAGATGTCCTGGTCATAGACTTCCTCCGTCTCTTAAAAATGTGTCGTTCTGTAAATGTCGTTGTTCTTCCACCCTGTTTCTCGTGAGAACTCTCACAACTTAATCGACTTGACCGGCGTGTCAAGTCTGAATTGTGTGATTGCGTTGAATAATTCATCTCCAGGTCTCCCTTCGTTTCTCCGGGTTTAACGTCGCGTTAATTATAAGGCGACTGAGCCCGGCAGACGTTGGCGGTAAATCGAAAAAACTTCGCATATATCGTTAATCATAAAGAAAAGGGAGCGACTCGTCCCCTTGAAGTCGCTCCCTGGTAGCGGTTCCCGTCGCTTCGGCCGTCAAAGATGGGTTCGGAATGACAGCTCAGACAGTGTGACGGTGACCGTGTTGTTCACTGAATGTCATCAAGCTTATCACGGAACGTCAGAATCCGAGTGAGACGCCGGCTCTGACAGTCATGTTGGAGACTCCCAGTGCCCGATCATCGAAACCGTTGTCGAGCTTTTCCGGGCGCACGTCAAAATAGAACTTCAGATCTCCCTGTTTTTCCAGCAACTGCCCTGTCGTGCCATGCTCTTGATTCTCGGCGTCATCGTCTTCGGCTGCAGGCTGCTCGGTCGTCTCCGCAGTCGAGGTCGGGGAAGTTACGTCCGGCTTCTGGTTGGCACCGTCGTCTTTGCCGGATTTGGCGATGAGATACACGACCGTACCGGCCGCCACAATACCCGCGCCCACGAGCAGATAAGTGCCCAGTGAGTTATCCATTCCCGGCAATTCGTCGGAACGATCATCCCATTTAGCGTACGCCGGCGACGGCGTGAACAGGACGTAGGCTGTGAATACGGCCACAATGAGGGCCGCGACTGTCGATTTGGTTGAAAAGCGCTGCATCATCTTTCTCCTTACTTGTGGTTGGTTGTTTCATACTTGAAGGCGACCCAACCGAAAAAACGTTTGCCAAAAAGTTCGCTAACCCTGTTCTTTTGCGGTATGGGTTCGGATAACGATGACGCAGGCATCATAGAGGCATATCTGCGCGGTGAGAAGAGTGCGTTTGGTCGGGTTGAAGAGTTGATCAGCGCCGCATACCGGAGTTGGGGGGCGAAATTCGGATATGAGGCGGATGACGTCCGCTCGGATATCCGGCTGAAACTGCTCCTTTCGTTTCAACGCCCGGATTTTTCTATTAATAGCAGCCTGCAAGCCTTCGTGCGGCAGGTCGTCAACCACACCTGTATCGATTATTACCGTTTCCAGAAGCGTCGCCCGCACATTGATATGCCTGAAGAAGGTATGAGCAGCGATGATCTGCCGCCGGACCGGCTGTATGAACGGCGAGAGGACGCCCGGCTGTATTTTCGGGCTCTGCGGCTGGTTTCGAAGGATTGCGTCAAGTTGTTACGGCTGCGCGTGTTAAAAGGGCTTAAGTATCGCGAAATAGGTGAAAAACTGGGAAAGCCTGAAGAGACGGTACGATGGAGAATCCATGACTGTCGCAAGAGGGCGAACGAAATCGCAGAGAGAATAGAAAAAAAGGGCCAACGATCTGCAGACTGATTCGCCTTACAGGATAGATGACAAAATAAGAGGCGAAATGGAATTATGAATTTGGAAGACTACAAAGACCTGTTGCCGGTATACGTGGCCGGCAAGCTTTCCGGGACGGAGAAGCTGGAACTGGAAAGAGCCATCGACCGGGAAACGGAGCTGCAGGGAGAGCTGAAGATACTCGTCGGCATGTCCCGGGGGCTGGAGATTCTTGACTCTATTTCGCGAGATCATGTCGATTCTGAGCTTCTGGCCAGGTACGCAGTGGAGCCCGGCGCAGTCAGCAAGGGGGAGCGCGACCAAATAGAGAGTCATCTGACCGCATGCGACGAATGCCGCGAAGAGTATGAACTCTGTGATCCGACGCCGGCAGTACGCAAACAGCCGGCCGAACCCAAAAGTAATGCTCTGAAGCAGTTCTTTGAGTGGCTGCTTTTCGGCCAGGCCCGTTTGCGGCCGGTCTATGCCGCTCTGGTGGTTCTGTTGTTGGCCGTCCCAGTGATCTATTTGGGTGTGCAGCAACCTTTGAATGACGCCGTCGCCGCCTATGATATCGTCCCCTTTGGCGCCAGGACCTTAGCGGCGAGTAACCGTATTGAGATTGGACCGGATGATCGGACAGTCCGCCTGCAGTTCGTCGTGCCGGTGTTGCCCGACCGTCTATACACCATTGAGCTCCAGGCGGCGGACGACAGCCCGATTCTCATCTGGCCCGATAATCGGGCCAGTAAGGCCTTTACAGTTGATATCCCGACAACGTATCTTGACGACCGTACATACACGCTGGTGGTCAAAGAGACGGAAGGCGGGACGGTACAAGAGGTGTTCACATTTCCTCTTGAGATAGCAGTTACCGACCACTAGTCACAAGCTCCTTTCCTGCTTTCCGAAGGATACGGATCATGGGTAGGATTGTAGTACTTGCGGTCATTGCAATCAGTTTATTATCATGTGGGGCGGATAACGACAGGTCGGAAATAGACTTGCTTTCCTATTATGCCGACCGCGACACGCTCGGTTTGTGTCAGCTTGTCCATGACGATCACCATTTGCTCAGGGGTTCATTCAATTCGCTGCTGGACAGCTTACTCTACTGTAAGGCTCGGAGCGAAGTCCGGGCGGACTCGCTCACCGATGCTCTGGAGTGGCTGAGAGATGTTTACAGCACCGAGTCAGGCTGCCCCGACAAGAAGGGGTTATTCGAACTGTACGATGCCTTGGCTCCCTATGAAGCACGGATCAAGCTGGCACTGGATTCGGCCCTGGACAGAGCCATGCGCGACTTCGGCGCCAAGACGTCGTCGGAACAGGGACCAGAATTGGCAACCCATTTGTCCCGGCTCCGGGACATCTTTCGCGATTACGAAACCCTGGCCGATTCTTTCTCCCTCGCCTCAGTGAATTTCTATATAGCCCGTGCTTTCTTTGATCTCAACCACCCTGATTCGAGTCTCACGTATTTCTCTCGGAGTTATGAAATCAGTGACAGTATTGGCTATATTGACCTGGCTGCTGACTGTCAGCTATATATCGGCCTTGTCCTCAATGTACAAAAGGCCGATTATCTGCAAGCCCAGAAAGCACTCTTGACAGCTGAACAGCTGTATCATAAAACGGACAACTCTGACCGGTTACAGTATTTGGCCACCAGCCGGCTCCACATACTGCAGCAGCTGTTTCAGACTGAAGAAGTTATCAAAAGGCTGCAAGGTGTCCTGCAGGATGTACAGGAGACCGGTAATAGTCAGCTTGAAGGTTACTATCTGTATCTTTTGGGCGAATCCTACTACGATTTGGGTCTCCTTGATTCTGCTCTCTATTTTACAACCAAATCACGCGAGGTTCGCGTAAAGCCGGCCAGGGCTGATCCTTCCGCCGAGATTGATCTGGGCTTTTCGGAAAGTCTGCTCGGACTAATCGCACAGGAGAACGGACAATGGGGAGATGCCCTGGAGAAGTATCGAGCGGCCGATGAGATCTTTCGGGAGCATGCCGACGCTTCCGGCATCAATCTGAACAATCTGCGTCTGGCCTCCCTGTATGTTCTACAGAAGCAATTCGCCCAAGCCCGGAAACTGTACCAAACTGTTCTTTCGGAAGCGACTCAATTCGAAGAGATTGTACAGGCGGCTTACGGCATTGCAATTACCGAGTATTATCTGGGCGATATCGAGAAAGCCACATCGCAATTGTACCTGTGCATAGGGTATATTGAAACTACCCGGCAGAAACTGCCAATACCGGATATGAAGACCGGGATGTTGTCGGATAAGATCGGTGTCTATCACTTGCTGGCTTGTATCTACATTGACCGGTATCGACAATCGGACCGAAAAGAGTATCTGGACTCCGCTTTTCAGGCTCTGGAACGGGGTAAGTCGAAAGTTCTGGTCGACAACCTCGGTTCCACTCACGACGCCGGCCCGACGAGCGCAGAATCCGAGCTTCTGGCACGTCTGTCCGACGTGGAGCGGTCACTGCTCGTCGCAGCGAATGATTCCCTGATTCAGTACCGACTGGTGCTCGAGGATTCCCTGGCTGCCTGGCGCATTAGGAACACACCGGTCACGGAAACGGCATTCACTCCGTCCGGGGCAGCCGTGTCGGCGCCGGCCAAAGAAGTTCGGCAGGCGCTTGACGATGACGACCTGCTTATCGAATACTTGCTCTCCGAATTCGGTGTGTATTTGTTCGTGGTCACTTCCGATTCAATTGAGGTTGTTCCGCTGCAGTCGAGTCTGCCTATCCTGGAAAGCACTATCATTGACCACGTGGAGTCGATCAATCACTACCCGTTGGCCAGTGACACCCTTGCGGTCTGGGAAGAGACGGGTCGGCGACTGTATGAAATGTTGATTCCGGATGACATTTTGAGTCGAATTGACGCCCGGGATCTGATTGTCGTACCCTCCGGTAAATTGCATTACTTGCCGTTCGCAACGCTCAGAACACCGGACGACAGGTTCCTTATCGAGAGATGTGAAATCTCATATGTCCCCTCTTCGCTTACTTTGTGCCTCTTGAACAGCAGGAACTCCGTCAATCGGGACAGGCGCCGGATTGTCGCGTTCGGAGATCCGACGTATAACGGGTCGATTGCCGACCCACTACCCTTTTCAGGTCAAGAAGTCGCGGCCATTGCCGGTCTGTTTGGAGAAGCGCAAGTTGAACCTTACCTGCGAGAAGCCGCATCAGTAAGTCAATTCAAGCAGACCGATTTTTCCGAAGCTCAATTCGTCCATATTGCCGCCCATGGTATTGCGAACCGAAGGCAGCCCGGTCGCTCCGGTCTGCTTCTGGCGGGGACCGATTCTGCCGGTCGGCCGGAGTTGCTCTCCGCTCGAGAAATCGCCCGGATGGATATCCCCGTTGACCAGGTGTTTCTCTCTTCGTGTGAATCCGGCGCGGGGAAATCGTACCCCGGTGAAGGCGTGGTCAGCCTGGCGCAACCTTTCTTTACGGCCGGATGCAACTCGGTGGTGGTAACGTGCTGGAATGTCGATGATCGCAGTTCGGTGGATTTCGTCAAAACTGTCTATGGTAATTTGAAGAACGGATACGGTAAATCTGTCAGTCTGGCGGCGGCGCAACGTGACCTATTACATTCACGCTATAATCACCCATACTTCTGGGCCTCGTTTGTTCTTATGGGGCTTGTGGAATAGACAAGAATAGTTACATGGGGTCGTAACCCCGGCGGAGAGCCCTGTTGAAACTCGCCATGCGCTGTTGTGTCGGATATTGCTCGCCGAAGGCGAGTGTGATCGGACACGTACGTCTCTGATAAACAAGAGCGGCAGGTCAGATCCGCCTGCAGCGGACAGGACCCGCCTCGACAGCCAAAGTAACCGGTTTCATAGGCCACCGGCTATTTCGAGAAGGCGTGAATAATCGGGGCTGAAGGTGTTTGGCGTGTGCCGGATTACCCGGTCCAGGCCTGGCACTCGATCAGTTCCGCCAGTTCCTTTGGCACCTGGTATCTGGCGTCTCCGCCATTCATCTTGACTTCGGGGCGGCAGACCATTTGATGGTAATCGTCAATAATGACAATCGGTTCCGATACAGATGCTTCTTGATCCCGGATCCGAGTCAGGATACCGCGTTCTCGACAGTATTTGGCGATACTGCTGCGGAGCTTTACGTGATACCAGTTTCTTGATGAATATATATATTGTATTTCCATAATTCTCATACTAGGGCATGTTTGTGGAGCTTGCCGTAGATCGCCCGTCGGCTGATGCCCAACAGCGAAGCCGCCTTTCGTCGGTTATTATTAGTCGCCTCCAATGTCTTTACGACCATCATGCGCTCGACTTCCTCCAGCGACGTGCCGATCTTGATAGTCACTGTCCGCGGTTGCGGCTGATGACCCTGGAAGCGGGTGGGCAGATGCTCCGGTTTCAGGGTCTTGTCGTCACAGAGGATCATGGCACTCTGGACGGCGTTCTTCAGTTCGCGGACATTACCCGGCCAGTTATAACCGGAGAATATGTCAATCACTTCGGGTGACACCTTCTTGACTTTCCTGGTCATGGAGCGGTTGTATTTGGCCACCAGATAATCCACGAGCGCCGGAATGTCATCCAGACGATCTCGCAGCGGCGGCAACTTGATACGCATGCCGTCCAGCCGAAAGAACAGGTCCATGCGGAATTCATTGCGTTCGGCCATTTCCGGCAGGTCGGCATTGGAGCCCGAAATCAAGCGAAAGTCCGTCCTCAGTACCTGCTGACCACCCAGGCGATAGAATTCCTTGCTGTCCAGAACACGGAGCAAACTGACCCGTACTTTCTCATCGATACAGTCGATTTCATCCAGGAAGATCGTCCCGTTGCAGCCGCGCTCGAACACGCCGGCGAACCGCTGATGTGCTCCCGAAAATGACCCCCGCTCGTGCCCGAAGAGCTCGCTGGCGATCAGGCTCGACGGGTATGCCCCGAGGTTAATCGGTACATACGCCTCATTTACGTAAGGGCTGCGCCGATGAATAGCCTGGGCCGCCAGTTCCTTGCCGGTTCCCGTCTCCCCGAGGAGCATGACCGGGATGTCTGTTCCGGCAGCTACTTGTATTTGCTCGTACACCTCCATCATGACCGGCGAGCTGCCGATCATGCGTTCGAAACGTCGCTTCATTTTCTGTCCCGACGAGTCTTTAGGTGAACTTTTCTGAATCGTAATTGGGGCCATATTTCCTCGTTTTATTCTGCCGATTGCCGTTCCGGCATCTGACATGTGCTGCGACCCGTCACCGGGTGGCGGCGCCAACCCAGTGGTTCATCACATCATCCCGTGTCAGGTTGACCTGCATGATCCGGCGGTCCCATTGGAATCCACCCAGTACCACCGCCGGCAGCATGATCTTTCCGCCCGGCTGCCAGTCTGACAGGTCAACCACCACATATCTTAGTCTCCAGTTTTTATCATCAAACAGAAGCTCTGCCACGCGTCCCAACGTACCATCGGCCGCCACTACTTTGCAGCCACACAGAGCTGTTATATCGCGAATCATGTTTTTCTTCCGTCGTCCTTTTCTTTCAGGTGCGACCGGCCCTGGACGTTGCGGAGCTTGAGGCAGGCCGAGGACCCGTCGCGTTTGGAATAGTGGTAGGTGTCCGGAGCGAGATAAGGGGCTCGCTCCGGCTCTATGTGAAAAGCGTCCCAACCGCAAAGGCCGTCTGAGGCCCCGATCGGGACCGATTTGCTGCCGGGAGCACCGTTTCCATAAATGGATTGAGGCCCATGGATCCTGTCGTCCCTCCTCCTTTCGACTGGTGACAAAATGGGGTTGGCTGTAAACAGCTCCGTATCGTGTCCTTGAGGTGGATGTGTTTGTCGCCAACGGTGCGCCGGATCCATGGGCCTGTTTTTCCCTTCCGTGTTATGGTCTCATTGACCATGTGAGTCTCTGGATGTAAGACTCGGGGTTTCGATTATGCAGTTCTTCTTTCCTGCGCTCTCAAGGTACCGGCAGATGTTGAAACGCGCAAGACGGCAAGGTTACGCCCTTAGTGCGTAAGGCGACTACGCCCTGTGCGCCAGAGGCAATTCGTAAGGCTGTTTAGTTGTTATGGGACAAACAGTTGTGGGGTACATCAACAACTGTCTCGACAATTAGGTGTAGCATTCCTTCATTACGCCCCAGTACAATCCTGTTGCGTTTTCGCCGCATAATATGTATCTTGAAACAGGCAGAATTAAGGGCTCTCGTTGCGTGATATCTTTGATTCAAACATCCGAGTGCGCCGGGAACCTGTTTACACTAAACGGGAGTGATCGTCTATAAACCCGCCAGAAGACAATGAAGAACACTCGGGGCAGTCAGACAAATGGCAATCCGTCGATCCGATTGAGTGTTCAACGCCGGAGGCCGTTGTCACCCACTGCTTGCGGTGGGGTCCGTTCGCCCGTGAAGTGCTATTCAATATACAATTAGGTCACGTTTCATCGTTGTGTCAGGTTCTGAGCCCGCGTCAGCGGGATTGTGACCCGACACGTAACTCGTTGGGAGTAAGAGCCGAAACAGCCAAACGGAGTACTAGCCGATCATGAATGAGTCACCGGGCAAAATGAAGAGACTGCGCAAGAGGATCAAGGGTGTGGGCAAGTCCGGCGGAGGGGAGGTCAGCCGGACGGAGTTCGATGATATGTCCCGCCTGGTCCATGAGCTGGAGACGTACCAGACGGAACTCCTGCAGGCGAACGACGAGCTGCGGGAGACGCAGCAGCGGCTGGAGCAGATCGGGAGGAAGTATTTCGACCTGTATGACCTGGCTCCGGTCGGTTATTTGACCCTGAACTCCAGCGGTCTGATCACGCGCGCCAACCTGGCAGCGGCCGAACTGCTGGGCACGGAGCGAAGCCGGCTGAATGACCGGCGCTTCTCCGTTCATGTCCATCCTGACTCGCTGCCGGAATTTACGGCACATTGCGATGAGGTGAGAAAGACCGGCGGCTCGGCGTCATGCGAGACACGGCTGAAAGCGCCGGGTAATGAGGAAAAGTATGTCCAGTTGAACTGTCGCCCGGAGCCGGATGCGGTCGGGAATGATGTTAGTATCTGGGTTACACTGTCGGATATCAGCGAGAAGAAACAGTTACAACGCGAGCGGGAAAAACTGTATCAGGATCTTGGGAGACACAGTCGCCTACTGGAGCAAAGTAACCAGGAGCTGGACGCCTTCAATTATTCCGTATCCCACGACCTGCGCGCGCCGGTGCGGAGCGTGCTGGGTTTTGCGGAAGCTCTGGCCGGGGAAGCCGAAGAAACGCTACCCGACCGCACACGTGATTATCTGGAACGGATCGTCAGCTCCGCCCACCACATGAAGCAGATTATCGACGGTCTGCTGGCGCTGTCACGCGTGTCGCGGGCGGACATGAGACAAACGAGTACGGATTTGGCCAGGCTGGCTCGAGAAATCACTCGCGACTTAAAAGATCGCGACCCGGAACGCCGAGTAATGTTTCTGATTGATGACGACCTGATTGTCCATGGCGACGAGCGCATGCTGCGCATGGCGCTGGACAATCTTTTATCCAATGCCTGGAAATATACACTCAAGACCGACTCGCCGCGCATCGAACTGGTCGAGGAAACGATCGATGATACGAGAACATTCGTCATCCGCGACAATGGCGCCGGGTTTGACGCCGTCCATGCGAGCAGGCTGTTTGAGCCGTTCCAGCGTCTGCATAGGGAGAAAGAGTACGGTGGCATCGGCATCGGGCTGACGATAGTAGATCGGGTAATTCGACGACACGGCGGTAACATCTGGGCCGAGGGAGAAAAGGGAGCCGGGGCTGCGTTTTACTTTACTGTGCCGGAAAGAGAGAAGGAGTAGACAGCTATGAAAAAACAGCCTGTGATGATGGTTGAAGATAACGAATGCGACCGTGATCTGACCTGCTTCGTGTTCGACCATGAACAGGTTCTTAATGACGTGATTATGAAGCACGACAGTGAAGCCGCACTTGACTATCTGTTCGGGAAGACCGACGGCACTCCGGCCGGTACGCTGCCTGTCATGATCATCCTCGACCTTAACCTGCCGGGGACGAGGGGGATAGAGATTCTCAAACGGATTCGCGCCGACGAGCGGACGAGCAAGGTGCCGGTCATTGTGTTTACGAGCTCTGAGCTGGAGGCTGACCGCGAAGAGAGCCTGCTCGAGGGCGCGACCGAGTTCGTGCATAAATCGGGCGATCACAGAAAATTCATTGCATCCGTGAAGAAGATGGTGAGTGACTGGCTGAGTGTGAAAAGCAAACCCGCCGGAGAGGACGGAGGGCATGTCGGTTGACTTACGAGTATTGCTTATAGAAGATAACGATAACGACGCTTTACTGCTATTGCGAGAACTCGAATCGGGGGGATTCAACCCGATCTCGGAGCGGGTCCAGACGGCTTCGGCGCTGAAAGCCTGTCTGGATGAATCGGACTGGGATATCGCCATTTCCGATTACGTCATGCCGGAATTCTGCGGCTCGGAAGCGGTGGCGATTATCGCTGAGCACCCCAAAGACATTCCCTGCATTATGGTTTCGGGCAAGATGGGCGAGGAATACGCAGTGGAGGCGATGCGCCTCGGGGCGGAAGACTATATTCTGAAAGATAAACTCTCGCGCCTGGTGCCGGCGGTTCAGCGGGAACTCAGAGACGCCGCCGCGCGACGGCAGCAGGCAGAAGCCGAAAAGAAACTGGAGCAAACGCGAGAACAGTATCGACTGGTTGTGGAAGGTACCAGCGAGAGTATTCTCGTAGCCAATAACGGCTTGTTTTTGTTTGTCAACCGGGCCTTTGCCGAGTTAACGGGCCGTCCGGCGGACGAGTGGGTGGGCACACCTTTTCCCGACTGTCTCCATCCGGATGAGCGTGAGCGCGCTTTGCAGTATCATATTGACCGATTGTTCGGGAATCCGGCGCCGGAGAGATATGTAGCCCGCATAATGGATGCGGACGGCAAGGCACGCTGGATGCAGGTTACTACTACCGTTATCGACTGGCAGGGGGAAAAGGCCAGTTTGAGCTTCGCGGCCGACATCTCGGACCGTATGGAATTGGAGGAGGAGCTGAGACAAACCAATGAAGAACTTCGTACCGAGCAGCAGGACCTGCAGCGGAAGAATATCGCCCTCTCGGAAGTTCTCACCCAGCTCGAGCATGAGAAGAGAGAAATCGAGAGGCGGCTTGTAGAAAACATAGACACTGCTGTCCGGCCGCCTCTGCAAAGACTGAAGGAGGGCATTCAGCCGCACCAGGTGCAGGACCTGAGATCGCTCGAAGAGGCGTTGGGGGACGTGGTGTCGCCGTTTATCGGACATCTCAAAGGGAAAGCAGCCGGGCTGTCGGCGCGGGAGCTGGAAGTGTGCCGCATGATCAAGAGCGGCGCGAGCTCGAAAGATGTCGCTCAGAACCTGAACCTGGCGCTGACCACCGTCAAGAAGTACCGTGAGCTGATCCGCCGCAAGCTGGGGCTGTCGCACAAGAAGGTCAACCTGGCGACCTATTTGCAGACTCTAAAGACGTGAGCAATTCCACAAAGTCCCGAACTCGGACAGCATCACACTCACACTTGACTTCCGCGGCTACACGATTACCTTCGCATATGATACCAGAGCCGGGTGGCGTTCCTTCTGCTTCCCTGTGATCGGGTGTTGCCTGAGCTCATTGATGTTGCGGCGAGGATTCCGAGCCAGTGTGAGGAGTCCTGTAACGGTGGAGGTTGTAATGCGTAGAGGTTTCGTTTCAATAACCCTGACTATCTTGATCGTTTTTATCACACAGCCGGTATCGGCAACTCCGGGTGACACCCTGAGCTCGATTCCCGCGCCGTTCCGGTGCCCGCAGGGACTTACCTACGACGGACAGTATCTGTGGAATGCGGACCGACACAGCGACATGATCTATCGGGTCAATCCCGAAAACGGTTCGGTCACAGACTCGCTGCCGACTCCTGGCTATGTGCCGCGCGGGTTGACCTGGGACGGTCGCCGGTTGTGGTGTGTCGACGCCGAGGAGGAGTTGATCTATGCTATAAACCCGGCGACGAAAATAGTGGAAAAAACAATCTATTGTCCGGTGTCGCGCCCGACCGGTTTGACATGGGACGGTACGTACTTGTGGCTGGCCGCCGACCGCAGTGAGGAGCTGCACCGTATCAGCAGCGAGGACGGCACCACCATCATCTCGATACCGGCGCCGACGCGGCATGCCTGGGGACTGACATACGACGGTACCTACCTGTGGGTATCCGATCGCTACCAGGATAAGATCTACATGGTCTGGCCGGACAACGGCGACGTTATCAACAGTCTCGAAGCTCCGGGTCCTCACAGTTGCGGTCTGGCCCGGGTGGGTTCCAATCTTTGGAATGTCGATTATCAAACGGATCGAATCTACCGGTTAGTAATCGACGACGGGACACCGTATGAGCGAAGTGAAGAGAAAGTACAGCAGGTGGAGTTCATCCATCAGACCCGGAATTTCGGGCCGGATACAGTCCGGACGCTGGACGTTTACCTCGCGGTTCCGCAAGACCTGAGCAACCAGGATCTCCTGGGTCCGGCAGCCTTTGATCCGGCAGCGACCGATATGTCAACCGACAAGTGGGGACAGATGGTAGCCCATTTCCGATTCGAGAACCTGGCCCCCACCGAATTCGCTACGGTCCGCATGTTGGCCTCGGCCAAAATGTACGAGACGCGGTATTTCGTATTCCCCGACAAGGTTGGATCGCTCGCTGACATTCCCGAGCCTATCCGCGAACTATACCTGGTCGATGACGACAAGTTTTCACTCGAGAACGCGGTCATTCAACAGGCGGTGAAGAAGGCGGTCGGCGATGAAACCAATCCGTACTGGATCGGCCGCAAGATATTCAATCATTTAATTGCGAACATGGAGTATGAGTTGGCGGGCGGCTGGAACGTGGCGCCGGCCGTTCTGGAACGGGGCAACGGTTCCTGTTCCGAGTACAGTTTTGTCTACATTGCCATGTGTCGCGCCGCCGGACTGCCCGCGCGGTATGCCGGATCGATCGTCGTACGCGGGGACGATGCTTCGTACGATGAAGTTTTCCATCGTTGGGTGGAAATCTATCTGCCGGGATACGGGTGGTTGCCGGTCGATCCCTCGCGAGGCGACAGGAAGTGGCCCGCCGAGCAGGCCGACTCGTTCGGTTCTCTCAGCAACACGGTTCTGATAACAACGGTCGGAGGCGGCGGTTCGGAATACCTGGAGTGGGGTTACAATGCCGCCGAAAAGTGGACCTCGACAGGTAAGTGCAAAGTAGTGGTGGAGAATTTCGGTGAATGGAGTCCGGTCGGGTCACCTTCCGAGTGACGGACGAAACGCTCCCGCTAGCGGTCGACCGCTTGAACATCACGGCCGGCAACGAATAACGGCTCGTTGCCGGCGGTACTACGTTAGGCTGTGCGGCAGCACACACCTGGCCGCCGGATTGCCGGTCTCGATAGTCGCCATCAGCTCAACGGTTTCCCTGGATGGCGTTCGGAAGCGTCTTCTACGAAATATCGTGATGAGTAACGTCCGCAGCAGAACGAGTGAGAGCGACATGCAGGGCCGGAGCACAACCCTGCTTGTCCTGGCCCATGTACAGAGTCAGATGGGGAAACGGGATTTCGATGTTTCTTTCGTCAAAAGCCTTCTTGAGTCTGCGGTTAAATTCTCGTTTCACGCGCCACTGTTTGATGGGCTGCACTTTGATGCGCGCTTTGATTCTCATAGCCGCGTCGGCAAAACTATCCAGCCCCATGACATCGAGAGGTTCCAGAATCCATTCGGAGTAGGGCTCCTCCAGACGCATGGCGTCAACAACCCCGGCCATTACTTCCATCACTTCGTCTACGTCCTCCCGATACGCTACATTGATGTCCAGCATACAGTAGGAGTACGTCTTCGTCAAATTGGTGACAACGTCGATCTTACTGTTGGGAATGAAATGCACATTGCCGTCGATGCTTCTTAGCACCGTTTGTCGCAGCGACACCCGTTCCACCGTGCCGTACTCACCGCCCGCCTTGATGACGTCGCCGACGCGAATTTCGTCATCCAGCATGATAAAGAAGCCGTTGGTAATATCCTGGATGAGATGTTGCGCGCCGAAACCGATGGCGATGCCCATCACGCCGGCCGCGGCCAGCATGGGGCCGAGCCGTATGTCAAAAAGATCCAGGATGGCCATCGAGCCTACGAATATGACAGCCAGGCTGAACAGGTAGCGGAACATGGTCCCCAGAGTACCCGCCCGTTTCTGGCGTTCCCGTTCCTTATGACGGTTCTTGTAAACGGCTACCACCCTCCCCACGATCACTCTGACGGCAACGAGCGTGAGCAGCATGGTCGCCACGATCACGGCAAACTTGAGACCTTTGACCTCAAACCATTTGCCGATCGTAACCCAAATGTCCTGCCATTCCATCGTACACCTCTAGCTGTGAAAGAGAGACTCTTTCGCAATCGAATGGATGTCGTTTATCATTTTGCTCCTACTTGCTTCCGAACAACAGCAGACACCGGTACGCTTCCTGCCCGTAGCGGCTCATTTTCAGAAACTCGGATTTTTCCACCCGGCGATGGCGGGCGCGGGATTTGTTTTTCCGATACGACTGCACATCCGGATCATGAATGAATATGTACTTCTCATCGCAGCCGGTAATGACGATCCAGTGCGGGACGCGATCCCCGGTCAGGCGGTACGTGCTGATCATGGCCACCGGCAGCAGTCCCCGATGGATAGCAGCGACGATATCATCGATATTGTATTCGAACGTGGCGCCGGTGACCCCCGCGCGGCGGGCTTTTAGCTTCATGTCCTTGTGTACGATGCGCATCACCTCCCGTCGCTGCGGGATGCGCACGGATCTGAGCATGGGCGTTCGGTCCGTGGATATCACCAGCCAGCAGTTCAGGCCGCGAAGGACGGCGGCCAGGCCGAGACCGTAGCCATCGGTGCCGCCGAACCCGGACGTCATGAAGATCGACGTGGCCTCCTTCCACAATGACATCTCCAGGGCGCGGCTGAACTCCTGCTGGGGCTTGAAATACTTGAGCGCCATCATGAGGCACGCGGGACCACAGGTGAAGTCCAAGGTCTGGGCGTAGTATGGCACGCGAAACTGGATCTTGGGGGGAGTTCTCAATCGTAAGTCCTTGGCCATTTTGATGCCGGCGACGCCGGTTGCGTAGTAGTCCGGAAGGTTTTTGACAAACACGTATCCCCGCCGCTCGTAGAAGCGTATCGCGCTCTCGTTGTCCTGACGCACTTCGAGAAAGATCCGCCGGCAGTCCCGTCGCGCCGCCTCGATCTCGCATTCTTTGATGAGTTTCCGCCCCAGTCCCTGGCCCTGGTGTGCCGGATCAACAGCAATGTTATACAGCCGGGCCGATTGGTGCGACTTGCGCCAGAGCAGGTAGGCGGCGCCAACCAGAGTCGAACTCTGAGACATGACGAGCACGGTGGCTCGAGAGCGCGTAATCAAATACTCGATCTGATCCGGTCGAAACCGATCAGACTCGAATGCCGCCTCCTCCAGTCGGACCAGTTCTTTCAGATCGTGCTCCCGGGCCAGTCTGATTTTCGATCGGGGCGTCATAGCGATTTCAACTCCGCATCAGGAAACAGACCAGCTTTTCGTACATGTCGCCGTTTCCCTGATCTTCATCACCGGCGTTGATTGTCGGATTATCGTTGACTTCGATAACCATAAAGGAATCTCCCGTTTGCTTGAGGTCGACGCCGTACAGGCTGCGCCCGATGGCTCGGGCGGCTTGGCGAGCGGTTTCAAGAAGCGCCGGCGGCGCCTCTTTGAGCGGCACGCCCTTGACCGGGCCGTAAATGGTTCTGCCTTCCGGCGTGTATGTCAGGATTTTCCAGCGTTTGGGGGGGATGGTATACTGACAGACGTAGAGCGGTTCACCTCCGATGATGCCCACCCGCCAATCAAACGAAGAGGCAACGAATTGCTGCGCCACGATGCGGTCCGCGCGACGGAAGAAGTGCTTGGCGATCGTCACGTACTCGTCGGGCGTCGACGCCTTCTCCACATGCATCGAGAAACTGCTGTTAGGCGCCTTTAGTACGATGGGGCAGCCGAGTTCATCGAGCAGCCGCTCGCCCGAGTCCGGAGACAAATCTCCCCGCTCCAGGATCCTGGTTTCGGGCACCGGTATGTCCCGTCGCTTCAAATGATCATACATGTTCACCTTGTCGCAACAGATGCGAATCGAATCGGCGTCATCAATTACTCGCACGCCATGCATTTCGGCCGTGCGAGCCGCAACGTAGGCCGAGTTCTGCGGGTCGGTCAAAGCCCGGATGAAGACCGTATCGTACTGGGGAATCTTGTACATGTCCGGCCGGAAGAGGAAGTCGGTTCGATGTCCCTGTCTTCGGGCTACCTGACTGAGACGCATGAGAGAGTTCATTTCGTCCGATCTTGAAATCGTGTATCGTTCGACGTAGATCCCTAGCTGACCCATTCGATTTGCTCCTTCACATAGCGACGCTCGCGAAACCGAAGGGACTCGAGCGGCAAGGGTGCGATGTCGCTCAGAAGCAGCTCCCCCGAAGCCAACTCGACGACACGCACTCGTCCCAGCGGGATGCCAAATGTTCGCCAGATCAGCATGGAGGCAGGTCGATACCGTTCATTGGAGCACCAGCCAAGCACGGATCGAAAGTACCTGACATGACTGCCGGGCGGGAGCTCCTGGCAGCAGACGGCATAAGTGTAGTTTCTTGTCAATGAACGAGCGGCGGCTCGGGCCAGCGCCGGCGCCCGGATAATGCGTCCCTTGAGCGTAAACGGATTGATCGGATCGACTGCGGCCGGCGGTTCGAAGTATCCGTTACTGATATAGTATTCGGGTATGGCCACATGCTCCAGTCTGGCCTTCTCCAGGAACAACGGCGGTATGTACGCATCCAGCATCTGTTTGCACGTGGGGAAGGTAACTTCGCCGTTGTTTTCGTAACCTTGTGAAACGTAATACGCTTCACTCAGGTAATCGTAATTGCCGCTGAGATTGACGAGACAGTTCATCGCTCTCCACCTGCCGACCGGCGGGCGAGAAGTGGCGGAACGCGCCGCTTCACTCGTCCTGGGATCGGCCGTATCGCACGTGCCGCAAGGATTCATGTCTGTCGCGCCTCCGGGTGAGTTGTCTCCTGACGCGCGCTACGCCAGGTACGTTGCCGTTTTCGACGAATGAGGCGGGGCTCAGCCGTCAACACTGTCAGCAGCATTTCGCCTTCCTCTGCGCTGGTCTCTTTCATCACGCGGTTTTCTACCCTTCGGCATGCCGATTTCCAGGTCGCAGTTAAGGCACACGATCACGTTCTGACCGGAATACGGATCGGTAATCGTCTCCAGGTCGCGAGATCCGCAACGCGGGCATTTTTTGATTTTGAGATTGGGACTCATCTTTCAGGAATCCTGTTTTCTGTATAGGTTATTATGATGTGCGTTAGATCGTTTTGTACTCCCCTGAGAATACGCATCCGCCACAAAAGGCAGAATCTGTCTCCCGACCGACATGCGCTTCAGCACGCCGTAGCCCATGAGTTGGATGATAATCGGCAGTCTCAACTCGCTCGGCTCCCGAAACAAAGAAATCAGTATCGCCGTTAATATGCGTAAGGCGGCCGAGATTACGAATAGTACATGGTAGTTGATCATCTCGTGCCCCACGATGACTGTTGACCACCCGGATAATGACTCGGCCAGGCACCCGGCGGCCAGGGAGGCGACTACGAACGACAATCCGGTGACGGCGGCAAACATGGACAGGTAAGCCGAACGATTCTGCCGGGGACTCTTGTCCAGCGGCAAGGTGAACGCGGCCAGATTGAAGCCGGCCCACAGCACACCGGAGTAGATCGCCTCCGGAAGGAGGATCCACAGGGTGTCGGCGCATGGAAACAACCAGACGACCGGAATCAAGCCGATACCGAACGCGGAGATGTTAAGAATGACCCTGGAACCGTATTTGTCTATGAGCGTACCCCAGGTGCGGCTGGAGAGAATGGCCACCAGAGCCGTGGCGCTCGTGTATATCCCAATCTGGAAGAAGCTCATTTTCAGGTTGAGCAACATATGTGGGGCAAAAAATGCCGCTGAGAGTCCGACTGCCGCGTTCCAGGCTGAGAAGACCATCAACACCCGCCCGAAGGCCCTATCCCGCAGAGGCGCCAGGGTGTTCGGTTTCTCGCTGATCGAAGCGTCGACATTCCGATAACCGTTCGGCATGGCCTGCATCGAGCGCCAGGCCATCAGCGCGCCGACGAGGGAGAGGAGGATAATCGCGGCGTATCCGTATGCATCGTTGCTGCCTCGGCTCCAATCGAGAATCAAACTACCCCAAATGGTAGCCGCGACAGTGGTACCCGAAATGACTGCGTTGCGGCGGCTGAAGAACCGACCTCGATGGGTCTCCGGGACGGCATCGGCCATCCAGGACAACCAGGCCGGCACGGAGATCATAGTCAACAAACCCGACAGGAGAACCGTACCGAGCAGCACGGGCAAGCGCCACGGTCCGCTCAGGAAGAGAATCGGAATCATCACCAGCCACAGAAAGCGACTGACGCCCAGAGTCGTGGCGACGCGGTCCTTCAGCATCGAGGGAACACGGAACACATATGGTGACACGAGTTGCAGCGTCTGCATCAGAAACGGCGCTGCCGCCAGCAGGCCGATCTCGAAATCACCGGCTCCGAGAAACAGGGCTAATCCGGTAAGAAAGGCTCCGCCGCTCAATACGATGAACACATTCGCGTGGGCGCCTTCCCTCACCAGTAATTTCATGGATCGCTGTTGGGGATCGATGTCGACAGACTCTGACTGACTGAAGCTCGTCGCGGTTCCCAGTTTGTGCATGGTGTTTCCGGCGGTACCGTTCGTATTGTTTGTTACAGAACTCGCGATTTGCCCTCGTCGATTGACTCAGGTCTTTGGGATTTATCCGAAGCGGAATTTGCCGGTTTCAGGCCGGGTTCCGTTCTGAGCTCGACACTCTTCGGCAGCGGTTTGATGAACTCTTGCCGCAGGCTGTATGTATAGGCTCCCTGGTTGGGTATCAACAGCACGTCGCCCGGTCGGATATCCTCGCCGAAGTAGCCATACCCCCAGATATCATGGGGTGTGCAAAGTGATCCTGCTACCAGGCACCGACGCTCCGTCAGGTGCGGCCGCGTGAGGTTGATCACCGGGAAATAATCGGTTTCGAACCGTTCCCAGCCGACGGCATTCGTACCGCCATCGGTAACCACAATTTCATCTGTCTTACGGTCGATGACCGTGAGCAGAAGGTGCAAAGCGTCATTGCACAGCCATCTGCCCGGCTCCGTCCAGACTGTAATCTCGGACATATCCTGTAAGTGTTTTCGGAGTCCTTTGCCGATATTAGCCGCGAACTCGGTAATGGGGAGGGCCGGACGCTTGTAATGTTCCAAAGCAGTCTCCATCGGATCAGTGACTTCATCCCGGAATATCCCCTGCGGTGTTGCGGCGCGCTGCAGCCATTCTCCCTGCTCCGGCCAGAACCCGCCCCCAATGTCGATGAACTCGATTTGACTCCGGTATTTCTCCGGCAGGCGCCACAGGGCGGCGCCCAAACGCGCCAGATAGATGACGTGAGCAGTCGAATCGAGATTCCAACTCAGGTGAAACTGCAGACCGGCCAACTGGACGTGCTGACAGTCCTCGCATTCACTGAAGAATCCTTTCAAGTCGTCCAATGGAATGCCGAACTTGCGCCAGATACCCGACTCATCGGTAGTAAGACGGACCCCCGCCCGTACCCGAACACCGGTCTGTCCGGCTATCCGCTCCAGACGCTCGAGTTCACCAAAACTGTCCATCAATACAGTAACTCGTTCCCGGTTGGCCACCGCCAACTGCAGTTCAGTGTCCTGCTTGCCCGGACCGCTGAAGATAATCGGCTGTGTCCCGAGGTCGAGTCCCAGCTCGAGTTCTTTACCACTGGAGACATCCAATCCGAGACCTTCTTCGACCAGAACTCGCGCCAAGTCAGGGTGGCAGTTGCTCTTGAGAGCATAGAACACCTGCAGGCGGTCGATTTCATGAGCGAACGCCCGCTTAAATTCATGGGCTTTGGTTCGCAGCGTGTCCGTGTCCAGGAGGTAAAGTGGCGAACCGTGTTCTCGGACGGCCGCCAGGAATCCTTCCCTGCGGTCGAGCAACTGCGCTACGAATTGCTGCAGCTCCTTCTGGTCAAGCAATGGTACGTGCGCCTTCAACAATTCCGCCGCCCTGAGCACGAAGCCCAACGAGCTTCTGGTCATATTGTTGCTCCATGCTGATGTGGAATTTAGATCGCAACTCAGTACACTGATCTCTGAGATTCTTGTCTGAGTCCGGGCAAAAAGTCACGTGCCCTAACAGCCAACTCTCGTAGTCTTCCGGTGGCAGGACCACGCGGTCGCCGGGTTGTCTCTTCAGGAATACCTCAATGACCCGGTTGTCTGCAAGCAAAGCGGACGAATCGAGTTTGCGCATAACACCACTTTTGTCGGCAAACAAGCGTAGACCCACCAGTTGCCTCCAATCCGATGAATCCGGCAGTAGGGTTGTTTTTCCTTCGGCGAAATCCAGCGCCAAGTCCAACATGTCAATGCCGCTGCTTTGCCTGATTACTTGTGGCAGGCAGTCACCACCAATGCGAGGCGTCAGCTCCAGAAACACAACCGCATCGTCGCTGACAATGAAGTCGACCATGCAGATGGCATGAGTCAACCCCAGTGCTCCGGCGGCCTTAACCAGATTCGCTTCCAGCCGCTCGGCAGTCAGCCGTCCCGGCAATTGCGCCGGTACGGCGTAAGCCAATGTGGTCCCGAACGGATGTCCTTCCCGGCGCAGTTTTTTCGCGATCCGGATAGTTGTAGCTTTGGATCCATCGATGATGAAGTCACAACTGTATTCGCGACCGGATACATACTCTTCGGCCAAGAGAGCCGCCGGCTCCAATTCACTACCGGCTCCGAAACCCTGACTGTACATTGGCAATTCGCGCCTCAATACCAGCCCGTCTCGAATAGTGCGGAAGGCATTGACGACGTCGTGTTTATCGTGGCAGCAAAAAGTCAATTCACTGCCGCTGCCGGTTAGCGGCTTCAGGACAACCGGGTTTCCAACTGTATTAAAGAAACGCAGGGCATGCGCTTCTGAATTCACCAGCTCTGATCTCGGACACCGGACACCGGCACCCGACCACATTTGCTTGGTACGGCGCTTGTCGCGACATATAAGGATTGCTTCGCGACCCGGATAAGTCAGTCGAAAGCACTGCGCCAGCTCGGCGGCCAGGCTTAGCCATTCACAGTCAAAACAGGTGATGCCCGACAAGCTGATCCGCCGAACTGCCACATGACGCCGGATAGCCTCAATCACATGGTCCGTCCGCTTCAGGTCGAGCACGAGTTCCGAATCATCATCCGGTCTGATTTCCTGGCCGGCCGATCTCTGAAGACGGTCGGTAACGAACAGCGCCCGCTCCGGATTGTTGCGGTAGATATGGGCTATATAGTCAGGGGTCGTGCCGATGACCAATATCCGTGACTTAGACACGATTCACGCTCCCCGCCGCGACGCCGGTCCGTGGGATGTCATCGGTACAACGGAATCTCACATGCTGCGTGACTCCGGCTCCTTGTCCGGCCAGCAAGTATAACGGTCTCTCCGTTAAATGAAATTGCTTTTTCCAGTTGAAGTCGCCGCACAGAAAGTCGACTCGTTCAACACGGTTCTCGCAAGCCCATTCCATATGGTGGAGATTGATCAGCTTCGCAATTCCCGGAAAGTCGGCGTGTGTCCCGCCGGCCAGCAGTGTGTAGGTGTTGTTATAGACGCAACCCATATCGACGGCAGCGATCCGACCGGCGATCTCGACCGCAACCATCCTCAGGAGTCCCTGGGATTGCAGCAACTCAAACAACTGCTCAAAGCTCTTGAGAAACCGGGCATCAAGGAAGTATGACAGGGAACCATACCGGCTCATGTTCATCTCAACCATGGAGCTGAAGTCTCCATCCCGATTTACTGAGTAGTCGAGGCCTCTGTCTTTCAGCTTCTCGATTTCGCGACGAATGCGTTTCAGGGATTTGCTCGAGAACTCCCGGTAATAGTTGTTCATATCGAAACCGTATTGAGGGGGCAGAAAGTAGTATCCGATTTCATCCGGTACCTGCCCCCAGCTCGAGTGCTCGTCCCGGCATTGCAGATAGCGAAGTGCGTACGGACCGGAGATGATCCCCAGCATGTACTTTAATATCTGCCGGTCATCCACCAATATACGATTTTGCTCCAGCCAGGTCTTGCCTTCCCATGTTTCTCCCGGGTAGTACATGAAGCTGCCCGTGTCGCGATTCAAGCTTAAGGGGAGGAACCCGCAGACTCGGTCCTGATCGCGACAGACCATGAAATTGGGCGTGTGACCGTAATTTCTTTGAAAACAATCTCGTACTTCCCAGAGATCCGACAATTGCTCCCTGGGAATGTATAGTTCCCAGATTTGCCTGCATTCGTCGTAGTCGGTGACGACTTGAACGCTCTTCACGGCTATCGCCTCAAGTTCACATGCGAAGCGCAATGTGAACCCTGAAAGAATTCAGTCGCGAACTTCTCCACCACGGCCGGATCGTAAACCTTGCAGCTGAACACGTCCAGATAGGTGGTGTTGGAGGCGTTGGCGAAGTGTGCCGAGATCAGGGATGTTTCGATCAATTGTGTCATCGAAAATCCGGCCACTCGTTCATCTTCGCCGAAGTCAACCACGACGCAATCACCGAAACGCTTCATGGCAATAAGATCACAGAGTTCAACGACAAACCGGCGGATTTGATCCGCATCCCGGATGATCGCCGGGTTGCAGTCGTAAATGTCGAAACTGCACGCCAGCCCCCAGGCATTCTCAATTTCTTCGGGGGTATACCTTGACAGCTCATCAACGGCCGTTAACCGCTGTACAGCGTTTTGAACAGCCTGTCCGGATTGAAATGTTGCTTTCATCTTTCCTCAGTGTTAAAAAGGTCAACTACCTTTGCGGGACTCTCACGGCGCAACCCGAATACGTCGGTGCCGCGATCTCCCATCACACGTAACTAATCCTTCTGCTTGAGTTTTTTGGGCTGTAAAACAGCGTCCACGATATAAATCACTCCGTGGCTAAACGGTAAGTCTTTCGTAAGCACGCGGCTCCCTTCTACCTGTCGGGTCCGACCGGTTACTTTGAGAATGATCTCTTCGTCCCACAGAGTCGGAACCGATACTTCTCCGGAAGAATCAAACTTGACTATATCGCTCTTCACAATATGTCTGGCTACGGTTTTGCGAAGGAACGGCCGGTCTGACATCAACCTTCTCATTTGCTTGTCCGTCAGCCGTTTAAAAGCCGAGTCATCGGGGGCGAAGATCGTATATGGTCCACCCTCCCTGAGTACCTTGTCCAGGCCCGATCTGGTCAACATCTGGGCAAACGTCGTAAGTGACGGTTGTCTGGACACTACACCGGCGAGAGTCATATCTCCCTTTGCCGATCCCGGGCCGGAACCTTTTCGGCTGCCGGCACTCTGACTCCTGGCCTCGCCGGTCTGATCCGCCGGACAGAGAACAACCCCTGTAAGCAAGATGGTCGCGACTAGCAACCATCGGCAACTTTTCATACTCTCATTTTCTCCTTCACATGCAGTTATGCTACCAAGCCGAAGCCTACTCACCGGTAACCACCGTCTCTCTAATCAACCGTTCTGCCGTGAACCAGTCATCCATGTCATAGCCCGGAACAAAACCTCTCACTTCGGAGAGTCTGTAGGCTAGTTCACTGACGAACGACCTGTATGCCTCCTCCCGGACACTCGGGAACACACGCAAGTGCAAAGCGGAGCCGTCCCCGGAACGCACGACCACAAGTTCATCGCGACCGTTCGCGGCGACATCGTGGGTAATAGTCTCGGGGTCTTCAAGCAGCACCGGCATGGCGGCCAGAGCTTTGGCATCAGCTTGACCGCGAACAACCGAGAACCCCACGATAGTTCTCCCCTGGCGGACCAGCTCCATACTCAGGAGAGGGGAATTCCCGCAAACGAGAGTCCTGGTTCCCCTGGTATCTTCCCGTTCGATCTCAATTCTGCCAAACTGGTTCAGTCGAACTATATCTCCACAGAATTTCGACCATTGTCTCTTGTTAATCTCTCTCATGACCTTTCTCGCTATATAAGGACAGTTGCTTTCAAATCCGTTCTGTTCCGGCGCGCCTCGAATATCCAAACCCAATCCGCAAATCACTTGGTCTTTCTCGTGTCAACGGGTCGGACTTTTCGTTTCGGACACGGATTCCAGTGTCTATCGGAACCCCGCCTTCGTTAACCGCCTTCTTTTATCTGTAGCTGTTGTTGCAACCTTTCCATGCTGGCTGCAGGGATACGTGAATCAGGTGGGCCTGAAGCCGCCTTCCCTGTGTCCGGCTGGGTTCTCCTCGTGAACCGAACTACAAAGACGACTTATTTAAAACATGTTCCGTAGGAGAGGTTTGCCGTTTGGCACCATCACGTGCCGACCTCTGTCCGTTTACTCCTTCTAATGTCCCGCTCCAATTTCCCATGATGGCCGTTACCATTTCACCTTGCTGTCAGGCACGGCCTCTCTCGCGAATCGGGCAAGACTGGTGACAAAAGCTTTACGCAGCGACATGAATTCCTTGTCGATATTCTGGTCGATAGAGGCGATACTGGCAAACGAATAGTAGCCTGACATGAAGCCGGCAATTGCGTTAGCTACCCGACGGAGGCGCATGTCCGAAATCGGCTCTGAAATGGCTATATCAAGCAACTGCTCGATACCCCGGGCATATTTAAGAAACGACTTCTCCAGTCCTTCGTATGATTCATCAAGCGTCAGATCGGCACGACCCTGATAGTAGAGCACGAAATCCTGCCAGCGGTTTGAGAAGAACCTGATGTGCGTCTGGATAATCCCGTCGAGTACCTGTTCCAGGCCCTTTTTCCCGGCGCACTCGGCTTGCATACGCTCCGTCAATTCGGTCAGAATCTCATCGACCATCTGTTTGATGAGCCGATCTTTGTTCTTGAAATGGTAGTAGAAACTACCGCGCGCGACATCAGCCCGCCCGGCTATTTCATCTACCGACGCCGACAGTCCTTTTTCCGTGAAAACAGACCGGGCAGCAGTGACGAGCTTTTCTCGAGTCCGTGCATACCGTCGCTGCTGTCGGGACTGTTTTCGTCCGGTGGTCTTTTCAACGGTTGATTTCATTTCGTATCTGCTTGTATTATCTGACGTTATTGTCATTTTTAGCATTATCGTCAAATATGACAGTAATGTCAACAAGTTTTAACAAATTGTTCAAAAAAAGTTCCCGTAATTTTGATTCTATCGAATTCACGTTTCTTTATGAATCACAATTACTTAACTGAAGTCTAACGTGTGTTCCGCCCGTTTCATTTCTTTTTTTGATGGAAAATCCGAGACAGCTTTATTAGGATAGCGCCCACTTTGTTTCATGGTGACTCTGGAATCGGTCATAAAGTGAGAGGAACAGCAACCTTGCGGTTAAGTGCCGCCGGATTGAGGTCGTAACAAGCTCGGATCGGCAATATCAACTTCACCGCCCGGCCCGCCTTGGCCGTCCACGTCGCCGCGTTTTCCATCGCCGTTACAGCAGCCGGCGATCTGTGGCGGCAGTTCGCCGTGCTCGTACCAGATATCCTCCATGGCAATGCCATGACCGGGAAACTGCTCTGCGAACCACGCCCACCAGAATTCATCAATGTTATCAGGGTTATGCCCGTGAACATAGGACCGATCGAGCAGCACACTAAGAATATTATCAATCCCGTCGCTGAGGGTGTCGCCTCTGCCGTCATTGGGTGTATGAGGTAGGGTGGTATCCCCCCAGTCGGACTGACTGCTGTCGTCGTCATCATCATAATCATAAATATCCCATAGCATTCCTGCAATTGCTCCCTCATTATATATATTTTGTCATAGCATTCACGCTACCTGTTCCAATCCGATCGAGTCCATCTTTGCTACCGTCAAGCTGCGGACCAACGCCGCCCGACGAATCAGGTCGCCTCGCTCAGCGCTCTACCTGATCTTTCAACTGATCCTGCGAGCACAGCAGCGATGGCGCCGGATCAACGCTCCGCACCTGGTTACCCAAGTTCTTGATGGCATGAAGTTCAAAGACGGAATCGAAGTGAGGACCAAAAAGAATCAGACCGAAAAGGACGCTGCTTGAAAAAACAATTTACACAACTCTTGACATGAGCTCTCTCCTTCGTATGTTTACATGTTTTAATGGGTAAGACAGTTGGATGCCGGTATGATTCCGCGACATCAATGCTTTAAGAGCACCTTAGTCAAGAAATTAACAGTATCCTCATGATTATATCCTTTCATATTATGTTTATATTTCCTCTGTTTCCGTAGTTACTATTATATTATCATAATACGAATGTCCCCGGTCGGAACTGTATAAGCCAACTGATTCAAAAGTGCCCAGGCTGAACTCACCTTCATTTACAGAATGTAACAAAACGTAGTCCCCTGTTCCTACCGCCCGCCAGAATTTCAAAATCCCATTATCGATTTCGATTTTCAGGTGGTATACCGCCTCTGTCATCGATTCAGTTTTCACCACCAAGCTCATCTCACCTCCAGATTCATTATTCCACATGACAATCCACCTTGTTCCATAGTTCCGGTATTGAATATTGCCTATGGGAGTATAGAAATTCATTGGAATATCCTGCGAATTATGAAGTGTAGTTGTACGATAATCAGCTTCATACGAAACATTATCTGTAAATTGGCTAAATTGATCAATTGAAACAACGCCCCATGAACCACAATTATTATGATTAGGTGGTAATTCGATTATCAACTCTTCATTTTGGGTGACGGTGGCTGTCTGTGAACAAGATGGGGTTTCATGAATACTCCACTTACTAACGTCTATTTCTGTACCTGAAAAATCATCTTCGAAAATAACTTCACTTTTGATAGGCGGTAACTCCGTTGATGGTTCCGTGACCTTATCACCACCGCAACCGAAGATCAAGAACAGCATAACTGCTATCAAGAAACCGAGGGTTATGTGACATGTTCTTTTTAACATGGTATTCTCCAATATCCTAATGTTTTCTCACACATGTTTTAATGGGTAAGACAGTTGGATGCCGGTATGATTCCGCGACATCAATGCTTTAAGAGCACCTTAGTCAAGAAATTAACAGTATCCTCATGATTATATCCTTTCATATTATGTTTATATTTCGGTTTTCAGAGCTCATGTCAAGAGTTGTGTAAATTGTTTTTTCAAGCAGCGTCCTTTTCGGTCTGATTCTTTTTGGTCCTCACTTCGATTCCGTCTTTGAACTTCATGCCATCAAGAACTTGGGTAACCAGGTGCGGAGCGTTGATCCGGCGCCATCGCTGCTGTGCTCGCAGGATCAGTTGAAAGATCAGGTAAAGCGCTGAGCGGGGTGACTTGATTCGTCTCGCTTGAGCTCATGTCAAGAGTTGTGTAAATTGTTTTTTCAAGCAGCGTCCTTTTCGG
>CAZLBP010000037.1:0-38196 GCA_964557855.1 uncultured Ignavibacteriales bacterium | reverse complement strand
GAAAGAAGATAAATACTCAACAACACTTACGCAAGCGAAACATGGGACAGGACACCTCGCTCGCTGAGGAAGAAATAGAAATAATAGGCGATTCGTTCGCTGATGGATCCTCCGGAGAGTAACTTCAGGTTATAGGGGGCGGACAAATCGACTCCCTGGTTTTTTTCGGTATGAGCCTTGATCATGCCGTCCAGTCGGGCGGCTACCGGGAAAGAGCGCAGCAGGTCCAGATTGTCGTCGCCGGTCGATACCGTATAGCGTGGGGCCTCCTGGTTTTCCATGACGAACGCGTTGCCGGCGAAGTCGTCACCGAAGGCCTTCAGCCGGGGCACCGGCGCATGGCAAGTCGTGCAGGACATACTGTATTTGCGTGCGAAGGCGGGGATGGCCGCGGCCTGATAGGCGAGGACGACCATCCCGATCAGACAAACGCCGGTAACGAGAATGAACCGGCGGGTACTCAAAATGCGCTTCATGCTAAACCTCCAGGAACATTTATGGCAGGACCTCGATCGAGGTCGAGTGATAGTTTACTTCTACAATTGCGGATTCTTCTTCAGGTACGTTCAGGAACTCGGCAACCGGTTTGACCAGCAACTGGTAATTGAGCGTGGCCGTCACTGTGAGCGTACCCGGTTCGATGTCATAGGGCAGTTCGAACGTGAAATGTTCGATTTTGGTTTCTCTCGGGCCGATGCGGTAATCCACGCCGAGGGAAGCGGTGTTCCATTGCTGAATTGTCATTCTGCCCTGGGGATCGAAGTATGGCATGCGAAAGATGCGGTCACCGAGCGGCACGCCGTCTCGCTGTACTCCCGCAAAGTCGGGCATGTTCTTCGCGATGCCCATATCCTGGTATGCGAGCACATCGTCGGCAATAGTGTATTCCTCGCCTTCGAATCCTTTTTTGTCCACAGGTAAGTGATAGACGTTGCCGGCGGCATCGGTAGCTTCGGCGTGGAGCCATACGAGGCGGTCCTCGACAGAACCCGTGGGAAACATGTGCCCGGTTTTCTGGTTGAAAAGGGCCACGGTGAATTTTACCGGTTCACCCGGTACAGCCTCGGTTATATCGGGGTGGATACGCAGTTCTATTACGCCCCGCACCTTGCCGGGATCATGGGCGCCGTGAAACAGGTGCAGTCGGGCATCGTCGTACTTATTGCCCATGGTGGCAGTCACCGTCGTCGCCTCTGTCATGTGGCAGTCCTGGCAACGCACGCCGGCAACGGAGTAGGGTCCCTCCTGCCACTCGAGATGGGTTGATTTTACCCAGACGCCGAAAGGACTCTTCTCATTATGGCAAATACCACAGAATTCGGCGGTACTGATAAAATCCGATTCCACTGTTTTGTGGGCGGGCGAGTCCAGACCGCCACGAACGCCGTATTTGGTATCGCCGGGTTCGACCACGTAATTGTAGTTAAAAGGAACGTCGCCGTCGAAGCCCGTGATAGTATGACAGAAATCGCAATGCACACCTTCATTGGCGCGGGAGTTTTCCTCCGGTCTCGGCGGGGGAACATCTCCGGCCAGGAAAGCCGATGGGGCGTGGCAGCCGTTGCAGCCGGCCTTCACCTCGGCCACTTTTTCGTCCTTCTCTGCGTGGGGTACGGCCAGTTCGAAGTATTCGATTTCGTCCCAATGATGAGTGTATGACTGTGACATCATGGCCTGACGCCACTGCCGGTAGAAGTCGACATGGCAGGAGCTGCCGCAGTATTCCGGCTTTTGCCAATCATCGTAAGCATGTTCCTGGCCTTGCACGACACTGAAGCAAAGCGTGAGTCCAATGACGGTTAGCAGCCGAAGAGTGGTAGCACGCTTGAGGCGCATTGTGGGGTGAGCTGGTCTAATCATATCTGTTTTCCTCCGTCCTGATTTCTGTTGTGAATCACAAGAATGTCACAACAGCAACAAGACCAAATAACAACCCGGCAGATGCCAAGTCAACGACAATCGGACGAAACGCGTGTCTCGCTAATGTAATTCAGTCCGTTATTGTCTGAGATGATGGATGCGGACGGTCATAACGGTCGTTTCGGACACGGTGTCTCGCCCGACTGCAGCGATAGATTTCGATCCATAATTGGATCTGATTGCTTGCGTCGACAGTATAATCAATGACGGCAGTCGTTCTCGGTGAAACCGGAAGGATGGATCTAGTGATGACTGTGAACGGTTTCATCAAGAGAAATTCCATCGGATTAATTATCAGTAGTGTCATTATCGGGCTGGCAGTGGTGGTGTGCACCGTTGTGGTGAGCTCCACTTTCGTGAGAGTCAAGGGTTTCGGGCGGACTATTGCCGTCACTGGCGCTGCTTTCAAACAGATCACATCGAACTTCGCCGTCTGGGAAGGGACCGTCACCGTTCAGGCGCCGACTCTGGAGGCGGCGTACGCGGAAATCAAAAAGGACATGGAGAAAGTACGGGTGTTCATGCGGGGACAGGGCTTCCGGGAGACCGACTATGAAGCAGGTGCGGTGCGTATCCACAAGAACTACAACCGCGAGCGAGTACTGGTCGGTTACTGCTTGACACAGTCAATCAGAGTCGAACTGGACAATGTCAGCCGTATTACCAATCTGGCGCGGGAGACGTCGCGGCTGATCGAGCAGGGCGTGGAGTTTTCATCCGGCAACCCGCGCTATTTGTTCACGAAGCTGGATGGACTGAAGATCGAGATGATTAAGGCCGCCACCGAGAATGCGAAACTTCGTGCTCAGCAGTTGGCGGAGACGACCGGCAAGCGAGTCGGTGCGCCGACCTCGGCGCGGGTGGGGGTTTTCCAGATCCGACCACGTTACTCACAGGAAGTCTCCGGACTGGGCATCAACGATGTCACTTCGATAGAGAAAGAGATCGTCTCAACGGTGCATATGAGTTTTTTGATTGAGTGAGGCAAAGCAGTGCAGAGATTCTTCAGGTTGCGCTGGTGTCAGACGGGTCGGTTTCGGACCCGCCGGTATCGGGTATAGCCGGCGCAACTTGGTCCCCTGGTCGACTGCGACTGCTACAGGCGCCGCGAAATACCTGCCAGCACCAGGTAATCGGCGAAAGCCGCATCGCCATGACGACCGAGCATCTTGTCGGAAACACTACGGGTGCGATTACGATAGACTGCAATCGGTACGGCGATACCAAGATCCACGGTGCCAATTCCAAAACTCAACATCGGTTCGACCGAAATGGCGTATCCGGGTCGACGGAAGCCCTCACTGGAACCGATAAGATCCTCAGCCGGAACTCCTTCCAGACGCCCGCCTATTGAGAACCCCAGGCCGTTTATCCACGGTACGGCCGCTCCGGCGCCCGCCCGCACCACGTATTGATCAGCAACAGACATGACCGCTTCCGATTCCCGACTGCGGTACGTGAGGACGCCGTTGGTCTTTTCCGGATTCATCAAATACGTGCCTGAAAGGTAGGCGACGCCGCGACCGCCTCCAAAGCGACGGTAGGTTTGCAGATCGAGGATGATACCAAAGCCGCCGTCACCGGGTTGAATGGACTGATCCACACTGCGGATACTGGCCTCAACAGTGCTGTCCTCGAGTTGTTGCCGACTGTCGACCAGGTCATTAGGTCCCGTCGGAATCTTGACGCCGAGACCAAGCTGGACATTCCAGTCTTTGCAGGCGATGGGGTCTTTCATCCAGCGCCGGGCGACGACCGTGATGTCGCTCAGTCCACGGGCGGTCATAATCGAACGTCCGATCACGTGGCGGTTCTCATCCCGGATGGGCAGCGACCGTTCCGCCATGAGATATGGGATGCTGACCGTTAATGAC
Source organism: uncultured Ignavibacteriales bacterium (assembly GCA_964557855.1). Lineage (GTDB taxonomy): Bacteria > Zixibacteria > MSB-5A5 > GN15 > FEB-12 > JAJRZL01. The sequence goes on along the minus strand of CAZLBP010000037.1, from coordinate 34,402 downwards.
ATCCGGTCGGTCATGCCATACTGGAACCACAGATCGGCCAGATGGATGGTGTTGATGACCTGGCTTTCTTCCTCTTCCCGTTCGTGCTGTTCCTCAGCACCGACGAAGTGTCGGAACGAGCGTTGGTACCGCCACGTTACGCCGCCGCGCCAGGCGGAGCGTTCCAGGGCAGGGGATGTTTCCGCGCCAATCACGGGCGCGTCCATGCGTGAGGCTACTCAACCCTGAGCCCACGTATCGACCGGCATTACGGCGACGACCAAAAGCGCCACGCCAATCGCAAAAACCAGCGTCTGCCATGTACGCATAGTACGCTTCTCCTGTAGAAATTCGTTTTGGTTGCGATGATCCTGTTTGTTTAACGGATCAACCCGTGCACTGTAAGGTTGCTTGAGTGTAATAATAGCCCCACAAAGTCTATTAAGCAAGCGTTTTTTAGCAGAAAATACAAGTAGTCGACAGAAAACTGCATTTTGCGCTTGACAAGGTTGCCGAATTCCCTTTATTGCAAAATGGATGAACTTAGTCCAGGGTCGCACCTGCATCATTCAGCGTTGTTGCCTCATCACCCGGTCGGATAAAAGAAACGTACTTACGGAGTCAAGCGGTTACGAGCCGATGTTCGCGCCGGCAGTGGAGTAGATTATCTAATTAAGTGAGCGCACACCAACCCGGATACAGTACGATAACATGAGGAACGGGATATATTACCATGTTGAGTATTAAGCGAGTTACGCTGTCCGTTTTAGCCACGGTGGCAATCATCAGCGTTCTTCACGTGTGGCTGAATGTCGGATTCGCGAATGTCGGGTTTTCTTTATCGGACGAAGGAGCCACCACGCAATCATTCCGGGTCGGGTTTTTGCCGGTAACATGCCACCTCACCTGTCCGGTCACGGACTGGATCAACACCAACATGTCCGGTGAAAGTTACTTCGAGCCGATCCGCTTCTCTGGATGGCCGGAGCTGAAGGAAGCCTTCCTGGCCAGATCTTTGCCGGCAACATTCATGATTGTCCCCATGGCGCTGGTGCTGCGTGAGCAAGACGCCCCGATTAAGATGGTCTATCTCGGCCACAGAGATGGTACCGCCATGATGGTCCACAAAGACTCCGACATTTACAGCTTCAAGGATTTGAAGGGTAAACGGATCGCCATCCCGAACCGCTTCTCCAATCAATGTCTTATAATCTGGAAAGGGCTGCGCGACTACGGAATGAGCATCGACGATGTCACGTTGCTGGAGATGCCGCCGCCGGACATGCCGGCCGCGCTCTATGCCAAGGCCGTGGATGCTGTCATCTCGGGTGAGCCGTTCATGGCTCAAACGGAGCTTGACGGCTACGGGCGGGTACTCTTTCAGGCCAGAGAGGTCTGGCCGGATTTCATTTCCTGCGTACTTGTCGTTCACGAGGACATCATCCGGGACCATCGCGGCTGGGTACAGGAGTTGGTCGACGGTATCGCCGCCAGCGGGAAGTGGCTGGATGCCGACCAGCAAAACAGACTGGACATTTCCGAGGCCGTGTCGACCAAGTATTATCATCAGGATCCCCGCCTGCTGCGCTTCGTCCTGTCTAAACCTCCGGATCGAGTGACATATTCCAACCTGGCGCTGGCCCGTCATGAGTTCGATGACATCGTCGACCTGGCACAGGAAGCCGGTTTGCTGGAAGGTTCGCTGGCATTTGAAGAATACGTCGACACGACATTCGTGCCGACTGAACCCGACCTGAATGCCATCGACGCAGGGATACCCAGATGATCGGTCGTGTTGAGACTATCGTATCCCCGCTTCTCGTAGTGGCGGCCTTTCTCGTGTTCTGGCACCTGGCCGTTATCTGGACCGGAAGCGACATATTCCCCACACCGTTCGAGAGTCTGACCGGTCTGATAGAACTGATCCGGCAAGGCGTCCTGTTCAAATATATCGTAGCGTCGCTGTTCCGTGTTTCGGTTGGGTTTTTGCTGGCGGTAGTGGTCGGTATCCCGATTGGACTGATGCTCGGGTGCTTTGCCCGCGCCTTTTTCGCGTTCAATCCCGCGCTCCAGGTCTTGCGACCCATTTCCCCCATCGCCTGGATACCGGTTGCCATTCTCTGGTTCGGGGTGAGTGACCTGGCGCCGATCTTCCTCATCTTTCTGTCCAGCCTCTTCCCGATCATGACCGCCACGATCGCCGCCGTACAAAACATCCAGCTCGTCCACCTGCGAGCGGCACTCAATTTCGGGGTCAGCGGGATGACGCTGTACCGCAAAATCGTTTTTCCGGCGGCATTACCGCAAATCATAACCGGCGTACGGTTGGCGCTCGGCGTCGCCTGGCTCGTAGTGGTGGCGGCCGAGATGATTGCGGTCGATTCCGGGCTCGGGTACCTCATAGTCGACGCCCGCAACGCCGGTAAACGGTATGATCTGGTTGTAGCGGGGATGGTACTGATCGGGGTGATCGGACTTATACTCGATTTGCTGATCCGAAGACTCCAGCAGCTCGACGAAGTGCGCTGGGGATTCTCGGGATCGATGTCCCAATAGACCGCCGGTAGAGTTCAAGCAGTCAACCTAAAGCCTCGATGGAGAATCTGCGATGAATGAATCTGGTTTTCGAAGTGAGTTACGCGCAACCGAAGGAGCGGTATTGACTAATGGGGGGAGCACAAGTCCGGTAACCGCGAAGATTGAAGTGAGGGACCTTTCACTGACGTTTCCAGGTACAGGCAACGGTACTTCGGTGTCCGTCTTGCGAAACGTCAATCTGGCAGTACATTCTGGAGAGTTCGTTTGCATTGTCGGCCCATCGGGTTGTGGTAAAACGACGTTGCTCAACACAATCGCGGGTTTTATCAAGTCCAGCGACAACAATATTCTCATTGATGGCCAGCCGGTGCACGAGCCCGATCGGCGACGGGTGTTCATTTTTCAGGAGAATGGGGTTTTTCCCTGGTTGACCGTACGTGAGAATATCGGTTTTGGCATCTCGCATCTTCCTGCCCGCGATCGGCAGGAGCTCATTGACCATTACATCGAAGTGGTCAATCTCACGGGTTTCGAGCGGGCCTATCCGGGTGAGCTCTCGGGCGGAATGAAGCAGCGAGTGGAAATAGCCCGGGCGCTGGTAGCCAACCCGGATGTGCTCTATATGGATGAACCGTTCGGCGCTCTGGATTATTTCACTCGGCTGCGCATGCGGGCCGAACTCGTCTCATTATGGGAACGTGAAAAGATAACCGTGCTGTTCGTCACGCACGACGTTGAGGAGGCCGTGCAGCTCGCTGATCGAGTTGTGATTATGACGCAACGGCCTTCTACTATCCGCTCCATCGTGACTGTATCATTGCAGCGACCGCGTGATATCGAATCGCATGATTACATCGACGTTCGCAATCGAATATTCGAAACGATGGGGTACGACCACTCGGGTCTGGGTTACTGATGGAACTGTGCCGCTGAAGGTGTTTTCGGGGGCGCTAGCCAGTGCCTCAGTTTGATGGTGCGGCCATGCTGGTCGCGCCGGTTTCGGGGATCGGCGGGGACAAGCCCCGCCGCAACGCTATACAAGAGTCGACGTAATATCATTTTTGGGGACAGCCCTTGGACATCTGCCGACCACAATTGTAAGGGGAGTGCGTCGATCTGAAGATCGAGGCACCACAACGGCAACCGGGAGCACGCCACAACAACAGCCGCGAAGGAACGCGCACCAATGTAATGTGAATTTACGAACTTTTTTGAGAAACTTCTTGACAGATTACGCGTTTAAGCTATATTCACAGCGCTGTTAGCACTCATCTTTGAAGAGTGCTAATAATAGAGAATCGATTGAGAGAAGAGTATTTAGGGATTGTAACTGTAGGTCAAGGAAACACAAGAAGCAATACTAAAATAGAGGGATGTAGTCCCATAAGTAATGGAGGATGAAAAATGCAGTTGAAACCTTTGGCAGATCGTGTGGTCGTGAAGCCGTTCGAGGAAGCTGAAACGATTAAGGGCGGTATCATCATACCCGACACGGCCAAGGAGAAGCCGATGCAGGGTGAGATTATCGAAGTCGGCCCCGGCCGTACCAACGAAGAAGGCAAGCGCGCCCCTTTGGAAGTCAAAAAGGGCGACAAGGTGTTGTACGGCAAGTACTCCGGTACTGAAGTTACGGTTTCCGGCGAAGAGTACCTGATTATGCGTGAATCGGATATCTTCGCCATAATTCAGGACAGCTAAGAAGAAAAGGGTTACTACAATGGCTAAATTAATTGATTTCAATGTTGATGCGCGCAACAAGCTCAAACTCGGGGTCGACAAGCTGGCGAACGCGGTCAAAGTGACGCTGGGCCCCAAAGGTCGGAATGTCGTGCTCGAGAAGAAATTCGGCCCCCCGACCGTCACCAAAGACGGCGTGACTGTCGCCAAGGAAATCGAGCTTGAAGATAACTTCGAAAACATCGGCGCACAGATGGTCAAAGAGGTGGCCTCGAAGACCTCCGATGACGCCGGTGACGGCACCACGACGGCTACCATAATCGCCCAGGCCATTTATCGCGAAGGCCTGAAGAACGTCACCGCCGGCTACAATCCGATGGCGATCAAGCGCGGTATCGACAAAGCGGTGGCATTTATCTCCGAAGAGATCAAGAAAATGTCCAAGCCGGTGTCCGGCAAGGAAGAGATTTCGCAGGTCGGCACCATCTCCGCCAACAGTGACAAGCAGATCGGTGATTTAATCGCCGAGGCGATGGAAAAGGTCGGCAAGGACGGCGTTATCACGGTCGAAGAATCCAAGACCGCAGAGACTTCGCTCGATGTAGTCGAGGGTATGCAGTTCGACCGCGGTTACGTGTCGCCGTATTTCGTAACCGATCCCGATGCGATGGAATCGATTCTGGAAGAGCCGATGATTCTGATCCATGACAAGAAGATCTCCAACATGAAAGACCTGCTGCCGGTTCTGGAAAAAGTCGCCCAGGCCGGTCGTCCGTTCCTCATTATCGCAGAAGATATCGAGGGTGAGGCGCTGGCGACGCTGGTTGTCAACAAGCTGCGCGGCACGCTGAAAGTGGCGGCCGTCAAGGCTCCGGGATTCGGTGATCGCCGGAAGGCCATGCTGGAAGATATCGCCACCCTGACCGGCGCCAAAGTCGTCTCCGAAGAAGCCGGCTTCAAGCTGGAAAACGCGGTCATGTCCGACCTCGGTACGGCCAAGAAGATCACGATCGACAAGGACAACACGACGATCGTGGAAGGTGCCGGTGACAAGGAAAACATCAAGGCGCGTATCAACCAGATTCGGAAGCAGATCGAAGACACTACGTCCGATTACGATCGCGAGAAGCTGCAGGAACGTCTGGCCAAGCTGGCCGGCGGGGTGGCCGTGATCAATGTCGGCGCCGCCACTGAAACCGAAATGAAAGAGAAGAAAGCCCGCGTTGAGGATGCTCTGCACGCGACCCGCGCTGCGGTCGAAGAAGGCATCGTGCCCGGCGGCGGCGTGGCTCTGTTGCGTGCCATCAAGACGCTCGAGAATCTGAAAGTGGATGGCGAAGAAGAGGTTGGCGTAACGATAGTCCGTCGCTGTCTCGAAGAGCCGATTCGCCAGATTTCCCACAACGCCGGTGTGGAAGCCTCAGTAGTGGTCAACAAGGTGCTCGGGGAAAAAGGCGCATTTGGTTATAACGCGCAGACGGATGTCTACGAAGACCTGCTCAAAGCCGGCGTCATCGACCCGACCAAGGTGACTCGTATGGCTCTGGAAAACGCGGCGTCAATCGCCGGTCTGCTGCTGACCACCGAAGCGGTCGTGGCTGACAAGCCGGAGAAGAAAGAATCGGCCATGCCGGGCGGCGCGCCTGACATGGGCGGTATGGGCGGCATGGGCGGTATGTACTGATCCGCAAGCTCCTCCTCTGTTTAGCATACTGAAGCAAGGACCCCGCTCTCGTGAGAGAGCGGGGTTTTTGTTTGTAAGGGAAGGTTTTCCCTGTGAAGGGCAGATGCGCACATCTGCCGGTTGCGTTTCCCCTAATACGGATAAAACACGAAAAACAACAACGACACGCCGCCCAGTATCCACATCCCCGGATGAACCTCTTTCGCGCGGCCGGCGAATATCTTCATCAACGGATACGTCACGAAACCGCCTGTAATCCCGATCCCCAGGTTGTACGTGAAACTCATCAGGACGATGATGACAAAGGCCGGGATGGCTTCGGTCAGGTCATCGAAGGGGAGTTTGGTGACTGAAGACAACATCAGCACCCCGACCACCATCAGCGCCGGACCATAGGCGCACCCCGGCACCACTGTCAAGAACGGTGCGAAGAATAAAGTCAGCAAAAAGAGAAGCGCCGTCACGACCGAGGCCATGCCGGACCGTCCGCCGGATTCGATACCGGTCGCCGACTCGATGAATGTCCCCGCGGTCGTTGTGCCCAGAAGTGAAGCAACGACTGTGGCGACCGAGTCACACACCATCGGTTTCTCGATCTCCGGCAGGTTGCCGTGTTCATCGAGAATGCCCGATTTGTACGCCAGCCCCAGCAGGGTGCCGGTGGTGTCGACGAAATCCATTATCAGGACGGTGAGAATCACGGAGAAGAAGCCCCAGGTGAGTGCCGCCGAGATATCTAACTGGAGGAAGATCGGTGACAGGCTGGGCGGCAGGCTGACAAGCCGCTCCGGGACCTTCGCCACACCGAAGACAAACGCCAGAACGGTTACGCCAAGAATACCTATTAACACCGCGCCGATGACTTGGCGAATGAGCAGAAAGCTGATCAGGAGAAAGCAGACAATGGCCAGTAGAACATCGGTGGCATGAAAGTCTCCCACGTGCACCGGAGCGCCGGGCACGCCCAGCTCGACAATGCCGGTCTCGTTGAGGCCGATGAAGCTCAGAAACAGCCCAATACCGACCGCGAAGGCAATTTTAAGTGAGTCGGGTATAGCGTTGGCCAGCCACCGGCGGAGACCGAGGACACTGATCAGGGTGAACAAGAGACCGCCGATGAAAATCGCGCCCAGGGCCGACTGCCAGCTGTAGCCCAGCACCTGGACAACCGTAAACGCAATAAAGGCGTTTTCTCCCATGTACGGCGCGACCGCAAACGGCCGGCGGGCATAGACGCCCATGGCCATCGTACCGAAAAACGCAACCAATATCGTGGCGACCATCGACGGGCCAGGCGGTATCCCCGCGGCTTCCAGAATCTTGGGGTTGACGACGATGATGTAGGCCATGGTGAGGAAAGTGGTCAGACCGCCCAGGATTTCTTTGCGGAAGGTGGTTTGGAGCTCGCTAAATCTGAAATAAACTCGTATCGCCTGCAGCATTGGTATACCTCGGTGCTCGGACCGCAACGGCAAAGATACGAGTTCTCGACCTGCCTGTCAGGGAAAAAACATCCTTGAATCTCTTGTTGTGTTCGTTTTATCTTACTGTCACGTTAGGTATGTGCGGTACGAATGGCAGCAGAATTCGCTTCTGCGGAATCGTTCGGTACTATAGCTGGAGGTAGCTTGTGACAGATTCAGCCGACAGAGAAGAACCACAGGGGCCGGTCATAGTGGAAGAAGAACCTTCTTTCAAGTGGTCACATTTTCTTACCAAAGAAGACTCCTGGTCGATCTGGCTGGGCTTCGCCCTGCTGATAATCGGTTTGCTGATCTATCTGCCGCGACCGCCCGAGGATGCGGAAAAGATCATTACTCAGTCCAACGCCGTCATGAAGAGCGAATCGGAGGCGGCTCCTTTCAAGACAATCGAATGGTATCGCGCTTACGATGCCAAGACCCAGCTCAAAGCCAATAGCGAACCGTACGGTAGATGGATTTCGAAAGCGCTGGGCGAACCACACAGCTGGCAGACGAATCCGATCAAGGCATTCTTCCAGAGCGAATCGGAGGCCGAACAGCGCAACGCGGAGCACCGGGCAGCGTACGAACGCGCCCGGGCGTCGGCGGACTCAACATTGGCCGTAGCGAGGCAGAAACAGCAGGCGGCGGCCGAGGCGGAATACGCCGACAGGAATCTGAACCAGCAGGCTCGAACCGCCATTGAACAGTGGCGCAGCGCCCGCACCAAAGAGGCGGCCGCCAGGAAGAAAGTCAGTTCCAAACCGTATAATCAGATCGGCTACCTGGCCGGACTCTGCGTGTTCCTGGCGCTGTTCTTTGGGATCGGCGTAAAGTTCATGGGGCGCTCATACCGCAAGTTCGTGCTCGGGTTTCCGTTTGTATTCCTGATCGCGGTACTCTCATATATGTTCGAAAGTCAATCAACAATGAATGAATACGGAATCGGCTATGCCGCCTGGGCCATAGTGATCGGGCTTTTGATCAGCAATACGGTGGGTACTCCAAACTGGGTCAAACCGGCGGTTCAGACAGAATTCTATATAAAGACGGGATTGGTGCTGTTAGGGGCCGAACTGCTGTTCGGCAAGATTGTCGCGATCGGCATTCCGGGGATTTTTGTCGCCTGGCTGGTGACGCCGATCGTACTGATCAGCGGATACATTCTCGGTAACAAGGTTTTCAAGCTGCAATCGAAATCGTTAAACATCACCGTATCGGCCGCATTCTCTGTCTGCGGTGTGTCGGCTGCTATTGCTACGGCCGCCGCCAGCCGCGCCAAAAAAGAAGAGTTGACTCTGGCAGTCGGGATGTCACTGATTTTCACTTCGATTATGATGATAGTTATGCCGAACTTCATCAAAGTGATCGGCATGGGAGAGATATTGGGTGGTGCCTGGATGGGGGGCACGATCGATTCGACCGGCGCCGTGGCAGCCGCCGGGGCTTTTCTGGGCGACAAGGCTCTCTATGTCGCTGCTACCGTAAAGATGATTCAGAACATTCTTATAGGTTTGGTGGCTTTCGGAGTGGCGATTTTCTGGTGCTTGAAAGTTGATGTCGGTGATCGCGGCCGGGTGCGATCTATCGAGCTCTGGTACCGGCTGCCCAAGTTCGTGCTCGGTTTTGCGGCGGCATCGATAGTGTTTTCTCTCATTTACGAAGTGCTGGGCCGAGATACCGCTCATTACGCCATAGACCACGGGGTCATACGCGGGTGCTCCAAACAGTTCCGCGGCTGGTTCTTCTGTCTGGCGTTTGTGAGTATCGGACTGGAGTCGAATTTCCGCGAACTGGCTCGCTATTTCAAAGGTGGTAAGTTGCTTATGCACTATGTTGTCGGCCAGAGTTGGAACGTCATCCTGACTTTGATAATCGCCTATCTGGCATTCTTCGTACTGTTCCCTCACATAACGGCTTCGATATGAGCGTATTGGCGCAAGATGGCGTGTGAATGATGAAGGTTTCCAACCGACAGCCAGTTATGAGACACAAGGACGGATTCAGCCGCTGGCTGCAGTTTGCTCTGGGTGTGGCGGGTATCGGTCTGTTCATTTTCGTCCTGGCGCCGCTGCTGCAGACTACGGCGCCGGTTCACGACATCCACGAGCAAGTGCGGATCTACAGCCTGAACGGCGGCGCGCTGTTCTACTCGGAAATCAGTGAGCCGGATTACAGGGAGTTGGGTGGAATGGATAATGATTCACTAATGCCCGATTCTGCCGCAAAAGTCCCCCGCGGCTCGGATCCTGCGCTCTGACCGAGTACATTTATCTTTGCTTGAGGGAACTCCCAAACTTCAACGGTATTCTACCGTATAGAAAAAAGCACCGCCGGTTGACCGATTTCCCTTGTATAAAATCGGTAACGTAATTATCCTGTTCGGCTAAGGAGCCAGGCGCTCCTCGAACGACATAACGATGTGGAAACAGGTTCTTTGCAGCTATGATCAGTTCTCGTTGTTTCTCCCTGGCCTTGTCTGTTCTCCTCGCTATCGCCACCCTGGGAGGCCCCACCAGTTTTGCACAAAGGAACAAGACCGCCGGTGAGTTCCACCAGGCGTCGGCGGCCCCGGCGGACTATTGTATCGCCCGTCATGATGTGGGTCGTTTGGTGTTCGGTATCACGAACTTCGGTATGGTCGGTATCGGCGAGGGGCGAGGAGTGGTTATCGACTGCTATTCCGGAACGCGCGTACGGCTGGGGGAATACCCAAAAGGTGACAATAATACCTATTTTTATAAGGGAGGGCTGTGGGTCGGTGCAGTGGCGGGCAAGGACACGCTGGTTTCGACCGGGGCCGATTTCAACAACTCCAGCCGGGAATTCCATCCTTTGACGAATCTCATACGGCGATCCACGCTGGACCCGCTTTCGCCGGAGTTCGAAGATGCCGTCTCCGAACTCGACTATGTGGCGGTTTACGCCGACACGTTCGTGCGCGGCGTCCCCAATTTATCGTTCGATTTTCTGGACAACCGCTTGCACAAGCCAATCGGACTCGAAGTAACGCAAAGCTCCTATTCCTGGTCTTATGCCCACACGAATGACTTTGTTCTGATCGAATACAAGGTACGTAACATCACTGACAGACAACTCGATAACGTGTTTCTGGGAGTTTATTGGGATATTGATGTTCACACCGGCGAGCGTCCGGTCGGCACATCGCCCGACCCTTACGGCAGAAAGAGCAATCCGGGCGGGCGGGACGACATGACCGGTTTCATATTCCGAGACTCGGTGTCGTTCCGAGGCTGTCCGTTTTTTGACACCATGATGGTGGCCTGGACGGCCGATAACGACGGTAATCCTGATGCCGGCGGCAACCTGACGCTGCCTCACATCTCGGGTCTTCGGCTTCTCGGGTCATTGCCGAACACCATCCAGGTCAGTTACAATTGGTGGACATACAACTACTCGTCACTCTATGATTTTGGCCCGCAGAAAAGGGCCGATTTCAGGAATCTGGGGAACGGATCCGGCACTCCCTTCGGCGACAGAAACAAGTATCATGTCATGAGACAAGGCGAAGTCGATTACGATCAGGCACAGACCGGTCTCGTCGTCGGAGGAGCGGGCATCTGGTCCGCTCCCTCTGCCCGTCAGGCGATTCAAGCCCGGTCTGGAATGGACAATCAGTTCCTGCTGTCCATTGGCCCGTACAGCCTCGGTCCCGGGTCCGACGTGACGGTGCCTGTTGCATTCGTGGCGGGGGAGAATTTCCATCAGGACCCTTCTAATCACCGAATCAACCTGTACAACCTGAACGATCCGGAAGCGTATTACGCCGGTGCGAATTTCGAGGATTTCCTGCGCAACGCCGCTACTGCCGGTCGCGTGTATGATATCCCCGGTTTTGACACGGACCTTGATGGATATGCCGGTAAGTTTCGTGTGTGTGTTCTGGATTCCGTTGAAGAGGGTGGCAGCTATGTGCCGACCGCGGCTGAGACGACTTATTACGAGGGCGACGGCATCCCGGACTGGAAAGCGGCCGCGCCTCCGCCACCTCCGGAAGTTCGAGTCCATCCCATATACAATGGGTTTCGCGTCCGGTTCAACGGGCACCGCTCGGAGACCTCCGAAGATATCTTCTCGCAGAAGATTGACTTCGAGGGCTACCGCGTGTATATCGCACGCGACAATCGTGAGGACAGCTATTCCCTGGCGGCTTCCTTTGACAAGCGCAACTTCGATAAATATACCTTTATAGACGAACGATTCGACGTGCCCCGTTTTCAGATTGTCGATGATCCATTTACGCTGGAGGAGCTGCGGTGTCTGTACGGCAACAAGCCGGATCCTTGTGCCGATTCCGCGTTCGACCCCCTGCTGTACACGTATCATAATCCGTACGTGCACCCGGGGTTTCCGGATTCCGTGTTTTATTTTGTCGCTCATGATTATAACACCTCGGACCTCGGGGTCGCTACGCCCATCCGCAAGGTCTATCCCGACGTCCCTGAACCGGATCTTGACCGGCCGTTGCCGCCGGAACAGCTGACGGAAGAAGGACTTCCCAAGTACTACGAATACGAATGTATCATCGAAGACCTGTTGCCCAACGTGCCCTATTGGGTTTCGGTTACGTCATTCGATTTCGGCTCGCCCAGTACCGGTCTGCAGCCTCTGGAGACGGCCAAGTCATTGACCGCCACCCCGGCTTACCCCAACAATGAGTGGGACGACCAACCGGATAAGGTGGAAAATGTCTACGTATTTCCTAACCCCTACCGACACGACGGTTGGTACCGGCAGTTGGGCTATGAGGGACGGGGTCAGGAAGACCGGTCCCGTGACCGCGTCCGCCGGATTACTTTCGCCAATTTACCCGCCAAATGCCGCATCAGCATATTCACGCTCGACGGCGACCTTATCAAGGAAATGGAGCACGACGTCGATCCGTCGGACCCGAATGTTGCGTATCACGAATGGGACATGGTCACCCGCAACGTGCAGATGATCGTATCCGGTCTCTACTATTGGGTGGTTGAGGACGACCAGGGCAACTCGCAAATCGGGAAGCTGGTAGTATTGTTTTAAGCCGTCGGCATGATGTGGGGCGCCATCAGATAACCTCGCCCGCCTGCGGCGTACCCGAACGGCCTGTCCGGGAATGGCAGGGTGCACCTTATGCATGAATTCTCGAATCGGCGGCCGGCCCGGTGATCAGCTGGATGACAAATCAACTGGACAGGGTCGCCCGGGAATCATTTAAGACAGAATGTCTGCAGGAGATTGAAATTACGTTCGTGTACGTCGACATCTGTGAACGTTTTCGTGTCCAGCACCTGGCCGTACGAGTCGATGAAATGTACGGTGAAGTCGTATTGACCGGCGGGAATCTCGAAGTCGCCGACATAGACCCGTTTGGGAAGCAGTTGCGTTCCTCTCAGGTCGGCATTCTCAGAGATATCCTGGATGACATCGACCGCCAGCTTGCCCAGCCAGCCGGCTACGCCGCCGTCGTCAACTTCATTCTTCAGTTTTGAGGCCGCAAAAGACTTGGTGAGTGTTCTGATGATGGTTCGCCAGAGAATCAGCGATTGTTTGGCCCGAAAAGTCTCCTGAGCGATGCGGTCGATGTCTTCCACGAGCCGCAATTGCCCCAGTAGTTTTTCACCGGAGTGGATATTGATTCGATCAACCTGTGACGGCCGAAAGACCAGCTGCGGTATTGACAATTTGCCGTAGAAATCTCCCACACCGTCCGGCAGAGGGAAATTGGCAAACGTGTTATTTCGTTCGGTCGAATCGGTGTAGATGATGGTGAGCAGGTCGAGCCGTTCATCGGTTCGGATGCGGAGGTCGAGGGCTTCTTTGGTAGGTTCGAGGCCCGCGAAAGCAATCACGCTGAGAACCGGCTGATCGCTTCGATAGGTAACGTCGGGCGGGGCGAAATCATATATGTGCGGCTGCATCCGGAAGGCTTCCCGGAAGTAGTCGAAATCGATCCGGGCATCATCGTATTTGCCGTCGGCGGCGTACATGTGCATGGAGAGGTATCTCGCCAGGGCGGAGTTGTTGAAGCGGATTTCGTCGGCTTCATAATCGACGTAGATGCGTGAGGTATCATTCCTGGCCTGGTTTGTCAGTTGGTCCTCCAGGTCGACGTACTTCTGCTCCAGGAGGGCGAGTTTGTCGTTAAGGCGCCGGATTTCAACGAAGGCATCTTCGTACTTGTTCAGGACAATATAGTTTAGAGCCATGACGATATTGGTGAAGATAACTTCGTAGTCTTCGCCCGCGTATTCGAGAACGTTGTCATTGAGAAAGGTGTTGGCCAGGAACGCCTTGGAGACGGACCTGGTGTACAGTTCCTCGGCTGTCCGTTCGGCTTCGGCCAAATACAAGTTGGAGGAATCGTAATGCCCGGCATAGTGGTATGCCAGGCCGGCATCCAGCAAGTAAGACAGCCGGTCTTTGCCTTCAAACTTACCTTCCGCCCCGGCCTCGCCGAGTTCAGCTGCCACCGTTTGGTGATTGCCGGCGCGTAGTTCTGCTATCAGCGGGTCATAGAACTTGTTGCGAGTGGTAACGGAACCGCAACCGATAGTCAGGAGAATGAGCAGCAGGCAACATCCGGCTCGAAGCTGACTCATTGACAAACGTCGGTCTACCACTTGTACTTGTCTTGTGAGATACCTTTCTTGATTTCGTCACTGCCGATCCAGACTTTCTCATTAGATTCGATGTGGATCAACTCGAAATCGGTCTGGTAGAAAACGGTCTGTATGCCCTCCACCTGATCGGTGATGGTCTTGACCGACCCCATAAGGATGTAGTCGGCGCCGGTCTCTTCCCGAAGTCTCTTTCTGGTTTCTTCGGAGGCAAACTCGGCCTGGTCCATGCGCTCTTCGCGGATCTCATATCTCTGGTCCCGGCTGCCGACGAATTTCACTTTGCCGCTGTTGATGAGTTCGCGTTCGAAGTCCTTGGAGAACGTCTCGGTGTTGATGTGTTCGTTGGTCTCATTGCGTATCGTGCCCACTGTCACCACCGGTTTTGATCCATGTTTCTCGACGTGATCGATGAGCCAGGGGCGGCTGAGACAGTCACTGATCATCTCTTCGGCCACTTGTCGAGCGTCGGTATCATTCCAGCGGCCACTGAGGTCGGTGGTCTGGTTGGGGTCCAAACGGGTTACTTGTCGCCCGCCGCCCCCGCAGCCCACCACGAACAGCGAAAACAGGATAATTACAGCGCGAGTCTTCATTCCTCAATCCCTTCTTGTTTACTCCTGACAGACGTTTGTCATTTATCACGAGTGTTTCATCATGAATACCGTTATCGCGAATTATACATACTTGTCGGTTTCATCACACAAAGTTCTTATCGGAACCGACAAGAATTTCGAGAATGGGAGAATTGCTGACAAGTTTTTTGTGTCGGTATACCTGGCGGTTCCGCACATTTTTCTCTTGTTCACCGAACTAAAACAGGCTTTGTTACAGGACAAAGAACAAGAGGTGTCGTCGGCAATGGGTAACCGAAGCATAATGCAAATCTCATAGTTTTCTAACATGGTGTGTGTCTACTCCCGAGAAAACCGTTGTCGAGACGGCGGGGAACTCAGAGGTTCAGAATATGGCGAAAGAACAGGTACTCGTAATTGAAGACGATTCGGATATCCTCGAGCTCATCCTGTACAATCTCAGGGAGGAGGGTTATCCGGTAACGGGAGCACGCACAGGCGAAGAAGGACTGGAGAAAGCTCGCCGTGAACAACCGTCGCTGGTAGTGCTGGATTTAATGTTGCCGGGAGTGGACGGCCTGGAAGTCTGTCGCACGTTGAAGAACGACCATAAGACGCGCGGGATACCGATTGTTATGGTGACAGCCAAGGGAGAAGAAGCCGACGTGGTAACGGGACTGGAACTGGGAGCCGACGATTATATCACGAAGCCGTTCAGTCCCAAGGTTCTGATCGCAAGGATCCGGGCGGTGTTGCGCCGCAAGAAGGAAGTTTCTCAGGATATTTCGCCCCGGATAGAAATCCACAATCTGGTTATTGATATCGGTCGTCACGAGGTGTTGGTAGCGGACAAGCCGGTCACGCTGACCCACACGGAGTTCATGCTCCTGAGCCTGTTGGCGCAAAGACCGGGCTGGGTGTTTACTCGATACCAGATCGTGGACAATATACATGGGGAAGACGTAGCGGTGACTGACCGTTCAGTGGACGTCCAAATCGTCGGATTGCGCCGCAAACTCGGCGCCGCCGGGAAATATATCGAGACGGTACGTGGGGTCGGGTATCGATTTAAGGAATAGGCATGTCCTCCAAGCGGATGTTCTGGCGGCTGTTTCCGTCGTTTTTACTCATTACTTTCCTCTTAGTTATTGCCATATCCTGGTATACGACCGTTGCCTTTGAGGACTATTATCTCCAGCAGATTTCCTCGGACCTGGAAGTACAGGCGCGGCTCATTGAGCCGCTGCTGGTGTCACCGCAAATTATCGACTCACCTGATAGGATTGATTCATTATGTGAGCTCCTGGGGCAACAGTCGGGAACGCGAATAACGATAATCATGAAGAACGGCGTCGTGTTGGGGGACAGTCACGAAGACCCGGCAGTAATGGAACGGCATCATACGAGGCCGGAGTTAAGTCAAGCACTCAGCGGACAACCGGGCGCCGCGATCAGGTATAGCAGCACTATCAATAAGCGACTGATGTACGTGGCATTGCCGATATATCGAAACGACACAGTTTTTGGAGCCATTCGAACATCACTGCCTATCGTGCTCATTGACCAGGCGCTATCTTCAATCAAAGTGAAAGTCGCCGTTGCCGGGGTGGCACTCTTGATTATCTCGTCTTTGCTCAGTTTCTGGATATCACGTAGTCTGAGTCGTCCTCTGGAAAGATTGAAACACGCCGCAGAACACTACGCTCAGGGTGATTTTCGGAACCAACTTCCGGATTCCGACATTGAAGAGATCGACAGTCTGGCCCGGGCGATGAACCAGATGGCGCAGGAGCTGAATGAACGTATTCAGACAATGGAGATTCAACAGAATGAGCAGGAGACGATTTTAGCGAGCATGGTCGAAGGCGTGGTGGCGCTGGATACGGAGGAGCGGGTGATTAACATGAATCAGACGGCGGCGCGTCTGTTCAGTGTGTCTACAGAGGAAGCCCGCGGCAAGAGCATTCATGAGGTGGTCCGTGACAGTGAACTGCATCAGTTAATAAACGAGACACTTTCGAGCGGAGAACCGGTCGAGGGGACAACGACGACCTATACCGGTGAGGGAGAACGGCACTTGCAGGTGCACGGGACGAATTTGCGTGACGCCGAGATGCAGACCATCGGAGCGCTGGTTGTCCTCAACGATATCACGAACCTGACCAAGTTGGAAAACCTCCGGCGAGACTTCGTGGCCAATGTTTCTCACGAACTGCGAACGCCAATTACTTCCATCAAAGGGTTTGTAGAGACACTGTTAAACGGAGCGCTGAATAAACCGTCGGAGGCACGACGGTTTCTGGATATCATCGCTCGCCAGGCCGATCGTCTCAACGCCATCATTGAAGATCTACTGAGTCTTTCGCGACTCGAACAGGAAGCTGAGCAGGGTCAGATCGTGCTTATGGAGGGCTCCATTCAAAATGCACTGAAAGCGGCGGTGCAATCCTGTCAATTACAGATGGAGGCTCGGCGGATCAACATTCAGATGTCTTGTGAGCCGGACTTATCAGCCAGAATGAACTCCCAGATGGTGGAACAGGCCTTGACTAACCTGTTAGACAACGCCATAAAGTACAGTCTTGAAGGAGGCGTGATTGAGATGTCGGCTGAGGCAGTCGATTCCGAAATTCAAATCCGGGTTCGCGACTACGGTCCCGGTATAGAAGCAAAACACTTCGACCGCCTCTTCGAGCGCTTCTACCGGGTTGATAAAGCACGGAGCCGTGACATGGGTGGAACTGGTCTGGGTTTGGCCATAGTCAAGCATATCATGAAGACGCATGATGGAACCGTATCGGTCAAAAGTACCGTCGGTAAGGGCTCAACGTTTACACTACATTTGCCGACTGACTTGCGATCCACCCCTTGAAACCAGGTAAATCACCTCCGAATATGTCGATTTCTTAATTGAATCCACACAAAACTAACACGATTCTAACTTAATGCTAACAAAAACCCGGTTCTTGAGCATCGTTGGATTTCTCTGGTAATAGAAAAACACCAAATGAACAAGTTCGGGAGAAAAAGATGAGTAAGCGGATTGCAGCAGTCAGTTGTCTGGTATTCCTGGCGGCAGCGAGCGCCACGGCGGGCGACTGGTGGGAGAGCGTGAAAGTGAAAGGGGATTTACGCTATCGACACGAGATGCTGGACAGTGAGCAGAGTGACTCCCGTCATCGTCACCGAGTACGTGCTCGGATTGGAGTTGAAGGTCAAGTTTCCGAATATACCAAAGCGGTAGTGCAATTGGCGAGCGGATCGGATGACCCGGTATCAACAAATCAGACACTGGATGAGGCCTCCTCCACCAAACGCATGGGGCTCGATCTGGCTTATTTCGAGACAACACACGGCCAGATTCCGGGATTACGGGTTACAGGGGGCAAATTCAAAAACCCGTTCTTTAAGCCGGGCAGTTCTGAACTATTGTGGGATGCCGACTGGAATCCCGAGGGAGGAACGTTTACTTTCGCTCGAGAGCTAAAAGAAGTCACGGTCACGATCATCGGCGCCGGACTTTGGATAGACGAGCGGTCATCGGCCGACGACTCCTGGCTGGGTGCGGGGCAGGGTATCATCCGGTTTCATATTCCGGATTCGGAAAGCAGAATTGCAATCGGAGGCGCCTATTTCAACTATGTTAATACGGAAGGTTTGGCGCCTTTCTTCGATGCATCGGATGCGTTCGGTAATTCAACGGGGTTTGACGCAGACAGCAGTCTGATCTACGCCAACGATTACGAAATCGTTGAAGTGTTCGGTGAAGCAACTTATGCATTGGGCAGCCACCCGGTAACGGTCATGGGAGATTATGTTATAAATACCGCTGCAGATAGCCTTGACACCGGGTGGTTAATGGGAGTGCGGATCGGTCAGATCAAAGAACCAGGATCCTGGATGGTGCGGTATAACTACCGGAAGGTTGAGAAAGACGCCGTAGTGGGCACCTTCACGGATTCCGACTTCCGAGACGGAGGAACCGATGCCAAAGGGCATGAAATCAATGGTTGTTTGCAGCTGGCCGCGAGGACAGCGTTTAATGTATCGTATTTCATAAACAAGATCGGCTTGCAGGCTGAAGAGACTGATTTCAACCGGCTTCAGGTTGACCTGCAGGTAAAATTCTAAAAAAAGCAAGAAAATGTCTGCAGCTAACAAAACTCTAACAGTAACCGGTTTTCGTAGGCTGCAGTAGCACCAGAATCGTAAACGGAGGTATGAACATGAAAAAAGCAATCCTACTCACATTGTGTGGCGCCCTTATGGTGGGCATAGTTGCCGCAGGCAGCTCAATTACTATCAAGGGCTCCGATACTTTGGTGAGGCTGGGTCAGCGCTGGGCCGAGGAGTACATGGCCAACAACCCTGAAGCGGTAATTCAGGTTTCGGGCGGCGGCTCAGGAACGGGCATCGCCGCTCTTCTCAACGGGACCACGGATATCTGTGAAGCGTCTCGGGACATGAAAGAAAAAGAATATAAGCTGGCCGAAAGCAAAGGCCTCGAACCTTATCGAGTAACCGTGGCGCTGGACGGAATTGCCGTATTCCTGAATGAAAAAAACCCGGTGGAAAACTTGACTCTGGCTCAGCTCAAAGGGATGTACACCGGCGCGGTCACGAACTGGAAGGAAGTAGGCGGCGCCGACTCCAGAATCATTCTATATGGCCGCCAGAATAACTCAGGCACATACGTCTTTTTCAAAGATCATGTAATGGATAAAGAAGACTATTCTGATTATACGCAGACGTTGCCCGGCACAGCGGCAGTTGTAAACGCCGTCAGCAGGGACCCGAACAGTATCGGCTATGGCGGACTGGCCTGGGCCAAGGGCGTGAAGTTCGCCGGAGTCAAGGTGCACGATACATCGGTAGCAGTGCAACCATCAACGGAGACGGTCTCCGGCGGTGACTACCCCATTTCGCGCGGGCTGTACTGGTTTTTCAACGGCAAGCCGGAGGGTGAGCTGAAAAACCTGCTGAACTGGGCATTGTCGGCGGAAGGGCAGGCCCTGGCCGAGGAAATAGGCTACGTCCCTCTTTCAGAGAAGATGGCCCGGGAAAACATGGTCAAGTAGAAAAGCATGGCATTCTCAAACACGTATCAGGTGGGCGGTCGCTAGTACCCCCACCTTAACTGCGCCAGTATGGGACAGTACCGATTCAAGCCCAAGTCGAAGGTCAAGGAGTTCCTTGGCGAGAAATCAATCTCGCTTACAGCGTACTCTGCTTTGATTGCGATACTGCTTATCTTCACTTTCATTTTCAAAGAGTCGCTGCCGATTTTCTATGACGAGTTCACTCAGGAAGAAGCCAGCATTGACAAACTCCTTTTCCAACAGGAATGGAAAGAAGGTCAGGAGCCGACATTCAAGTGGCAACCCGAATCAGAGACACCCAAGTACTCGCTCTGGCCCCTGTTTATCGGGACGCTGAAGGCGGCCCTGATCGCCATGCTGGTGGCCGTGCCTCTGGGAGTCGGGGCGGCGATCTACTCCGCGGAGTTCGCGAATAAAAGACTGCGCGAGATCATCAAGCCCGTGATTGAGCTCCTGGCCGGCATACCGTCGGTAGTCCTGGGCTTTTTTGCTCTGATGGTCCTGGCGACGGTGGTACAGGACATGTTTGGACTGACTTTTCGCTTGAATGCCCTGAATGCCGGGATCGCACTGGGCCTGGCTGTGATTCCCATCGTCTTTACGATTGCCGAGGACGCCATGACATCCGTTCCGCAAACACTGCGTGATGCGTCCCTGGCACTGGGCGCCAATCCGTGGCAGGTGTCCTTTTCGATGGTGTTGCCGGCCGCGTTGCCCGGCATAACGGCCGGTATCATACTGGGGTTCGGACGAGCCATCGGAGAAACGATGATTGTCTTAATGGCTTCCGGCAATGCCGCCATAGTCTCTCTCAGCCTGACGGATTCCATACGGACCTTTGCCGCGACTATTGCCTCGGAGTTGGCCGAGGTGGTATTCGGAAGTCCACATTACAACGTGCTGTTTTTGATCGGAAGCTTGTTGTTTATTTTCACGTTTCTTATCAATCTGTCGGCCGACGTTGTGACGCACCGGCTGCGTGACAAGTTTCAGGGCAAATCAAAATGATAGAGACGGCCAGAGGTCAACGAGGCAGTCGCCCCGAGCTCGATATCGTGTCTCAGTTCACGCCCAAAAGCGGCGGTCGGCTGCCGCGTGGTTTGACATTCACGGCGGTAGCTATAATCACGGCCATGCTGCTGCTCATTCTGGGCAATGTTATAATTGGTGGAGCCGGCGTATTAAGCTGGGAGTTTTTGTCCCACGCTCCCGAACAAGGGATGGAGGCAGGCGGTATTTTTCCGGCAATATTCGGGACGGTGTTCCTGGTTTTGTTGATGACGATCGCTGCAGTCCCGGTCGGCGTGGCCACCGCCATCTATCTGCAGGAGTATACGTCACCGGATTCCCGAGCCACCCGACTCATCCGTATCGGCATCAATAACCTGGCCGGCGTACCCTCGATCGTGTTCGGGCTATTCGGCCTGGGCTTTTTCATCGGGTTCATTGGACGCAACATAGACAAGTTGGCATACGCTAATGAGGGACCCGTGTGGGGTCAGCCGGCTATCATATGGGCCGCGGCGACCCTGGCCGTGCTCACGCTGCCGGTCGTAATCGTGTCGACCGAAGAAGCCCTGCGCACAATCCCGCGTGAACTGAAGGATGCGAGCTATGCGCTGGGCGCCACCAAATTGCAGACTATTCGACGCGTCATCCTGCCGCAGGCGCTGCCGGGCATTCTTACCGGCGGTATTCTGGCCGTCAGTCGGGGGGCCGGCGAAGTAGCCCCGATCATGTTTACCGGAGCCGCCTATTACCTACCGTATCTGCCGACCGACTTAACCGATCAGTTTATGGAATTGGGATACCACATCTTTGTCATGGCCACGCAATCACCGGATGTCGAAAAGACGAAACCCATTTTGTACGGAACCGTTCTGGTACTTCTGGTATTAACCTTTATGTTGAACTTCACGGCAATCATGTTGCGTTCCAAGCTGAGGAAGAGACGTGCCAATGCCTTATAACAGACCCCACACGACCAGGGATGCCACGGAGGACGTGAAAGTTCATATTGACGTTGCTCCGGCCAAGGTTGAGGAAACTGACGGCTCTAGCGAGGAACCGATGGGTCCGAAAGCCATTAAGATCACCATCAAGGACTTGAACTTCTTTTACAATCAACTGCAGGCGCTCTTTGATATCAATCTCCAGATTCAGGGAAAGCGCGTGACAGCTCTGATCGGTCCGTCCGGTTGTGGGAAATCCACTTTCTTGCGTACTCTCAACCGTATGAATGACACCATACCCGGAACGCGCATGACCGGGCTGGTGCAACTGGATGATACGGATGTGTATAAGGACATTGAAGATGTATCCATGTTGCGGACGCGGGTCGGCATGGTATTCCAAAAGTCGAACCCGTTTCCCAAATCGATATTCGAAAATGTGGCCTATGGTCTCAAGGTGAACGGCATCAAGAATCGTGGGGTCATTTCGGCAGCGGTAGAAGACACTCTCAAGAGGGCGTTTCTCTGGGAAGAAGTGAAAGACAAACTGGATCAAAACGCTTACATGCTGTCGGGTGGGCAACAGCAACGCCTTTGCATAGCCCGAGCTCTGGCGGTGCAGCCGGAAGTACTGCTCATGGATGAACCGGCCTCGGCTCTGGACCCGATATCAACCGCCAAAATTGAGGACTTGATAGGCGAACTGAAAAAGCAGTACACGATTATTATTGTCACACACAATATGCAGCAGGCGGCTCGGGTGTCCGACTTTACGGCCTTTTTCTATGAAGGATATTTGATTGAATTCGACAAGACCAAGCGTATATTTACTAATCCGGACAAGAAGAAAACCGAAGAGTATATTACCGGACGATTCGGATAAGAATAGAGTACAGGAATGACCCGTCACCTTCAAAGAGAAATTGACAACCTGAAAAAAAAGGTCCTGTCGTTAAGCGCCCTGGTGGAGGATCGACTTCACCGGGCGGTGTTGTCTCTGGCTGACCGAAACGGTCGGCTGGCGGATGAGATATACAAAACGGACTGGAAGGTGGATGAGATTGAGGTGGAGGTCGAGGAAGACTGTCTGAAGATCCTCGCCCTGCATCAGCCGGTGGCGATCGATCTGCGGTTTATTATCGCCGTACTCAAAATCAACAACGACCTGGAACGGGTAGGTGACATGGCCGCCAGCATTGCGCGACAGGTTTCTCATCTGGCGGGACACCTACCAATCGATATTCAATTCGATTTCTCCAAAATGGCTGGGATTGCGCAATCGATGCTGAAACTCTCGATCGATTCGCTGGTCGAGATGGATCCGGTGCTGGCCGCCAAAGTCTGTGCCAAGGATGACGAGATTGACGAACTTCATCGACAGATGTACCACACTGCCGAACAAGCCATGAGACGGTATCCGGATCGGATTGACGATATCATGCACCTGGTTGTCATCTCTCGCCACCTGGAGCGGGTGGCGGACCATGCCACGAATATCGCCGAAGACGTGGTGTATATGGTGGACGGGGTCATCACGCGCCATCGCATGGAAGAGTATGTTTCCGAGGAACTGAAAAACGAAAGTCAGTGAAATTCCGTGGGTGGACGTTGTCAGTCCGAAGTGGACGGCAGAATAGCCGGAGGACCGGATGCCTTTAGACAGTCTCCTGTATCAGTTCAACATCAGTGATTTCGTGGTGCGCAAGATCACGGAGGGAATGTCTCACGAAACCAGTATGGTGCAACCGCAGGTAGCCGGTAATTGCGCCAACTGGGTGATGGGACATATCGTGCTGTCCCGCTTGAGCGGAATCGAGATGCTGGGCGGGGAGCCGCCCTATCCGAAGGAGAAATTCGAAAGATACAAACAGGGGACGAGCCCACTGACCGATGATGCGGACGCTATTCCTTTTGCGGAGTTGATGACCTGCTACCGGGATACCCATGCGGTGCTGATGGATTCTCTTCAGTCAGCCACCGAAGATCAGCTGCAGGCGGCAGCGCCGTTCAGCCCGACCAACAACCCGGATGATACGATCGGTTCTTTGCTGGCGGGATTGGTCTACCACGAAGCTTATCATGTCGGTCAGATTGCCCTGCAGAGAAGGGTGGCAGGGTTGCCTCGGGGGTTGGGGTAATCGAACAATCTCGGGCAATCCGAGATTTTCATTTATCCCCCGGTCGGTTTGCTTTCAAAATCAGTACGGCTTCACGGTCAGGCCGAACGGTTCGGAGCCGACATCAGTGGAGTCGATTTTCTGGAATGTAACGGCGTCAATCATGTAGACCCTGCCCGGAGCCGGCCGCGTGTTCGTGCACGAGACGTAGACAACCGAACCGTCGCGGGAGATATCGATTCCAAACGGCTTGGGTGTCTCGAATTCGATATACGCCAGGACTTCGCGGGTCGAGACTCGGATCACGGCCACCGTATTGTCCAGGTAGTTGGTGACGAACAGGTGGTCATTGTCGTGTGTCAGGGTCATGTAGGTCGGGCCGTTCCGTCCGGGATTGCCGGTATTGGACACCGGCACCAGCACCGAGTCGACAATCTGCAGATTCACGAGATCAACAATTCGGATTTGGTCGACACCTTTGCTGCAGGCAATGAAGGCCGTGGTACTGGTGTGATCGATAAGGACGCCGTAGGGTCCGTAGTTGTTCGAAATCGGATTGAAGACTTGCATGGCGGAGTCAAGCGTGAGCGGTACCAAGTTGCCCGTCTGGGTGTTGATGATGGAAATGTCGTCGCTGCTGAATCCGGCCGAGACGACGTATTTGCCGTCGGAGGAGATACGGATATCGTGCGTTTGATGGCCGGCCTGCAGGGTGGAGTCGAGCCAGGTAAAGGCGGCGCCGGTGACGTCATAACGGTGCGTATGGCCCGGCCCCAACGTGAAGTCGGTCAGATACAGGGTATCATCATTGGGCCCCGTAACCAACGCGGTCGGAAAGACACTGCCCTGAACCGTAATCTGTTCTACCAGGGCGTTGTCCCAGGTACGGTACTTGGCAATATCACCGCCCACCTGACGGCCGAGAATGTAATAGTACTCGAGATCGTGATTAAAATTGACAAAATGAGGTTCGACAATGGGAGTGGGGAACGAATCCAGTCTGGTCAAATCGGCGGCATCGAGAATGTATATGGTGGTGTCGGCCTGATTGGGGACATAGACGCGTTCCAACACCGCACACGGCAGCGGGGCGGGGCCGCTCCGGAACAGGTAATCGACCAGGTAGGACAGGTCAGCCACGTCTATGTTGCCTATAGCATCGACATTGGCTTCGTCAGCACAAAGCGGAGTGGCGCCGCCTTTGAAGAGGTAGTCAACCAGGAACGTGACGTCGACGACGTTGACGGCATCCATCGGGTCGGCATCGACATTGCCGCGATCGGCAATACAACATCGGGCGTGGGAGGCAGTTGTCGCTGTGGAGCAAACAACAAGAATGAGAAAGATATGGAGAAGTCGTCTTTGCATGTAGTTCATTTCTATAGACCTTTCCGGCGGTACTGCTTCGGTATGTGCTTTCGGGCAATTATTAGACTATGTGAACCAATATAATCTATTTTACGCCATTGTCAAGCGGTCGCGTGAGTTTCGCCGGCCGCTGCAGACTATAACACCGGAACCGGGCATACGTTCGTAGAGGCAAACCCGGACGCGGGCCCGTGATTCACCATGTTTGCGACAAACCGCTTCCGTGGTTGTGATTGCAGGTTATATCAGGTAGTTCAGACTGGCCGTCCCATCGGACATTTTCATATAGCTGAAATGGGTGATGAAATCGCCGGTGTTGATGTACGTCCCGGATCCCAACTGCGTCAGTACCGGTATGTGCAGATGGCCTATGACAACGAGATCGTAGCCGGACTGTAACTTTTTCTGGGCAAAGGCCTCGTAGTCGGCAGCGAAGGTGTGATCTCGCTGCGATGTGAACTGGCGGGAAGAGCCGGAGACCTTCCTGGCCAGGGGAATGGCCCAGTCCGGCGGGAGTTTGCGATAGAGCCAGATGTTAACGGGGTTTCTCAGAATACGTTTGAGCAGCCGGTAGCCGCGGTCCGCTTTGGCCAGCCCGTCGCCGTGGATCAAGAACAGCTTCCGATTTTCATAGTGGAACTCGAAACTGTCTCGGTGCAGGGTAATATCCAGTTGCTTTTCGAAAAAATCCCCCATCCAGAAGTCGTGGTTACCGCTGACGTAGTCGATTTGGATCCCGTGCTTCCTTAAATCGGTCAGCATGAAGAGAACTTCGTGCTGATCTTTGGGAACGGCATGTTTGTATTCGAACCAGAAATCAAACAGGTCGCCGAGGATAACCAACCGGTCGCCGTCCGACTTCACCAGTTCAAACAGTTCGGCGGTTTTGTCCCGTTTGCGGCTCTCTTCCCGGGCAGTACCGGAACCGAGGTGGGCGTCTGAAAAGACATACAGGGCCATAAGAGATGTAATGTACGGATGGCTGTTCTTTTAGCAACCGAGTTTTCCGAGCTGCGGGTGCAGTCTACAGATATTGCGTTGCACTGTATTGCGCTGCAAATGATCCCAGGATTGCATGATCACTTTATGCACACTCCGTCGTCTGAGGGAACACTTTATTGCTCAACCGGTTACGTTCGTGAGCGGGTTCCTGAATCTTGAGTCAACAGGGCACAGCGGTTGCGTGCAGTACCCTTTCAAACCAGCGAACTATTACAGAAAGGAAGATCATGCTCAGGAAAATGCCCCTTCTCTGCCTGCTGTTTGTGTTGGCTCTGGCCATCGGCTGCAGCAACAACTTCGATCCGGTACTCGACGATCAACAGCGTACCGAGCAGGCCTCGAAACTGGCCCTGAATTCGGGAGGAACTCTGGCCTCGGCCACCTTCTACATCTACGTCATTGAACCCAGCGGACAGCAGGTTAATATCCACAGGATCACGTCAGGCTGGGATGAAATGCTCGTTACCTGGAACAACTTCGGGGGCGCCTATGCTGCTGATATCGAAGGCAGTTTCATGGCGGACGCCAGTGACTGGCGATCAGTAGACGTGACGGCCTTGGTTCAAGAATGGATGAATGGTGTGTATGAGAACTTCGGTCTGCTGATCGATCAGGAGATTATAGACTATCCGCGCGCCATTTATGGCAGCCGCGAAAACGCCTCGCTGGAGCCGTACCTGGAGATTTGCTACACCGATGCCGCCGGAGCGGTGACGTGCGAGCAGATCCCGGCAATCGCGGACGCCTTTATAAATGAGTACCGTCCGGACGAAAACAACGGCTATGGCGAGGCTCTCTTCACCGGCTGGGCGGCCGATGTTGATTTTGAGAAACAGAGCCTGATACGTTTTGAATTACCTGTAGAGCCGCCGGAAGAAGGATGCACACATACCATCGGTTACTGGAAGACACACGCTGGCTTCGGGCCGCAAAACGACGTGGTGACGCCCCTGCTGCCGATTTGGCTTGGTGATCCGGGCGGTGAGAAGAGCCTGGAAATTACTACGGCCGGTATGGCGGTTGATATTCTTAAGATGAAAACGTACGGCAAGCCCAGCAACGGTATCACTAAACTGTACGCCCAACTGCTGGGGGCAAAACTGAGTGTCGTCGATGGCGCCGGCGCTTCAGCCGTGAGCGCTGTGATAACCGAGGCTGATGCGTTTCTCGCCGATTATGATTGGCACGACTGGAAGTCGCTGGGTGAGTTTGAAAAGTTCATGGTCAACAACTGGCAGGGCACCCTGGACGATTACAACAACGGTTTGATCGGTCCCGGTCATTGTGACGATTTCGATACTGGCGACGACGATGGGGATGATAATGACGATGGCGCGCCGCCGAGTCGTGGACGACGAGGCGGGCCCTAGAAACTCTCTCTCCTGCTGCTTGTATGGTAAAGCCCATGGGCCTTGTGCTCGTGGGCTTTTTGTTGCTGTGTTGTGATCCTTGCGGTTGCCCCCAACTACCGTTGATTCTGTTTGCATTGAAGATATAATACATCTATTTTATCCGTGTAGCTGAGGAATCCGTTTCGATGAAAAAGGGTGAAGTTGATTCACCCTTCTCCGCTCCGGGTGACGCGTTGTAGAATCAGGGTGATGCGATGGAGAATCAGGGCGATGCCATATAGAATCAGAGCCGCCCGGGATGGAATAAGGGTGACGGAATATGAAACTCAACTGGAATTGCCGAGTCATGCCCTTTGAAATCGGAGCATGAAAAAGCTCGATAACTATGACGACCGAACCCGGATGAGAGCGCCATACCACCGTTGTCAGAATACTTATCCTGCAACCTGAGAGGATTGCATTGAGCAGCGCAGAAGACAGTACAATCCAACCCGACAGGGAGCATCAAAGCCGGTGCATCGCCTGCGATGAGCCGATCCGAGCGGCCGCCCGTTTCTGTCCTCAGTGTCGCACGGATCAGGCGCCGTCCCGCTGGAAAACAGTCGGCACGGCTTTCAAATGGATAGGCGGCGTCGTGACGCTGGTGTCCCTGATTGTAGGTGTGGTCACGCTCAGCGGCATCTATACTGACTGGCGGGAGCGTCGCCAGGCGGTCACCGAGCTGGTACATGCTGCCGACTGGTTGACGAATACCGAAGCATATACCCACGCCTGGGAGTTGTATCAGGAAGCGCTCGAACTCGAGCCGGGCTCCTTGGCCGCGAGCCGGGGTCGGCTGGAACTGGCGACGAAATGGCTGCTCAATATGAGAATAGTGGGCGACGAGACGTTTTCGGACATTGCGGACAAGCTTGTCCCCGTATTGTATCGGGGGATGGCCGCCGCCGACAACGAGCAAAAAGCGAGTATCCTGGCACACGTGGGCTGGTCCTATTTCCTAAAAGACAGGGAGATGCCGACTGTCGTGGATATACATGACATTTTTCGAAGAGCGGTTACGTATGATCCCGATAACCCGTATGCCAATGTCCTCTGGGGTTTCTGGTATTTGTCTGAGGACGAGAATCTGGACAGCGCCAAAGTGCGATTCGAGGTGGCCCTGTCAACCGGGAAGCATCGGGAACTGGTCCGGGAGTATCAACTGAGTGCGCTTCGCTGGCCGGTCAGCCGCCTCAGTATTGACAATGATACATCGCGTGCCCAAATAAACCGCCTCAATATGTTGCAAGAAGCATTAGGGGTGGTCAATGAAATGAGGGTAAACGATGAGCCGAAGCCGGGGGAGGGGAGCCGGGCGGCAATCCTGCAGAATTACCTGAAGGTGCGAACGACCGCATTGCTTGAGAAGCTCATTTCTTTGCTGTCGCCCGAGGAGCACCTCAAGACTATAGAGTGGCTGAGACAGGGGGGCCCCAATATCGGGCGCGACGCGGAGGCGCTGACGGAGTACGTGCGGGGGCGGTTATTCGAAATACAAGGAGACACAGCATCAGCTATCTCGATCTATCGAGAGCTGGCCGCTGAATCGTACTATATCAGATCGTTTGAATTTGACAAGTCAGTCGATGAAGCTATCAAACGTCTGACCGGCGAGATCACGGAGCGGTACCGGGAAAGCCTGCAGAGAACCTATTTCAAGGATGAAATCCCCGATGACGCCGAACCGTGGGACTTTCACAAAGAGACATTGCTGAATTTCGAGCCGCGCTTCGTGACGGACAACTTCCGGGAGGCGCTCGACTACTTCATGAAGGGAGCCCTTGACGGCAACCTCCGGAACCGGATCTTCGAAGTGATCGAGGTGCTCGAAGAGAGTCGTCAGTACATCACGGACTGGATCAAATCCAAAGAGGAGGCGCTGACGATAGGTGACTCGATTTTCTACACGATGGCCTATTCGATCTCGGATCAACGAATCGTCAATGACAATCTTAACACCGTCTGGAACGATATCGGTGTGCTGGCACTCCAAGCAGGACGATATGACAAGGCAATTGCCGAATTCACCGACTTGCTGGTCCGGGCAAGACCGAGCGAGTCGTTTACGGACATGGTGCTCTTTAATCTCGCCTGTGCGTACAGTTTGCGCTCCGACACATACGAGGGATCATCACCTGGAGCGGACAGCCTGAGAAATGCTGACCTTGAGCAAGCACTCGAGTACCTCAAACGGTCCGTCGCGAACATGCAGGAGAACAATCGGCTGGTGGACTGGGAACATATCAAATCAGATCCCCAACTCGAGCCGCTGCGCAGTCATGAGGAGTATCAGGAGTTGATTCGGGGCCGGTGAGGGTGCGACGGTAGCTGGAAAGGACGAGGGGCTAAGAGAGGACATTAGCTGCTCTGGTAGTGACCTCCCCTCACTCATCCTTCCATAACACCAGCACCATGCGCCAGGCTTTCTTATTGTTGTCGAAGGGAATATTAATATTCAGGTCGCCATACATAGCCGCGATATGAAAGCGGCCGGAGAGATCAATGAGAGCGCAAATCAAACCCTGAGGGATTTCCCGCCACTGCTCCCTGAAGCTATATGATTTGGTCGTGCCGCCATCGGTGACATCGTAGAGCACCGTGCCGGTCACGATTTCCGTCAGCGGGTCCGTCTCGGCCCCTCGTCCCCATTGGGTGCGAACGGTAATGCCGTTTCTTTCCATTTTCCAGTCGTTTTGAAATACCTGTGGTTTCTCGAAGATGTAGCGGGGGTGCGCCATTTCGATGATGTAGATACCGTTGTCGGTGAGATTGTCGGCTACGCTGTTGAGATGGGTAATAATATCGTCATTCGTCAATAAACAGTGGAACGTGGCCATCATGCAGACAGCCAGATCAGCAGGTTCTGCCAGCTCAAACGAGCGCATGTCGGACTCGATGATCTTACAGGCCAACCCTTCTTCGCGGACACATTTTTGAGCATACTCCACCATGTCGGCTGATTGGTCCACGCCAACCGCCCGGATCTTCCGGCGGCTGAACTCCCGGCAGTATTGGCCGGGTCCACAGCCCAGTTCGACAACTGAAGTTACACTGTCAAGTCCCGCTAAACCGGTGGCTTCGCACAAGAAGTCGACAGCTTGTCCGTAGTCCCGGAAGCTGAATGCGATCTCATAAACTTCCGGCAACGTGTATGCGTTCTTATCCATTTTGCGGATTATCCCTGGCATTGACACAAGAAACCGTACCGGAGACTATTCGTCAAGGGAATCCGTCCGAACTTGAGGATCGAATGTCGAGTGGCCGAAAAACAGATTGATACTGGTGTGCGGACACTCTATACTTCGATATGTCCGATGATACGCATCAACATTTCATGTCCCTGGCCCTGCGTGAAGCGGAATTGGCGTTTAAGGAACACGAAGTCCCTGTGGGCGCGGTGGTCGTGTTCGAGAACAGTGTGATCGGCAGGGGACACAACCGCATCGAGCAGCTTAAGGATGCTACCGCTCATGCGGAGATGATTGCCTTGTCGGCGGCTTACAACTACTTCCGGGATTGGCGACTGGAGAACTGCGTGTTGTACTGCACCCTGGAACCGTGCGCTATGTGCGCCGGCGCCTCGGTGCTCTCCCGTATCAGCACGATTGTCTTTGGCGCCCGGGATCCCAAGTTTGGAGCTTGCGGTTCGATATTCGACATTCCGGCGGAGGACAAGCTGAACCACACTAGTACCGTTGTCGAGGGTGTTATGGCGGAAGAAATCGCCGCCCTGATGAAGCAGTTCTTTGCTCGCATCCGCAGCAGCAAGAACAGAGTGAACTGATGGCGCTTCCGGAGGATCAACGGCGGACCCGGGCAAAGTGTCGTACGTTTGCGTGGCTGATGGGGGTCGTGGGGCCGATCGTGTTGGTGATAGTGGCTTTTGTCATCTCTCCGCAAAATCAAAGCGGCGGGGAAATACAGATGATGTTATATATTTTGCTGCTACTGGCGGTCGTCCAGCCGTTCTTTTACTTTTTGATCGAACGGTATCAGATTGCTCGTTACAGGAAGGAACAGCCGCCCGGGATGAACAGTGCGCAGTTGATGTTGACACTGTTCACCATACGACTGGCGTTTGTGGAAGGGATTTGCATTTACGGCTTTATAGTGTATCTTCTGTCCAGTACCATGACGTATATGATCCCTTTCTACATAATAGCCACCGCGTGGCTGTTTCTACACTGGCCCACCGAAGAGAGGTTTGTGCGGCTGCTGGAGAAGATCGACGGACCATGAGACAACCAAAGCCTTACGATACATACGACCTGAGTAAGATCATAATCAAACCACTCTATTTCGGTTTGGGCATCAATATCGCCATTCCGGTCGGGTTACTTTTGGTCTGTTACTTCTTCAACAATGCCGGAGCAATGCACAACAAGGTCGGTGATTTCGCGAACACACTTTTCTATCTGTTCTGGGGCGCAGCACTGATTCAGGCCGGTTACGCCGTGTGGCAGTTGCGAAAGAGCTTGCGTGAGCCGATGATACGGCATCAACATACATTCGAGGAAGATTTCGTTGAGGAACTTGTCAATAGAAGCCGACCGCACTTCGTTTTGATAGCCGCCATCTCGGTCTGGGGGTATGTATACTTTCTTTTGACCGGGCGTTTCAATGAGACCGTGTCGTTTGTCGTATTTTCGTTTATCGTGTTTCAGGTTATCAGGCCGCGCTACGGCTCGGTGGAGAAGTTGCTGGTACATCAACAGGAACTGGTTGACGAGGGTAAGTTTCTGAGGGATTAGGACGAGCTCATCGGGAGGCATGGCGCCGGGCATCGCGTCAGTAGCCAACGACGAAGTAACTCATTGTCGGGGAGAGGCTTGACGGGACGAAAAGTTTTGCAATATGAGCTTGCTTTTTTTGGGAAATTGATTATTCTGTCACGCTGATACAGCCATACGCTGGTCGGTCGCGTACCATCGAGTAAGTGACCTGGAGCGTGGAGAGTTTGTACCTTCGCGCGGCGTAAGTTATGGGCGGTTAGCTCAGCTGGTTAGAGCACCTGCCTTACACGCAGGGGGTCACTGGTTCGAATCCAGTACCGCCCATTGTAGGTCGGTTCTGAGACGGCGTTGGTTGTATCAGTACGAAGCGATGCTGGTTTAGCCTTGGCTGTTCGGCTGAGGTTCAGTTTGAGATCGGGGTTGTAGTTCAGTTGGTTAGAACGCCTGCCTGTCACGCAGGAGGCCGCGAGTTCGAGTCTCGTCAACCCCGCTTATTTTGTCAATAGCAAGAACTTCACTGTACTTATCAGACTTAGGGATCAAGGGGAATGTATATTGGATATTGACTTGTGGGTATTCGTAGTCAATCCGCCTCACGAATGACTTCAAGAACGCACGTCTTTCGAAGTATCTCCCCTCGAGCAGTAATGATCGAAGATCCTCTACATACCGTTTGATCTGGGTCTTACTGATCCTGAGCTGCGTTTTTGCTGTCTCGTTCTTCATCGCAATGTCGTTTATCTGTAAACGGAGGTCATCAACTTCCTCCCTCAGCTTTTTGAGTCTCGGGGCAAGATCGGCAGGGGAAATGTGGCCTTCTTCAAGTACGTCATATAGCTTATTCAGCTTACGTTCCCTGATCTTGAGTTGTTTTTGAAGTGTGGTCGTTTGCTCGTCAGCCTGCTCGGACTGGATGGCTAATTCGGCGTTCGTGAGTTCAACCAACTCTTGTAGATTCTGGTCTGTTAGCACGTAAGTCTGTAGCTTATCGATGACAGCGACCTCGAGGCACTCCGTGTTTATCGGTTTGCATTCGCACACGGACTTACTTATACGGGAGCGGCTGTAGCAGCCGTAATATTTATATTGCCCAGATTTGGCAGTACCGCCCTGCATGGCTTTGCCACATTTGTGGCAGAATAGAAGACCGCTGAGAAGATAGTGGGAAGCAACTCTCCTGGGGTGGCTACTCTTGAATGATCTACTTGATAAAAGTCGCTGGACCCTATCGAACGTATCCCTGCTAATGACCGCTGGGTGATGGTCTGTGAGAATAATTTGCTCTTCACCGATATGCAACTTACTAGGCTTGGGCCAGACGATATCGCCAGTGTACACTCGATTCTTCAATGCATACAAAACAGTGGCCTTGGTCCAGGGTAGACCCCTCTTTGTTCTGATTCCTCCCTTGTTTAGTCTGGAAGCAATCTCTTTGGCTCCATTTCCTTCAAGACAAAGGTCATAGATGCGCTTGATGATAGGTGCGAAATCATTATCCAAGGCCAGCGTCTTTCGTTTGGCACGTCCATCGGCAACGTCTAACAATCGGTAGCCTGTTGGTGTCGTCCCTCCGGCAAAGAACCCTCTACTCGCAGCTTCACGTAAACCTCGTCGGGCATCCTGGGAAAGGTTGGCCGAATAGAACTCGTCAATTACTTCAATCATGCCTTCAAAGAGAGCTCCGGCCGGGCTGTCGTCAACTGGTTCATTGATGGAGATTACTTGAATGCCGTGCTTTCTCAGTAGTGACTTGTAGATAATCGAATCTTTCCGATTGCGGGCGAACCGAGACAACTTCCAAACAAGGATAACGTCGAAGGGCTTTTCCTTAGATTTGGAGAGCGAGATCATCCTCTGGAACTCGGGGCGATTCGCGGTGCGGGCGCTTTCGGCCTCATCGATAAATTCCTGGACAATGTCGTATTCTTTGTCAGCTGCGAACTTACGGAGTGCCTTGAGTTGGGCGGATATCGACAGGTCCTTTTCGGCCTGTCGTTCCGATGATACTCTGGCGTATAGTACGGCTTTCATAGTTCCTTTCCGAACAACTGAAATGATTCCTCCAAACGAATCGGACTGACTCGCTGAATCTGTCGGTCAAGATATCTTGAATATTCACGAGGTATCGCAATGGCTACTACTGAGACAACTGCCTATTCCGACGATTCCGCCGGTCTGTTCCGAATGATTGCGCCGGGTCATTC
>CAZLBP010000036.1:0-39788 GCA_964557855.1 uncultured Ignavibacteriales bacterium | reverse complement strand
GGCGGGTCCGGTGCGCACACAATGAGACACGGTTGCGTATGTATAGGTATGTAAAGGAACTTATGCCGAAGCGCGATACTTGTATTAATAGTAGGTGAATTTGACGGAAAGATGAGACATTGATGGAATCAGGTCCTGACTCAATAGAACGGATTCACGTATATCAGCCGGAGTCCCCTGAGGATGCCGAGTTTAGTGAGTTCAAACGGCAAACGGGGAATCAGAATTTCCGGAAGTCCGTTCTCACTTACCTCTCTCTTTTCTTTCTTCTGATCATTTATCCCGGTATTTCAGCGCTGGCCTTGTCCGAAGATCCTTCGGCCATGCTCAAAAATCTGAATCAAGGCACTTTGATGGTCATGCTGGTGGCCACGATCGTGATGCAGTGGGGTTTCTTCCTCTTCCTGTACCTGGCCATTTACCGCGAACAGACGGGTATGCGGGGAGTGGGGTTCAAGATGATTCGATGGGTGGATTTGGCGTGGGGTATCTCCTTTTTGGTTGGGGCCAATCTGATACTGGCCGGACTGGCCTGGCTGCTGGCTCAAGTGGGACTGGAAATGCCGGGTGAAATCGCCCTGCTCGTGCCGACCGATACCGTAGGGCGCCTGGTATGGGTAGGCGTGTCATTTACGGCCGGGTTTTGCGAAGAAGTGATGTTTCGAGGATACCTGATGACCCGGTTGCGTCTGCTGGGCAAGTTCACGAACTGGGTGATACCGGTCGGGTTGTCGGCTGTTGTTTTTGGAGTCTGTCATGCATATCAAGGGACTGCCGGGCTTATTGTTCTCAGCGTTTATGGTCTGATGTTCGCTCTTCTGTATATTCGCACCGGGACTATCTGGCCGTGTATCATTGCGCATTTCTTTCAGGATTTCAGCGCGCTGTTCATTCCGCAATAGGCAGACGGTCGGGCAAAGTCGTCGGCTGGGGCAAGGCAAGCGGCAGGTCACACACTCCTGAGGCGGGCAGGACCTGCCGCAACACCAAAGTCGCCCGACTGCGCACATTATTCTCGCGTAGGGTGCGGCCATGCGCCGCAACGCACCGACGGTTCGGCAGGGACAGGCCCTGTCGCTACGCGTTAGGGCAGACTGTCGGCTCCGGGCAGCCACGGAACAGGTAGTCGACCAGATACGAGAGGTCGGCAACGTCAATTGGACCTCCCGGACCAAACTGCGCGTCAATATTGCCTGATTCAGTACAGGGAGCTGCAGGTTGCGGAAATAGTGTCATACTGAAGGGGGTATGCCGTGTCGGATACGCTGGTTGTTGGCTGGACTTGGAGTATTTGAGCGGCCTGCAGATTGGTTGTTGCGATAGCGATGCTGACCGGGACAATCACTGCGAGTGATTTTGCTTCCAACTTCATATCCTCCTCCTTTGAATTGACCCTCAGGCGCCTGCTTGAGGGGAATTGGCGATGATATTTTAACTCATTGCAATATAGAGACTTGCGGCCGTAGCGTCAAGCGTAGAGTGGCGAATGGGTGCCATTTAAACGGTCTCGGCTGCGCAGAAATTGCACATCCGTCTATTACCATTTGAGTCCTGTGTTTGGCTGTTGCAAGAGCGAATTACCCCGAAACCATTTGGGGGAACTGTCGTATCCATAGGGGAGTCATTGTGTGAAGAAAAGATGAGCTATCGTCAAAGAACTGCTAAAGACTTGACGAGTCGAATAAGAGAGATTGATTTACCTGTCGTATCGGGATGAGGCTCTTGTCATGTTTTAGAATACGATATGCGATTGACTGACAAATTGATACGAGAAAGGAGTCTTTTGCGGTGGAGGCCATGAAAGTACAAGCTGAGGATCCCTGGGATAGTGATTGATGTTTTGGTTGTAAGAAGAGAAAGCAAATGATTGACAAGATCGGCACATACAGGCAATTCGGGCTGATGGTGCTGGCCGTGTTTGTTTTAGCGGCCTGTTCATACGGTCAGTCGGCTATCCCCCCCACGGAAGGGATCGAGCACCTGGAGCGCTCGAAGGCGGAATTGGATGAGGATGCCAAGGAACTGGCCAACGATTATCTCGACCTCCTCTCTGAGTTGGAACGAGTCCTGGCGGACTACAGTCACTACTTCTCCGACACCCAACATCGTGAGTTCTACGCCAAACAGGCGTACCTTAAGGATCTTGTCACCAAGCTGATGAAGGGGAAATACCTCGAGAGTGTCCGGGAACTGGAAACCGATCTTAAACAGGTAGAAACTGCTCTCAGGGAGCAGGAACAGGAACTCAAAGAAGAGAACATCAAGGTCTACAAAGTCACGAAGAACCTGCGGCGGGAAATAGACGCCCTCAACATCATGCTGCGGAGTGAAGTCGGTGAGCGTCTGCCGGACAACGACCGGTTCGCCCCCGAGATAGCAGTGTATTTGAAGCAAGTCGAGGACGAGTGGGTGGCGAAGATCGATAGATTTGGTGATCATTTTGTTTTCGTACCCGATTCCGATTTTGAGGCGACATTCGATATCGAGTTTCATCATGATGATACAAACCTCGTCATCGCCAATGTGCACAAGAAAGGCGTCAGTACCGTGGTGACGGTCCCCCGATTGCCGGATTTGCCTCAACCGAACCGAATTACCATTCACACTCAGGAATCGGGAATGACTTCCGTAGTCCGAGAATATATCGACAGTATCACCGTTCCGACATCCCACACCCCGATCATCATCAACAGCCGATCCGGCTCGATACAGGTCACGACTTGGGACCGCGACCTCGTCATGGTGCGGGCGCAGGCACAGGTGGCTTCCCGCTCCAGGAAAGAGGCGGCCTCACTGGCGGAGCAGGTGGCGTTGAGGGTCAGTCCGAATGATGACGGTATAGAAATCGATTTCGCCATGCCGAGCATTCACAAACTAAACGCGGCTATCGACCGATGTAACCTCGAGGTCAAAGTGCCCGAGGCTAATCCCATCCGTTGCACCAACTCGCACGGGAAAATCTACATAGAAAATACGTTTGGCGGCGCCGCTATCAAGTCGAGCTATTCTGAGATAGCCCTGACCGATATAGAGGGGCCGATCGATATTATAAACAACATGGGCCAGGTGAAGCTGTCCGACGTCCGGGGCGATATAAAGATCCACACTGCCAATGCGCCGGTGAGTCTTTGGGACTGCTCTGGCACGGTCGATATAACCAATTCATACTCTTCCGTAGAGCTGATCTCCTGCGCGGGAGATGTCAGGATCAAGAACAGCGGCGGCGTTCAGGTGACGGACCATGAGGGTAGCGTAACTATAGCCAATTCCGATGGTCACGTGAGGGTACAGCGGCTGAAAGGCGACGTCTTCGTGCAGAACTCGTTCAAACCGCTCGTGCTTAGGAATATCGAGGGATCAGCACAGGTCGAGAACAGAAACGGTCTGATCGAAGTGGTCGAGATCGACGGTTCTCTCCGGGCCAGCAATCAGTTTGCGCCGATCATGGCCCGGCGGTTGGGTGGAACGCTGGAAATAACGAACCTCCATGGCCATGTAGATGTTACTCTCGGTGACGAGTTCAAGGGTCCGTCGAGTATAACGAGCCAGTTCGGGGTAATCAACGTGATGCTGTCGGACGACACCGACCTGAAGCTACAGGCCAGTGCCGTTAACGGAGACATACAGAGCGCCTGGCCGATTACTATTTCGACTCACGGTCTGACAAAGGAAGGACTGTTGGCTCTGGGCGACGGCAATCGGTCGCTTAAGGTTGCTGGTACGAATTCTACTATCAATCTCCTGCAGGAGCGGTAGAAACCGCTTTCACGTCCGTTACTCCTCCAAAGCGATTATCAGCCCCTATTCCTAGCCGGCCGAAGAAACGTCGTCGATGTTCTCGATGCGTTCTTTTATTTTGTTTTCGATATCAATGATAAACGTGTCGTCGTAATAAACGGTGGTATCCAGAGTGGAGAGATTGGTGAGTTCATTCGTAACGCTTCGGATAGTGTTGACCCCTTTGATAATGACGTCCATGGCAGCATCAATCTCAGCGTCGGTGTCGGCCATTCGACCGTCCTTGACGGTACTCTGGACCAGTTCGGCGCGACCCAGAATGGTGCCGATAGCGTTGTTGATGTAGTGATTGAACGTTGCTGAAATAGTCTTAATCGTGCGCAGGGCGGCTTTTTCGAGACGCGCTTTGGCAATCTCCTGCTGCATGGATCGATTTTCTTTGAACAGCTTCTCGACGGTGAGATACTGCCGATAAAGTACTCGATTGGCGTCGGTCAGGAGATCGTCGCGGGAACCGATGTCAATCTCCAGGAACTCCGCCTCCCTCAATGTTCGGGCTGAGATCGTTTCCTCGATTTGCTGCAGGGTTTCGTTTTCGATCCCAAGATGCGCGGTGAGAGCCTCTTTCTTCTTGAGGATTTCGGCATCAACCGTTCTCACGGTCGTCAGGGAAAAGGAGGTGACCAGGTTGGCCAGCGCCACGATGGATGAAAGTGTATTGTCGTGGCCGTTGTCGTCAGCCGCGAAGTTACGGTGATGATGGCCAACCGCCTCACAAAAGGAGGTCGGCAGTTGCCATTGTTCGAGCAGGAACTGGCCGATACGGGCATGGTTGGTACCCCAGTGGTGTTCCTCGACCACAATGATGTTCTCGCCCGACTGGGCTTGCTGCCAGATGCGCGCAAAGCGGTCCGGGAAGGATTTCTCCAGAACGAGGAGACCGATATCATGGAGCAAGCCACAAACAAACGCCTCTTCGGCGCACTCGTACCGGCACAGCGTCGCTATTTCTCGGGCGGTAATGGCCACACTGAGAGAATGGCGCCAGAACCGCACCCGTTCTATGGAGGACTGCCATTTGCCGGTCAAATCATAGATGGACGCCGACAGGGCGAGAGCCGTGGTGGCCCGCAAGCCCAGTATCATGACGGCCTGTGTAATCGAGGTAATCTGGCGTCCGGCTCCGAAATACGGAGAATTGGCCAAACGCAGCATTTTGGCCGCCAGCGCCGGATCTTTCATCAGCACGTTGGCCAGATCGCGGGCCGACGACTTCTCGTCCTGGACGATCCGCAGGACTTCTGCCATGGTCTGCGGCAGTGAGGACAGTTCCTGGTGTTCCTCTAATATCTTCTCCTGAATATCCTGAATGTCAGTATGCATAGTTGGTCTCTATATGGGAGTTATCGGCGAGAGGGGAGTATGGATTGAGCCGATTGCGTAAGATAACGAAAAACTCACTTACCGAGTTTATGTTGCAATCGAGTCAGCCTTCCGAAGACGGCGTTCTTCTGACATGTGGTCAGAGTAGAACAGTTGAGCGCCTTTTCGGTATACGCCAGAGCGTGCGTCAGATCGGTTTGCTGGTGCTCGTAGTACATGGCCAGCTCAATACAGGCTCGGTGAGCTTCCCGCCCGGAAAGACTTGACAGTATTTCCCACAGCGCCACGGCTTCCGTCAGTTCGCCGGCTCTCTTGAAAGCCTGGGCATGAAACAACAGAACGTCTGCAGGCAGTGAAGCTGCCTGCAGGTCGGCGACACGCTTATTTATAGTCATGACGCGATCAATATCCCTGCGCCGGTCGTGCAAACGAGACAGAGAATGCAGATCGTCAACGTGAGCCAGCGACTGACCATCCGACTGAAACGCCCGCACCAGATGGACCGCCAAAAAGCCAAGGGAGACGATGTCCCAGCGGTTGTGTGCCAATACGTCGCGGACGCTGTCAGCCCTTTCATCGGTCAGCCAGTCGAAATACACCGACGGAACCAGATAGCCGGGGATGTCATTTGTTCGATGGAATCGGAACAGCTCTCGCTCTATATTGGTCAGGGAACAGTCTCTAAGTCGACGTCGGAACAAGCGTCGAGTAGGATGCAGCAAGTCCACGTGGAGGCGGTGGGGTAGTTCACGGGCGACTCGGTTGATAATCATCCGATCCCTTAAGATAGGTAGATCAAAGGCGCTCCCGTTGTAGGTAACGACAACGCAGTCCTCATTGATTTGCGCCAGCACATCTTCGAGCATGGCGGCTTCGTCGGAAAAGTCCGGGATGATATACTGCTTGACCGTGAAGCCCTGCGAGTTGAGACCACCGACGCCCACCAGAAAAGCCACCGTCCCCGTACCGCCCAGCCCTGTCGTCTCCGTATCCAGGAAAAGCAGCGAGGAGTTACTGACACATCCCGGCTGATCGAGAGGAGAAAACGCTGATAGCGGAACCGATTGCGATTCAGCAAGCGTATCGAGAGCCGCGTCACCGTGCCGGTACGACCAGGCATAATGAGTCGTGACGAGGCAATAGGCGCCCGACGGCTTGTTTACCAGTTCGCCACCCAGACTGTCCGACAGCTTCCGATAGCGAGAGGGAAGAGTGACTTTGCGGGCGGGCGTCTTGGTACTGACTATGTGGTTGTTCAGATGTCTCAGTTTGCTCTGCAGGTCATTCTGTGCCATGTTGAACTTCAGTGACGGCCGATTGGAGCTTGAGCCGTACGAATCGATCGGTTTCGGCTTCCAAGATCTCGTTTCGGTAGCCGCAGTTGTCCAGTGGGTCAGCTTTTATCAAGGCAATTCCGGCGTGGGCGCGACGTTCCGGTGAAGCGGCTTCCTGAATTTCAGCGAAGAGCACATTGATGGCTTCGTTCGTGCCGATCTGTCCCAGCACGTGACAGGCGAGATTGCCGACCATTACGTCGCTTGACTCGAGGGAATCCGTGAGGACCTCGATAACACGGGTCGTATCCAGTTTCAGCAGGGCCTCGGAAGCTGCCAGTCGGGCGCCATAGAATTCGTCCCCCAGACGATGGACAAGATGCGAGACAGCGGAAAACGTCTTCAACTTGCCGCAGGACACGACAGCGGATTTGCGCACTTGACCGATAGAGTCCGCCAGACTTCGCATGACAACCTGATTGGCTCGAGTGTCGCCGATTTTTCCCAAAGCCTCTACCGCCTGGTCGCGCACCTGCCAGCGCGGATGGTCCGCCACTTCCATGAGCGGTTCCACCGATGTGGTGTCTTTGATATCTCCCAGCGCCCAGCAGACTCGTTGCACGATCAGTCCTTCCGGTCGTTTCAGAGATTTCACGAGATACGGCACCGCTTCGGAACCGATCTTCTGCAGTATCCATATGACAGTCCAGCGTTCTCGCGCCGACTTGGTGCTGAACTTCTCAACCAGCCACGGCACGGACGGCGCACCGATGGCCGCAATGGAATCGATAGCCGGCTGTGTCATATCACGATATTTCAATTCGCCGGATGACGCAATCACAAATAGAGAGTCGATCTTGCGTTCCAGATCACTCGGGCTTTGGGCGCTACCCGAGGCGACCGCCATCAGGACTATTCCGGTGATGATCAGAAGTCTATTCATCTGTTCCCTCGGCGGCAGCCGTGTCCGGCGGATACAGTTCGATATCCATGCCGCCGCCCCATTTGGAGTCCGTCTTCCAGTACCGGTTGTTGCTCCCGGGGCCGGTATACTGGTCCTCGCCGGCCAGATCAATGAACAGACCAATTGACCCGAACGAGCGGCGTGGGTTGCCGTAACCGTGCGTGTTGTCGGAGTTCTTCACGAAATACCGGTCCTCCCCTTCGTTGTCGATCTGAATGCCGACGCCGTTGGCGGAGCCGGCGGCCTGGGACAGGTCATAGGCGGTATAGGTATCGTTACCGTGTCGATCCAGAATCATGCCGCACGAATAGTCGTGCCCGCAGCCTTGCATAAGCCCTTTGCCGAAGTAGACGTCGTCACCGTAGTCATCGGTGAGAATCCCGAGCGCCATATGGGTAGCCGCCCCCTGAGCGTACTG
This sequence comes from uncultured Ignavibacteriales bacterium, assembly GCA_964557855.1. Classification (GTDB taxonomy): domain Bacteria; phylum Zixibacteria; class MSB-5A5; order GN15; family FEB-12; genus JAJRZL01. The sequence goes on along the minus strand of CAZLBP010000036.1, from coordinate 32,011 downwards.
GAAGGCCAGATAATTGTCATTGCCCGACGAATCGTAGATGACTCCTAACGACCACCAATAGCCGGCTCCCTGGGCAAAGATGTCGGCCAGGTAAGTATCATTCCCATTTATATCAATTATAGTCCCGATGCCTCCGGACAGCCACGGCCGCAGGCCGTAGCCGAATCCCTGTGACAGGGACAGGTAGTGAACGTCATACCGCAGGATGTCCTTGTACTTCCCTCCCGCGTAGTAGCTGTCTGACCCGTCGATATCGAAAACAGCGCCGAGGCCTTCGACGAACCCGAACCCCTGTGAATAAAGAGCGGCGTTGTACATATCGCGACCGCTTTCATCGATCAACAGCCCCAGTCCGAATGAACCGGCCCCCTGGACGTGTGTATCACCGTCATAGCGATCGTCGCCGGCTGCATCGTACACCAGGCCGAACCCGAAAAAGCCCGAGCCAAGCGCAAACGATTGTGCGTCGTACCGGTCGTCCCCGCCGAAATCGATCAACAGTCCGGTCGAGAGACAGCCGGAGCCGAGCGCGAAATCGGTCCCGGCTCGATACAAATCATCCCCTGATAGATCTACGATAATGACCGGATGCGGCTTGTCCGGATCATAAGTCAGGTTGTATATATCGTCGCCGCCGAAGTCGAAAATGAATTTATAATCTCCGGAGTAATAATCATTGCCCAACCCGCCTATTTTCCAGCCGGGTTGCCGTCCCAGATACGACGCCGCCACCGCTTCATCCGGAACGTACGAGGCGCCTTTCATGATCTTCGCCGCCGTGGTTTGTCCACTTTGCAGGGCATTTCTCAAGTGGTTGACATCGAGCATCAATTGCCGCAGGCAGTCGATGCCGGCTGCGATTATGGGATCCTTGTCGATTTTCGTACCGAACTGCACGAACCGTTCGGTGTATTCTTCTTCCGCCTGCTCCATCGAATCGATAGCTTCCACGGAGTAAAACTCTTCTTCGACACGGGTAACCAGCAGTTCCTTGAATTCCGTTGTCAGGAAACGTCTTTCTTCCCGTGTCAGCGCCGCCAATGCTTTCTCAGTGGATTGGGGAATGATGACGTCGATGTAGAGCGCAGCCTTCGTCAAGAGCTGGTTGAGAGTCACGTCCGAGAAGTACAGATTGAATTGGCGCTGCACTTCTTCGACGTGCGGCTGGTACGGGCGGGAGCGCTTGAATTGTCGGTTGACGGCCAGGTCCTGAAACAGAATACCGGCGACAACTTCCGGCTGCGACTTGACATATGCGTTTTTCAGGTCCGTTGAATACTCCCTCATTTGGAGCGGCTGGTCCATAAGATTGGCGATTGTCTTCAGTCGGAACGAGTCGAGTTCGGTGTAGTCCTCGCGGAAGTGAACGTCCTCGGGCTTCAGATTCAAATACTCGCACAGATGTCGCAGAGCAAATTGTTCCGGCGGTTCTTGATCCGGCGACTGGGCGGCCACCGTCGTCGACAGACACACGAATATGATCACTCGCAGGGCTCGCATATTATCGAATGAAGCTCCGTATCGCCTTGGCAATCAACAACAAAACATCGCGAGAGTCGGTTCGATTCCTATCTCTACTTGCGTTGCCACTCATCTAAAACGCCTATCAGTTTATCTATATCGGCCACATTGTTGTAGAAATGAACGGAAACGCGAATGGAACCTTCGCGGTGAACGAGAATGATCTTCTCTTGCAGTAATCTCCGGTGCAGCTCGCGGTAGTCAGAGCAGGTAAACGTAACTATCGAGGAGCGGTGTCCGGGATCCATGGAAGAAGTAATCGTGTAGTAGGGATGCCTCCGGATGTAGTCCGCCAGTCTGTCGATCAGGCGATAGTTGTGTGCCCGGATGTTGCGGATGCCTAATCGCTCGAACAATTGCACCGAAGCTTTCATACCGACCAGGTTAAGCACGACATAGTAGCCCAGTTCATACTTTTCGGCCGTCTCGAAATAGGGCAAATCAAATCGAAAGAGATCGTAAAACTTCATCTCCCAGTCGACTCCCAGCCAGGACATGAAAGGCGGCTTGAGTTCCTCGCGGATATGGTCGGCCAGATAGAAGAAACCGCAGCCCTGCGGGGCCAGCATCCATTTCTGACAGCCGGACGTGAAAACGTCGATCCCGAGCTTCGGGACATCGATCGGTTCCACGCCCATGCCCTGAATACCATCGACGACAAAATACATATTGTGCTTCCGGCAGATTGCAGACAGAACTTCCAGATCATTCTTGAAGCCGTTGAAGAACTGCACCCAGGACACGGCCAACATACGAGATCTGGGTGTAATTGCCTTCTCGAGTTCGTCGATATCGAAGATTCGGTCGTGTGATGGAATGAACCTGAGCGACAAACCCCTGTTCTCGGCGGCCGCCCGGCAGGTGTATACCACGGCAGGGAATTCGATATCCGACACCAGGATTTCATCACCTACTTTAAGCGGCAAACCGAATGCGGCCAGATTGAGTCCGAAAGATGTGTTCAAACCGAGCCCGACTTCTCTGGTGTCGGCGCCGATCAGAGCGGCGTATTTGCTGCGCAATTGATCTCGCAGCTCAAACGCGTCATGGGAATCATCGTAATCCGCTTTCATCCGCATTTCCATATTGACGGTGACGGCCTCGTGAACGACGGTCGAAAAGGGACCGTAGGAAGCGGCATTGAAATAGACGATATTCTCGGTGTGCGGAAAGAGTCGGCGAATCTCGTTGAATTCTCTGTCCATATCCGAAGTCATGGAAGTAGTCCTTTACAGTGTGTACAGGTATCCGATTATGATCAACGAACCTGCCAGTTTAATAAGAAACCCCAGCAAATAGAAAAGCAAGTATGGCAACGACAGCTTAATGCGCACTGACAATCCCATCAGGATGGGTACGGCCCCCATCACGAACGCCACCAGAGTCACTGCCAGCGCCGTGCGCAGCCCGGACAGGGGCAATATCAGGTAGAAGAAGCTGTAAGCCAGCGTAGGGATAGCCACGAAGAAGAGGAGTTCCATCAGATAATTTACGATAAACCAGCCGGAGCCGGTTGGCTCCATGATTGCCGGAGGCATGCCGCGGGAGACACCGAGCTTCTTGCTTGCCGATTCCAGCAGCAGAGACATCAGGAGCAAATAAACCCCCGAAGCCAGGACACAATAGGCCATGAGCTTGACGGAGATCATTTCAGCCAGCCGTTCTCTCGATACCAGGCGAATGTTTCCCTGGCGCCGGTTTCGAAAGGGATCTGTGAATCAAAGCCGAAACTGTCCCTGGCCTTGTCCGTGGAAAGTTCCCATGATTCGAGAAGCTCGCGGGCTTTCTCCAGGGTCAGCATCGGGGCGGCGCCGACCAACCTGAACGATGATTCCGAGACAACCGCGATCAGCTTGAACAGGAACGCGGGCAGGCGCAGAGGGACACCACGCTTCCCCGACACCCGGGACAGAATTGTAACCATTTCGTGCAGCGTGTAGGCCCGGTTTTCAGCCACAAAGTAGCTTTGGCCGGAATTCGTATTTCCCTGGACGGCCAACCGGACGGCTTGGGACAGATCATCAACATGAATCACCTGTAGCTTTCTGTGGATGTCGCCGATTAACGGTTTGATACGTCTATTGACAGTCTGGAAAAAGGTGAATATCTCTTTGTCGCCTGGACCGTAGACACCCGGCGGGCGCAGCGATATGACGTGAAACTTGTCCGCAAACGATAGCGCTTCCTGTTCGCCGGCCAGCTTGGAAGCACCGTAGGTGGTTATCGGGTGAGGTGGGTCAGACTCCGTGACCGGGCGGCCGTCAATGACCGGTCCGGCCGCCGCCTGCGAAGAGATATAGATGGCTTTTTTGATTTGACGATTATGATTTGCGATAGCCTCGAACAGGTCATGCGTTCCTTTTTCATTAACCTCGAAAAACGACTCCGGCTTGCGGGCTTTGATCAGACCCGCATTATGAACTATATAGTCCGTGTCTTTTATCATATCGGGCAGCGTGTCGGGCGCGGTGACATCGCCATATCGATATTCGATCTCAAGTTCTTTCAAGAGTGACAGATCAGACGTTTTTCGGACTCCGGCAACGACATGATAGCCTTGGTCGAGGAACTTGCGGCACAAACGCGAACCGACAAAGCCGTTGGCGCCGGTAATGAGAATGCGGGGTTTGTCGTTGGTCATGTAGCGAAAGTAGTGAATTTGACAGCTAACTACAAGTAAGATACGGATCGCTCTCGTACCTCGCAGGGTGCGGCCAACATGTACCGCACGGACATGCGGAAGCGGCGGAGGCAAGCCCCGCCGCTACGCGACTATGAATGACCTTTGATTCATCTTCCGAAATACGCCAGAGACGAAAAGCCGATACCACTCGGGTCGGTATCGGCTTCTATTAAAAGGAGAGTTGACTCTGACTTTATTGCGGGCTGCCGCCGCAATCGAGCGGTTCTACGATCCGCCAGGTGTTGTTGTCACCGGTGACTGTTACAGTGACCGTTTGATTACTGTTCACCACGGCATCCACTGTCCATACGCCGTTGACGTCCCGTTCCTGCAGTTCGTTGGATCCGTCTCCCGTACAGGAGATATCAATTGAAGCGGAAACGCTGATAGATCCACTTTGCGGGCAATCCTCGATTCCGGGAGTCGATGAAACCAGTACGTTCAGATCATCGATAGAACTGTTCTTTATCAACTCAATATCACAAGAACCGGCGGTGTCGCTCCATACCGTGTTTAGAGTATCGAAGGCCGAGCCGTCGATGCGAATCAGGCTGTCCGCTTCAAAAACGCTCACCACTTCCGCCTCGAGCCGGTGGTGAGAGCCACCCTCAATGCCGTAGCTGCTAGAGACATTGACGTGAGCGTTAGCCTTCAATCCATCAAAACCTCCCTCGACTACACTGAAATGGAGCGGTTCACCCTGATTCAGGAGCTGCACCGAGTCGATTCCAGAGACTTCGAAGTATTCCTGTCCTTCGGATAGATCAGCGCTGAACACGAACACGAACCAGTAATCATCGGTGAAGTAGAACGTGTCCACGGCGGAGATAATGACATCTCCCGGACCATCCTGCAATCCCAGAATGGGGCTGCCTTTACCGGATGTCAGATTTAAAAACCCCTCCGATTCGAGCAAATCTAGGGACATTTCCATTGAAGTGCCAATCTCGCTAAACATGTCGTCCCCAACCAATGAATAAACAAACTGGAAATTCGGATCATTGGGGTCGCCCAGTTCCGGCGTGGTGGACTTGTCGTCACTGCACCCAATAACCAGCACCAGGGCAACCAGACAAGACAAAGCTGTTGTCAGGATGAATGCACGTCTCATAGATCCTCCTCAACTTAGTGCTTAAATATTATACCTTTCTGAATGTTTCGGACTTAGGCTCGGACATTATTAGTGTAATTTTGAAACAGTATGATCCGGAGCAGAACGGCTGCTATTTCGGGGCTTGCGGCCCACCGTACATGCCGATATGAGAGCGGGTGCCGTCAGTGTTGTATATCAGGCTGTCGCCCTGGTGGATAGCCGGGGAATTATCCTGTAGTTTGTAATAACCGTCTTCCTTGAACAGTGGGTCAACGCTCAGGTTAGCGTTCCTGCCTGTCTGATCATCAACTTCGTCATATTCCCCAGCGGAGTTGTTCCAGACGATATTGTGTCTAAATTCCCATTTTGACCAATCGCCCTGGTTGGCCACGCCGACACAGGGACAGACCCATTCTTCCCGCCACCCGTTTTCGGTAACGATGTTGTTGACGATCCGTCCTCGACATTCCGATGACCAGGGGGAAATGCCGCAATTGCCGTTATGGTGGATGACGTTGTTGGACATATCCATGTAGGCGGTCCCGGTAGCGATCATGCCCCAGCCCAGGTTGTCATGGACGAGATTGTTCCGAGCAATGACCCAGGAAGACCCAAAGGCGCCGATTCCTTTCCAGTAGCCGGTTATTTCATTCCGGTAGGCCGTACACGTCGCATCCCAGGTGACTCCTATTCCGGCTCCCCGGCCGTCCTTGATGAGGCAGTCGGTGACGGTGGCAATGGCGCCTCTGTAAAGAGCCACCCCATCCCAGCCATTATTATCAATGCGACAGTCGTGGATCGTGATTTCGGCCCCTTCCCGACCGAAAACTCCGCCTATACCGACTACGACAGTGTCTATGCGGTGGTCATTGTCTCGGATATCGACTTGCGATATGTCAACTCTGGAGTTTCTGACAACAATGGCGGCATCGGTAGCGTTCCCGTCGGGGTCTCGTAGGCCGCCCGTGAAAGTCAGATTGGACATTTCAACATAAGAGTCTTCGATATAAAGACCATAGCCGGCATTGGTCTGCAGGACTGAGCCGGTCCGGCTCAAGCCCTTGACAACTAACACCTTGCCTCGGATAGTAAAGCCCGTGCTGGCTTCCACCAAGGTCTGTGGGTCGAGGCAGTTGCCGCAGAGAGAGTCAGTGAACGGCTTCGGATTGGCAGAGTAAACGGTATCCCTGAGAATCAACGTATCTCCGTAGCCGCTTATCAGAAAGGCGTACCCAAGATCGTCTCCAGTCTCTATCACATGAGTGGCGGCGAGGCAACAGGAAGTGGACAGCAGCAAACATATCAGTAATGCTCGTAACATACTGTCAAGTAGAGCTCAATGAGTACGCGATTCAACAAAAACTGGAGAAGGGAACTAAACGGACAAAAACTTGTTAACTTACCCATGGGTAAGTTACAGGATATCGAGACAATATGTTGAGCGCAAGTCAACAGGATTATATAGAGATCATCTATCGCCTTGAATTGGCCCATGGTCGCGGTAATGTGCGAATTTCCGATATAGCGAAAGAACTGGGAACCAAATTACCGACCGTAACCAGAACGGTTCAGAAGCTGACCGGAATGGGAGTCCTCGATCACGCAGCCCGGCAGGAAGTTAGCCTGACGGAAACAGGACGTCAGATCGGTGCGGAAATACTGCATCGACACGAGGATCTGGTACGCTTCTTTACAGCCATACTGGGACTGTCCGTCAGTCAGGCTCAGGCAGACACGTGCCAAATTGAACATGGTATATCGGGACGGACAGCCCAGCGTCTCCATGAGTTTCTGGAATACTATGATTCTCTTTCAGACAAGGAACAGAAACCGTTTGCCGAGTTTCTGTCATCGGTATCCGACACCAAGAAGGATTTCAACCACTTGCCATCGACCAAAGCGGATGGCTGGAGGATGTAAGTAATGAGACATTTCTTACTCACGGTTTTTTTGGCGACTCTCATGATAGTGGCCGGCTGCGATCAACAGGAGCAAGCCAGGGGCGGCAAGCTACACGTGGTGGCTACCACGGGAATGATCGGTGACGCCGTCAGAGTCATTGCCGGAGACAGTGTCACACTCGCAACGCTGATGGGACCGGGAGTCGACCCACACCTGTACAAGACGTCCAAAGGTGACCTTGATCTGCTGGAGCACGCCGATGTCGTGTTTTACAACGGCCTGCATCTGGAAGCCAAAATGGCCGACATCCTCAAGAAGATGTCCCGAACCAAGTCAACGGTTCCGGTCTCCGAAGTGATCGAGGATTCGCTCCTGCGTTATCCGGCCGAGTACGAAGGATTCCCGGATCCTCACATCTGGTTCGACGTGGCGCTGTGGACAGGAGCGGTCCAGGAGGTGGGCCGAGTTTTGGCGGAGCATGACCCGGACAACGCCGCCTATTATCAGGTCAATACCGCGGCTTACCGTGACAGCCTGCAGTCGCTTCACGCCTGGGTGCAGGAGCAGATCTCAATCATTCCTGAATCCCAGCGGATACTGGTGACGGCCCACGACGCCTTCGGGTATTTCGGTGACGCCTACGGCATAGAAGTCAACGGCCTCCAGGGCATATCGACCGTCACCGAGGCCGGGCTGTACGATGTTACGCAAATGGTCGATATGCTTGTGGAGCGTAAGATTAAGGCAGTGTTTGTGGAATCGTCCGTCTCACAAAAGGCAATCAAATCGGTGGTCGAAGGATGCCGGTCTCGGGGGCACGAAGTGAAGATCGGCGGGGAGTTGTTTTCCGATGCCATGGGTGAAGCGGGTACACCGGAAGACACTTACCCGGGTATGGTGCGGCACAACGTGCATACTATCGTAGAAGCACTGAAATAGCAGAAAGGCGGTGATGATGGAGACAGCACCCCCTATCGAGATACATGATTTAAGCGTCGCTTACCGTCGCAAACCGGTCCTGTGGAATATCGACTGTGATTTACCCGCCGGGCAGTTGATCGGTCTGATCGGTCCCAATGGGGCGGGCAAATCGACGCTTCTGAAAGCGATTATGGGCTTGCTCCCCCTGATGTCAGGTTACGTGAAGGTTTTTGGCGAGCCGCTGGCGAAAATGCGTCAGCGCGTGGGGTATGTCCCGCAGCGTGAGTCGGTTGACTGGGACTTCCCGACGGACGCACTAGACGTAGTCACTATGGGCAGGTATGGCAAGCTGTCGATATTTGCCAGACCCTCGAAGAAAGACAAACAAATAGCGCTGGAGAGTCTGGAGAAGGTGGGTATGGCGGATTTTGCCAAGCGGCAAATCAGCCAGCTTTCCGGCGGACAGCAACAGCGTGTGTTCCTGGCCCGCGCCTTGACGCAGGACGCGGATATCTACTTGATGGACGAACCGTTTGCGGGAGTTGATGCCACCACCGAAAAGGCGATTGTCGAGTTGTTGAAAGAACTCAAGCAGCAGAACAAGACCGTGTTGGTCGTGCATCACGACCTGCATACGGCAGCGACATATTTCGATTGGATCATGCTGCTCAACATGCATCTGGTGAAGCACGGTCCGACCGCCGAGGTATTTACGGATGAAAACGTCCGTTTGACATACGGCGGTAAGCTCAATCTGCTCTCGGAAGCGGCCGAGAAGGCAGTGCACCGGTAAGTTAGTAAGTCAGGTATGACATGGACCTCTGGGAACTGACAGTTCGCTTTTTCTCCCTGGCTGACGCCAATGTGCGTTACGTGGTGGCCGGGGCGATGCTGCTGGGCGGTGCGGCCGGCGGATTGGGGACGTTTGCCTTCTTGCAGAGGCGGTCGTTGCTGGGTGATGCCCTGGCCCATGCCGCGTTGCCCGGTGTCGGGTTGGCGTTTCTCATTACCGGTCAGAAGGAACTGCTCTACCTCTTGCTGGGAGCGGCGGCGACCGGCTGGCTGGGAGCGTTGTCCGTCAATGCTATTGTCGCGCACACGCCCATAAAACAGGATGCGGCTCTGGGAATTGTGCTCACCGTGTTTTTTGGTCTGGGCATAGTCATCCTGACCCATATTCAGAAAACAGGTATTGGTGCTCAGGCCGGTCTGGACAGTTTTCTTTTCGGTCAAGCGGCCGCTATGGGTAAAACCGACGTGCAGCTGCTGGCGATTGTGGGTGGAATCTTACTGATATTGATTGCTGTTGCCTTCAGCAGGTTCAAACTTATCACCTTTGATCCGGATTTCGCCCGCACGATAGGCGTCAAAGCCGGATGGCTGCAGTTCCTGCTGACGACTATGATAGTGGTGGCGATAACAATCGGTTTGCAGGCAGTCGGAGTGGTGCTTATGGCGGCAATGCTTGTTACTCCGGCGGCCTCGGCTCGGCAATGGACCGATCGACTGGAGCTGACAATAGTGCTCGCATCGATTTTCGGCATTGTGTCGGGGATATTCGGCGCCTACGTATCCTTCCTGGCGCCCCGGTTTCCGACCGGTCCCTGGATGGTGGTGATCATTTCAACCATATTCGCCGCCTCGGTGTTGTTCGCTCCCGAGCGCGGCGCCATCAGCCGAGTCAGAAGGCACTTCCAGAATCGACAGAAAATGACCCGGGACCATTTGCTCAAAGTGCTGTTCAAAGCCGGACAGGAGAAAAGAAACTGGTCGGACTACTATCCCACGGACCAAATAAGGCGGATGTGGTCGTTTAATCCCGCCGATCTTAGAAGGGGTCTCTCACGGCTCCGCAAAAACGGTATGATTGAAAAAGCCGGAGACATGTTTCGTCTGACGGAGCGAGGCGTGGACGAAGGCGCGCGGATTCTACGGCTGCACCGACTGTGGGAAGTGTACCTCACACGCTATCTGGAATTGCCGGTCGACCATGTGCATCGCGACGCCGAGGATATGGAGCATATTCTTACTCCGGAGATGGAAGCGCAACTGGTGGAACTGTTGGAGCATCCGGAGTACGATCCGCACAAACAAGAAATCCCGTATACCAATCAGGAGGCAAAGTCGTGAGTCCGGATGCGTGGGTCATATTGACAGGTATCCTGGCAGCATCGGCCTGCGGTCTAATCGGTACGTTTTTGGTGCTGCGCCAGAATGCCATGCTGGGCGATGCCATCTCCCACGCCGTCCTGCCGGGGCTCGTGCTGGCGTTCTTGATCACCGCCAGCCGGAATGTTCTGCCGATGGTGATCGGTGCGGCGGCTATGGGGCTGTTGACCGCGTATCTGACTGAAATCCTGAGCAACACGGGACGGGTCTACCGGGATGCTTCGCTGGCGGTTGTGTTTACGCTGCTTTTTTCGGTCGGTGTGATTCTGGTAGCCGTCTACACCGGGCAGATCGACCTGGATCAGGAATGTGTCCTGTATGGCGAGATTGCTTATGCGCCGTGGGATACGTTCGTAGTCGGTGGATCCAGTTTCGGACCGCGCGCGGTGTGGATTCTGGGTGGGGTTTTGCTGGCCAATGTGCTCTTCATATTGCTGTTCTATAAGCAGCTCAAAATATCTTCGTTTGACCCGGAGCTGGCGCAAGCCGTGGGCATCTCCAAGCGGCTGTGGCATTACCTGTTGATGACTATGGTCTCCCTCACGGTCGTGGCGGCGTTCGAGCTTGTGGGCGCGATTCTGGTCGTCGCCATGCTGATCATTCCCGGCGCCACGGCCGTGCTGCTCAGCCATCGGCTGCCGGTCGTGCTGCTGCTCTCGGTTGCCGTGGGAATTTGGTGCGCCGTGTTGGGTTTCTATGGAGCGGCGTTTTTCAATGCGTCGATTGCGGGCTTCATGGCTGTCGTCGGGGGGATACTCTTCGGAATTACGATTCTGGGAGTGAAAGTGCTGCGCCGGGTGTGAGGCATCGCGCTTAAACTGGACCGGCTTCTCAGTCGATCTTCAATACTTTAACCGAAACAACAGACCCGGTTTCTCCGTATATACAATTGGTAAACAATGTTATGGAGTAAACTAGTCTCAAATGTTCAACCGGCATCAAACAACAACATCGGAGAACAGTCTATGAAAAAGACGCAAATCTCGACTATAGTCCTACTCGCAACTTTCCCTTTCCTGGCTGCAGGAAGTAGCATCCCCTCAATCCACGTCCCCGACAAAGTCATCCAAAACGCCGCCGGCAGAACTATGAACGACTTCCTCACCCGGCTGGCCAGTTTCGGCTTTCACGGGTCCGTGCTGGCGGCTCAGGACGGGGAAATACTGCTGCACAACGCTTATGGTCTGGCCGATGTTGAGCGAAGTGTCAGCAACCACACGTCTACCCTATTCTCGACCGGTTCCGTCACCAAGCAGTTCACGGCGGCCGGAATCATGTTGCTTGAGATGGAGGGGAAGCTTTCGACGACCGATTCTATAGGAAAATTCTTTGCCGACGTACCGCCGGATAAACAGGGTATTACTATCCACTATCTGCTAACCCATACGGCGGGTCTGCCCGGTCACAGCGGCGCCGATGAGGATGCGATATCACGTGATGACTTCCTCAAGCAGACGTTAAATGAACCGTTGCTGTTCCCGGTGGGTGATCGGTATGAGTACTCCAATGTCGGCTTTTCGTACCTGGCGGCCATTATCGAATTGGTATCGGGCATGGAATACGAGAGATTTCTGCAAGAGCGATTGTTCGAACCGGCCGGGATGAGCAGTACCGGGCTCCATTTGGTTGACGTCCCCGACACGTTGGTGGCTCACTCGCACGCAGCAGAAGTAGATTATCTGTCACCTGCAGACCGCCCCCGGGAGGACTGGCACCTGCGCGGCAGCGGCGGCTTGCTTTCGACTCCGGCCGATATGTACCGGTGGCATCGCGCGCTGCTGACTGACGAGTTGGTCTCCGACAGGGCCAAAGTAAAAATGTTCACGCCGCACGTCAGGGAGTATGAGGACCAGAAATCATATTACGGCTTCGGCTGGGTGGTGCAGGAGTCGAGTAGAGGCACGACGCTCTATTGGCACAATGGGGGCGCCATGCCCCACGGGTGGAGTTGTGCGTTTTATCGGTATGTCGATGACAACGCGGTGTTCATTGTCTTTTCCAATAAGCCGCTCGACGGTATGTTGCCGGTGGATCATATTGTCGCCAATCTGGCCGGGATTCTGTTCGGTGTCGATTACCAGATGCCGCCGGAAGTCTCCTCCAGTGCCGCCACCGATTTGACTTCCTATAAGGGGCGCTATCTATTGCCGGATAGCACTATCTTTGAAGTCACTGTCCAGGACGGTAAGCTCTACTTAATCCCGGAGGGCCAGGCCGCCTTTATGGCTTTGTTCCCGTCGCCCATGGCCCGCATGCTGCCGAAGTACAATGATAAAACCAAAGCGCTGATACTCGCCGTGGCGGACGGTAATATAGACCAGGCATTAGAGTATTTCGATCCAGGCATGGCCCCGGCGGAGAAATGGCGGGAGATGACGAATCACTTCTGGCAGTCATTGGTGGACAGTTTGGGAGCATTCGAGAACGTGGAAATACTCGGAACGATAGGTAGTGGTGGCGCCAAGACCCACTGCCGGATTCACTTTGCCGCAGGCAGCACGGTTTGTCGCTTCTTCTGGATGAAGGACAAGTGCGGTGGTATCATGTCCGATGTCGAGCTGCCGAAGAAGGAGCTTTTGTCGCAATCAGAGACCGAGTTTGCCGGATTCAGTCTGGCGGAGGGGACGGCGTTGAAGGCGGAGTTTACATCGGAGGGTGAGATGCTTCTGACGTTGGGTAGCGAGACGATTCGGGCGATAAGGATGTAAGCGCCATCGTTCGCGCTTGTCACCCCCCCACCTGCTCCGGCATGTAGTTGGTCCGCGGCAGGTCTTCATCGCAACGAAGGCCGTTGCGCTTGACGATGCGGGCCGGGGTGCCGGCAACGGTCGAGTTGGGCGGCACATCGCGCATGAAAATGAAGCTGCCCGCCCCGATCCGGACGTTTTCCCCAACCGTAATCGGCCCCAATAGAGTCGCGCCGGTGCCGACGAAGACATTGTCACCCAGAGTCGGGTGCCGCTTGCCGGTGTGTTTCCCTGTTCCGCCTAACGTGACATTGTGGAACAGGACACAATTCCTGCCGATTTCGGTTGTCTCACCGATCACCACACCCATGCCATGGTCGATGAAGAAGCCCGGTCCGATTGTGGCCCCCGGATGAATTTCCAACCCGCTGAAGAAGCGGTTAATTTCCGACAGCATCCGGGGAAAGAACGGTATACCGATCCGATACAGGAAGTGGATTATACGGTGGAAGAAGATGGCGCGGAAGCCGGGATACAGAATGAATTCGATGTTCCGGCAGGCGGGGTCGTTCCTGTAACAGGCCTTTATGTCCTCAATCACGGTTAACATAGTCCCTTCGCAAATTATACACTAATTCCCAATTATGGCAACTCCGTGAACAGCGGTGTTGAAACATATCGTTCGCCGGTATCGCAGACAAACGTTACGATGGTCTTCCCTTTACCCAGCTTTTTGGCCACCTGCAGGGCTGCCCAGACGATAGCTCCGGACGAAATTCCGGCCAGGATGCCTTCTTTCCGGGCGAGATTTCGGGCGGTAGTGATGGCGTCTTCATTTTTGACCCGTATAACGTCATCAACGACCTGAGGATCGTAATTGTCGGGTACAAAACCGGCGCCAATGCCCTGCAGCGGGTGCGGACCCGGTTCGCCGCCCGAGAGGACCGGGGAAGCTTCGGGTTCGACGGCGTAGACCTGGCAGGCGTACTTCGCCTTGACGACGTTGCCGGCGCCGTTGATCGTGCCGCCCGTACCCACGCCGGCGACAAAGGCATCCAGGTGCAAGTCGCCCAGGTCATCGACTATCTCCGGACCGGTTGTCTCGGCGTGTACTTTCGGGTTGGCCGGGTTGTCGAACTGCGAAGGCTGGAAGTATCCGTCCCTGGCGGCATACTCGGCGGCCTTTTCGATGGCTCCCTTCATCCCTTTCTCCTTGGGAGTGAGAACCAGTGCAGTGCCGAACATTTTGAGTAGTGCCCGCCGTTCCAGACTCATCGATTCCGGCATTGTAAAGACACACTTGTAGCCTCGGGCAGCGGCTACCATAGCCAGCGCGATTCCGGTATTGCCGGAAGTCGGCTCAATGATCGTCATACCGGGTTTCAGCACACCGGCTTTCTCAGCGGCGTCGATCATGGCCGCCCCGATTCGGTCTTTGACCGAACTGCACGGATTGAAGCTCTCCATTTTGGCATACACGGCAGCATCCGCTTCACCCGGAAGCCGGTTGAGCCGGATCAACGGAGTTCGTCCAATGGCATCTACGACATTTTCGAATCTCATGCGCTTATCTCCATCTACAGGTTATCGTCATGAACCGCCATATCTCTGAGTACCGGGATCAGCGAATATGGCCGGGCCAAGAGGTTTGTAAGTAATATGGGTATACATACTCCTAATTTACGAGTATGGCATTTTCCGGTACAATAATCAAGTAATACGTTGAGCTGGTCGGATCGTTGGCGTCCCATGCCCCTTAAATAGCTTGATTTTTAGAGCAATTGTGATATACTTGGGGCAAGCAAAGGAGTACCATAGAAGGCGTAATCCCAGGATAGTATTAGTTCCCTGTCAGACCTCCGGATCTAATCCGGGGCATGGTGTCTGACGTCCGTACATCACGTTGTAGATCTGTTTTGCCTTGCGGGGCAATTCACAGTCTAATCCAAACTTGGGTTTACATATGTCGTTCAAAACACTCCTTAGTATCAAAAAGCTCTCCATAGCCTATATTAACAAGATTGTTGTTGATGAACTGTCTTTGTCAGTAGGGGCCGGTGAAATTGTGGCACTTGTCGGGGCGAACGGCTGCGGGAAGACGACCCTGCTGGACACCATCTTCCGTCGTCACAGCAGAAGGGTTGATCCCGTTGAGCGGGATGACCTGCAAATCAGCGGGGATATTCGGCTGGCTTCGGATCTTGAAGTGGCCTATTTGCCCCAGCGATTGGCAAGTGACGCCGGCCGGATCAGCCGAGACCTCCTGGCCATCAGCGAATCGGAGATACGGAAGCTGTGCTCAGCCTTCGGCGTCGATCCGGATGAAGAGATCGAACGCGATTGGAGCCCGGGTTCTCGGCGATCCGATGGTGAAACGCAGAAACGAGCCATTATCAAAGTACTGCTGTCCGATGCCGATTTGCTGCTGCTGGATGAACCCACGAACTATCTGGACATAGTCGGCTTAAATGCTCTCGAGGAGCAATTGCGCAATTACGGCAGCCGAGGTAAGGGGATTCTCGTGGTTTCTCATGATCGAACCCTGATCAACAATCTGGCCGATCGTACCTATTTTATGTCGCCAAACGGTACTTTGCAGACCGAAGGCGGTTATTCGGCGGCGTGGTCGCTGGCTTCATCCGCGTTTGATTCCCGTCTCAAGCAGGCGAAAGACATCAGGAAGAAGATCGAGCGTCTGGAGCAGGAAACCCGTACCCGCATGGGCTGGTCGGCGCAAAAGGAGAAATCAAAGAGGGGAGCTGGTTCTGAAAAGCCGACTATTGCCAAACAGGCGAAAAAGATGGCGGCCCGGGCTAAAGCGGCGCGAAGGAAGGCGGAAAAAGAGATTGAGCGTCTCAAAGAGACCAAGCCGTTTGTTCCCAAACCGCTGAATCTCCACAAGCCGGATTACACGGTTTGCCACCGGGATGTTTTCGCCTTAAACGACGTGTCATTTTCCTATGGGAGAGATGAGGACGCTCGAGGGCGCGCCTTGCTGCAGCAGGTGAACTTGTGGGCTTCGACGGCATCCAGAATCTGTATCATGGGGGCCAACGGCGCCGGCAAGTCGACTCTGATAAAGCTGTGCCTCGGCCGATTGGCGCCCTCTGCCGGGGAACAGTCTCGAAACCAAAACGTGAACTGCTGCTATGTTTCACAGGGTCTCAACAAGTACTTCACTCGAGAGAAGCTGCTTGACAACTTCCTGGACTCGGGAGCCGACGAAACCACGATCCGGTATCACCTGGGGGGTGCTCTCATCTGTGATGACAAGGTTCATCAACCGCTGGGTGGCTTCTCTCAGGGAGAACTGATGCGGGCAGCCCTGGTAAAGTGCATTCTGCGCAGGGCGGAATTCCTCTTTCTGGATGAGCCGACGTCGCATCTGGATATAGAATCGATCGAGGTTCTGGAGCAATTGTTGGATCATTTTCCCGGGGGATATGTGATTATCAGTCACGACCGGTCGTTCGTAGAGCACGTGGCCGAAACACTGTATGTGCTGGAAGACGGAAGCTTGAAGCTGGTGTGAGGCGGGCCGGTCACGGCTGCGGTGTTTACTGTGGGTATTGGCGTTTGAGGCTGTCCCAGTAAGTGCTTTCGAGGCCCTTTAGCAGGGCCTCCTGGAAGACACGCCGGGCGCGATCGTAGTCTCGTTGCTCGAGATAGTACTCCCCGAGTTGCTTAAGGCTAGTTACCGGAGCGTCGCCGGTGGCAACGGCTTTGGCCATGAATTCGTAAAACTTGTCGCGCTTGCCTGTTCTCTTGTATAGCTCCATTAGACCGAAGTAGGTTTCTGTCAGAGTCGAGTCCAACTTGAGGGCGGTTAACCAGGTTTGCTCGGCTTTTTCGAACTGCCCTAGATTGAAGTATGTACTGCCCAACCCACCCAGTACTTTGGGATTGTACGGGTTCATTCCCCGTGCGATCCGGTAATAGTGCAGGGCGCTGTCGTACTGCTTTAGATCGAGGTAGGTTCCGGCAAGATTGGAATAACCCGCTACAAAGACCGGATTTAACTCCACAACCTTACGAAAAGTATTTAGCGCCTGCTGGTATTGCCCCTCCTGTTTGTATGCCAGTCCTTCGCGATTGAGATACCATTCGCGATAGTTCCGCTCGAAAACCTCGTATTGCGCCTGAGCGCGGGCCGAGTCGCCCTGGTCCATCAGGTACTGCACCAGCATGGACATGGCGTTACGGTTCTTGAGAGGATCCCAGGAGATGTAGCTTTGGAACTGCTCGATGGCCATGTCAGAGTTGTTCTGAATGGCAAGCCGAGGAATCAATAGCAGGAAATGCAGACCCAGCGCCAGAATAGTTACAGCAACCCGCATATAGCCGGAAGGCAACTTGACCAGAACATAATAAGCCAACATGAGCGCTAACGGCACCCCGGCAAAGGCGAACAAATCCCAGTCGCGCGGCATCCCCAGCTTGGGGTCAAAGAGTGTGACGGCGCCGATCACCGAGAGGATCAGGACTGTCGCGTATCTGTTGAGCCGGCTGTTTGACTGTCCAAATGACCGAGAGAGGATGAGCACGGTGACGGCAAGGATCAGTGAAGGGACCAAAAGCAAGAGCAGATTCATGACATCGGACAGGTGGCGAAATGAAAAGAGCGTGTAGTCATTGATCGTGAATCTATTAGACACAAAGGGAACGAAGGCGAATCGAAAGAAGTGACTGGTCGTGTAATAGTGATAGAACACGGCGCCGAGCAGCCCCAGTATAACGGCGCTAATGCCGACTTTAATAGGAGAGTTCCATTTCGCCACAGCACGCCCCTTGCTGGAATCGGACAGGAGAAGGTAGGCAGCGCTGGGAATAAGCGTGACTCCGAGGATATGAAAGAAAACGGCTGACATCAGAAATGGTAACAGGACGCACTTTCTGAGATGGCCCCGAGCCACGGCCATGCCTGCCAGCGTGTAGCAGGCGACTGACGCCACAAAAAGCGAGTAATATTCGACATAACCGAAAAAAAGCAGGGTGTAGCCGCACGAAGACGTCAGCAGAACAAGGCCGATACGTTGTTCCGCGTTTTCAAACAGCTTTGTGCTGAATACTATAACTGCCAAAACGAAGACAACGCCTGCCAGTACTGATATAAGTTGAAAACTCAACAAGGCAGCCGTTTCCCCCGAGCCGAGCAGGTTCTTCACCCACAGGTGAACCAGCGCTTCACCTATTTCGCGGGATTTCAAAACAGGGTTGTCAGAAGCCAATATCGACAGGACCGTATATCCATCGCCCAGAAAATGTGACTCAGCCCGGAAAAGCCAAAACAGTATGCCGGAAGTAACGGCAAAGGAGAGCGAAATGAACCAGTAACCGCGGTCTGAACGTGACGAGTCCCGTGGGCTTTCCCTTGTATTGAGTAGTCTTTTGACGGGAATCAAGACCAACGGCAACATAACTCCACCGGCCAGCAGTACCCACCGCCACGGAGACTCCAGATAATGATGCAAGGACAAGCTCCACCAATACTTATCGGGGGACCACGCTCCGAAGGCGATCAGCAGCAGGGAGGCGTAATACGGGGCCAGGAGAAGAATCAGGAAGCGGCTGTTAGTCTTGTGTTGGTTCACTTTGTTTCACCGAATCGTCGAAATAAGCTCAACTGATAATAATCCGGAACAACGTATTCTTCAAGGTTTGAACGTAAGGACAGGAGAAGTTGTGATTGGACTAGAACAATCTGAATAAATAGAGCGCGATGAAGATCCCGGCCAGAATACCGAGCGCCATCAAAATGAACGCCCAGGCTTTGGATTGTTGCGGAGCCGGCAGTTCGGGAAATGCCTGGGAGCTGCGTTTCTGATGTTCCTGGCGCAGCCTGTCGTAGTCGTCCCAATCAAGCAGGAAATCTTCCAGTGACTGATACCTCATCGAGACGCGAATCGCCAGCAGTTTGGACAGCATGTTCAGAATAGCATCGGGGAGTTCCAGTTTCAGATCGTCCAGCAACAGGTTGTTGCGGGTATCATACGTCGGCGTCCGTCCGGTCAGCATCTGGTACAAAATGACACCGACACTGTATATATCGCCGTGGCGTGACTGTTTCCTTTCGGGCGGGCTGTACCAGTTTCTCTTCTGCGGACGGTCGTAATGCGGAGGTAGGCCGAAATCACAGAGTTTGATGGTCTCGTCTTTGTCGAAGAGGATATTCGACGGTCGGAGATTGCCGTGCATGATATTGTTCTTGTGGGCAAAATCCAGCCCGGACACGACCTGGAGTATAATCGGGAACGCTTTTCCCCAGCGATACTTGCGGAGCATGCGGTCGGCCAGCGAGCCGCCCTGGGCGTATTCCGAAATGATGACCGTGGTGCTGCTGTCACCACCGGCGCCAACAACATTTATGATGTTATCGTGTTTCAACGAGCTGAGCAGTTTGGCTTCCTTGCGGCCTTTTTCCCCCTTCGAATGCCGTTTGATGACAAACAGCTTCTTGGTGAGCCGGTTTTCTACGAGAATGGTCGATCCGAATTTCGTTTCCCTGATTGTATCCAGGTGACGACACTTGCCTAGAAACGATTCCGTACCTGACACCGAAAGTTTGGAGGGTACTTCCTGCTGATTATCCTGCCCCAGGACATCCAGCAGAGCATCTTTGAGCTCTACCGCCGACTGGTAGCGATCTTTGGGTTCCTGCGCCAGGCATTTGAGAGTGATTTCATCGAATTTGGAGTTCAACTCCGGCATTAAGTGCGACGGTGGTTTGAAGTGTCCCAGCGGTTTCCGGCCGCACAGGATTTCATAGAGAATGACCCCGACCGCATAGATATCAGTCGTCTGATCGACATTGGTCGAGCTTACCTTTTGTTCGGGCGACATATAGGACATAGTACCCATGATGACATCTGATGACGTCATCTCACTGTCCGGGGTACTGATGATCTGGGCGATGCCGAAATCGGCCACCAAAGCGTTGCCCTGACGGTCGATAAGGATATTGGCAGGCTTGATATCGCGGTGGATGACGCCGTTCTTGTGCGCATAATCGAGAGCTTTACAGACCTGGACCATCATTTCCAGTTTGACATTGAGGGGGATGCGCGTGGAATCGATGACTTCACGCAGCGAAGTACCGTTGATGTAGTCCATGACGAAGTAGTAGCGTCCGGCGGCCTGACCCTTATCGATGACGTGAACGATATTGGGATGATTGAGCTGCGCGATTAGAAGGGATTCTCTCTCGAAACGTCGAACAATATCAGGATCCGAGGTCAGGTTGGGTGACAGGACCTTGATGGCTACGTCCCGGTTGAGCGATTCCTGGCGCGCCTTATAAATAACGGCTATGCCGCCCTCGCCAATCTTGCCGGTAACTTCATAGTTGC
Source organism: uncultured Ignavibacteriales bacterium (assembly GCA_964557855.1). Lineage (GTDB taxonomy): Bacteria > Zixibacteria > MSB-5A5 > GN15 > FEB-12 > JAJRZL01. The sequence continues at coordinate 11,689 of CAZLBP010000036.1, read as the reverse complement.
CGATCTTGACGGTCTTACGGGGCGTCGGCCGGGCTTGAATTTCCTGTACGTTTTCAGTCATGTAATGCAGCCTGGACACAAAAGAACAGGGACGGCTACACGGGCCGTCCCTGTTCTAATCGGCAAAAAAGGAGGTTATCTCTACTTAAGCAACGTCATTTTCCTGGTCTCCACACCTTCGGAATGGCTCAGGCGGTAGAAGTAAACACCGCTGGGATACGGGGAAGCATCGAACTGCACCGCAAATGATCCGGCCGAGGTGTACCTGTCGACAGGAGTGGCGATACGTTGCCCGAGGACGTTAAAAATCTCAAGTGTCACGTGGCCGGCACGCGGCAGACTGTATTCGATCGTTGTCATCGGATTGAAAGGATTCGGGTAATTCTGACCCAGAGCGAAGTCACTGGGCAGACCACCCGCGATGATGTCGTCTTCAATATCGGTCGGAACCAGTACTCTCACACCGCCCGGGTTGAAATCTGGCAGATAGACGGTTATGCCGGATGCATCTGAAGCCAGGAGTCTTTGCTCTTCTTCGATGACACCGCCCAGATCGCTGTAGAACGTGTCGACCGTATAGAACGAGTCAATTGTAATAAATCCGGGCTGTGCCGATGGGGACACCGTTACATGTAATGTGGCCAGGATACCCTCAGATTCGGTAATGACGGGAGTTGGGGATTCCCATTCACCTACCAGCGTGATTTTGATCGTATCCTCTATGGCTCCGGCCGGTTGCAGCCAGGAAACGAAATTCCCGGGAACGATTGAGCCGGCAAAGGAAACCGAGTCTAACGAGATCATCGAACTTGATTTCCACAACGGTATGGTAATGGCAGATATCGGCTCATCGTTGTCTTGCAGCCTGACCGGTACTTCCACCTGCTCACCGGCAGTAGCTTCAATGATATCAACGGACACAACCCCGGAATAGGCCTGCGCTGAAGAGTAGTTGAATCCGCACAAGACCAATATCAATAATACGGTTATGACCGCGGATTCTTTTCTCCTGATCTGCCCTCTTTGACGATTACCCATATTGTCACTTTCCTTTCCTGAAATACCCCTGATTTCTTTCTCGTTGCATGACTACCTAACGCAAGGTTGGTGCCGTTTCACGGGCAATATCTACTCGATCACCCGGGTTTGTACGTATTTAAGTAAAGCGGTATAACCAACACTCATGCAAGCAGTTAACCGCCCAGTCGAGAACTTTCAGTATGCCGGACGGATATTTTCTGCAATTGGGCGCGCAAACGAATGTGCAAGGCGATGCCGAAAAGTGTAGGCATCTGCATACGCAAACGTCCGCTCCGACCGGTTAGATTATGAGTTCAACCCGGTTTGCTTACAGACCGGAAGAAGAACGATTACAGTTCGTACAGCCAACCTGGATCATAGGACTTCATGGTTTCCGCTCAGCAGGCAGGCAGTTGTTTCCAGGGATCATGAATAGTCCGAGCCAGACGAACCAACGACCCGAGTTCTTTGTCCGGCCAAACGAAAACCCAATTCTCCCCACCTTGGTGATCATCTTCAAAAAACTTAAAATCCCTCTTGACAAGGCTGATAAGTAATCGCATATTGACATGAGATTCGAGGTTTATGTGATGATTTCTAAAACCGGCATACACGCCACACTGGCCCTGGCGCTCCTGGCCAAACTCAAACCAGGCGAATTCGTCGGCGCTTCCCGGATAGCCGACGAAATCGGTGCGCCCCGTAATTATCTCGGCAAACTGCTCAAACTGCTGGCGGAACAAGGTCTTCTGCAGTCCCAAAAAGGCTTTGGGGGCGGTTTCAGGCTTGCTGTGTCGCCTGAGAAAATCAAACTGTATGATGTGGTTGAGCCGATTGATCGCGTAAGCAAATGGAAGGGCTGTTTCCTAGGCAGGAAGAAGTGCAACGAAAAAGAGCCCTGCGCCGTTCATGGCCGCTGGAGCAAGATCAGGGAAGAATACTTGAGTTTCCTGAAAGAAACCACCATCGCCGAATTGGCCGGCAACGAGGTGTCATTGGCCTAGTTACTTTTTTTAACTAATAATCAGATATGCACATGCGTATAGCTATTGAAGAAAGGAGTATATAATGGAACCAACCACAATTCTCTCACAGGAACACCGGGTCATTGAAGTAGTACTCGGCTGCCTCGAGCGACTCGTCGAGGAATCCCGCAACAAGGGTGAGCTGGAGCTGGAACCGGCCGAGCAGATCATAGATTTCATTCGCTCGTTTGCCGATGGTTGCCATCACGGCAAAGAAGAGGAACATCTGTTCGCGGCCATGATCGACAAGGGCATGCCGAGAAACGGCGGACCGATCGGACAGATGTTCATCGAACACGACCAGGGACGAGACTTTGTTCGCGGCATGGACGAAAATGCCAAAGCCGCTGCCTCCGGCAACACCAGGGCGCTGGAGACTTTTGCAGCCAATGCCCTCGGATATATCCAACTTCTCCGCGCTCATATTCAAAAGGAAGACAACATCCTGTTCTCGCTGGCCAACAGAATGCTCAGTGCCGACGATCAGAAGCAACTGCTGGCCTCCTTCAATAAAGTAGAAACGGAACATATGGGGCACGGCACGCACCAGAAGTATCTCCGCCTTGCCGAGACGCTGGCCGACAGATTCGGTGTCTCGAAAGAGAATATCGTAAACGTCTCGTGCGGATGCGGGCACCAGGAACTTCCACAGGAGAAAGGTATAGGGAGATATGCAGATTCGACGATTGTGGATAGCATTCATTCTGGTGGTCGTCATCTCCTTCGGCGTGCTGGGCTGGGCCGGTCTCCGAATCTACCAGGAGAAACCGCCTATTCCGAACCGAGTGGTGACGACCGAGGGTGACACCGTTATCCCGTCCGGGCAAATAGACGCCGGACAGGGTGTCTGGCGGGCTATGGGCGGCATGGAGCTGGGATCCGTATGGGGACACGGCAGTTATGTGGCCCCGGACTGGACTGCCGACTGGCTGCACCGCGAGTGTATGTTTATTCTCAACGAATGGGCCAATACCGACTTTGGAGTCGACTACGAAGAAATCCCAGGTGAACGCCAGGCTGCGCTCCGGGAACGGTTGAAACAACTGATGCGCACGAACACCTATAACCCGGTTTCAGGCGAAATCATATTCGACCCGATTCGGGCGCGCGCGTACGAGCACAACGTGGCTCATTATCAGAAGTTGTTTACCGAAGGTCACGTCGAGGCGGCCATACCCGAAAACACGCTCACGGATTCGAGAAAAATCGACCAACTGGCAGCCTTTTTCTTCTGGTCGTCCTGGGCAGCGTCGACCAACCGACCGGGTGAAAAGGTAACGTATACGAGCAACTGGCCCCACGAACCACTCATCGACAACAAGCCGACCAGCGACGCTATTATCTGGACCGGGTTCAGCATCATCATGCTCCTGGCCGGAATCGGCCTGCTCGTTTGGTACCACGCCTCCCAAAAACAGGAATCGCTGGCCGACAGGATTCCGGATGATGACCCGCTCCTGACGTTCAGAGCCTTTCCCTCACAGGTGGCGATCGTGAAGTACTTTTGGACGGTCGCCGGACTGTTCCTGCTCCAGATGGTCATGGGCGTGATCACGGCCCATTACGGCGTTGAAGGCAACGGCTTTTACGGCATACCGATTGATGAATGGATACCCTACTCCATAACCCGCACCTGGCATACGCAACTTGGCATATTCTGGATTGCCACTGCCTGGCTGGCGGCGGGACTCTTTATCGGCCCGGCTGTCAGCGGCAAGGAGATGCCGCGCCAAAAACTGGGTGTAAATGTGCTCTTCGGCGCCCTGGTCCTGGTCGTCGTCGGCTCTCTGGCGGGCGAATGGTTGAGCGTGAAGGGTTACTTGACCGGCGACAGCTGGTTCTGGTTCGGGCATCAGGGTTACGAATACGTCGACCTGGGCCGCGTCTGGCAGATAGCGTTGCTGGCGGGTTTGGGGCTCTGGCTCTATCTAGTTGGACGAAACATAATCCCCGCGATCAAACAGGGCGGCGAACAAAAGCCGCTCATGAGCATGTTCCTCATATCGGCCATCGCGATCGGCGGCTTCTACATGGCCGGTCTCATGTGGGGCAAGAGCACCCATCTGTCAATAGCCGAATACTGGCGCTGGTGGGTCGTGCATCTCTGGGTGGAAGGCTTCTTTGAAGTTTTCGCCACGGCTGTCATTGCCTTTCTGTTCGCCCGACTTGCCCTGATCCGACTCAAGATCGCCAATGCCGCTGTCCTGTTCTCCACGACCATCTTCCTCACCGGGGGTATTATCGGCACCTTGCACCACTTGTACTTCAGTGGTACTCCCACCGCCGTCATGGCGCTCGGAGCCGTGTTCAGCGCTCTCGAAGTGGTGCCGTTGACTATCATCGGCTTTGAGGCCTGGGACAACATCCGCATCGCCCGATCCACCAAATGGGCGCAGAAGTACAAGTGGCCGATCTACTTCTTCGTGGCGGTCGCCTTCTGGAACATGGTCGGCGCCGGGCTATTCGGCTTCATGATCAATCCCCCCATCGCCCTCTATTACATGCAGGGACTGAACACGACCCCCGTCCACGCACACACCGCACTGTTTGGTGTCTATGGTATGCTCGGCCTGGGACTCATGTTGTTCTGTCTGCGAGTGCTATACGTACGCCGCCAATGGAAAGACAACATCATTAAGGTCGGCTTCTGGACCACCAACATCGGCCTGACCCTGATGGTGCTTGTTTCGTTGCTGCCGATCGGCTTCCTGCAAACCTGGGCCTCGGTTGAGCACGGTTACTGGTTCGCGCGTTCCAGCCAGTTCCTTTACTCGCCGATAATCACGGTTTTCAAGTGGCTCCGCGCTCCGGGTGATATCGTGTTCGCTATCGGTATTCTGACTATCGTGCTGTTCGTCTTCGGACTGGCCACCGGTCACGCTCTGCGAAAAGATGCGCCTCTGGAACCATCGCCCGAAGAAAGGAAACCGGAACCGGCTAAAGTAGAGTGATATGCCCGTTTATGAGAAACGGCTGTGACGTTTCAACCGCGACCCATAAATGAAAAACGGGCGGCCTCAGGGCCGCCCGTTTTATACTAGTCCCCCCTCCCGAATCCTCAATTCTCCTCGTTCCCAAGTTGCTCTTGGAAATGGAGTGGATTCCTGCCTTCGCAGGAACGACAGGCCGGAGTCACCCTGAGCCCGCCATCGGCGGAAAGGGGGAGCGGGGCCGAAAGGTGAGCGGAGTCGCAGCATGAGACGGCCGGCACCGGTTGCACCCCCACGGGGCCTCAATTCCGTTTCACGTTGTCCCTCGACAGAATCGAGTAGAACTCGTTAAACACCAATTCGGAGGGCCGGCTGTCAAACGGGCCGAGTTCAAATTGAGACTTGCGAGGCGACAATTTCTGCCGGAAGAACACACTTTCATCGCCTCCTATCGCTGCCCGTAGAAGAACCGTCAGGCCGACCGCCGGAGTGCCTTCCTTGTTGGCAACCTCAACCGGTATGAAATACTGCCCGTCGCGCTCGACAATAGAGTACGTCACATCGTAGCGGGGAATACCACAGCCGTACAGCCACTTCTCGGCGAACCAATCGAGCGGTTCGCCGTAGTACTTCTCGGCCAACTCGATGACGTCGGTGTTGGTGTAGGGTTTGTTGTTGAAGGTCAGCGCGGCCTCGCGGATGAACTTCGTGAAGCGCTGATCGGATCCGGTTTCCGTATCATACAGGAGGAAGCGCAGCATGTGCAACAGCCACACGCTCTTGTTTATCCGAACGGTGGGCGTAATCCGGCTCCCGGCGGCCAGAGGCATATCCTCATTCGTCTCGAACTGCTTGAGGAGCGAGTCTTTGCGTTCGATGAGATTGGTGTAGTAGTAGTTGTGAGCATCGCCTTGAATATGCTGCAGGTACAGCAGCGACAGATACTCCGGGAAGGCCTCGGTAGTCCACGTTTCGCGATCCGAGACCGGCCGCAACAACGAACCGTACCACTGTTTGGCCACCGATATACCGGCGATCGCATCCAGACCGCCCAACGAGGCAAACGGCTCCGCTCGGACACAAGCCACTTGCGGAACTTTGATCATCCCCGGCATGCTCTGAAACCCTTCGGGGATGATGTACTCGTAGAACGTATTGATCGGGCCGCCCAGAATGGTGGTGTAGTAGTTGAAGGCGCCGGTGATGGAAGCCTGGTAGGCATCCTCAGGTATAAAACACTCGTTCCGCTTGGTGAACTCCTGTGATCTGATGAAGTTCAATGTAATGCCCATATCGGACACGACCGGAATCGTGTCGATGAGCGAAGCGTACGCATGAATATAGAAGGTGTTGAACGGGTGCGGCGACGTCGACGTGAACCGATCCATCCCCTCGTCGGTGCGGGTAACTTCACTCATTCCCGGCATGTAGTAGTTATAGCCCTTCTTGACCGTGAACGTCACATCATAGGGAGCCGGCGCCGGGTTTTCGACATACGGCATGAAATGATCGAAATGTGTGCCCCGGTACCAGAGCGTGAAATCAACGGTGTCTCCCTGATAACGGTATTCGGGCAGGATGACGCCGAAGAAATTGAAATCTCGCCGGCGCATGAAGTCAATCGATGAACCCTCAAAGTAGATAGAGTCCACGTTCATGTTGAACTGAAGAAACAGCGATACGTATTTGAGACTGTCGGCATTGATCAGCACGCGGGCGGTCGCTTCTCCCGACTCCATTCGGCGACCGTTGAGCCCGGTCAGCCGGTGATCGCCTTCCAGAGAAAGTAATGTCGTCGGGTAGGCGATATTCGAAAGCTCCGCGTCCGCATACACCGGTCTTTCCTGGCGCTGAAAAGAGGCGCCGATCGTGGCCATAATGTCGCCCCCTTCCTTCTCGTACGCTATCTCGACTTCTTCGGGACGGTTGGGATCGAAGGAGAACACGTACCGGTTAAAATCCGCCCAGAAGTACCCGTCTTCGGCTCGCTCGTAGACCGAGCGCAGCAATTGAAAGTACGTATCGTATTTCTGGTATATAGTCGGCCTGAAGAAAATCTCACCCTGGGCTTTCTTGGCCGGTTGGAACATCTTCCAGTCGAGCTGGGCCGGTTCGAAACTGAACAGCTCTTTGAGCTTGAGATCGAAGTCATCCGCCATGCGAATAAACACCAGATCGAAATCCTCGCTGACCGTGCTGTCCTTGGCAACACAGAGCAATCCCATGCGGCCCAGATGCGTTGGAACATCAATCTCGGCGTGTCCCTCCCCGATGAAAATAGCTGTCGTGGGGCGACCATCCACGTATCGCAACAGGTGAATCTTGCCGTCAACGAAGTTAAAGGTAGCCACGTCCTTCTTGTAGACAAATCCCCTGATTTCGGCGATTTCCCCGTCATTGTTCAACAGATCCATGTCCAACCGGCGATAGTCACTCTTGAACTTCTCGAAAAACTCGGATTCGGCCTCTGCTCCTGCGGCGCAAATCAGAATCAGGCTTATGACATACAGTAGTAGATTCGGTTTCATGAGCTTCTCCTCTTACCTATGTTCAACGTTATTTTCTATATGACGTCTGACCGTCGATTTTGTCAATCTTCACTCCGCACCTTACCGATGATCTCCTGCAGACACTCAACGAGAGTGCCATACTTGGCCTCGTAGTCGATTGTCGCCGGAATAAGATAATAGTGACGATGATTTCGCCAAACCTCCGTGATGGCCTGCTCAATCGCCAGGGCATCCTCCGGGGATTCCGTGCGAACCTCATCTCGCCGGTAGTACTCCCTGCCGAGCCGGGCCGCCGTCCCCAACTGTATCACGGCCGTGTAACGCTCGAATTCTCTTTCGATTGTCGTTCCGACCGACTGCGCCGTCTCGGGGTGAAATGCAAAGGCATCGACGGTTCCCCGATCGGTTATGACCGGTTGGGAAGCTGCCCGCTCTTCGCGCTCGATCTGACGGCGGTAAATTTCGCGATGAAATCTCGCACGGTCGGCTCGCAGGTCCGGCTTTTCTACCAACAACCGTCTGGCCAACTCACTGAAGAAGACGAAATCCCTGAATGCCGGCTCCCGGCGCAAACGTTCGATCAGTTCGGACTTGCCGGAACCCGGCGCTCCGGTCAATACGATTTTTGGATTCTCCATCTTATTATATAATACGTTTGTGGCAATGTATCGTTACGTTTGATGAGTGTCAAGCCGGGAACGGCGCCAGGCCAAATCTTACGCCACGGAGACGAGGACCGTTTGACTTGAATTTGATTTCCTTCTCATGAAACAGTTGCTTTCATGTTGATCTCAACGGTATCCGACCGTGATTCCAAGTGACTAGCCTGATCGAATATCGTATATTTCCCTTCAGTACAGACATTATAACCGCTAGCGGAGACAAGAGCAGTTGAAGATGAATATCGAGCATATTCAGCAGTATCTGGCCGAGCACAGAATCGACGGTTGGCTGCTGGCCGATTTCCACGGCCGAAATACGGTTGCCACGGAACTGTTGGAAATCTCGGGTATGATAACGCGTCGGTCCTTTTACTGGATTCCGGCCGAGAGCGAACCGATTGCCTTCGTGCATGCGATCGAACAGGACAAGTTTGCTCACCTGCCGGGCCGGAAGATCGTCTTTTCCGGCTATGCCGATCTCGAAACGAATCTTCGCCGGATCCTCGAACGAGTCGACAAAGTCGCCATGGAATACGCCTCGAAGGGTCGGCTCCCGTACATCGGGCTGGTCGATGCCGGGACAATTGAACTCGTGCGCAGTATGGGAGTGGATGTTATTTCCTCGAAGGATCTGGTGGCGCACTTTCAGGCGGCCCTGTCGGTCGAGCAAATAGCCCTGCACCGCATGGCTGCCGGTAACGTCATGGAAATAAAAGATAAGGCGTTCACGTACATCCGCGACCGCCTCGAACACGACGAGCCTGTTTCCGAATTCGATATTGTCACGTATATGCTGCAGCGGTTCGAAGAGTACGACATGGAAACTGCTCTGCCGCCCATATGTGCCGTGAACGCCAACGCCGGTAATCCTCATTATGAACCGACGTCCGCCAAATCTTCAGAGATCGGTAAGGGCGATCTAATTCTCGTTGACCTTTGGGCCAAGCTGAAGAGACCTCAGGCGATCTATGGTGATATTACCTGGATGGGCTTCGCCGGAACGACCGGACAACTGCCGCAGAAATACCGCGATATGTTCCAGATTCTGACGAACGCGCGCGATGCCGCTGTGGCCTTCATTCGGGACAACGTGGAACGAAAACCGGTTCTGGGGGCGCAGGTGGATGATGTCTGCCGCCAGATGATTGACAAAGCCGGATACGGTGAGTACTTCGTTCATCGCACCGGGCACTCGATCACGACGAGGGAGCACGGCTCCGGACCGAACATAGACAACCTGGAAACGGAAGACGACCGCAAACTCAGCCGCGGACATCTCTTTTCGATCGAACCCGGTATATACATGGCCGACTGTGGCCTGCGAACCGAGATCAACGTCCTGATCGGACACGAAGGCGCCGAAATCACAACCCTGCCGCTGCAGAAGCAAATCGTAGCTCTGTATCAATGAACGAGAAGAAGGGCAATATCACCGGTGCTGCCGTGTTGGGAAAGGAAACAACGAGATCACGCCCGGGCCCGCATAGCGGCAGGGCCCGCCCCTGCCGATCCGGCAACAAGGTACGGCGACCTGCCGCACACCGAGCGCGGTGAGACCGGTTGGAATAATGAATAATCCAGTCCATACTCACCGTCGTCCCGAGCGGAGTTGAAGGATGACTGACGTCGAAAGCTCTTTCCACATATGCACGTAGACCGATTTGCTTCATGTACGTAACAACCGACACCATAAACGAAATGATCGACAAGTACGGACGCCCCAAGAAGAAGACATTCCAGTTTCAGGTAGCCGAAAAAGAATTCAACCGTATCAGATCTTCCCAGAAAAACCGCCGCAAACACGACATAACGCTCTACATACTCAAAGACCGGCATATCATAGTCATTGCCAAGCCGTTCTACCCGCCCGGTATGTATCGGGCGCCATCGGGCGGTTTGATGCCCGGGGAGCCGTTTGAGGAAGGTGCCCAACGGGAAGCATTCGAGGAAACCGGTTGTCAAATCGCGTTGGAGCGGTTCCTGTTGCGCACTGAAGTCAAGTTCGTTGGTCAATCGGGAGTGATCGACTGGTCCAGTTTCGTGTTTCAGGCCCGGTATGTCTCGGGGGATTTCCAATTCACGGACCATCGGGAGATACGGGAAGTCCGACTGGCCGAACTCGACGATTTCAAGAATTTCGCCCGCGTTATGCGCTCTCTGAACATCGGCGGCCTGCATTACCGTGCCGCGCTGCACGAGGCCGTAGAGCCGCGGCTGCCGCCCCACCTGCGGGAGTAACGTTTTCGAACTACTGAAAGACGCGGTACTATCGCTACGACGGGTCCTGATCGGTGTGTAGCGCCCATTGTGACCTGTCGCAGCCCCGTCATTAGATTAGACCGTTGGCCCGACAAAACGAGAATTGCCCGAGATTGTGCCAGAACTAACCCGGAATGTTCATAAGTTCTCGAAACAGCTGCCGGTCTGCTCAATGGTCACTCTTTTTTACCCTTTGTCTCCGCTCAGGGCGACCGGGTTTGAGTCATGGTGAGTCCGACCGGGGTGGAAACCATGAAGTCTCATAATCTGGACTTGTCGTACAGCATGTCGACCTTTTTCTTCCGGTTCGTGAAGATTCCCGGCCAGAGGTTTGTGCCTCTTCATAGGGGTACAACCGCTTAGGATATGTGCCTACAAATAAAGGCGGAACTGCTAAAGGATTCTGCCGCACTGATTTCATCCTGGGCTTTGTGCGTGGAAAAACCGCTTGGAAAATCCGCCCGCTCGTATTAATGTTGACTCAGTTTTCGTGACGGGTAGGTCCCGTCGTGATAGATATATGGGGCAGTAGCTCAGTTGGGAGAGCGCAACGTTCGCAACGTTGAGGTCGTCGGTTCGATCCCGATCTGCTCCATTTTTGTTCTGATACAGGTTTAGCCCTGCCTCAATAACACCACTCATCGATATTGTCGAAAAGCTCCGGGTATTGTTGTGTCAGGTCCTGAGCCCACGTCAGCGGGATTGTGACCTGACACGTGACTTGTAGATGGGGAGGCGCGGCAACAACTGCAAAAGGAGGCTATTTCAACAGACGCCTCTTGGTGGGTTTCTCATGATAGCCGGATTCTGACGCTTAACGGATGAACCAGTTGCCCGAGGCTGTAGTTTTGTTCGATGTATTTCCGATAAGCGAATACCGCCCCGTGAGTATCTTGTTCACGACATTCGTAAACCGAGTGGCCGGTAATGACTGCAAACCGAACTTGTGCCAGCAGTTCTTTTCGCCCGTGTGGGCATGGCGCGTGTCATTTTTTCTCTTCGACATAGCATCCTCCCGAATGAAGTCAAATTCCCAATTAGACTTTGTGTGTCATCCCTTGACTGAAAACTATACGTGTTAGGAAGGTATGATGATTGCGTGATTTTTGGCTAAGGATCTCGTGAGAAGTCGGCCGGTTTCACTTATGAATCGCTGTCCAGACCATGTGCTTGACAGACCATTCCCTTCTCTCCCCCTTGACTCCGCTCAGGCCGAACTTGAACTCAAACACTAGGAGTCTGTCGGGATACCCTATCTGGATTTCGGATTTGTGCGGGCGTGA
>CAZLBP010000035.1:0-39805 GCA_964557855.1 uncultured Ignavibacteriales bacterium | reverse complement strand
CGGAATTGGGCGAGCCGTTGATGAAGGATCCGAACGTGCGGGTGGTGTCATTCACCGGCTCGACGGAGATCGGCCGCAAGATCTCGGAGGCCTGTGCCACTAATTTCAAGCACTGCTGTCTGGAAATGGGCGGTAAGAACGTACAGATAGTGATGAATGACGCTAAGCTGAATCTGGCGGTAGACGGCGCTCTTTGGGGAGCATTCGGTACGACGGGCCAGCGTTGCACAGCCACCAGCCGTATCATCTGTCACAAGGACATTGTCAATAAGTTCACCGAGGCGCTGGTGGAACGGGCCAAATCGCTCAAGATCGGCAACGGATTGGAACAATCGGTTCAGATGGGACCATGCATAAATCAGGGGCAACTCGAGACGGTCTTGAAGTACGTCGAGATCGGAAAAAAGGAAGGCGCCAAACTTGTGACCGGCGGTGAGCAGTTAACCGGAGGTGACTACGACAAGGGCTTTTTCGTGCAGCCGACCGTGTTCGGTGGCGTCACCCAGCAGATGCGAATCTGGAAGGAAGAGATATTCGGACCGGTAGTGGGTATCGGGACTTTCCGTTCTCTGGATGAAGCTATCGAGATGGCCAACGATACGGCCTACGGATTGTCAGCCTCGATTTATACCCAGGACATCAACAACGCCTACACCGCCATGCGCGACGTTTACACGGGGATTTTCTATGTAAACGCTCCGACAATCGGCGCCGAGACTCATCTGCCGTTCGGCGGGACTAAGGAGACCGGCAACGGTCACCGTGAAGCAGCTGTTGCAGCTCTGGACGTCTTCAGTGAATGGAAGTCGGTCTATGTTGATTTTTCCGGTTCACTGCAACGAGCACAGATAGACAATGCGTAGTATCTCGTGAGGATAGTGTTGACGCGCTGCAAGTACATATTCGGCCACTCTGTCGGACACCTGCCGTTGTATCTGATAGTGTATATCTGGACGGCGTCATCTATTTGAATTCAGGTGACAAACAGCAAATGGACAAACTACACAGTTTTGTAACCTGAATTGAAAGAGAGACAATCGTGGCTAAGAACAAAAGAAGAATCATCATAATGGGGGCGGCCGGACGAGATTTCCACAACTTCAATACATTGTACCGCGACAACGAGGATGTCGAGATAGTAGCCTTTACCGCGACCCAGATTCCCGATATCGAAGGGCGCGTGTATCCGGCGAGTTTGGCCGGCAAGCTGTATCCGAAGGGAATCCCCATTAAGGATGAGTCAGAACTCCTTGACCTGATTCGCAAACATGCCATCGATGAAGTCATTTTCTCATACTCGGACGTGCCCTATCAGTATGTCATGGAGAAGGCTGCCTATGTGATGTCGGCCGGAGCACGGTTTGCGGTCGAAGGCAGCACGCCAACCATGATCGAGTGCGGCAAGCCGGTAGTCGCAGTGGGCGCCATCCGAACGGGCTGTGGCAAATCGCAAACGACTCGGAGAGTTGCCGAAGTTCTACAGTCATTGGGCAAGAAAGTGGTGGCTATCCGTCATCCTATGCCGTACGGTGACCTGGCTAAGCAGGATTGCCAGCGCTTCGCCACGCTGGCTGATCTGGACAAGCACAAATGCACGATCGAAGAGCGGGAAGAATACGAACCGCATATCAATCGCGGTGTCGTGGTCTACGCCGGGATAGACTACGAGATGATCGTCCGCGAGGCCGAAAAGGAGGCGGATGTGATTCTCTGGGACGGCGGCAACAATGATATGTCGTTTTACAAGCCGGACCTGATGATTACGGTAGTCGATCCTCATCGCCCGGGACATGAAATAACGTACTACCCCGGTCAGAACAATCTCTTGCTGGCCGATGTGATAGTCATGAACAAGATTGATTCCGCCGATGCGGAGGATATCTCTGAAGTGAGACAGAACATCGCCGCCTATAACCCGGATGCGATAGTCGTGGATGCGGCGTCACCGCTGGTAGTCGACGGCGGCGAAAAAATCCGGGGCAAGAAAGTGCTCGTGGTTGAAGACGGCCCGACACTCACACACGGTGAAATGACATACGGGGCCGGCGTCGTGGCGGCTGAAAAGTATGGCGCCGCCGAACTGGTCGATCCTCGCCCATATACGGTCAAATCCATCTCCGACACCTTTAAGAAATATCCGGGCATCGGTCTCCTGTTGCCGGCCATGGGCTATGGCGATAAGCAGGTCAAGGACCTGGAATCCACAATCAATAAGACGAAGTGTGATCTGGTCGTTATTGCTACTCCTATCGATCTGAGTCGAATAATCAAGATCAAGAAGCCGACCGTCAGGGTCAGCTACAATCTTCAGGAGATCGGCAAGCCGGATCTTCACGACATCCTTTCGGACTTCGTGAACAAGAAATCGAAGAAGACTACGAAAAAGCGAGCTTCGAAAAAGAAATAGAAACCAAAGCAACGGGCCGATCCAGATCGGCCCGCTTGCTTTTCGAGTAGAAGACGGAGTCACACAAAACCTTATGTCACCCCGGAAATCAGCGGTAGTTGCTCTTGGGGGAAATGCCATTACCAGGCCCGACCAGGAAGACACGATTGCCAACCAATTTGCCAATACTCGCAAATCTCTGGATGGTGTTGTGGAGTTGGCGCGCGAGGGGTTTCAACTGGTAATTACCCACGGTAATGGGCCTCAGGTCGGCAACGCCTTGCTGCGTACGGAACTTGCCCGTGGCAAGGCTCCTTATTTGCCGTTGGGAGTGCTGGTGGCGGATACCGAGGGGGGCATGGGATATATGATCGAGCAGTCGCTACAAAATCGACTTCGGGCTGAAAATATCGACCGCCTGGTGGCCACTATTATCACGCAGGTACTGGTAGATATAAAGGATCCGGCTTCGACCGAGCCCACCAAATTCATCGGGCAGTTCTATTCGGAAGAAGAGGCGCAGAAGTTTCAGAAGTCTCGCCACTGGCAGATGAAGAAGGACGCCAACCGTGGCTGGAGACGGGTCGTCCCGTCGCCAATACCCCTGCAAATCGTAAACGGCGAGATCATAAAGCAGCTCGTCGAGCATGAATGCATAGTGATTGCCGCCGGTGGCGGTGGTATTCCCGTCTACATCGATGAAGAAGGCAAGTATGAAGGATTTGATGCCGTCATCGACAAGGACCTGGCATCGGCAGTACTCGCCAATGAAGTCGGGGCTGATGTGCTGGCAATTTTGACCTCCGTTGAAGGGGTGGCGCTCAACTTCGGTACGGTGGACGAGCGGATGCTGGGTGAGGTCAAACTGTCGGAGATTCAGCGATATGTCGCAGAAGGCCACTTCCCGGCCGGTTCGATGGGTCCGAAAATTCAAGCCGCTATCCAGTTTTTGAAGAACGGGGGCAAGATGATAACAATTTCGTCGTTGGAAGAAGCTCGCCGGGCCGTTCACGGTGAGGCGGGAACCAGGATTATACCGGATTAAGGATGTGCAAGTTGTCGCAAGCTGCCGTTGACGCCATATTGGAAAAAGGTCGCATCTACGAAGTCGGCGGCGCGGTGCGGGATAAGTTGTTGTTCCGGACAGATTCGACCAAGGACCGGGACTATGTCGTAACCGGGATTCCCTACGAGGATCTAACTAAGACGCTGGCGCCGTTCGGTTCGCTCAGTTTGGTCGGTCGCAGTTTCGGCGTGATCAAGTTCACGCAGTTCGTATCCGGCAAGCCGATCACATTCGACATAACGTTGCCGCGGACGGAGCACTCGACCGGAGTGGGACACAAAGATTTCAGCATTCACTTTGATCCGTTCCTCGCCATAGAAGAAGACCTGAAGCGGCGCGATTTCACCATCAATGCCATGGCGTGGGCGCTGGGGTCGGAGGATTTGATCGATCCCCTGGAGGGCCGAATTGATCTTGAAAACAGACTGATCCGCATGGTCTATCCGGATTCCTTCAAGGACGACCCGTTACGCATGCTGCGAGCCGTTCAGTTTGCTGCCCGGTTTGAGTTCGATATCGAAGCGACCACTTTTGATGCCATGGCGAAGCACGCTTCACTGATACAGTCGGTATCGCAAGAACGGATTGCCGAAGAATTGAACAAACTGCTTGTCCTGGCCGACAAACCTTCGCACGGTTTTCGACTGATGGAGAGTTCCGGATTGCTCAAGGAGATTCTCCCGGAGCTCCAGGAATGTGTCGGTGTCGATCAACCCGGCGGATATCACAAATACGACGTGTTCCAACATACGTTGGAAGCCGTCGATGCCGCGCCGCGCCGGCTGCGGGTGCGTCTGGCGGCTCTGTTTCACGACATCAACAAGCCCCAGGCCAAGCGGGAAGTGGATGTTGGCGCCACGTTCTACGGTCATGAAGTGATCGGTGCCCGGACCGCTCAGAACATCATGCACCGGCTGCGCTATTCCAGGGAATTGATCGGCGAAGTCAGCCGCCTGGTGGACAGGCATATGTTCACCACGGACGTCACCTCGAAAGGACTGCGGCGGTTGGTGCGGCGAGTGGGTGTGCCGCTCATCTTTGATCTGTTGGACTTGCGGCGGGCGGATGTCGTGGCTCAGGGAATGGGCGGGACGACGGAAGACGTCGATCGATTCGAACAGGACATCAAAGACGAGCTCGACCGCAAACCGCCCTTCTCCGTCTCGGACCTGGCGGTAGACGGAACGGACGTTATGGCGCAGTTTGATCTTCAGCCCGGGCAAATAGTCGGGAAAATACTGGATCACCTGCTGGAGCAGGTACTGGATAATCCGTCGTACAATACGCCGGAGAAGCTCAGAGAGCTTGCGAACGACTACTATAATAGTTTAACTGTAAATAGAGAAAATGGAAATAGTGAGGAAGCGGACAGATGAAGATCCACGAATATCAAGCGAAGGAACTTTTTGCCGAGTCGGGTATCCCGGTACCCCCGGGCGAAGTGGCCGTAACGCCAAGCGAGGCGTTTGGGATTGCCGATCGCATCAACCGGCCGGTCATGGTGAAGTCACAGGTACACGTCGGCGGTCGCGGCAAGGCCGGCGGCATCAAGTACGCCGAGAACTCCGAGGCCGCCAAAGTGCTGGCGACCAACATACTCGGCATGGATATCAAAGGACTTACGGTCGGCAAGGTGCTGGTAACGGAGGCCGAAGATATCATTTCCGAGTCTTATGTCGGCATTATCCTCGATCGCGCAACCAAGAAGCCGGTCATCATGGTGTCGCCGGCGGGCGGCATCGATATTGAAGAAGTGGCGGCCAAAACTCCGGAGAAGATATTCAAACTCCACGTTGATCCGGTGGCCGGTTTGCAGGCGTATCAAGCCCGCAATCTGGCCTACAAACTGTATCGCGAAATCGGTCAGGTCCGAAAAGCGACCGACATCATCATGAAGCTGTACGAGGTGTTCTGGAGAGTAGACGCCTCGCTTGTAGAGATCAACCCTCTCATCACCAATACGGCCGCGGACGTGATCGCGCTCGACGCCAAAGTAAACATCGATGACAACGCTCTCTATCGGCAGAAGCGGATCGCGGAGATGCGGGATATCGAGGCCGAGGAGCCGGCCGAAGTGGAAGCCCGCGAGGGGGACCTGTCGTACGTCAAGCTGGAAGGCAATATCGGCTGCATGGTCAACGGTGCCGGGTTGGCCATGGCCACGATGGACCTGGTCAAGCGGTACGGCGGCGAGCCGGCCAACTTCCTGGACATCGGCGGGTCGTCGAATCCTCAAAAGGTGGTTACTGCACTCAAGATTATTACGAGTGATCCCAACGTCAAGGCGATCCTCATCAACATCTTCGGCGGCATCACACGTTGCGATGACGTCGCTAACGGCATTGTCACCGCGCTGAAAGAGCTGGACCTCAAAGTACCCATCGTGGTGCGGTTAACCGGTACTAATGAGGCCGAAGCTGCTAAGATCCTGGCGGCTTATGATCTCCCCTTTGAAGATACATTGGATAAAGTTGTCAAAAAGGCAATTGAACTGGCCGGACTCGAAAACGCGTGATAGGTGAGGGTAGAGCAATGTCGATATTCATCAATAAGAAGACGAAAGTGATTGTCCAGGGCATTACGGGTCGTGACGGCTCGTTTCATGCCGAGCAGATGAAAGCGTACGGCAGTAACGTCGTGGGCGGAGTGACGCCGGGGAAGGGCGGTTCGCGAGTGGCCGGTATTCCCGTATTCAACACTATGGAAGAGGCCGTTGCCGAAACCAAGGCCAACACCTCGGTTATTTACGTCCCGCCCCCGTTCGCAGTGGATGCCATTTATGAGGCCGTCGACAGCGGCATCAAGCTCGTGGTTTGTATCACGGAAGGTGTGCCGGCCAACGATATGATGAAAGTCTATCCGCACGTGAAGGCAATGGGCGCCCGTTTGATTGGACCGAATTGTCCAGGTCTGATTTCGGTGGACCAGTCGAAGGTCGGCATTATGCCGGGTAATATCGTGAAGAAGGGCAGTGTGGGAGTCGTCTCGCGCTCCGGCACGTTGACGTACGAAGCTATCTGGGCGCTGACCCTGGCCGGGATGGGACAAACGACCTGCCTCGGCATCGGGGGCGACCAGGTTATCGGGACGAATTTCATTGATGTGCTGGAAGCGTTCGAGGCCGACAGCGCCACCAAGTCGATTGTAATGATCGGTGAAATCGGCGGTTCGGACGAAGAAGAAGCGGCGAAGTTTATCAAAAAGTACGTCACCAAACCGGTGGTCGCGTTCATAGCCGGGCAGACGGCCCCGCCGGGCAAGCGGATGGGTCATGCTGGGGCGATCATTTCGGGCGGTAGCGGTACGGCCGAAGACAAGATCAAGGCCTTAAATGCGGTAGGTGTTCCCGTCGCCGGCTCGCCGACGGAGATTCCCGACGTGTTGAGCGAGTTGATCGAAAAAGCAAAGAAGAAACCGACCGCGAAGACCGCGAAAAAGAAAGCAGCCACGAAGAAAAAGTCGGCAACTACAAGACAGACATCGGTAAGAAAGAAGGCTGCCGGCGCGAAAAAGACTGCCGGTCAACGCAAGCTGGCTGCCAAGAAGAAGAGATGAGATGTCGTGGACGGGTAACGGCGAGTGACATGGTACCGAAAACAAAGAGGTATGCATCATGAATGCGGCAAATGACGCTTCGGGCGGGACAGTAACGACAAGGCCATCACGAAGCAAATACGATTATTCCAAAGGGCCCGCACCCCTGAACATTAACCTGAGCTGGTGCAAGGCGTGCAATATCTGCATCGCTCTCTGTCCCCAGCAAGTGTTTGAACCGGATCGAGACGGTAAGCCGAAGATGGTACGACCGGAAAACTGTACCCAGTGTACCATCTGCTGGATCCATTGTCCCGATTTTGCTATTACTTCGAATTACAAATGAGAAAAGAGTAACAATGGCAAAACCAAACAAACAACTGCTGCAAGGGAACGCTTCCTGCGTTCAGGGAGCGTTATATGCCGGAATGAACTTCTTCGCCGGTTACCCCATTACGCCGTCGACCGAAATTGCCGAAGTCTCCTCTCGGGAGTTGCCCAAACGTGATGGTAAGTTCATACAAATGGAAGACGAAATCGCTTCCATGGCCGCCATCATCGGCGCCTCCGTTTCGGGCGCGAAAGCCATGACCGGCACCTCCGGACCGGGCTATTCGCTCATGGTCGAGAACATCGGCTATGCTTATATGACCGAAGTTCCGATAGTGATCGTGAATGTCCAGCGCGGCGGACCGTCGACCGGGCTGCCGACCAAAGTGAGTCAGTCCGATACCATGCAGGCCCGGTGGGGGTCCCATGGTGACTATACGGCCATAGCCGTGGCGCCGTCCACCGTCGGGGATACATTTCTGGAAACGGTGCGCGCTTTCAACCTGTCCGAACGCTTTCGTACTCCGGTCACAGTCCTCCTGGATGAGGTGATCGCCCACTCTCGGGAGATCATTGAAATACCCGAGCCCGGGGTGCTTGAGGTAATCAACCGCAAGAAGCCGACGTGCAAGCCGGAGGACTATCTGCCGTACGAGCCGACCGAAAACTTGGTCAATCCCATGCCGGCCTACGGAGAAGGATACCGGTACCACATGACGGGGCTGACCCATGACATACATGGCTTTCCCACCAACAGAGCTGAAGAGATTTGGCCCAAGCTGGAAAAGCTGAGGAACAAGATAGTCAACTTCCAGAACGAGATTACGAAACTCCGGGTCGAGATGATGGATGACGCCGAGATTGCGTATATTTCCTACGGTTCCGTATCTCGCGCGGCGCTGCAGGCCACGATGCTGGCGCGACAGGCGGGTGTCAAGGTGGGCTGTATTCAACTCTATACGGTCTGGCCGTTCCCGGACAAAGAAATCCGCGAATTGTGCACGAAATGCCGCAAAGTGATCGTCGGCGAGCTCAACATGGGTCAGATCATTCATGAGATCCGGCGCTTGCTGCCGGGCGACGTTGATGTACACAAGATTCAGCGCTATGACAGCGAAATTCTGACTCCCATTCAGATGCTGGAAAAGCTTGAGGAGGTGATGTAATGTCCACCGCAACAGCCAAGAAGCCTGAGAAACAGAAATCCGACGTCACGCTTCATTATCTGCGGCCCGGGAAGAAATTTCCCCACGTCTGGTGTCCCGGCTGCGGTATCGGCGTGGTGATGGGAGCGTATATCCGTGCGGTCGACAAACTCGGCCTGAGACGAGACGACGTGGCCATGGTGTCGGGGATCGGGTGCAGCAGCCGCATGCCGGTCTACATGGATTTCCACTCGCTGCACACGACGCACGGCCGTGCCTTGCCGTTCGCGACAGGCGTGAAATTCAATCGCCCTGAAATGAAAGTGGTGGTCGTGACCGGCGACGGGGACGCGCTCGCAATCGGCGGCAACCATTTCATCCATGCGTGTCGTCGGAATATCGATATCACCACTCTGCTGATAAACAACAACATCTACGGTATGACCGGCGGCCAGGGATCGCCGACTACGCCGGATAAAGCGTTTTCGACGACGACCCCGTACGGCAATGCCGAGAAACACTTCGATCCGTGTGGTCTGGCGGCCGCGGCCGGAGCCTCATTCGTGGCCCGCGGCAGCGTCTCGCACGTCCCGCAGCTGGAAAAGCTCATCACTCAAGCACTGGAACATAAAGGCTTCTCACTGGTCGAAGTGATTGCCAACTGTCATACGTACTACGGTCGCCTGAATAGACAGGGGGACGCCGTGTCGATGATTCAGAGGTTCAAAGAAGACGCCGTTATGGTCGGCAAGTGGAAGAAGATGACGCCGGAAGAGCGCAAGGGGCGGTTCGCCATCGGAGTTTTGCATCAAGTTGACATAACTGAATTCTGCGACGAATACCAGAACGTCGTCGATTCTCTCAAGAAGAATGAGGCCAGATAATGACACATAAACTGCTTGACAGAATCCAGGTGCCCAGCGATCGATTCGAGATGCGGCTCTCCGGCTCGGGCGGACAGGGAATGATATTCGCCTCGGTCGTGCTGAGCAAGGCGATCGGTATCGGCGAGTCCAAAAACGTCGTCCAAAGCCAGTCCTATGGTCCGGAGGCTCGCGGTGGTGCTTCCAAGGCGGATATTGTTATCTCCGATAAAGAGATCTTCTACCCCAAAGCCATCAAACTGGACCTGCTGCTGGCCATGACCCAGGAGTCTCTGGATAAGTACTATGATGATCTCAAAGAAGACGGCATACTCATTATTGACTCCTCATTAGTTCATGAAATACTCGCCGAACATTACTATGCTCTGGAATTCACACGCATGGCTCGCAATGAAGTCGGGCATATTATGGTGGCGAACGTGATTGCCCTGGGCGCCATTGCGGCTCTGACCGGGTTGGTGTCCAAGGATAAACTAACCGAAGTGGTCCTGCAACACGCCCCGCGGGGAACGGAAGACAAGAACCGCAAGGCCGTTGATCTGGGGTACAACGAGGCCCTGAAGATCAAGA
Source organism: uncultured Ignavibacteriales bacterium (assembly GCA_964557855.1). GTDB lineage: Bacteria > Zixibacteria > MSB-5A5 > GN15 > FEB-12 > JAJRZL01. The sequence continues at coordinate 29,890 of CAZLBP010000035.1, read as the reverse complement.
AGTAGCTCGGCACACCACTTACAGGAGACGTTTTGAGCAAGACGCTGCTTATTATCAAACCGGATGCCACCGAGCGCCACCTGATCGGTCACATCGTCAGCCGTCTGGAGCAAGCTCGATTCCGGATTCTGGGGATGAAGATGCTGTCGCTGTCCAGGGATCAAGCGCGGGCATTTTACGCCGTACACGAAGAACGCCCATTTTACGATTCCCTGGTGAAATTCATGACTTCCGGGCGCGTGGTACCCATTCTGCTCGAAAAAGAAAACGCCGTACAGGAACTACGGACATTAATCGGGGCCACGAATCCGGCCGAGGCTGCCTGTGGCACACTGCGCTACGAAATCGGCGTAGATGTTGAGAAGAACTCGGTTCATGCCTCCGATTCCGATGCAAACGCGGCCAAAGAAATCTCTTTCTTCTTTGACTTGTCGACCTGATGCAGCACTGACACGGTTATGCGCATTGACCTGTACTATGACAATGGTACGCTGCCCTTGGAGTTTCCAGATACAGTGCAGGTCGACCGTTTTTCTCCCCGGACAGTCGGCCGAAGTCTGAGTTTCGGGGATTTTTCATCCGAATTCAAGGAGGCAGGGGGCGAGCGGTTCTTGGCGCACCCGGAGCCGCTGGTGATAGTCAATGACGGTTACCGCAGTACACCCACCGCCGATATCCTTGACCGGCTAAACGAAATGGACTCTGAGTTCATCGACAAAGTTCGATTTCTGATTGCCACCGGCAGCCACCAGGCTCCGACCGAGCAACAGATGGGCTCGGTGTTCGGCCATTGGCTGGAAAAGGTGCGGCGCTCGGTCCATGTACATGATGCCCTGGATAAGGGCGCGATGAAGCTACTTGGGGCCGATAGTCTCGGGGGACAGGTCTGGCTGAACCGCCAGGTCATGGAGAGCCAGGCAACCTTGATAATCGGATCTGTGGAACCGCACTATTTCGCCGGTTTTACCGGGGGACGAAAAGCGCTGTTCCCGGGGCTGATGGATCTGGCATCGATCGAGCGCAATCACAATCTGGCCAATTCTCTGAAAGCCGCACCGCTTAAGCTGGAAGGTAATCCCGTGGCTGAGCATCTTGATGAACTGCTCGCGCTCGTTCCGCTGGATTCCATCTTTGCGATTCAATTGGTCCAGGACGCTGGAAAGAACCTGGCGGGTTGCTTCTGCGGCTCGCTTCGCGATGCGTTTCAGTTGGCCGTTTCATTGGCGCGAGAGATCTATTCATGCCGGGCAAACAAGCTCTATGATCTCGTCATAGCCGAGATATTGCCGCCTTTGGACAAGAACCTGTACCAGGCTCAGAAGGCGCTTGAAAATTGTCAGAACGCGGTTAAACACGGCGGCGGCATTGTCCTGGTGAGTGCCTGCAATGAAGGTGTTGGGTCGGATCATTTCTTCGAACTGGCGGCAAACTGGGATCGGGAGAAGAACGTCATCCGGGACGGCCGACTGCACTTCGGTTCGCACAAGCTCTCCCGCGTCAATCTCATCTCGCGGCGCATCAGTATCAGGCTGGTTTCCAACATAGACGCCGAAATTGCACGGCGGGTTTATTACGAACCGCTTGACAATTTGCAGAAATTTGTTTACTCAACGAACTTAGAATGTGAAAAAAATAACATAGCCGTGGTTCGCGACGCCGCTCATACGGTGCTGACCACCTAACCCGTGTACGGAGAGACATACTCCCGGAGGATCTATGAACAAGAAGATAGCAGTTATCGGTGCCGGAAACGTCGGTGCAACCTGCGCCATGTATCTGGCGGAAGCCAATCTGGCTGACGTGGTAATGGTGGATATAATAGAAGGTGTTCCGCAGGGGAAGGGCCTGGATTTGACGCAGGCCGGACCGGTGCGCGGTTACAATGCCACGGTTCTGGGAACCAACAAATACTCGGATATTAAGGGCGCCGATATCGTTATCATGACGGCCGGTCTGCCGCGTAAACCCGGCATGTCGCGCGAGGATCTGCTCAGCAAAAACGCCGACATTATTGCCGATGTGGCCAAGAACATCAAGAAATATGCTCCAAACAGCTTCGTTATCATGGTCTCCAATCCACTTGATTTGATGACGTTCCATATGCAGAAGAAAACCGGCTTCCCGGCCGAACGCGTGTTCGGACAGGCGGGTGTGCTCGATTCGACCCGTTTCCGGGCGTTTGTCGCCATGGAACTCAACGTTGCCATGACCGACATTCAGGCGATGGTGCTCGGCGGACACGGCGACACCATGGTGCCCCTGCCGCGCTACACGACGGTGGCCGGCGTGCCGATCGGCGAGTTGATTCCGAAGGACCGCATCAAAGCTATCAGTGAGCGCACCGCTGTCGGCGGCGGTGAAATCGTCAAGTTGCTCAAAACCGGGTCGGCTTACTATGCTCCGGCGGCGGCGACTGTGGATATGTGCCGGGCGGTATTTAACGATGAAAAGAAGGTCCTGGCGGCATCGGCCTACCTGACCGGTGAATACGGTATCAAGAATATCTACATCGGTGTGCCAGTCGTGCTTGGCGCCAAGGGGGTGGAGCGGATTATCGAGCTAAAACTGAAGAAAGCCGAACTCGACTCCCTGCAGAAATCCGCCGCCACCTACAAAGAACATCTGAAATTCCTGGGTCACTAAAAGGAGCTGCTATGCCAACCAACTACAAACACATCATTGTCCCGGAAGATGGCACGCCGATTACGGTCAAGAAGAAGAAGCTGGTAATTCCGAATGACCCGATTATTCCGGTGATCGAAGGCGATGGCATTGGCCGGGACATCATGAAAGCAACCCGTCGGGTGGTGGACGCGGCTGTCGAAAAATCGTACAAGGGCAAAAAGCGGATTGCCTGGATGGACGTCTACGCCGGTGAAAAAGCCAACGTCCTCTACAAAGAATGGTTGCCGCAGGAAACGGTCGACGCCATCAAGAAGTTCATAGTCGCGCTCAAAGGCCCGCTCACGACTCCGGTCGGCGGCGGCTTCCGATCCTTGAATGTCAGCCTTCGGCAAATCCTGACCCTGTACGCCTGCGTGCGTCCGGTCAGTTATTTCAAGGGGGTCGGTTCGCCGGTCGCGCATCCGGAGAAACTGGATGTAGTCATCTTCCGTGAGAACACCGAGGACGTTTATGCCGGTATCGAGTGGAAGAAGGGATCGGCGGAAGTGAAGAAGGTCATTAGCTGGCTCAACAAGACGATGAAGACCAACATCCGCGCCGACAGCGGTATCGGCATCAAGCCGATTTCCGTCACCGGTACGCAGCGCCTGGTACGCAAAGCGATCCAATACGCAATCGATCGCAAGCGCCGGTCGGTGACCCTGGTTCACAAGGGCAACATCATGAAATACACTGAGGGTGCTTTCCGCGACTGGGGTTACAAGCTGGCCATCAAGGAATTCCGCAGCAAGATCGTGACCGAGGACGAAGTTTGGGCCAAGCATAACGGCAAGGCGCCGACCAACAAGATCGTCATCCAAGACCGTATTGCGGACTCCATGTTCCAGCAGGTGTTGACGCGCTCGGACGAGTACGACGTCATCGCCACACCGAACCTTAACGGCGACTACCTGTCCGACGCCTGCGCGGCGCAAGTGGGCGGCCTGGGGATGGCGCCCGGCGCGAATATTGGTGACTACATTGGTCTGTTTGAAGCTACTCATGGGACAGCACCGAAGTATGCAGACAAAGATGTCATCAATCCCGGATCGTTGATCCTGTCGGCCTGCATGATGCTGGAGTATCTCGGGTGGAATAAGGCCGCCAAGATGATTCGCGACGCTATTCAGACGACGATCAACAAGAAGACGGTCACCTATGATCTGGAACGCCAGATGGTGGGCGCCAAAAAGATCGGCACCTCGGAGTACGCCACGAACATCATCAATAATATGAAATAGAGTCAGAGAGTCACTTTATATGGAAGGCCGGCGCCCGCACGGGTGCCGGCCGTTTTTCGTTCAAGCTCGCTGTCGTGCTCGGCAAATGTCTACATCCGCCGAACTCGCGCCGCTACGAACCCCTTCCTGACGGCTCCCGTCTGGGTGACGCACCCCTTGGAGGTTGTCTCATAAGTGGCAAACCGGCACTGAGGATTGTCGACTGCGCTTTCCCCGCGTAGGGTGCGGTCTTGCGCCGCACCGGCTTACCGGATCGGTGGGGACAAGCCCCGCCTGTACGCGATACGAAAGTCGACCGAGAATCACCTCTTGAGACAGCCTCTAGAACCGTGGGCGACTCCCCAGGTACAAATCGAAGGGTTAAGAAAGAAATACGTTCGATACGCCGAAGACTACTTCGAAGATTCCTGAATGACCGGCCTCAGGTTTTAAAGGCGGTGAGGTCCGCATGGGCGGAAGAGCTACGGACTCTCATCCTCCTGCGAATCTTCGTCGTAATCCTGCTGGGCCGATTTGGCAGCAGACACCGGCACCGATTGTGTCGTGGTTGAGGGCTTAACCGGTGATGTACCTTTGATGTCCTCATCCGCCACCAAAGTGACCACGCGCTGCGGGAAGGGGATCTCAATGTTCTCACGACGAAACGCCTTGAGAACAGACTCTCGCAGGTCACAGGCCGCCGCGAACTGGTCGCCGACATCCGCCACCCGACAGCGCAGGGAGACATCGAGCGAACTGTCACCGAATTTCAGGAAGCGGAACTCCGGCGGCGGGTCTTTCATCACGTTGGGATGCTTATCCGCCTCGGCCATCATGATTTCCTTCACGTGATCCAGGTCCGAGCTATAACTGACTCCCACATCCACTCTCACTCGAATCTCCGGAGCCGGATAAGTCAGGTTGTGGATAGTGGATTTCATCAGCTCCGCGTTGGGCACAACAATGAGCGTGTTCTCGAACGTCCGGAACTTCGTCGACCTGATCCCGATCTCATGCACGATGCAAACCAGCCCTACGTCGAGCCGCAGCCTGTCCCCCACCCGGAAAGGACGGTCGATCATGATAACAAACCCGCCGATCATGTTGGCAATCGTCTCCTGCGAAGCCAGAGCGACCGCGAGAGAACCGACGCCTAAGACAGTGAGCAAACCGGCAATATTGACATCGAAATGGTCCAGTATCACCAACAGGGAGAGGGTGTACAGCGTGACTTTGACGGCTCGATCGACCAGCGGCAGAATCTCATCGTCTACCTGAGTTTCGGTCTTGGCCGCTATGTTGATCTTGAACCAATCGATTAAGGCCGACAGAATTTTCACGATAAGTTGCGTAACGATAACGACACCCAACACAAACAGGATGCCGTCGATAATGCGATAGGTCGGGCCGCCGACATATGGTCCCCAGGGAGAACCTTCAATGTAGTTGAATAGAAAGACCATGCCTATCAAGTAAACTAACGCGTGCAGGTACTTGCGGCCGGCGAGAAGCAGCTTGTCATCGAGGTCGGTACGTGTCGTCCCCGCGATCCGATGAGCCACGACGTAAAGCAGCATTCGGGCCACATAGACCGCAATGAACGTACCCACGAGGATGATGCCAATCCCGGCGATAATCCGAACATCTTCGGCGACCGGTAATAGTTCCAGCAATTGTTCCATTTCGGCTACCTGAACTCTATGACTATGCCCGCCGTTTCGAAGCGCTGTCTGACACTGATCGTGTCCGGATAGATGGTCTGTGTTTCAGCCAACCGGAACGGATGCAGCTTGCCGCGATTCAGCGAGCCATCGTTGTCACTATCTATAAAACCATACAAGAAATACTGCCGGCCTGGAACGTCAATGTTAAAAGAGGAATCCATTACAGTCAGTCGGTATTCCTGCCGCGTGCCCAGTTCCCGACAGACCAGTTGCACGGGATCGTCCTGTTTGCCGGGGAGATAGATGGCCACGTGGCCGGCGATAGCACCGAACGATTTGGTATCAAAGACGGCGAAGCTGTAATCACGAAGCGAATCGCCGAGCGTATTGCGGCTGTAATCAACGAGATCAAACTCCGTCACGGTCAGGCGGTATTCCTGACCTTCCTGTATGTCAGGAGAGGACAGGTTCATCCGAAAGGCATCCTCCCATTGCCAGTCCAGCCCGATCGGGATATCCGGCTCTTGCCAGAGGACAAAGGTCTCCTCTGAGATCCTGGTCGTGTCCAGCGGTTCGCTGAATACCAGTTGCATGTCCAGATTCCAAAGCGTGACCTGCGGCTGATCGGGGTAGAACTGTGCAATCACGGGCGGCGTCTTGTCCTCCAGGCCACGCACCTCAATTTCGTGGTACACGAGCGGCGGCTGACTCGAATCATAAACAACCCGAAGTTGGTACAAGCCCGGGATAAGCAGCCCGAAACTGCAGGTCAGGAGACTCGATGCCTCCTGATCAATCTCCAGTATCGACTGTACCGGGATCTTCTGAGTCGTGTCCGTTATACTGGTGAGAAGGATGTTCGTCCTGTCGCGCCGGAACGGCTCCAGTTCGGTTTCTCTTGAGAGACGGATTCGTAGTAGCTGGTCGGCGGTGTAGGTCACCGAGATCATCTCCGGCAGCAGTGTGTCCTGCCTTGTCAAGCTGAGGAGCAGGTTGTCGAGGGGAAGTCCGCTGCCCACGGCGATTTTCCTGTCGGCCAGCGCGAACGTCTCTCGCGCCGGATTGAAAAGCTCGTTTCCGTTGCGATCATCAAACACGATGAGATGATAGTCTTTGTCCGGCAGGTATTGAAAAGCAAACTGACCGTCGGAATTGGTCTGTGAAAAATAAGAAGCGGACAGGCTGTCATAGGTAGTGGTGTCCTCGATCAAGTCAACGTCATACAGGGCGGCCAGCAAACCCGGCCTGGGATTGTCCCCTTCCAAAACCTGGCCTTCGACTCGACCGGTATCGAGCGCCAAGCCGGTGGTAAAGGCAATGATACCGGCGCTGTCAAGCTTGTTGCCGCGCCGGTCGGCAATGCTGGAACTGGCAGAGATAATGTACGTCTGGTCGACCGCGAAGCTGTCCGACAGAACAATCTCCAGACGGTCGCCCTTCCAATTCAATTCGGGCTCTTCCCTGGGTCGAGGTGAAATGAAGACGGCCCGGATGTTTCGGGGAGGGACCACTTTCTCGGAAAAGAAGAGTGTGATCCGATTGTCAATCGGCACCTCTACCGATCGGTTTTCCGGCTCGGATGCTATGAGCACCGGCTGGGTCTTGTCTTCCGGACCTCCTGGGGGAGGTTGCACTTCGGCACAGGCGGCCAGTAGTGTGACGATGATGCCGGTTACAAATGTCGGATGTTTAGCTGTAGAAAAAGACTGCAGACCCCACACCTTGTTCATCGGCCAAGTTTTTCTTTGACTTCCTCGTTATCGGGATCCAGTTCCAGCGCTTTCTGCCACCAGTTACGCGCCTGCCCTGTATCGCCTGTTGCCTGATAGGCATCGCCTAAATGGTCAAAGATAATCGGATCGTTGTCAAGTTCAACTGCTTTTTTCAGATGGACGAGCGCTTTTTCGTATTCTCCCAGCCGGTAGTATACCCAGCCGTAGCTGTCGAGATAAGCGGCACTGGAAGGATTAATCGAAATGGCTCGTTTAATCAGTTCCTTGGCGTACTGGAGCCTCTCCCCTCGATCGGCAAGCAAATAGCCAAGATAATTCAAGGCCTGGTCATGGTTCTCCGAAATGCGCAGCAGCTTCTCGAACGTTGTGATGGCTTTGTCAATCCGCTGGTGCTGCTCATAGGCGGTACCCAATGCGAACAAGAGGCGAACGCGACCGTCAGTGTCATCCGCTTTGATGCGTGTCAGTCCATTCTGATAGGTCTCGATTTCTTTCTCGGGATTTCTATTCTGCCGGTAGGCAAAGCCGAGTTCTAACCAGTTCTCGGCGGTCGTATCGTCCAACTGGACCACCTGGCTAAAATAGTGCAAAGCCGTTTCGGGATCTTCTTGTTGAATCGCAATTCGACCCAGGTAGCGGTGATTCAAAGGGTGACGGTCACCGTTGTTAACCAAAGCGGAAAACGTTAATTCGGCGGTCTCGAGCGAGTCCATAAAGTATAGCAGCATTCCCAGTCGCCTGGAGGCCGGCCTGTCCAGTGGCGCCAACTGCACCTCCTTTTGACTGTGGGCAAGCGCCTGGTCGAGTTGATTTTGACGGATAAAAGCATCAGTTAATCGCCTATGCACCAGCACATTGTCGGGATCAACTTCAAGTGCGCGCTCATAAAAGGCAATAGCGGAATCCGGTTGGTCCTGCTCCTGGTAGATCTCCCCCAGACCGATCATGGCCATCACATTGGACCGGTCGCTACGAGCGCTGACCGAGTTCTGAAATGCAGTTTTGGCGGAATCGAGCTGTCCCAGTTGCAATCGCATTTTGCCCAATTCGAACCACATGCGATGACTGCCAGGGCTCAACCGACAGAGATTCTCATAAGCCCAAGTAGCCGAATCATAGTCATTGGTACGGCGATAAGCGCTGACAAGGTAAGTAAACGCGGCCCGACTATCCGGGTCCAGCTCCACGGATTGTCGATAACTGACCCGGGCCGAATCTTCATTGCCGAACGCTCGGTAGGCCGCACCTCTAAGCTCCCAAATCTCAGCATCGACCGGATCGATCGGATTGAGAACTGTTATGATGTCTTCGAAGTGCTGGATTCGAAACAAAACCTTGGCAAGAGAGTACCGAATCTCGTAAGAATCCGGATAATACTCGAGAGCTTTGCGGTAACTTTCCGAAGCTTTGTAATACATGCCCGAGGATTCGAGGATGGTCCCGTTGCTCCAATGGTGGAAAGCGACCGGGTCAACCTTGTCCATTGCCGCAGATAGCTCCTGCTTGCTGTCAGTACCAGTCTCATCCGCGGTCTTTGCGGCTACTATGCTGTGTCGGGCAATGCCGGAAGAACACCCGGATACGATTAGAGTCGCCAAGATGACACATATGTATAAGTAGTTTATCATCATACACTCAAACGTTTGAAGTCATACTGTTGGTACAGTTGGAGTCACCACAATGTGCCCGAATATTCAGTGTTTTAGCTTAAGAAAGCGGCGTTTACCAACCTTCAGTACGACCTCATCTGCAGCGGGGATGCCGAATTCGAAGTCGGGATCGGTAACTTTCTCACCGTCGAGTGAAACCGCACCCGCCTTGATCAGCTTGCGGGCTTCACTGTTGGACTTTGTCAGACCGCTCCTGGCCATCAGACCTACCAGGTAGATCTTGTCCGGATCCAATTCCCAGTCTTTAATCTGACTCTCGTCAGCCTCCGGCATGTCGTCCGGAAGCTTTCCTTTGGAGAACACCCGTTCGAATTCCTCCCGGGCCTGCCTGCCGGACCCTTGCGGATGGTACATATCGGTCAGATGCTCCGCCAGTTCCTTCTTGATTTCCATCGGGTTGACATCGGGCTGCTCCAGTAGGTTCTTAATATCCGCCAACTGTTCCAGCGAAACATCGGTCGCCAACTGGTAATAGCTGTATATAAGATCATCGGGGATCGACATCGTCTTGCCAAAGATCTCTCGAGGCGGTTCATCGATACCGATGTAGTTACCGAGCGACTTGGACATCCTCTGCTCACCATCAATGCCAACCAGGATCGGCAATGTAAGAACACACTGCGGGGATTTGCCGTAGGCTTCCTGGATCGTACGTCCCGCCAGAAGGTTAAATGTCTGCTCGGTAGCGCCAATTTCAACGTCGGCATCGATAGCAACCGAATCATACGCCTGCATAAGCGGGTAAAAAAGTTCATGCATAGAGATTGGTATGCCGCGACGCATTCTCTTTTCGAAGTCATCCCGTTCCAGCAGGCGGGCCACCGTGAATTTCATCGCCAGATGCATGACGTCGGCGAATTCCATCTCCTTGAACCACTCGCCGTTGAACCGGACTTCAGTCTTTGACTTGTCCAGAATCTTGAAAAACTGCTTCTGGTATGTTTCCGCATTCTTCATAAGCTGGTCATACTGAAGTTGAGGACGGGTCGCCGATCGCCCCGAAGGATCCCCCACCAGACCCGTGTAGTCACCTACGATCAGAATGATGGTATGCCCCAAATCCTGAAACTCTTTCAGCTTCCGGATACCGACCGTATGTCCCAGGTGAATGTCCGGCGCCGTGGGATCGAAACCCTGTTTGACGCGAAGCGGTGTATTGGATTCGATGGACTTCTTAAGTCGTTCTCTGAATTCCTCTTCCGGAATGACGTCGACGGTTCCCTTGGTGATCAATTGCCATTGTTGGTCGAATTCTCTGGATATTCGAGTGTCCTGCTCAGCCTTCAAGAGTCGTTCTCCTTAAAAGTGCATCTTTGTTAGCATATCGACATATAAAGACGTAGATTGATGCGATATACTTCGGCGCTAATTCGCTATTGAGCGAACGCAGTTGCCGATAAATAAACCAGAGAAGAGCCGTCGGACAAGGAAGAACTTGTTAAAACTTGACCGACGGTTGAAACAATATGCATTGTAAGCGGATATGAAACGTACACCCAACCAGTCGCGATTCCGAAGACATAGATTCAGAAACTCGCTACTTGCAGCGGCCGTTGTGGCTATAGTATTCCTTTCTATAGTGAGCTATCAGACGTATTCCGTTTACAAGTCTGACCTGCCTTCATTTGAGCAGCTCCACAACATCGAGCCGAGCCTTAAGACCAAAGTGTACGATAGAAACGGCATTCTGTTAAGGGAATTTTTCAGCGAGAACCGGGTGCTGACTCCGTTTCGGGATTTGCCGCCGCATCTGGTAGATATACTGCTGGCTTCCGAAGATCGCCAGTTCTATGATCATTGGGGGTTGAATGTCCGCCGGGTGTTCGTAGTGGCAGCTTACAACCTCCTCCATTGGGAGATCAAGGCCGGGGCTTCGACTATTACACAGCAGTTGGCGCGCATGTTGTTTCTCAACCGAAAGCAGACGTTCGAGCGCAAGTTCAAAGAGGCACTGACGGCCGTCAAGTTGGAGCGGACGTATGCCAAGGAAGAGATTATCGAAATGTACCTCAACCAGTACTATTTCGGGAGGGGCGCTTACGGCATTGCCGCGGCTGCGCATACGTTTTTTTCCAAGGACGTACCGGAACTCGATGTCAACGACTGCGCACTCCTGATCGGTATGTTGAAAGCACCCAATAAGAACTCTCCCTTCCACTACCCGGATCGGGCGGTCCGGGCGCGTAATCGGGTGCTGAATTCGTTCTACGATGTCGATGGCTTGAGTCGAGCGCAGTACGATTCTCTGAGCAGCGAAGAGCTCTATGTCAATCCTCCTGAGGAAGAGACCGGTATAGCGCCGTATTTCACGGAGACGGTTCGCCAGTACATATATGATCGCTACGGGGAGAACGCGCTGTACTCGGGCGGCCTGAAAGTGTTTACGTCGCTTGATGCCGACTTGCAGAAGGAGGCCGAGGCGGCCATGGCCAAAAAAGTCGATTCCCTCCGTGCCCGCATCCAGCAGCGCTATGCGCCGGACAACCCGTTCTATACGGAAGTCATCCCGGACACGGTCGACGAGGCCGGCAATCCGGTGCGCGAGTACAAGAAAGTGCAAGGGGCGCTGGCAGCGATCGATAACAGCAACGGCGACGTGCTGGCGATGGTCGGCGGGCGTTCTTTCGAAGAAACCAAGTTTAACCGGGCGGTCCAGTCCACATTGCAGCCGGGCTCGGCATTCAAACCGTTCATCTACACCGCCTGTATCGATAACGGTTTCAGGCCGACGGACATTGTCGACGACCTGCCGATCGTGCTCGACATCCCCGGCGCTAAACAATGGCGACCGCACAACTTCGATGATCAGTTCAAGGGCTCGATTACTTTGCGCGACGGCATCCGGTTGTCGCGCAACCTGGTCGCCATTCGGTTGCTGTTGAAAATACAGCCGCAACAGGCTATTTTCTACGCCCAGAAGATGGGTATCACCACGCCCCTGCAGCCGTCGCCGTCACTGGCTCTGGGCACCAGCGAAGTCATACCGATTGAGCTGGTATCGGCCTTCTCGACATTTCCCAATAAGGGGATTCATATCCCATACCGGATGATTCATCGCATCATCGACCGCTACGGCCGCGTGATCGAAGACAACAGCGCCGTACAGAAAGAGGAAGTGCTGTCGGCGCAGACGTCGTACATGATGGTCAGTCTCATGCAGTCGGTAGTGGACAACGGTACCGGTCGGCGTTCGCGCTGGATGGGCTTCACGCGACCGGCCGGCGGCAAGACGGGCACGTCGAACAACTTCTGCGACAACTGGTTCGTGGGCTACACGCCCCAGATCACGGCCGGCGTGTGGGTCGGCTTCGATGACAAGACGTCACTGGGCCGAAATCAGGACGGCGCCAAGAACGGGGTGCCGGTCTGGACGGAGTTCATGATCGCCGCTCACGATTCGCTGCCGATCGAGGATTTCGACGAACCGGACGGGATTGTCCATGTCGACGTTTGCCTGGAGTCAGGCGAGATTGCAACAGACCGCTGTATCGATGTTCGCAACGAGGTCTTTATCGAGGGCAACCATCCGACCACGACCTGCCACCTGCATCCTTCCTCGGGCCTCTACGTCCCCACGGCCCGCCGCGATAACCAACCGGTCCCGGACAGCACGGACGATCGGCAGCATTGGTAGGAGAGCCGGGCGTAACTCGGCGCGCCACTAAGCTCCAATTATCCCCTTGCGCCCCCTCCCTCTGTAGCGTACTTTGTTCCCTACAAAAAACCAGGCTACGCCTGTGCCGGAGTGGTGAAAGTGGTAGACGCAGGGGACTCAAAATCCCCCGAGGGCAACCTCGTGCCGGTTCGAGTCCGGCCTCCGGCACCAGAATCGCCAGCTTCTGCGTTTTGCAATTGTTTGCGACGTAATAGGGCTCGCGAAGAAATCAGGGCTCGCTTTTAAGGCAATTGTCCCTGCCAGCCAAGTTTTGGTAATGTCTGAAGCTCCCATGTCGACCTACCGACACTTGAAACAAGACATTACAACTTCTATTTTGTTCGTACGTATAGTATATATATTCGATTCGCATAAACATGAAAGGTGCAACTATGAGACTAAAGTCCGGTCTAATCGTATTCGCAGGTCTGCTGATTGTATTCTCGGTTGGGGCAGCGCAGGATTATTCGAAGGAGTCCTTCAAAAAACAATACGATGCGGCGGAGGAAGACGCGGAACTGAGCCGGTTGTACCGGGATTTCGTGACCAACGCCGAGGATATCGACATTGTCCGCGACGCCCAGAGCAAATGGGAGCGCCATGACTCTGAAGCAGCGCGGGCGCATGCGAAACAGATGCTGGACGTCAACCCTAATTCCGCCAGGTACACGTACCTCTATGGTCGCGTGCAGGAAAGCCCGGTTGAGCAGATTCGATTGGGTCGGCGGACGGTGGAACTTGATCCGGAGTGGTCGTACGGCTACCGCCTGATACTGGCTACATATGTCTATAATCTATTCGACAGCGACAGCGAACATAAGAACGAACTGGCTGCAATGGTTCACGACGACAAGCAGCATTTTGCGAAGCTGATTGAGATCGACCCTGAAGAAATCTATCCTTATCAATTCCTCTTCGACTACCAGGTCTACGCCAACCGGTTTACGGACGCCTTGAATACGCTTCAGAAGGCCAAACAACTCGAAGCTTCGTGGCCGAGCCAGTTTGAATTTGCGACGGTCTATGCGGGCATGGGTCGGTTTGACGACGCCCTGGAGATGGTTGAAAAAGGCGTGAGTGAGATGATTGAGAATGGCTCTTTGGAAGAGCAGGATCTGACGCATTACACACAGCATCGGTATACGGCGATCCTGTCGGGGCTGGAGGAGTACGACGCCGCTATTACCTATGTCAAGAGCACGCCCGGCTTTGAGGCGGACCACGAAAACCAATACAACGTCGCCTGCGCCTATTCGTTGTCCGGCAACAAAGACAGTGCGCTCGCCTACCTGGCCAAATCTGCCGAAAACGGCTGGTATAAGGTGGAGCATACGAAGCAAGACCCGGATCTCGAGTCCCTGCATGATGCACCGGGTTGGGATGCCGTGATTTCCAGGATTCAAACGAACTGGGATGAGGGCCGCAACGAGCGCAAGAAGGAAGCACTGGCCGACAAAGTGGATGAAGTCGCCCCCAAATGGACACTGGAAGACTCCGAGGGTCAGTTTGTCTCACTGGCGGACCTCCGGGGAAACGTGGTCGTGCTCGATTTCTGGGCCACCTGGTGCGGCCCCTGCCGGATGGCCATGCCGGGCATCAGTGAGTTTACGCGCCGGCATGCCAAAGGCAGCGTGCGGGTCTTTTCGGTCAATATCTGGGAGAAGGGCAAGAAGGGCCCGGAGAGCTTTATGGAAGAACACGACTACGCCATGACCCTCCTGTACGGTAATAACGAACTGGCCGAAGAGTACGGTGTGCAGGGCATCCCGTTCCTCTGCGTCATCGATCCCGAGGGCAAGATTCGTTACAAACAGACCGGCTACGATGAGGGCCTGGACGAGAAGCTCGTCTTCTGGACGGAGGATTTGGTGCAGTAGGGGGGAAACTAGATATCTCTTGCGCGGCATTAGAGGCTGCTGGGACTATCGGCTCTGTTGAACCACTTGCAAGAGAGGTGTAACTTGTCACAAATTGGTGGTCAAGCACTCAGCCCATAAAAATCCGCAGATTCTTCTTGACATATATCCGTTACGGATATAGTTTAGGCACATGAAAAAAAAGAACACCAAGCCCCTCACTCCGGCCGTGCTGCATATTCTTTTGGCTCTCTCAACAAGAGAGCGGCATGGCTATGGAATCATGAAGCAGGTGGAAGCCGATTCGCAGGGAAAAGTGAACATGGGACCGGGCACGCTCTACGGCTCGATTGGTCGTATGATCGAGGCGGGATTGATACGGGAGAGCGATAAGAAGATAGACCCGGAAATGGACGACGAGCGGCGGGTCTACTACAAGATCACCGGCCTCGGAAGCAAAGCGCTGGCAGCGGAGTTGGAGCGGTATCGCGAGGTCGTGGCGATCGGCAAACAAAACCACCTATCGCCGGGAACTTCTGCGTATGGCATATAAAGAGTCAATACGGCGATATCGGCGGTTGTTTGCAGCACTGCTACGCCTCTACCCGAAGCCGCACTATGAGCGCTTCGGCGAGGGGATGCAACAAACCTTTAACGATCTCCTCCGTGAGCGTGCCCAGAAAGACAAAGGAATACTTGGTTGCGCTCTCCGGATGTTTATCGAAACGTCCGCCGAGATTCTCAGAGAGAGGATTGCGATTATGATGACACGAAATAAAAGAATCATCCGCCTCGCGCTTGCGGTAGCGATAATGTTGCTCGTGCCCCTGGTGGCCATGCAGTTTACCGATGAAGTGGATTGGGATCTGGCTGATTTCGCTATCATGGGGGTTCTCCTGTTCAGCGTCGGTCTTGCTTATGAACTGCTGGCGCGAAGGTCGCCGAATGGTATGTACCGTCTGGGTTTTGGCCTTGGGCTTCTGGGAGCGTTCCTTCTTTTCTGGGTAAACGGCGCCGTCGGGATTATCGGCAACGAGGGCCAGCCCGCCAATCTGCTGTACGGAGCGGTATTCGCGGTGGTGCTCATCGGCTCCCTTATAGCACGCCTTAAGCCGCCCGGAATGGCATACACCCTGTTTGCCGCTGCCCTCATTCAACTGTTGGTGCCTGTGATCGCACTAATTGTCTGGCCGAACGTATCTTGGGGCGCAGCGGGCATATTTGGTGTGTTCATTTTCAATGGGTTTTTCGTGGCGCTGTTTGTCCTCTCCGGCTTCCTGTTCCGACGCGCCGGCGCCACAAGCTCGACGTAATCAAGGTAAGTAGGTCGGAATCCCCTGCGGTTCCGACATCTTGCCCTTTCCACAGCAGGTAGGGCAGAACCCGAATCCACCACAAGCAGATGAAGCCGTTCTGCCATTTGACTCCACCCCCCTCATCTGCCCTTTGTGCCCCCAACAAAGAAATCATACTTTCAAACTATCGCCGGAGTGGTGGAATTGGTAGACACCAAGGACTTAAAAGGCCAACAAGACGATCCGAACAGCCGTTCGTGGTCAACATAATACAAAACAGAAGAACGTGTTGCAGTGTATTATCTCAAGTGTTGCTTCATATTTATCTGGACCGGTTTGGGCTGAAAGTGCTCCCCAAAAAGGTCCCAGGGCTACGATGTCCCGCCGACCGACATCATGTTCTACTATGATGAAAATTTCAAGGCCGTGTCACTTCCTTACGGGAGTCAGTACTACAAGGCGATGATTATCCTTCCCGATACGCGTGTGTCGATCGATGGTTTTTGTGCCGGCTTTGGGGTTGAAGCCTGGAACAGCATCATCTCCGGTCTGACTCACGAACCGCGACTCGAAATCGGCTTGCCTGAGTGAAGGTTCAGTTACGATATCGGTCTGGACGAAACACTTCAGGCGCTTGGCATGGAGCGGTCATATCTGCCCGGTGCAGCCGATTTCAGCAACATGGTTGAGGGATGCGGCATTTGGATAGACACCGTTATTCACAAGACGTTTGTCCAGGTCGATGAGAAGGGGACGGAAGCTGCTGCAGTGAATGTGGTCGGAGGTATTGAATCGATCCCACCACAACTATTTTGTGACCGCCCCTTTCTGTTCATCATTTTCGAGCACGAATCCGGGACGATCCTGTTCATGAGTAAAATCGCCAATCCCGTGTGGGAGGATTAGAAAAAGACCGCCATACACTCCCGAAGCGGCAGATAGGGATATCTGCCGCTTTTTTTATACAGTTCCGGCAGGGCCTGGTCCACCCTCGGCGGGGTGTGACCTGCCGGTCAGCCTTATGTAAGATTCCCGATCGCACTCCGAAAAACCTTTAGGCCTTTCATCGTCCCCATCCGTTCATTATATTGAAGACGTAAATAGGATAGTTTATGCTGACGTTGATTGTAACCTCATGGCTCACCGCAGCCGCCGCGTTTCCGCTCAATCCGACGGAGCAGGACACCCTCGACTACATGAACCTCCACTTGACC
This sequence comes from uncultured Ignavibacteriales bacterium, assembly GCA_964557855.1. Taxonomy (GTDB): domain Bacteria; phylum Zixibacteria; class MSB-5A5; order GN15; family FEB-12; genus JAJRZL01. Next base: position 12,919 of record CAZLBP010000035.1, on the reverse strand, counting down.
GCCGGCATGAGCGGACCGAATCATCTCGTTTCCTCCGGGCTGGAGATATCCGCCAAATTCGAAACTCTGATCCACCACCCCTTTGTCCTTCGAGCCGCGGTTGACTACAAGTACGGCAACATGACCTCCAAGGCCTACCCCAAGGGCAGTATCCATGGGACTACCTACTCACTTGATTGCTTCTATTATCGAGGCACGGATCATCTCACCGGTTATGTCGGCCTGGGAGCACTCTTTTCCAAAAGCTATCCGGTTCCATCGCAGTCTGTGGCTGATTCGTTGTTGGTCAATGAAAACGTGACGGATGTATCCATGTCGAGTCAGGTCGGCTATCGGGTTACGTTAGGGCTGCGGTTCGATCAGAATTTCTCCGTAGAAATCGGGCTGACCGATGTTCGCCCGAAACTCTTAACGACCAAGAGCTTTTCCGCTAACCGCTCCAGTGTCTACCAGGAACAGCTGCATCTTCAGGAAGTCCGAGTCTCCGTCGGGTATCTCGTGACTATTGCTCTGTAACCATCGGCGCCACCCGCACTCGCATCGCAAACAACATATCGACAAACACCAGTATAGCCCCAGCCACGAACGTCACCTGATAACCGAACACATTCCAGGCCAACCCGCCCAATATGGGAATTACTACGGCAATGATATGATTAGCCGTCATCCCGAACGACAGACAGCCGGTCAAGTCCTCCGGCGTGGCAATCTTGCGGAGGTAAGACCGTAGAGAGATCGACGAACCGAAAAGGACGTTATCGATGAGGAATAACGAGATCAGAACCTCGACATATTCGACGTACGCATAGCCGGTGAAAATGAAGACGAGCAACAGGGAACTCCAAACGAGAATCGGCCGCTCTCCCAATTTGTCGTTCAGGTGGCCCAGCCACCGAAACGTGAAAATCGTGATTACGCTGTTGGCAACCATCAGGGTGGAAATGGCGGTGATGTCCAGATCATGGTTCTTAACCAGCAGGAACACGGCAAAGGTCGTGAAAATATGACGACGACAACCACGCAGAAAAGACAGCGTGTAATAGAGCCAGTACTTGCGCTGGATCTTGAAACTGCGTAAGTCGGTATTGGTCCGGTTGGACGGGAGTGCGAATGCGAGATAGAGTCCCACCGCCGTAATCAACGCGCCGATGACGTAAAACGTAATGCGATAGTCCACGAACAGTGTCAGCAGCAACACCAATCCGGCGCCGCCCAGGCCCGCCATGGACTCGAAAGAGCGCAGTCTACCCTGCACTCTGCCTAACTGTGTTGGCTTGGCAATCAGGAGCAATTGTGATGAATTGGTCGGCTCGAAGTAATGAAAGCCGAACGACATCAACACGGTCCCGACGCCAAGGATTACCAGCGACGGCGACAAGCCGCACACCAGCAGCCCCAAGCCGACAGTGATGATGGACAGGGCGGCAATTCGAGACTCGGCAAAATAGACGGCCAGTGTCCCGACGCCAAATGCCAGCAAGCCGGGGACCTCGCGCACGGCCTGAATGATGCCGACGTCGGTGGCCGATGCATCGAACACATCGACGGCGAAATTGTTAAATATCACTCGCCAGGCATAGAACCCGATGTACACCGAAACCGATGACAACGTAATAGTAAGAACCGAGACCTGTCGTATACCAAGGGCCATGGTCCGGGTAAGATAGTGGAATCGACCCGATTGGAACAGCAATTATCTCGGCGGGGAAGACGCGGACGGTGGTCGCCCACCGCTCTGGAGGTTGTCTCATAAGTGGCGAACCGGCACCGAGGATTGTCGACTGCATTTTCCCCGCGTAGGGTGCGGCCTTGCGCCGCACCGGCTTACCCGATCGGCGGGGACAAGCCCCGCCGCTACGCGATACAAAAGTCGACCGAGAATCACCTCTTGAGACAGCCTCTTTGCGGTGCGTTGTTGTTCACTTCATGGATAAAACGAGTTCTCAGCCGGTGGGTCGGGTTCCGATCCGGCCGGAGGCCGGGAGAAACCCGACAAAATCTCTACTTGGGGTGTCGGGTTAGTCATCCGCTGGAGCGGATTCGGAACCGGGTCCAAGCGCATGTCACAAATGGTAGATCCAGCAAATGGGAACTTCAGATATGAAAAGGGGTTTAAGATTGGCGGCCATGATTGGCTCAAGAGCACAGATGAAAATACGGCGCCTTTGTACAGAACTAATTGAAGTGAATTAAATAGAGGAGGTAGAAATGGAATTTAGGGTCAGGTGTTATCCACTTCGTAACGATCGCACAATGGCGGACGTAATTGAGATGCCGGGTGTTGTGAATGTTAATGTAGAGCCAGAAGCAGCAATACGTGGGGCAATTAAACTCGGACTTCGTGTTTTAGCCGAGAAGGTAGGCACAGGTGATTTGGGAGTTGAAAACTGCGAGTTTATATTCGATTGCTCTAAAGTCAGTTCATTGTTCATGATTAATCGAAAGATCACAGACAGTATTCAGAATCAAGTGAGTACAGATGTTGAGAAGGACATTAGTGAACAGGTATTCAATCCAGTGGATCGGATATTTGGCCTTGGGCCCGAGGCTCTTGCACCCGAAAGCACTGATTTAGAGGCCAAGGACTTATTAAAGGAACTGATAGAGAAAGGATGGGGAAAAGTTCGCGGCTACGATGACCCTCAGATTCTCCGTAATTCGAAAGGGGAAGAACTCGTTTTTCCATTCAGTGATTGCGATATCGTAGAAGATGAGATCGTTAGCTACTTTCGTAAACCTGGTTGGATGACTGGGCCATCGTTTATACCGTAGATTATGAGGTTGGCCGTGAGTTTTCTCCACCTGAGTTGTGGTTTTTCTGGTTCTTATCTTCTTCCATACAGACCAGAAGTTCAGCTAGTTCTGGTCCGTCGATCAAATGTGTGCCTTTGCCTTCGGCGAATTTTATGGCTGGCAAAGTAAAATGGCCGGTGGTTACTATATAGCCTCGGTTCACCTGTTCATCAATCATGACGCCAAAGAATTCTCTCACGGTCTGAACAGATACCTGCTTTCTGTACCGTTTGCATTGGACAATCTCTGACTTACCGTCTTCACTCAATCGAATATCTATGCCTCTGTCATTTGTATAAGCCGGGGTCGCTTACCGCTTGCGGTGGGGTCCAATCATTCCTGAACCGACGCTCACTGCTTGAATTGCAGACTCCCCACGAACCCGAACGGACCCCAGGCCAAGCCCCGGGCGACCTGCCTGAGAACGGAACAGTAAACGCACCCCAAGGGGTGCGCCACCCAACGCCTCCGCATTTTATTTGACATCCCCAGCCCACTCTCTATCTTCGCTGCATCATGACTACCGTCAAACCTATACTCGCGTGTCTACTGGTTCTTGCAATGGCCGGTTCTGTTTCAGCGCAGTCGCTGGCGGCGGCTGCGAGTTTTGAGGAGTATCGCTCGCTCGGGGAGACGCGGGTTTGGGTGTTCAGCGTCAAGAATACGGCGGTCGGGCGGCTCATGTCGACCGTGAAGACCGTCACCGAGATCAACGGCGTCAGGGGGTACGTCATCGACGAGCAGTTCGCGCTGGATTTCAGCCCGATCGGGACCGAATATTCTTCGAGTGTAAGCGGCGCCTATATATTCGCCGCCGATGGTTCGTTTCTTGCCGGCGACGTGGAACTGACGTTTACGGGACAATCCGGGCGGTTGTCGTTGCAACGCGACGGGGAGGTGATTGCCGGTTTTTCTACGCGCGGCGAGCGGGAGATAGAGCAGGAAGTAGAAGTGCCCCCGGGCACGTTTGCTATCGACAACAATCTCCTCGATCAGTATGAGCTGTATCTCGCAATGCGTGACCTGCAAGTCGGCGATACGATCCAGGACCGCATTTTCGTACCGCAAACACTGTTGATGGCGACGATTTCGGGCGAGGTCACCGGATTCGAGTACCAACAGCTTCACAAAGAGCGGTTCGATTCCGTGTTCGTGATCGAGTTGTACGAGCCGCAGCAAATGACACTGTATTTCACTCGCGATAAACAACTGGCACGGGGATTTATCCCGAGTCAGGAAATACACTTCTTCCTCAATCAGGTTCAGGTCGATGCCTCGGCAGCCACACAACCGCCTCCACCGCCGCCGTCGCAGAAGCGCGATTATCTCGCTCTAATACCACATTATCTGTTCTATTTGTTCCTTGCGGTTATTGTCAGGTTGCTGGTAATCAAGGGACGCTTCGACTGGCCGCTGTCGTACTACGCGCTTCTGGCCGGGGGAGCGTCGTTCATCGTCGTGGCGTTGGTACAGTTACCCCTTCAGCAGTATTTGCTGGAAAAGGTGTTCGTGCCCATGTCGGCCAGAGGGGGTTCGGTCTATATGTGGGCCTTCGTAACCGTGATTCCGGGCGGATTGATACAGGAAGGGCTGAAGCTCGTGTGGGTATTCGTGGCGGACCGGCACGGCCGGGCCGCACCGGCTATGCTGATCGGGTTAGGGGCATTGTTCGGCGCCGGGCTGGGTGTTGTCGAAGCCTGCTATTTCGACACGTATCTGGGAATCAAGGAGTTCCTGTCGTGGAATCTGATGGAACGGATCGCGATGATTGTCTTCCACAGCACAACCGGGGCAGTCATCGGCCTGGGCTGGTATCTATGGCGGACAAAAGAGGCCATTAACACGTTGATTTACCTGGCAGTCGGAGCGGCGGTGGTGAATGGTTTCCTGCGTTCTCTGCCGGTATTCGTGCAGGAGAATCTGGTCACGGCGCCACTCATGTATATCATCCTGTCACTTTGTGTGGTACTGGTGTTGCTGGCGGCGCTGGTGCTGGTGCGGGTGCTGCGGGGGAAGCGATAGATAAGCCGTTGCGTAGAACACACCCCGCCCTTCGGGCACCCTTCTGAAGAGGGGATTTAGTTATAGACGTTGAAGAGTTGAGAGTCGGAACCGAAGGGGTTCCGATCTACTTTTGACAGCCTTTTATCATAACCAGTGAAGAATAACCCCACTGGAGCGGTACCGAGTTGCCGCCCGATGTGAACTCTTTAGTAGAGGACCGTCAGGTCACAATTCCGGCCGCGCCGGAATCAGGACCTGACGGAACAGTTCGCTGTATCTTGGTTGAAGATCGCGCTGGGAGGTCAGGGTCTATTCGCAGGAAGAGCAGCCGCCGTCCCCTGTGCCGCAGGAAGTATCGCCGACGCGGATAATGAACCCGCGCGGGCCGAAATCCTGATTGATATAATCGATCTTGATTTCCCCGTAGTTGCCTAAGAACGTCTTCAGGTTGGGGTCGATATAGGCCCCGATCCCGTTCGATTCGATCTTTTCCAAGCCTTCGATTGACTCATCCAGAGCCAGTCCCAAATTGGGACCGCTTCAACCAACTCCCTGAAAGATTACAATCAAGTGCTTGTCTTTGGCCTGGTCCGAATCGAGGACCTTTTGCAACTCAGAACTGGCAGTATCAGTTACATCCAACATGTTATCATCTCAGTTTGTTGTTATCCGTTCATCACTCTATTAGATCATCGGTTCATCAAAATGATTCAAACATATTAGTTCTCAATAAGTTCACGAATTCTACCGGCATGGTAAACAATTCTGCAGCAAGGAGCAAGTGTTGCTTGGGCAATAAGGCATTGGGAACGGCAAAAAGGGCTTGCCATACGGGTGCAGACACGTTAATTAAGTCTTTTGAAGTAATAAACTTAGTATGAAATTACCTGCTCTTAACACGGTTGCAGATGCATTTTGAGGTATCGCTTGACTATCTGTTTTTACGAAGATAACAAATTCCAACAGTTTCTCCCGGCGACGTTCCTGCGGCCGGTATATGTATTGCGTCCCGGCATCCTGGAGCTCTTCAAACGAGCCAACCGTTATTTCGCCGACGCCGCAATCGTCTTTTCCTGCCGCAATCAGATAGCACCGCTGGTAGCGGAGAGCTATTCGGACTACCCCGTTAACATTGTCAAGCACAATGATACCGATGTGTTGTTCATTAACGGCCGGGTAAAAGACTGGGGTAATCTGGCCGAACAAGTCCTGGCCGCGCGCTTGTCGTCGTGTTTCGAGACCAAATCGGGCGAGATTTGCGCTGTGCTGTTTAAGACTGAATCGTTGGAGACCGTTGGCCCCATTGCGACTCAACAGGAGTACCAGGAATTGTATGTCCGTGAAGCGCAACATCTGGCCCGCATAACCACCACTGTCAGTATGTATAACTACATATGGGATGTTGTGGCCGATATCCAGACGGCCGTAGAGTCGGATTTCAAAGTTCTGGAATCCTCATTCGGCATTCCGCACGAGGTGCGGGTACACGACGGTGCTTATCTGACCAACGAACAGGCAGTGTTTCTGGGCGATGGTGCGGAAATCCTGCCGGGAGCGGTGATCGACGCCTCCGGCGGACCGGTGTATATTGACAGCCACGTCAAAGTCGAGCCGCACGCGACGATCAATGGTCCGTGCTATATTGGTCCGGGGACGGTTGTTCTGGAAGGGAAGGTCACCGGGTCGTCTATCGGCCATACCTGCCGCGTGGGAGGAGAAGTCGAGGAATCGATATTTCATGCCTATGTTAACAAGTATCACGCCGGCTTCATCGGGCACGCCTTTGTCTGCCCCTGGGTGAATTTTGGGGCGATGACGACGAATTCCGATCTGAAGAACAACTACTCCAATATCCGAAGCACGATCAACGGCGAGTCGATTGATACGGGTATGATGAAAGTAGGTTCATTTATCGGCGACCATACGAAGTTCGGGATCGGCACGCTGTTGAACACGGGTATCAATATTGGTGTGTGTTGCAACATCTTTGGGGGTAACCTGGTTGCTGACAAGGAGGTGGGCTCCTTCAGTTGGGGTACTTCGGGGAACTATGTTCCCTATGATCTGGATAAGGCGATCGAGACAGCCCGTGTCACTACTGAACGCCGGGGCGTCTCGTTTTCGGAGCGTGAGAGGGGCGTGCTGGAGAGCATTCATGCAGGTCAGGTGCTTTCCGGGGGAGTGGTGTCATTTGACTGAGTAGCGGACGGTGCCTGGCGGGCGGAGGAAGATATGTCGGCCAGGTTTTGGTTGTAGTCCTTGAGTCTGGAGAGAGAACATGCCGGAACTAAGAAAAGACCCGGTTACGAATCGTTGGGTCATTATATCTACAAGCAGACAGAAACGACCGAGTTCGTTCAAATCGGTGCCCAAACCGGGAGCGGCCACGTTGTGTCCGTTGTGTCCGGGGCACGAGGACAACACGCCGCCGGAAATCATCGCTTATCGTGACCGCGGTACCGAGCCGAACAAACCCGGCTGGAGCCTGCGCGTCTTTCCCAACAAGTACCCGGCGCTGATTATCGAGGGCAGTCTTAACCGAGAGCCGCACGGATTGTATGACAAGATGAACGGCATTGGTGCGCATGAAGTCATCGTGGAAACACCCGATCACGGTTTGGACATGGCGGGGATGACGGAGGAGGCTATTCGCGGCGTGCTTTGGGCGTATCGGGAGCGCATGGTGGATCTGGAGCGGGATCGACGTTTCATGTATATAATGGTGTTCAAGAACCATGGTGAATCGGCCGGGGCCTCTTTGGAACACTCGCACAGCCAACTCATCGCCACTCCTATAATTCCCAAGAAAGTGCTGGAAGAACTCAACGGCAGCAAACGGTATTATGAATTCAAGGAACGGTGCGTCTTCTGCGATATCATTCGCCAGGAACTGATCGACGAGGAGCGGGTCGTCGGTGACTACGACTCCTTTTTGGCGGTACAGCCGTTCGCATCCCGTTTTCCTTTCGAGACCTGGATTTTGCCCAAGAACCATCAATCCGGTTACCTGGAAATGAGTGACGGCGACTTTTTGGTTCTGGCCCGAGCTTTGAAGTCCGTGCTGGGGCGTTTGAAAGTGGCCTTGAACAATCCACCGTTCAATTTCGTCCTGCATACTCGACCGCTGTCGAAGGACCACCAGGAGTATTATCATTGGCACATTGAAATCATGCCCAAGTTAACTAAGGTGGCCGGGTTCGAGTGGGGTTCCGGTTTCTACATCAACCCGACCAGCCCGGAGGATGCGGCGGCTTACCTGCGCTCGATCGACCTGGATGCTTCTGCCGGCAGCCGCCAATCAAGTACGGCGGAAGAGCGGGGCTAAAATGAACATCTGTCATGTCGCTCCGGAAATGGCGCCGTACGTGAAAACCGGCGGTCTGGGAGACGTTGTCGGTGCTTTGCCCAAAGTGCAGGCAGGAGAGGGCCATAGTGTTATCGTTATGATTCCGTTCTACCGTAATCTCGTTGCCACCAGCCAACGACCGCGACCGGTGGAGTTCCGTGAATCGATCACGGTCGGAGGGCGGGAGCACCCGGTCCTGGTTCAGAGAGTTCGGGAACCGAGATCCCCGGTTGACGTGTATATGATCGGGTCCGATGCCTATTTCGCGCGGGACGGCATCTATACGGACGTGGCCACCGGTCAGAATTATGCCGATAATGATGAGCGGTTCATCTTCTTTAATCGAGCGGTGCTGCGCCTTTTGCGGGCTCTGCAGTTCCGACCCGACATCATCCACGTTCACGACTGGCAGACGGCGCTCATCCCCGTGTACCTGAAAGAAGGCGTGCCGCGGGATGAGCAGTTGGCCAATGCCAGTACCGTCCTGACGATTCACAATCTGGCTTATCAGGGAGTGTTCCCGCCCGAGCGGTATACACTCCTGGATTTGCCCGATACGTTGTTTCGGCCGGTTACCGGTCAATTCGAATTCTACGGCAACGTGAATTTCCTCAAGGCGGGAATTCTGTTTGCCGACGGCATTACGACGGTCTCGGAGAAGTATGCAGGGGAAATTCAGACCGAAGAGTGCGGCTGCGGACTGGAAGGTGTGTTGCGTGGCCGAGCGGCCGATATCACCGGTATACTGAACGGGGTCGACTATACGATCTGGTCGCCGTCCCGGGACAGGAAGCTCCCCTTCAATTACCATGTGGCCAATTTGTCCGGCAAGCGCATGAACAAAGTCGAACTACTCAACGAAGCCAAATTGCCCATTCGGGATCAGGCGCCGTTGATCGGCCTTATCTCCCGGCTGGTGGACCAGAAGGGAATTGATCTGGTCGTCGCCGCCGCCGATCGCTTGCTGGCCATGAATGTGCAGATGCTTGTGCTGGGTCTGGGAGACCGAAAGTATCACGACCTCTGTGCGCAGCTTCAGGACAAATACCCCGATAAGTTCAGAGCGTTTCTTACGTTCGATGATCGATTGGCGCATCAAATCGAAGCCGCTTCGGATATCTTTCTCATGCCCTCCCGCTTCGAGCCGAGCGGACTCAATCAGCTTTTTTCTCTCAAATATGGGACGGTGCCGGTAGTGAGAAAGGTCGGCGGTCTGGCTGACACGGTCGTGGATTATAATGCCGACACCGGCGAAGGAACCGGCTTCGTGTTCGAAGAGTATACTCCCGAAGCTATGTTGTCCGCGCTGGAACGAGCCGTATGGGTCTTTCGGAAAAAGCGGGTGTGGACCAGGATTATGAAAGCCTGCATGAGACAGGATTTCTCCTGGCGACAGTCAGCGGCCAAATACCTGAAATTGTACCAGAACCTGAGAGAATGACGTTCAACAAACGTGCCATTTTCGTTTTCCTCCTGGGGACAGTACCGGCGCTGATCATCTTCGCGCTGTTTGTCGAACAACTGAATTACACGCAGGATGATGCATACATCTCGTATCGCTGTGTCGCCAATTACTTGAACGGGGATGGACTGGTCTATAATGTGGGGGAGAGGGTCGAGGGCATCACCAATTTCGGCTGGACCATCTATGCTATCTTCTGGGGTGCCCTGGGAAGCGACTACATCGCCGCTTCGAAACTGACCGGTATTCTCCTGAGCGCCGCGTCCATCGTACTCGTCTTTCTGATTGCGGCGTCGATATTCGATGAAACCAGGCGATGGTACTCGATTATGCCCTGCCTGCTGGTCGGCGCCAACCTGTCGTATGCCTACTGGGCCGGCGCCGGGCTCGAGACCGGAGCTTTCGCTTTCTTTACGATTTGGTCTGTGTTCCTGTATCTGAGGCGCAGTTACTGGCTGGTATTTACGCTGTTTATGGCAGTCTGGCTGAGACCGGAGGGAGCGCTGTTGGCGATCATACTGGTGCTGACGGAAGCCATCCTGCACAGAACAATGCCGTGGTATTCGCTGGTGTGTGGTCTGGCGGCCTTTGTCCTGTCTGTACCGTATATCCTGTTCAAGATGGTGTATTACGGGTCTCTGCTTCCGAATCCGTTCTATGCCAAGACCGGCTTCGACTGGACACAGATCCGGAATGGGCTCGAATATACATGGCAGTTCCTTTCCCATTATGGATTCTGGGGCCTGGGCCTGATTGTGCCCTTGATGTTCTATTCGAAGTTGACGGATGCGGTCCGTGCTATCTGGCTCGCGACTATGCTGTATGTTGGCTACGTCATGGTAATCGGGGGAGATGTGCTGGAAGTCCACCGCTTCTTTGTCCCCCTGTTCGGCTTGAATGCCATCTTGCTCGCAGTCTCGGCTGGACTGCTATTCAAGAGGTTGCATCGGAGTTTTGAACGGCCGCTTTTTGTTGTCGTTCTGGTAACGATTATGGCACTGACCTGGTATTTGCCTCGGGAGCATGTCCACGCCTATCGTGAGGCTGGCACCGGCTTGAACCGTAAAATGGAGTTCATGGCCCATCAACTGAAGGCCACGGACGACAGGGAGTTCTCGGTGGCGTTGACGACCATCGGCATTTTCGGCTATGAATTGATCGGTCACGACATCATCGATATGGTCGGCTTGACCGACACGTCTATTGCGCGGCACTCCGATCCGCCGATAGAGGGGCTCACCACCGACTGGCGCGAAAGCAAGCACAATACAAGTTACCTGATGCAGCGGGCGCCGGATTATATCCTCTTCTCGACCGGTATGAAACCGACCTCGCCGGGTGAAAAAGCGCTGTGTCTGTCGCCCCGGTTTCTGCATTCGTACCGTATTGTCGGCTATTCGTACAACCCGGATCCCACTACTCCGGGGACATCGCTGGCGGTAATATTCAGGAAGTTCCTGCCGGTGGCCCCGGAAATGGACAGACCGATGTATCCGGTAGAGTATGTTGAATACTACAAGCGCGGTATGGATTTCTATTCAGCAGCCCGAGATCACCGAACTGAAATCGCCTATTATGACAGCGCTATGATGGTGTCGCCCAAGCCGTATAACCCGTACCTGCGATACAAGAAGGCTCTGGCACATCTGCTCCTGCGCGAATACGAGCCGGGCTTAACGATGCTGGAAAAGCTGGTGGAGGATGATTCTCTCGTTTTTCAGGCTCACCGCGATTTGTATATTCAAGCGCGCACCGAGGGAAATGAAGCCAAGGCGGCTATTCACGCCCGATGGATAGAAAAGCTGGCGCCCTGGTACCTGCCGCGTGCGAGAGAGCTCGCGGAAGAGAGGATTCGATATTTGCAGCAGATTAGGCAGAACGGGAGATGAATTTGATCGGCAACGCAATAGGGATGGATAGTGGTCGGAAATGACGAGAAACTGGCGCGACACATTGTTGATCCTTCCCTCCGTCTTGGTATTCCTGTTTCTGGTGTCCCAGCTTTGGTTCGTTCAGGATGATGCCTACATCACCTACCGGTACGTAGCCAACTATCTCAACGGCGACGGACTGGTATTCAACGTGGGGGAGAGAGTCGAAGGCTTCACTAACTTCGGTTGGACACTCTATCTGTGTCTCGCTGGGGCCATAGGGCTGGACTACATTCTCGTGTCGCAGATAACCGGCTTGTTGTTCGGGGTGGGTATAATTATTCTCACCCTCCTGATCGGCCGGTTGCTCTTTGCCGATTCTCGCAGCCGTCTGGCTTTGCTGCCGCCTTATCTGGTCGGATTCAACATGTCGTTGGCGTACTGGTCTCCGGCTGGACTGGAGACGGCGGCGTTTGCTTTCTTCAGTATGCTGGCGGTCTTCTGGTTTCTGAAGCGGAGTCATTGGCTCGTGTTTGCGCTCTTGATGGCCGTGTGGATACGGCCGGAGGGAGCACTGGTGGCGCTCTTGTTGTTGATAATGGAAGCTGTGACGGAACGTGGTCTTCCGCGATACAGCTTCATCTACGGTGCAGTTGCATTCGTGCTGTCGTTGCCGTTCGTTATTTTCAAGATGGCGTACTACGGCTCGATCTTTCCCAATCCGTTGTTCGCCAAGACGGGATTCGGCATTGAACAGTTGGCCAGCGGGCTGGAGTATGTGGGGAGGTTTCTCGGCCACTATGGATTCTGGGGTCTCGGACTTCTGATTCCGCTGCTGTTTTTCAAACGACTATCCGGACGAACTAAGTCGATTTGGGTGTTTGTTGTGCTTTATCTGGTATATATCGTATTGATTGGTGGGGATGTTCTCAAAGTGCATCGCTTCTTTCTGCCGCTTTTTGGTTTCTCTGCGATTCTTCTGATTCTATCTGTGTCTTTCCTGTTGCGCGGAAAAAGCAAGCGGACGGTAAACACAGTAGTTATTCTGGTAACGCTTCCAATTATCGTCCTAACTTATTTATTGCCGGCGGATTTTGTGAAGAGTTACAATGTCCGGGAGAAGCTGTTCACGCAGAAGATGGCCCGGATGGCGGATGAAATTAAAGGTTCTGATTCCACGGACTTTTCGGTGGCTCTGCCTACTATCGGGATATTCGGCTACAAGCTGCTGGGGCACCGGATAATCGACATGGTGGGATTGACCGATTCCACTATCGCGCGGCATCCGATGGAACCCATTCCCGGTCTGGAAACGACGTGGAAAGAAAGGAACTATAATACTGAGTATATTCTTGAGACAGCGCCGGACTACATTCTCTTTTCCACCGGCATGAAGCCGTCAGCTCCAGCGGAGCGGGCGCTGGTGCTTTGCCCCGCGTTTCA
>CAZLBP010000034.1:0-41541 GCA_964557855.1 uncultured Ignavibacteriales bacterium | reverse complement strand
TCGGCACCTACGGCGTCTTTTCTTCGGCGCGTAACCTCGACCAATTGCGCGTAAGCGTCTGTTACGGCAACTACAACGTCCTGATTGTCGGAGCGCACGGTGGCATATCGGTCGGCCCGGACGGCGCGACGCACCAGGAACTGGAATCCATGTTTCAAATCGCGGGCCTGCCCAACATGCACATGGCGGTTCCCTGTGATTCGCTGGAAACCGAGAAGATGACCCGGCTGTTACTTTTCGACGTTGTCGGACCAAAGTATCTTCGATTTGCACGCGAGGCGACCCCGATCATAACCAAAGAACATACGCCGTGTCAATTCGGGATCGCCAACATCATTCGATTTCGAAAAGAGGCGGCGCGGTTTGTGGACGCCTTTGATATTGCTCTTTCTACAGACTACCAGGATGAGCAAGAGGATGTGACGATCATCTCCTGCGGTCCGGAAACGGCCGAGGCGTTGCGGGCGGCATACATACTCAAAACCGACTATGATATCGAGACCCGCGTCGTCAATATGCACACGATTAAGCCGATTGACACGCAAGCCATCGTCCGCGCCGCTTTAGAAACCAAAGTCATCCTAACGGCGGAAGAACACCAAGTCGGTGGCTTGGGAAACAGGATTGCAGGCGTTATCTGTCAGGAACCCATGCTGTTCGGGAAAATGCCTCCGATGGCGATGATCGGCATTCAGGATCGGTTCGGCGAGTCGGGTCAACCGTGGCAACTGATCAAAAAGTTCGGAGTAGCCGCCGAACACATAGCTCAGAAAGCAAACGAACTCTTCACATCAAATAGGGAACGTACTCATGCAATACAGTGACGCTATTCAACGCTTGTCGGGCGAAGGCGCGTTCGATGTACTGGCCAAGTGCAAAATGATGGAGGCAGAAGGCCGGGATATCATTCATCTTGAAATCGGCGAACCCGATTTCGATACGCCCGAGAATATCCGGGAGGCTGCCATCAAAGCCATCAGAGCCGGAGATACGCACTACTGCGCTTCCGGCGGCATTGTCGAAGCCCGTCAGGTGGCCGCCGAGTATATGGCCCGGACGCGCAATATCGATGTCGGCTTCGAGCATGTTATAGTGATGCCCGGCGTCAAACCTCTCATCTTCACGTCAATGATGTCGATCGTCAATCCCGGTGACGAGGTTGTCGTACCAAATCCCGGCTACCCTACCTATGAATCGGTGACCAACTTCGTTGGCGCCACGCCGGTACCGATGTATTTGCGTGAAGAAAAGGATTTCCGCTTTCTTGTGGATGAACTCAAGGAGTTAGTCAATCCCAAAACCAAGATGCTCGTTATCAACTCACCCCAAAATCCGACCGGCGGCGTCTTGACCAAAGACGATCTGCAGACCATCTATAACCTGGCCGAAGAATACGACTTCTGGATCCTGTCCGACGAAATCTACTCCAGGATCGTCTACGACAGTCCATTCATGTCGATCGGCTCCATACCGGGTGCTTTAAAACGCTCGATTCTCATCGACGGTATGTCCAAAACGTATGCCATGACCGGCTGGCGCCTTGGCTTCGCGGTAGTGCCGGAGCAATTAGCGAAGTACTTGTTCACCTTCGCCATCAACAACTTCTCTTGTACTAACACCTTTTCGCAAGCCGGCATCGTAGAAGGTTTGACCGGACCTCAGGACCAAGTCGAGCGCATGATGCAGCAATTCCGCCGCCGTCGAGAAGTGATCGTCGATGGACTGAACGCAATCGAAGGCATTACTTGTCTGAAACCACAGGGCGCCTTCTATGTTTTTCCCGATATAACCGGGACGAACATGAAGTCCCAAGTGTTGTCGGATATGTTGCTCAATGAAACCGGCGTCGCTTGCCTGCCCGGTACGGCCTTCGGTTCCAACGGCGAAGGATACTTACGCTTCTCGTATGCCAACTCAGTCGAGAACATCGAGAAGGCGCTGAAGCTGGTCGAGGGTGCTCTGGCCAAGGTGAAGGTTTCGTGAGTCGAGCAAGTGAGGTGTCAATGAGTGATACTGTGATCGCAGCTCCTGGAACACGAATGAACGACACGCCTTGTTGAAACACGGTTGGGTACAAACGAACGTTCTCGATATGAGAGCCGGGCCCGACCACGGCAGTGAACGGGTCAGTCAGGCGCTCTTTGCTGAAATTGTAACCATTGACTCGGAAGAGAAGGGCTTTTTTCATATAAGGCAGAACCATGGCTACAGCGGCTGGGCAGACATCCGGTTGATTGCCGAACTCGGTCCACCGAAAGACAGTGACGAACACACAGGCGCGGAAGGAGTCATAATCAGTCTGTTTGCCAAAGCGTACGATGCAGCGGCCCGGCATGTTTCACCACACTCCCTCTGCTACGGCACCCGGCTCAGAACAACGGACGCCGACGGAGGCTGGGCTGAAGTGCACCTCCCGGACGACAACTCCGTTTTTGTCAAAAAAAGCCATTTAAGGCCGATTAATGACAGTAACAGTAAGAAGACACCCGGTAGTATGCTTGTGAGAGAAGCCCGGAAGTTTCTGGGCGTACCGTACCTCTGGGGAGGCGTAAGTTCGTTCGGCTGTGATTGTTCCGGCCTGGTGCAATCCGTGTTTCGCTCCTGCGGGATCGACCTGCCCCGGGACACCCGTGACCAGATTAAGGTCGGTGAACCGGTGAATCGAGCGCATATTCGAGCCGGCGACCTGCTCTTTTTTGATCGCCATGTGGCCATTGCTTGCGGTCGGACGGAAATCATCCATGCTTCTCGTGCTGCCGGCGGAGTACGTTTGGAATCGTTATGGCAAAGCGACCCTCGGTATCGAGCCGACTTAGATAGGGACTTTGCCCAGGCCAGGAGGGTGATATGATTCAGTTGCATTCGGTCAAGATTACGGTACCGCTCAAGAAGAAATTCGTCGTGTCGAAAGGCGCCGCCGAGAGAAAGACCAATTTCCTTGCGATTGTCAATAACCGTTACAGCGGCGAAGCGTCGAGTTCAGTGTATTACGGTCCCTCTGAAACTGAAATGAAGGCTGACCTTGTCAAGGGCGCCGAGTTGCTGGAATCGATCACTGAAATCGATCTGGCGACCCTGAGGGCTATTCACCAATTCCCGATCAACCCGATCGCACGATCGGCCCTGGTCTCCGCCACCCTGAACTACCTGTCCGGAGAGTCCCGGCGCTATCCCTGGGAGCTGCTGCATCTGGGGACTCCAGTCGGTATTCGCAGCTCGGTTACGGTCGGGATCGAAAAGCCGGGAGAGATGATCAACGCGATTAAGAACAGCGAGTACCCCATTATCAAGATCAAAATGGGCAACGAAGAAGACATAATGATTCTGAACGCACTCGATGAGATTGAGGGCAAAGAGATTCGAGTGGACGTCAACGGCGCCTGGTCCTGCGCCAAGGCTGAAGAGATGATCTACTATCTGGCCAAGAAGGGCGTGACGGTTATTGAACAGCCGACCGACACCAAGTTCGTCGAAGAGTGGCAGCGCCTTAAAGGCAAGAATCAGGATATCATCCTGATTATGGATGAAGGGATGGATACGTTCGAAGATTACAAGAATTACTTCCAGTTCGTCGACGGCGTGAATATCAAAATGGAAAAATGCGGCGGCATTCTGGAAGGGGTGCGGATCGCTCTGCAGGCCCGGGAAGACGACAAGAGAGTAATGCTGGGCTGTATGGTGGAATCGTCCGTCGGCATCGCCCAGTCGGTTTACATGTCGTCCCTGGCTGACTATTTCGATCTCGATGGCCCTTTACTCCTCGAAAATGACATCGCCCAGGGGGTACGCTACGAGCGCGAATCGATACATGTGGACCGGGAGATAATCGGCGGGCCCAAGCTACTGAGGGATGTGGTTGAAAAGTACATTTCGGAATAAACGACAGCCACAATCGTTCGCTCTGTCCATTATATGCCTGCTCTTCGCAGCCTGTTGCGGCAGTGCAGTTCGGGCCGCTCATGACTTACCCGAGCACGCTATCAAAGTCATCTATCCCAAGAACGGCCAACATGTGGCCGCGGTTGACTCCACGTTTATACTGGGCCATGTACAATCGCTCTTCCCCGGCCCCGAATGGCTGCTCTATATCAACGGCTGTCCGGTACCGGTGCATCGTGACGGCGGTTTCCTGGCGTTTTTACCCGTCGCCCCCGGCGAGTTCAACTTCGTTCTGGAGGCAACCTGGGCCGGCTCGATTGACCCGAATCTTCAGCACCGGCAGAAGGATCCATATCTTGATGAGTCGCCGCTGCTCACAATCGGAGACACACTCCTGGTGCGCATACCGGAGCCCCGCACTTCGCTCCCGCTTGACTCGCTTGACATCGGTACCGACTATGAACGTCCGCAGGGCGACCTTGAGATAATTTCGGGCGACCGACTGCAAGTATCGTTCCAGGCCACACCCCATTGTCGGGCCTGGTTTGAGGTTCCCGGTGTTGCAGACTCGGTGCCCATGGTCGAAATGGCGCCGCAGCCGCAGGCCTACTGGGGAGAGGCGGTCTTTGGTGCGGGAGCCGTCCCTGAGTCTCTCCTCATCAAGGGCATCTATTCCGGCTTCTATGAAGTGCGCCCGAACGACTTCAGCGACACGGTCACGATTAACTATTTCCTGGCCCGCCCTGATCTGAGCAAGATCCGCCACATGATCCTTCTTGGTATTGCGGACGACGATGATTCGACTATCGCCAAGCTCTTGTCTTTGCCGGACACCGTCATCTCTTCGCAAAGTTCCTACTATGTTTCGGTAAACAGCCCCAGGTACCCGTTTCCGGTGAGATTTACCGACTCGGTTCAGGTTGTTCGCCTCGAACCGCGGAAGGGCTATTTGGCCACATTTCAACCCGAAGGTGTCGAAGCTCTGGCGATTGGCCGGGAAGGCGACTGGTATCGTGTGGAACTCTCTCAGTCTCATGAAGGCTGGGTGCATCGCGAATCGGTGATGCCATTGTCGAAGGGTATCTTGCCGCCACGATCCTACGTGCGATCCGTCAGAACCTACAACTATCCCGACCAACTCGTTGTCGCCGTCCCCCTGGCCGGGAAACACCCGTTTCGTGTCGTAGAAGAGGACCCGCGAACCGTCCGCTTGCAACTGTTCGGAGTCACCAGCGATACTGATTGGATTCGTTACGACACGAACGATGAGCTGGTGAAACTGATTACCTGGACCCAACCGCAGCCGGGGCTCTACGAATTGACAATTACATTGACTCAGGATATCTGGGGCTATGATACGTACTATGAGGGAGCGACATTCAATCTGCAACTCAACCGCCCGCCCGAAGACGTTCACAGTCTTCGCGGCAAGACAGTAGTCGTTGATCCGGGTCATTCTCACGATCCCGGAGCCATCGGTCCCACCGGCATGACCGAGGCCGAGGCTAATCTTATGATCAGTCACACGCTGCGGCGCGTGCTTGAGGCAGAAGGGGCGCAGGTCGTTATGACGCGGTGGGACTCGAGTCACGTTGAACTGTATGATCGACCGGCCATCGCCAAGGCCGGCGACGCTGATCTCTTTATTTCCATCCATAACAACGCCTTGCCGGACGGTGTCAACCCGTTCGCCAACAACGGCACCTCCTCGTATTACTACCAACCACACAGCATAAACCTGGCCCGTGCCATCCACAAACGGATGGTCGCCGAGACCGGCCTGTTGGACCACGGTCTGTTCCACGGCAACCTGGCGGTGATCCGCCCCACCCAGTATCCGGCCGTGCTGGTTGAGTGCGCCTTCATGCTCATTCCCGAACAGGAAGCCGATTTGAAGACCGGCCGCTTCCAATCGGTCATCGCCCATGCGATCACGGAGGGGATCAAGGAGTTTCTGGAACAGTATGACCGATAGGAACTGTTCCGTGCGGGTATTGTAAGTAAGGGCTTTTGCGCCACTATCAACCTGTGCTCGACCTCCGTATTCTCGACATCCGCTACCTCATATAGACCGTTGCGTCATATCCTGATTTGCGTTACATTATCCCTATGGGTCGACCTCGTAAATCAGGATCAAAGCCGAAGCGGCAAGATCAAAGGGCGCCGCGGACCGAGAAGCGTCGCTGGCGTATGCCACCTGCCATTCGGTTTGTTTTGACGTTTATCATCAGCCTGGCAGTATTGGGCTATATCTACTCCTATTTCACAGCCAAGTACCACGATGACCTGACTGTCATCATGGAAGCAACCGCCACTTTCAGCGGCTGGATCGCTTCGTTATTCAGCAATGAAGTGACATATTCGGGCAAGTACGTCACGTATCAGGGTTTCGCGGTGGAGATTATCGACGAGTGCACCGGTATGCTGGAGATGGTGATCTACCTGGCAGCCGTGATCAGCTTCTCGACCAGCATTAAAAAGAAACTCATCGGCGTTCTGATCGGCATTCCGGCTATCTATCTTTTCAATATACTGCGGATATTCGTCCTCCTGGTGGCAGGCGCGTCGTCGCAGAAGGCCTTTGACTTCATGCATCTGTATTTCTGGCAGGCGACTTTGATTATAATGATCGCCACCGTCTGGGTCGGGTGGCTGTACTTGGTGGTATACCGTGAGAAAAGACCTGTGGCTGTTTCTGGCTAAGCTCGTTCCGCTGACACTTGTACTGGGGTACTTCTGGTTCGCCGGCCTGCAGGAGCAGTACCCCTATCTGATGAAACCTGTGGCTTTTCCGTTCTTCGAGCTGGTAGGGGTCAAGTCGTGGCGACTGGCCTTGCTGATGGAACATTTCACGAACATCGTTCCCTATATTGCCTTGATTTTGGCGTCACCGAACTTGATTACGAACTGGAAGCGGTCCCTGATTGCGTTCTTCGGTGGTCTACTGATTATCGTGGCGGTGCATCTGCTTCTGTCCTGGGTCGTATACTACTTCAGCATGAAGTACTCTCTTTCGAAGACGTTCTACAAGATTCTTGTACCTTGTTATTTGGTCAACGACGCCATGCCGCTCATCCTGTGGCTCGCCTTTTACCCGAAATTGCCGAAAAAGCTGTTTGGCTTCCGCTGGCTGGAAAAGCAGGCGTCATGAGAACGCACCGATGAGATAATTTGGGTTGACATCGCCAAAAATCCCTGTTTATTGCCGATCTAGTTGTGTATGGCGCCCTAGCTCAGTTGGTAGAGCAACGGACTGAAAATCCGTGTGTCCGCGGTTCAATTCCGCGGGGCGCCATGTTTTCGGCACTCTAAGCAGTATTCATCCACAATTCGGGGACAGGACAACAGGTCGGGTTCCGAGCCTTGCGCAGCAAGCGAGAAACCCGACTTCTTCATCTTTGAAACCGCCGTGTCGGGCTTCTCACCGCCTCCGGCGCCTCGGAGCCCGACCTACTACAGCGATGGTTCAAAAGAAAGGGACAGGCATTTGCGCCTGTCCCCGAATGTGTTCCCCCTCTGTCTCCGAACCTGCTGGATTCTTGAGATCCTGTCCGTATTGAAAAAGATTAGTGGCACGGTGCTGGTCCACCTTTGAACAGGTAGTCTACTAAAGTCGTCAAATCCACAACGTTGATATCGCTATTACCGTCAAGATCGCCACAGAGCCGTCCGTATTTTATCAAAAGGTAATCAACCTTGGGATCTCTAACTGTCCAACCATCAGGATGGTTCTCTGGAAACGTAATCTCCACTTTGGTAGCCGTCAACGTCGGTGCAAGTGACAGGTATGAGCCTACAGAAGGTTTCTGTTGATCCCTCCACGCGCCCCACTGGTCACCTGATCTGGTAATTCTCAATGTTAAGTCAACTACCGGATCTTCGGTGCAGCTGCCCGACACGCTACATCTGTAGATCGGTGCTACGACACAACCACCTTCGCCACATAAATCAGTTCCACCCCAACCTGCAGACGCTTTGACGTCATACCATCCAATGTAAGCTACCTCTTCATCATCGTCTGTGAGAAGTTTGACATTAACCCAGTCAACGGCACCTGTTGTATCAGTGCTGTCAACAACATGTACTTCAAATACAAAATCGTAGCCCGGTAATAGTGGCAGTGGAAGTTGTTTGGTTATTGAAATAGAATTAGTGCCAGTTGTGGGTAATCTGTAAAGATTGTCACCATCTGAACTGAAAGTACCGGGAGATTCCTCAACCCAGCCATCTAAATTGTCGAATGTTTCATAGAACAGAGTTCCCGAAAAGACGCCACCAGCCATTACCTGTGCGGTAGTGCAAATTGTTACACAGGCCCACGCACTAAGCAGCTTAATCATCGTGTTCATTTTGATCCTCCAAATAGTCTAATATTCGCTAAAAAACAAGCGACTAAGGCCATCTATATCATCTACATTTCTCACCTCCTATCAACAAAGCAAGAAGCGTCAGGATTTCTTCAACGGGGACAACTTCACTCATAGCACCATTGATAAAATAGTTTTCACAATTGAATAGTAGACCCCATATTTAATCGTTGTAGAAGATTATTTTGAAGCTTTTTCTAATGAGCGAATCAGCTCTTGGCTTATTGGATGACATATCGTCCAATAATTTACAAATCGCTCGCCATCAAAGTACGTGATCTCTTCGACGGAGGGAACTCTGAACAGAAAGGTACTGTCAAATTGTTGGTTTGTTTGCCAAAATTCATTCACATAGGAAAGATAACTGCTTGAAGGGATGATGGACCGGACATGAAGTTTATCGTCAAAAGTGTAGAATAAGCCACCCGTGTTGTATGAAGACTCAATAGTCATTGCTTCAAGGAGATCGCGACCGGGTCTCTTGAGGCTTGCCTGATGTAAAGTAGACAACTCAATTTTGGCGATTTCAGTCTTAGGTAGCAGCGCGTAGAATATCTGGGTTCCCATCCGACCGAGAGAATCCTTATGCGGGGGCATGAGGCCGTCTAATTTATCAGAATTAAATGCAAATAGTGCAGCGCGGCCGTGCTCATTCGATATTCCAGCAAAGAGCAGATCATCGTGTCCGTCACTAAACAAATCAAATGTGGTCCAACCAGTGAGAACACCGCGATGCCAGTAGCTCCCTTCTACCTTATTATTAATTGGGTCAAAGGTGATAATCTGACAGAAGGAATACTCTCGCTGCTCTCTTACCATTAGAACTACATCTTTGATTGTGTCGCCGCAAGCCAGATCAATTAGTGCGTACCAGTTTTCGTAGCCACGGAAGTGATAATGGTTGGGTTGGCTTACTTGACCGATAGTTGGGTTCTGTGTGAACATGGTATCCCAGGTTGTTAATCCATCATCATCTAACTTGATGAGCTTGCAGAATGAACTGTCCAAAGTATAGTCTCTTGGAGAGAGAGCAAGCAGAGCTTCGTTCATATCGTCACCATCAAAATCGCTGACGATCACTCTTGAGCCAACTGTGTCTATCTCGTATGGTACCAGCCGCGAAATCTCAACATGCCACAAGTTCGTTTTGCCGTTGTTCATTGCAACCACACGATTCGGAAAAATCTCGATATAGCGCGGATTCCAATCAAACCACGGATCAAACACCTTCGGAAACAGAATCGCCAGCAGCACCCACAACAGCGCCGCCAGCAACGGCGCCTGAAGCTTCGTCATGCGGGCGTACCGATATGTCTTGCGGGCGACAAACTCCCCCAGGCAGACCTTCTCGGCGCGGACGATATTATGATTCTCGATGACATCGGTCAGGTGGGAGGCGCTCTCGATACGCAGCCGTCGATGCGGGTGGGTTGATGTCAGGTCTTTGAGTATTTCTTGGGCACGAGGCATATTCTCTTCCGGCAGGACGAGATACTTGACGGGTGAGAAAAAAGCGCGCTCGATCTTGGCGCGCAATGTTTCCCCGTTGACGGGGGAGAGGCGGCCGTCTTCGGCCAGCCCGCCCGTGAACGCCACTTCCGATGATACGAACCGCTCGTGGCGCATGATCTCCGGCTTCAACAGTTGCGTATAAGCCACCAGCCCCGCCGCGAGTCCGATCGAGTCGCCGGTGAAGGTATGATTGGCGTCCTCGATTTGGTAGTGGGCGTGGGTGATCTCCTCTGATCTATCTGCGGTCCTGTGAGGACGCTGCATCAGCCGGATCGCCTCCAGCGCATCATACACCACCCCCACAAACGGATCATCGGGAGCAACTATCTGATTATGAAATGTAACCTCGGCCGAAACGCCGCTACGGTTCTTGCGCCGCAGCGTGTCAACCGAACCGACCAAAGTCCGCATCCGCCCCCGCACCGCCCGACCATGTCCGTCCCGCTCCACAAACAGACACCGCACCCGGTCAAACCACAAGTGATCCCGCTCCGCTTCCCATTCATCGATAATGGACTGCACGGTACGCTGTGTACCCTCGGTAGGTCGAAATCCCGCTTCGGGTTTCGACACAAGGTCCATATCCGCAAGCTGGTCGCGGACGAAACAAAGCGCCTGGAATTCGTTGAGAGTCCGGGTGTCGTAAGAAAGATTTAGGCCCTGGATATCTTCCCCGGCGATCTCCGCACAGAGGAGTACGGCCTTCTCCGTCTCGCCGATGTAGGCATACAGTCTGGCGAGCCGGCGGGTTATCAGGACGATTTGTGGGTCAGGACCCACGGGTTCCTGAGCTTCCCGAGCGGGAGGGGCAGATGTGGACATCTGCCCCTCACTTGTCGGCAACTTGTCGGGTTTCTTGTCACCTCCGGTGATGCCGGAACCAGACCTACGGGCTGTGTCTGTATGCTTGTCACCCCCGCGGACGGTGGGGTCCAGGGTTCTGGATTCCCGCCTTCGCGGGAATGACAGAGAAGAAGACGGGAATGACAGAGAAGAGGGCGGGAAGGACAATGCAGAGGGAGGGAATGACTGAGAAGAGACAGATCGTGAGCTTACACTAACTGCCATCTCCCGCAGCCGCTCCAGTTCCGCAATCGTCAGGTCCTGCAGATTCGCTTCGGTTACCAACTGCTCCAGGACGGCGACATATTCATCCACATAGGTCGAGTACAGCGGACTATCGATTCCCGGCTGCAGTGTCGGCCAAAACCGGACCAATCGTATCAATTGCAGATCACCGGCCGGAGTCGCGGCCAGCTCGGCCTTGAGCCTCTCGAATGCTTGAGCGAACTGAATGTGTGACAGCGCCATTGTTCGTTTACCCGGGGTACTGATACAAGCGTATGTTGATGCGGGACTCGATGTCTGTCAACTGAAATGTGACCGGCTCACCGGCCCGGCTCTCTGAGGTATGGTGCGTCTCACCCTGGCTTATATAGACCGTGATGTCACCAAAGTCGGCTCGTCCGTCGAGCTCCAATATCGAAATTGATACCTGCTTGCCTTTCGCTTTGCCTTCGAATTGGACTTTGACCCGATCCCGGCGATCGGTTTCCAGCACGACTTCATCAGCGTATTCCGTCCGGTCGGGATCATATTGAAACGTCTCCATCGTAAATACGGCGTCGGGAAGTTTGACCTGCCACTTCAGCGCCGTTATCTGTTCAGCGGAGATGCCGGACAGAGTCGCGCGACCGGATTGGTCGGTAATGAACTCCTTGTCGATATCCGGCAGCCGCACCATGACGTGCGACGAGAGGTCGATCTGATCCGATATAAGCTGCAAATAATCCTGCTGAAGGTCCGCATTGCGCATGATTCGAAGTACGATTTCCGGGTCCTCGGAATAGAGGGTACCAAGATTTTGTATCCTCGGCGCCGATGGCTCTTCACCGTCGGCTGCCAGCAGCTGGCGCCGTTTCAACGGCTCCGCACCTTCGACCCGAAGCGGCCTGAGTTCGATAATCCAGCCGCGTAGCGCATCGGCATATAACCTCTCTGCCAGAAGCCGTGCTTTCTCCGGCAGGGGATGATCTCTGTATTCCGTCAGTGATTCCAGCAACAGCCGGTGTTCATCGGCAATCTCGGCACAGAATTCACATGTGTCCAGATGGTGCGCAATTTCCTGCCTCGTTCTGGCGTCGTCTATGTTGTCTTCGACGAATTTTCTGATTCTATTCGCAGGCGGGTGCATGGCACACCTTTCCCGTTAAGGTTCATCAATACTATAGCCGCCAAGAGCTCGGATTGTCGGATTGTTTGCGAGTCGCTGCCTGAAATCCTCTACGGTCTTGTTGATGATAGTCTCGAAAATGTTCTTGTAGTGCTTGAGGAAACGGGTGTGCGTCTCTTTCGGCATACTCTCCCGAAAATAGGTCGGAAGCGGAGCAGTGGAGCCGCCGTCGCAGAGATCGGATAAGTACAAGGCGCAGGCTCGATACAGGTTGTCGCCCTCGGATGTCGTTATGCTCTTTTTCTTCACGTAATAATCGATTCGATCTGTTGTCGTTTCACTCAGAGTCTTCGCGCGCTCTCGATAGATCTCCTGCCTGACGGCATATTCTCGCTGAGTGAGTGGGCGGAATTGATAGCCGCCATCGATTTCTGCATGACAG
This sequence comes from uncultured Ignavibacteriales bacterium, assembly GCA_964557855.1. Lineage (GTDB taxonomy): Bacteria > Zixibacteria > MSB-5A5 > GN15 > FEB-12 > JAJRZL01. Next base: position 29,168 of record CAZLBP010000034.1, on the reverse strand, counting down.
GCATTCACGGCCACAGCGGCCGAGAGGAGCTGGTATTCGGGAATACAATTGCAGTACTCCTCATGGTTGCCGAGTTCCTCGAAAATGGCAAGACACCAGCGCTTGCGGTTGGCGGACGACATATAGGTCTCTTCGGCTATACGCAGGAGCCGGTCGTAGGGGACAGACGGCTTTTCCAATTTCAGATTGTTTTCATTGGATACGGAATAGACCAGACAGTTTGATGTCCCTGCCGGCTGCTCACGGCCGAAATCGGCTGATTTGAGAATATCCTTGAACCGTCTCTTGAGGTTCTCGATTTGCGGGTCGCTTTCTTTTCTAAGGCGGGAGAGCTCCTGACGAATGCTGCGCCGCAGGAAGATCGTGAACCGATCAAACAAGTCATCTGCCGGGACTGATTCCAATTCTACAATGCCCGATGACTGCAGGTAATCGAAAACGCGATAGAACGGTCTGTTTCTGCGGCTTGAGAGAATCAGCCCGAGAACGTCGCAAGCCAGATCAGTTATTTCGCCGGATTCCGTACCACCGGCGACCAGTATTTTGTAGCCTTTCTTGACGAGATAACCCAAATAACTGCAGGTGGTTGCGAGGCAACTGCTAAAGAACCGCATGAACTGTTTCTTGTTGTATGGATCAAGCAGGAACTCCTTGAATACGAAGGCATCGGACTTCCCACCTGGCTCGTTATAGTTGGTCCCGCTCAAGTCACCATCTCACGCTTCTCAGATTTCAGTACTATGGGTCGATTTCAATCTGCACCGGGCCTATCACAGAATGTAACAAAATCATTGATGTAATCAAGGTGGAATCAGTGTCGCCCCATGCCACAAGCCGGCGGTCCGATGCTGCATTTACTTGACACTGCGTAACGAGAACCGTTTATTCTGCGTCTTAAGGTAGTGCCGTGAGTCGGCGGTGGCCTGTTGCTATTGCCGGTCGTCCCTGCGAGAATGGGAATCGGACGGACAGGTCCCGACCTGTCCCCACATAGAATCTAACGGTACGAATCGGTTCTGTTGGCGGTTTGGGGATTCTGCAGGGCAGGTCCGCGTCGGACCTGTCTGGTTTTGGAGTGTCAGACGGGGTCGTCTGACACCACATGCACAGAAACCGCGAACAAATTTGCTCGTGGTTTGGTAATAAGATAAGTCCACCAGGGATGTTAGGTCCCCAAAACGGATTGTCATTCCCGCGAAAGCGGGAATCCAGCTTGTAGGGCAGGCCCGCTTCGGACCTGCCTTCCCGACGGCAGGTCTTAAGCAGACCTGCCCTGCAACAAAGGAACATGAACGTATATGGTACTGCGCCAGATTATAATCATCCTTTTGGTCTCATCCGCTCTCGGAGTAGGAATTAATCTCGTTTCGCCCAACAAAATTCCGTACATAGGCGCCTATCGCGATCTATCCAGCGGCGACAAACCGATCGTCCCACCCAGCGCCCAGGCCGGCGACCCGCCCTTTATCGCGCTCGATTTGGCCGAACTCGAGTATAATCAGGGCGACGCCCTGTTTATCGATGCCCGCGAGCCGGGAGAGTTCGAGTGCGGCACTATCCCCGGCTCAGTCAATATCCCGTTTGATTACCTTCCGGAGGATCTGGAAACGTACTTCGATACCGCGCTTACGGTCCCCAAAGACACCAAGCTGATTACCTACTGCTCCGGCGAGGAGTGCGACCTGTCGCTGCACCTGGCCCGCAACTTGCAGGCCTTCGGTTATACCAACCTGGCGATCTTTTTCGGCGGGTGGCGCGAGTGGGAAAACTTCGGTCTCGAAATCGAGAGGAGAAAAGATTGCGGCGAATAATCGACAATGACTACCTGACACTCATCGTTCGCCTTGCGGTCGGCGTCATATTCATTTATGCCTCAATATACAAGATCATCGAGCCCTCGGATTTCGCGCGTTCCATCTGGTACTACCACATGGTGCCGGGCAGTCTGATCAACCTGATGGCGCTCATTTTGCCGTGGGTGGAACTGATCTGCGGCGTCATGCTCATAGTTGGCGCGCTCTATGATGGTGCGGTGGTACTGGTTAATTTGATGACGGTGATGTTCATCATTGCGCTCGTCAGCGCCATAGCCCGCAACCTCGACATCGAGTGCGGCTGTTTCAAAGCGGCCCAGGGGGCGACCGACTCCGCCTGGCAATCCCTCATATTCGACTTCGTCCTCTTGTTTTTCACGGTGCAGCTACTGGTGAGCCGGTCGATGAGGTTTCGGGTGCAGAGAGGCTGAGCCTCTTCAGTCTTTCGTTCCAATCCTTGGAATGTCATTCCTGCAAAGGCAGGAATCCATCTTCGTCGTAGGGACAGCCAGTAGGTCGGGTTCGGAGTCCGCGTCAGCGGACGAATAACCCGACTTTATTATCCATAGCTGAGCCCCGTCGGGTTTCTCACCGTCTTCGGCGCCTCGGAACCCGACCTACAAGCTACGGCGCAGCGGCAACAGTCGGCAGACAGGTCGCGACCTGTCCCTACAGCGTGACCCGCCAATCCCACAGTCGCCCACCGCTTGCGGTGGGGTCCGTTCACCCATGAACCGAGTGTGTCTGCTTAATCCGTTCGCTTACCATCACGCCGAACTGAACCCGGGGCAAGCCCTGGGCGACCCGTTTTGAATCCGCTATTTCAAAACCCGCGGCGTGATCAGAATTATCAAATCCGTCGTGCTCTTGTCGACCGACTTGTTCGTGAAAAGAAGTTTCCCCAGAAACGGTATATGCCCCAGCACGGGCACCCGGCTGATGTTTTCGATCTCGTCTTCCTTAAGCAAGCCACCCAATGCCGCCGTCTCGCCGTCCGCGACCGTGATGGTGGTACGGACCGACCGGGATGTCGTGATCGGCTTCTGGTTGTCCGGCGGACCGGCAAAACCGACTATATCTTCGACCTTGGGCATCACTTCGAGCGTGATCAGGCTGTCCTCGTTGATACGCGGCGTCACCTGCAGCGAAATGCCGACTTCCTCGTCCTGAAACGTCAGGATATCGGTCGTAGCAGCGCCTTCAGTGAAACGATTGATTGTGGGAATAGGGACAATCGTCTGTATCTTTATCTCCGCCTCATGATTCTCCAATGTCGTAATCCGTGGATCGGACAGCAGCTTGCTATTGCCCTCCTGTTCCATGAGGTCCAGTACCAGTTTGAGCTGCCCGACGCTCAACCGGGCCCATTTCCAGTCACCCGTCATGGGGTTATAGGTTCCGGCCGGAGTTTGGGATAAGGTAGACGTACTGCCGGTACTGCCGGAATCAGAGCCTTCACCGACGCCCAATGTCGTCGTAATGGCACTTGGCCAGGAGAAGCCAACTTTGGAGTTATCGTCGACCACCGTCTCGATCAGTTTGACTTCAATAGAGATAAGGCGATCCTGCTTGTCAATCTGCTCGATCATCCGCAGCATTTCCGGCATTGCCACGGGCAGGTCGGTTATGAGCAGGCGATTGGCCTTGTAGGGCGAGCTGAGGGCACTGGTCGTCACGGCCTTGTCCAACACCACGATGTTGCCCTTGGTCGTGAGGAGCGGCTCGAGCGCATTCTTGACGGTCACCGGATCGGCGTAGCGCAGGGTCACGATATGCGTTTCCAATTCACCCGGCGCGTAAGCGTCGAACGGTTTGACGACAATAACTTCCTTGTTTATGTAGAAATTGTAGCCCATGGGGGAGAGGATGGCATCGAGAGCAGACCGGATATCCACCTGGTCCAGCCGCAAGGTCACTTCGCCGGCCACCTGCCCCGACACGACCAGATTGAGGTTATTCTGGTCCGCTATCATATTCAGCAGCGTGACGACCGGCACCTCCTCCAGTGTGAGGGAGAGGCGCACGCCCGCCAGGTCCGGTGATGCCGCGGCCGGGCCACCGGCGAGGCAGCCTAGAACCGCTATCGCAATAATGCTCTGTTTCATGATTTATCCCTTGGTAACTCGTATCGTGAACAGGCTGCCGCCTTTATCCAGAACCACTTCGGTCTGCTTGATCTCCACCACCGTGGCCTTGTCGACCACGTCGCCTGTTCTGACGCTTTGCCTGTTTATGATCGCCATCGGGTCGTCGCTGTTGAAGACGATCCCGCTCAGTATCCAGCTTGGAGCCGGTCCGGACGCACCCGATGATTTCGCGAGCGCCCGGAACGGGTCCTTGCCCCACGGCCTGGCTTCGTACTCTTCGATGTCTATGAACTTCTTTGCGGTTTGCTGCTGCGCCGACGGCTGCGCCTGTACGGTGGGTGGCGGAGTCGTATTGCCTGCGTCATTTGCCGCGTCACCGACCATGAAATTGTAGACGGCCCAGATAACGGCGAGCGGCAGAGTGAGGAAGACCAGCATTTTGCGCGTTTTCTCGCTCATGTCGTTTCTCCCGCACTGCCGAGCAGAGCCTTGAAGCTGAGGATATGGTGCAGGCCGTTTGCCTCTTCATGCTTCTGCACCTGGCATAGCGTAATTCCGCGGAAATAGTGCTCATTCTCGAGCGAATTCACGTAGCGCCCGAAGTCCTCAAAGCCCCCCTGAAACCTCAGCGTGATATGAAGAAACATGGGATTGTCCGGTGAAGGCGCCAGGGCGTTGAGCTCCAGCAACTCTTCGACAGATGGTCTGATTTCCGCCAGTACGAGGCCGTGAGCGCCGGAACGTCTCTGCAGTTCTTCGAACAAAGCGATAATATCGCCCTTGGCGTACAATTTACTTACCATCTCTTCCTGGACCGTCCCAAGGTTTTGCGACGTTGCCAGGAACGCCGGCAGCTCGGTCCGGATGCGCTCATAGTCGGCCAGCTGGCGCTCGGCTTGCTTGATCTGTTCCGTGCTCATTTGCTTTTTCTGTCTGTGAGGGACGAGGACAAAAAAGAGCCAGACCCCGACCGCCGTCACGCCCAGAACGACATATGTCATCAGCAACTTGCTCACAGTATGCCCCTCATGCCGATTTGAAACTCGATCTCGTAGCCCTCTTTGGCCAGCTTCTTGACGTGTTTCTTGAGCGTCACCTGCTCGTAGAAGGGGCTGGCATTCAGCTCTTCGACGAACTCCGCCAAGATGACTTCCGGCGGGATGTCATTCGAAAGCACCGATCCGGTCAGGTGCAAATTCTCCGGAGCGGCGTCAGCCTCGAAGCCAAACCGGGATAACCTGATCTCGGGCGGTGTGATCAGCGACAGTTCCTTGAGGTTCAATGCCAGATAGCTTGGTTCCTGTTTCGTCTGTTCCAGATACGCTCGCTTGACGGCAATGGAGTTCTGCAACTGAGTATAATGGTTGTAGATGTCCGACGCCTCAAACTGCGCTATCTGCCGATTCAAAGACTGCAACACATTCTCCGAACTGCCCACGTCCTGCCGCAGAAAAATCCAACCCGCACCCAGGAGTATCGTCAGGATTAACAGGGAGAACCTTCCGATCGAGTTGGCTTTGCGCTCGGACAACAGCTGTTCGTCTTCGCCAGGCAGCAGGTTGGCCAGTCGGGTCTGACAAACAACCGACGCCAGCACCGGCAGACACACGGCAGCCGTTTCCACCAGATCCGGGGACTGCTTCTGTTTGGTGAAGAACGACAGTTTCTCGACGGGGAAGCGATGAAATTCGAAGCCCAGATTTGAGTTGAGCATTTCGATCAGTTCGCGGCTGTAGGCCAGGTCACCGTACACGTAGATGGTATTGGTCGATAGCGTCTGATACTGACCGGAATAGTAATCGACCGAGGTTTGTATCTCGGTGGCCAGCGTTTCCGCCAGAAACTCCATACCGGCGCTTCCGGACCCGCTGCCCAGAAATGACGTGCCGGTATTGATGACGTGAAAGAACTCGAGTGTCGCACCCCGATAGAAGGCAATCTCGCAGAAGGACCGACCGATATTGATCAACGTGCTCCCCTTGCCGGCGTTGAAATCAGGCAGGTAACTGAGCAGTTCGCCGATCGACTCGTGGCTGAGATAGACCTTTTGAACCGGAATGTGCCTCTTGCGGAACAGCGCCACGGTGCCGTCAACCGCCGTCCTCGTGGCCGCGATGATCGACAGCTCCTGTTTGGATTGCTCGTCATCCGTAATCCGATAAACGGGACGGTAATCGAAAATGCTGTTTTCGATAGGGAAGGGTACCCGTTCCTTGACGGCGTATTCAACGGCCGACGACAGCTCACGCTTTGTCAGCGCCGGCATCAGAATCGTGCGAAAGACCGTCTCATTACCCCCCAGACAGACAACGACCCGACAGCCCCGTTTGCCGAATTCACCGACGAAGTCGTCGATAGCATCATCTATTATAGCATCCGTCCGAACCGGGCCGGTTTGGTCGGTTGGCAGATAGGTCTTACGAATTTCCAGCAGCGTGGTCTTCGCGCCTCGCACGTCGGCGGCCGCCATTTGAATGGCGGTTTGGCTGATCGAGAAAGCCAGACACCGACCTCTCAGCCGTTCGCGCCCGGCCGGTATCAGCTCTTTCCGATACGCCGAACCGGTCTTCGGTTTCTCATCCGACCGATCCTCACTTCGTTTCGACCAGGGCCGCTTCAATCTCTTCAAGGGTGACATGGCCGTCCTGTTTAGAAGTTTACCGCGATCGTGTCACTGCCGCCCACCGACTTCAGCGTGCGTGCACCGGAATCATAGACGTAGGGGACACCCCACGCGTCTTTCGAGTATTCGCCGTTGCTGCTGTCAATGTATGGCCCGTTCCAGCCCAGGCGAGTCAGGCGATCATAGTCGGAGATGGTGTCGGGTTTGGCCACCAGATCGGCGAGCGACGAAGGCACGAAGCCCACGTCGCCTTCGAATCCGCGATCAATCAACTGGCCGCCGGCTACCACCTCCGGATTACCCACGATAGCGCGCTTCAAAGCGTGCATCTCCTTCCTGGTGGCGGTGACCTTGGAGCTCTCGGCTAGATTGTTAAACCGGGGCACCGCCACAGCGGCAATGATCCCCAGCGTGACTATGACAATGACCAACTCAATTAAAGTAAAGCCCGACTGGCTGGAGGCAGCAGCTTGTCTCAAGCTGCGTGACGCCATATCGACTACCAGAATCTTTCGCCATCGACATTCGTGTTGGGCCAGATCTCACCCGTACCGGGATTGTACACCCAACCACAATCACCGCCGATCGTGTCTCCCTTATTGACGGCACTGCCATCCAGAATCGAGTCCGGATATTCAGCGTCCGGGCAAAACGGATTCTTGGGAATTCCCTGCGCCATGACGTCCGTGCCTCTGAGCTCACTGAGGTCCGGCCACGTCGCCGTGCCGGTTGTCACGGCTTCGTTGGCGTAAAATATGGTGATGCCCGACCGCAATCCGCCCAGGGCGCCGCGACAAGCCGCCTCTTTGGCTTCGCCGGTAATATCCTGGTACTTCGGAATGGCAACCGCCGCCAAAATACCCAGAACCACAATAATGATCACCAGCTCGATCAGGGTGAAACCCTTCTGATTGTGTAACTTCATCATGGCACAAAAACCTCCTGCAAACGGTGTTTCTAAGTTGCTTAGTTATCGATTATATCGGCTACTGTTGGCGGATTTTACAGTCGAGTCAGGAATTGTCATACTCTCATCCGTTGAATACCTTGATCAAATTCCACATGGGCAGGAAGATCGCCAAAGCCATTATCAGGACAAAAACACCCAGGACGACGGTGAGGATCGGCTCCAGTATGGCCGTGATATTCTTGGTTGTATACTCGACTTCCTGTGAATAGTGGTTCGATATCTGCTTGAGTAATTGAGGCAATGAACCGGATTCCAGACCGATTGTGATCATCTGCAGAGCCAGTTCCGGAAAATATCGGAACTCCGATTTGACGAGGTCGGCGTCACGTCCCGTGCGCAGCAGATCGGCCATTTTTCGCACCTCGAACCCGATGGCCGAATTCTTGATCGAGTCGGCCAACAATTCCAGGGCGAATACGATAGACAATCCGGATTGAAACAAGATGTGAAACATCATGGTGAAGCGAGCTACGTTGCCCTTGATGATTAAATTGCCGAAAATGGGCACCTTCAGCAACAGGCTGTCGAACCCGTGCTTGAACTGCTGGTTGGACATCAGCTTTTTGAAGCCGATAACGAGAACGATGAGCCCTCCCAATCCGTACGGCCAGTAAGCGGCGAACAGGTCGTGCGCGCCTATGAGAATTCTGGTGGGCAGCGGCAAGTCCGCCCTGAACTGATCGTAAAACGCCATGAATTTGGGCATCACGTACATGATCAGCACCAGCACCGCCGCTATGATAGCCGTGATAACAATCAACGGGTACCGGACACCGCTCTTGAGGGCGCGCGTCAACCCCAGTTCTTTATCCAGCATCACGCTCAATTCATCGAGTATATCATCCAGTTGGCCGGATTCCTCGCCCGCGGCGATACTCGCTACATAGACCCTGGGAAACAGGTCGTCATACTGCCGCATGGCCTGTGACAGCGACCTGCCCGCCTGGACCTGTTCTCGGATGTCCGATACGGTCCGGCTGAAGTAACTGCCGGCCCCGCCGACCTTGATCAGGCTAAGCGCCCGCAGCAGTGGCACGCCTGCTTTGAACAAGGTGGATAAGTGACTCGTGAAAGCGATTAGCGTATCGTAGTACCGTTTTCCCGAGAAGCCGAAAAGGCTGAACGGCCGTTTCGGTGAAATCTCTTCCAGTGAAATGGGGGTCAGCCGCAGTTCCCTGAGCTTGTCCAGCACCAGGTCGCGATCGTCATACGGCAGTACACCGGTGTGCCGACGACCGTCTTCGGCTACGGCACTGTACTTATACTGGGTTGGCATTCACCGTCTCCAGCGGCGCCGTCTGCCGCGGCTTATAGAAATCTTCGATATTCGACGTTTGTTTCAGCAGTTCTTCCAGACACACCAGACCCAACTGAAGCTTCTCGACCCCTGTTTCGAACAACGGGATGTATCCGCTGCGTCGCGCTTCATCTTTGATCTGATTCAACGAGGCCTGCGTTATAAGCAATTCGGAGATATTGGGCGTGATTTCCACGAATTCGTATATGCCCGTCCGCCCCCTGAAACCCGTGTTCTTGCATTTGGGACAGCCGATTCCGCGCTTGAAATTCAGAACGTCCGCCAGCTCCAGAAGATTAGCCTGTCGCAGCAGAATCTCCGATGGACGGTAATCTTGAAGGCACTCTTGACAATTCAGCCGTACCAGACGCTGGGCCAGGACTCCCTTCAGTGAAGAAGCGACCAGATAGGGCTCCATGCCCATATCGATCAGTCGCATCAATGTTGAAGGTGCGTCATTGGTGTGGATGGTCGACAAGACCAGGTGGCCCGTCATCGAAGAACGCACGGCCATACGGGCCGTCTCCGTATCGCGGATCTCACCGATCATGATCACATCCGGGTTCTGACGCAGAATGGACCGCAGTGTCGAGGGAAACGTGAGCCCGGCCTTCTCGTTGATTTGCACCTGTATGATAAGCGGCAGAGAATACTCCACCGGGTCTTCCACCGTGATAATGTTCTTCTCGATACTGTTGATTTCCTGAAGCGTCGTATACAGGGTAGAGGTTTTGCCGCTCGAGGTCGGACCCGAGATCAGGATCAGCCCTTCAGGTTTGCGGATGATTTTCTTCCAGGCCTCGGCCAGCTTCCGGTTGAACCCGAGCTGGTCGAAATCGAGCAGGAGATTCCGACGGTCCAGAATACGAATGACCACTTTTTCACCGTAGATGGTGGGGAGGGTAGAGACGCGCAAATCAATGGTGGCATCGTCCACCTTGACCATAAAGCGGCCATCTTGCGGCAGCCGCTTCTCGGATACGTCGAGATTGGCCGCCACTTTGATTCTCGACACCAACTCGCCGTGCATCGACATCGACGGTGTCGCCTCTTCCCGCATAGCTCCTTCGGATCGGTACCGAATCCGCAGACGAGCTTCTTCCGGCTCGATGTGAATATCAGACACCCGGTCTTTCACCGCTTTTGAGATCATCAGATTGACCAGCCGGGCTACGGCGCTCTCGGATTCCGGATCGCTCTCGGCACGGGCGTCTATTCGAGGCAGTGTCCCCTCGCCTCCCTCGTGACCGACCATGCGGCTGATAGAATCCGCGACGGAATAGTACTCGTCGATGGCTGTCTTGATCTCCGAAGCGGGCGCAATGGTTCGTTTCAGATTGAGCTGGGTCAAATACCGGATCTCGTCGATGGCGATCACGTTCAACGGATCGGCCATCGCCAGAGTCAGCGTGTTGCCCAGAGCAAACACCGGGATGAGCGTGTACCGGCGCGCTATATCAACGGGAACCCGCCGGATGACTTCCGGGTCGATTACCATGTTGGTCAGTGACAGTTTGGGAATGGAAAGCCGTTCTGACACGACGTCTATGAGCTGGTCTTCGGTGATAGCCCCTTTGGCTACCAGAATCTCGCCCAGCCGACCCCCGTTCAGGGCCTGCTCTCGTAAGGCTTCTTCAAGTTGTTCCCGGGCGATATGCCCTTTTTCAAGCAGCAGATCACCGATTTTCTTCTTCATCCACTCACGTCCTGATTCGTTGCGGCGGGTCTCGGCCTGCTTTCGGTCCGCCCGTAGCGAAGGACCTGCCGCACAACGTTGATTTGCACAGCTAATTCGGTACCTTCTCGTTGTATCGGAAAGACCCGATGGTAGCTGAACCCACGACCGATATGCCCTATCTATGTATAAGAATTTAGTTGCTCGGATGAACAGCCGCTGTTTATTCAGCGGTAGATCTGTGGAGATGTTATTTGCGAATTACCCTGCCCTGGCTTTTGCTTTTGATTTTCTGTTGTTCCACTCTGACCGGATCGGCGATATTGGAACCGCAAGGGACCGGCTTGGCGGAAAGCACGGCGCCACCCGGCCTGACCGAATTCGGTCCGATTGTCGACAGTATCGTGATAGATAATCGCAACGTATATGATACTGACGATCCCAAATACCGGCATTTCATCTTCAAACTGGCCAACAAATTCCACTACAAAACCAGGACCGGCGTCATCAAACGCGAAATTCTCTTCGAAAAGGGAGAGCCATTCCCGTATGAGCTGGCGGAAGAAACGGCCCGCAATCTGCGAACCCGTCTGGCCCTCTTTGATGCCTGGATTGAAACCGATACGCTCCCGAACGGTCACTTGCTCGTACGCGTCGTCACAATCGACGAATGGACGCTGGCTCTTGGCCCCAACTTCTCCCGGGACGGGGATCAGAATATATATGATCTTTCACTGACCGAGCGTAACCTTTTCGGACGCAACCAATACCTTGAAGCCACGTACGTCATCCAGGAGGATGAAGAGAACTACTTCGGCGTTGGTTTCGCTGAGGACAGAGTGCTGGGCAATCCTGTCAGCATCGCGGCAAATTACAGCAATGACCCCACTAACGAACGCTACCTGCTGAGCTTTGGGCGTCCGTTCTACAATCTGACTCAGAATTACTCCTTCAATATCAATTGGTCGGAATCGAGAATCCGATCCGACGTTCGTCACAATTCCAGGGTGATCGGTCAGGCTCGAACCGAAGGGGATAGGCTGGCAACCAGATTCGCCGTTAGAACGGGATCGTACAAACAGAAGGTCGTCCTCACCAACGGCTACACGTATCTCTTTCGCCGCACTCAGGACAAGACAATTCTCTCCGATCTGCCGGCGGACAGCCTGCAAGCGGAGGCGAGTTTTCCGGAGGACTCCGCATATCACAGTCTTGATATTGGCGTGCAGATATACAATCTCTATTTTGCCAAGAGGAAGAACATCGACGGTATCGGTTACACGGAGGACTTCGTTCTGGGACAGACGGCGATACTGTCACTGGGTCGGGCCTTCACACCGGGTTTCGACTCGTACGAGTACAACAAAGTGGGTGTCGTCTTTTCCCAGGGCTATCAATACGGGGACAACCTGTTCTATTTGAATTACCAGCGCCAGGTCTGGTTCAACAGCGAGACCAATATCCGTCGGTACAGCGAACTGGAAGCCTACTTTTATAACCAGGGGATTGACTTCATTACGTTTGCCGCCCGCGCGAACTATCTCTCGGACTGGCGGGCCAGCGATGCCGAAGATCTTATCCTGGGAGAAACCAGCGGGATCCGCGGCTACGAGAAGTACTTCAGGACCGGCAACCGGCGCCTGGCCGTGAACTTCGAAACAAGGTTCTTTCCTGGATTCGAAATCCTTACGGTTTCATTCAGTCCGACGCTATTTGTGGATGCCGGCCGAGCCTGGAAAGTCGATGAACCTTTGGATTTTGGCACAGTCTATTATGCCGGCGGTGCCGGCTTGCGCATAGGCTGGGGGCATTCCGCTCGGAGCAACCTGACCAGAATTGACCTTGCATATTCCGAGAAGAACGGTTGGCAAATCTCAATCGGAACGGACCAGTATTTCCTCTCCCGAATCGCCAGTTTGTTCTTGACAACTCGTTGAAAATCAATACATTATACTGGATGGTCCTGTGTCGGCACAGCACTTGTCGGCGGACCGTGAGGCTGTCACATCTCCTGAGGCGTATCAGGAACAGCCCGTCGGAAACCTGACACGCCTGCGATCTGTTGTACCAGGAGATAAAAGAACACAATGATCTGACTACTGATGCGTAGAGCTGGAATAAAAGGACTTATTCTCCGGACGGTTCCAGTTCTTGCCGAATGAAGTCGATAACAGATACTGCGACATTAATTCCTTAACTGGATTACGGATGTACTTTCGCAAACAAAAAGCTCTTATTATTTTGACTGTCGTTTTGAGTCTGAGCGTTGCCGCCCCAGCTCTAACCGGCGAGTTAGCCTTGATGAACTCGACTCTGGACGCTATCGAATCAGCCTATTCGGCCGGTGATATTTCGCTCGATGAGAAGGTTCGGCTCCAGATTCTGGCCATCAAGTCTCCACAGGAGTTACCGGACATCTACGCCGGGCAGGCAGCCCTGCAAACGGCCGCCCCGATCCGCTGCGGAACACCGATACTGACTGAAATTAGAGGGGAGTGGCAACTGTTGTCGCTCGAAACCCAGGAGATCTTCCGGCAGGCTTTCTTACGCAAATCGTCGCAGTTCCAGTTTGTGTCAGGCAGCGGCTTTTTTAAGCTTCATTATGACACGACGGGAGAGAACCCCGTCCCCGTCGAAGATCTCGATTCTACCGGAGTGCCTGATTTCATAGAAAAATGCGCCGCTTACCTCGATACCACTCTGACCGAGCATCTGGAGTTGGGATTCTTGTTGCCCCCTGAAGACGGGACTCTCGGAGGCGATTCACTCTATGACATCTATTTCGAGGATTTCGGGATCTACGGCTATACGATCGCGGAAGGGCCGGGACCGGAACCATGGAACGACGCCTACAGCCACATCGTGCTTAACAGTGATTTTCTTGATGCGATCTTTCCACCTAACAATGACCCCGAGGGAAACCAGTACGGCCGAGCGAAAGTGACCTGCGCCCATGAGTTCCACCACGCCTGCCAGTATGCCTATGATTCGGATGAGGAATCCTGGTTCACAGAACTGGACGCGACCCACGTTGAAGATATCATATTCGACGAATCGGACGACAATTACAGTTATCTCGACAACTTCATGGACCAGCCGCACCGTTCGCTGATGGAAAACACCAGCCATGCTTATGGGGCGTTTATATGGGGAATGTACTTGTCGGAGCGTTTCGACACCTCCCTGATGCGGGCAGTGTGGGAAGGCGCCAGATATAAGACCGTTTACAATTCACTTTCCGACACCTTAATCGGGCGTTACGGCTGGACGCAGGACTCGGCCTTCGCCGACTTCACGGCCTGGAATTTCTGCACTGCGGCCCGCGATGATGGTTTGCATTATGAAGAGGCCGCGCAGTATTTTCCGGTCTATATCGCCCGCAGCCACACTAATTACCCCGTCTCGCTGCAGACGGGTCCCACCAATCCGGCCGGGTACGCCGCCTGTTATGTCCAGTTCTGGCCGGGACCGGTTGGGAGGCTGCGGTTGACGTTTAATGGCAACGATGCCAACGAATGGTCAGCTTATGTCATTTTGTCGACCGCCGAGAACAGCCACCAGTTTCAGAAGATCGATCTGAGTGACCTCTCTTACTACGGCAGCATCGAAATACCCGAATTCGAGAACTACTACCGCGTCGTCCTGGTAGGTGTCAATGAACAGGAGTTCTCCGGCGGCGCCTTTTTCAACTACTCGGCCAGTGTTATACCTCCTTACGCGGTATCATCCGAAGTGCTGACAATCGATTCCGCCGTCTATTCCGGCGGTGAACGTCAGTTCGAATACCACATTTCGAATACCTCGCCGCTGAGCGACGTCTTCGATATCACCGGCTGGGATGACGCGGGCTGGATCAGCCCCGATACGTTTGACATTTCTCTGGGACCGACGCAGGACTCGGTGGTCACCATTCCAGTCACACCCCCGCCGGGCACGCCTGTCGGAGCGATGTCCAACATGACGTTCCAAGTCGTTTCCCGGGGCGATACGCTGGTCACCGACAGCCAGTCGATCTGCGCCAAAGTGTTCCTCCAGCGAGGGGATTTGAATTTCGACGGCGGTATCCTGATCGATGATGTCACGTACGTTGTCGACTACTTGTTCAGAGGCGGACCGGTTCCTTTGCCCGTGGAAGAAGCCGGCGATTTCACGTGTGACACGGATGTCAACGTCTCCGATTTGTCAGGTATAGTGGACTTCCTTTTCCGAGGCGGCGGGCCGCCTCCCTGTAACCCGTACTAGGCTCTAACTCGAACTTTTTTAATTGACAGTGTAATAAAAACGCACTACCAATAGTGCGAAATGTAAGTTGTTAACCATCTCCGCTTCACACGTCAGGGACGGCAGGTGAGGCAGGAAAGAGGGGAACGATGGGTAGCGGTTTTGAACCGAAGATCATAGTCTGTTGTGACTGCAAACAGGAATTTGCCTTCACGGCCGGCGCGCAGGAGTACTTCGCCGAACGGGGTTACACCGAGGAACCGAAACGATGTAAGACGTGTCACACCAAGTATAAGAAACTCCAGCGTCACAGTAAAGCACCGGTCAAACAGGAAGAAGAGTATTATCCGGTAGAATGACAAAGGAAAACCCCGGCGCATGGCCGGGGTTTTGTCAGCGGACGACCAGGGAGGAAATCGTCCACTTCACTCTGCTCGCGAGCACTATCGCAAGAGCACCATTTTCTTGACGTCCCCGACGTCCCCGGCGGAGAGCTTGTACAGATACACACCGCTGGCAACCGCCTGCTGATTGTCGTCGCAACCGTCCCAGGTGAATTCGTACGTACCTGCTTCCAGGGCAGCGTCCAGCAGCGAACGTATTTTCTGCCCGGTGACGTTGAAGATCTCCAGCTGCAGATCACTCGCAGCGGAAGTGGTGAATGCGATATGTGTCACCGGATTAAACGGATTGGGGTAGTTTTGACCCAGATCGAGCGAAACCGGCAGCAGGGATTCATTGGGGTCATCGTCGACAGCCGCCGCGAAACTCACGATCAGGTCCGCATACATAGTAGCGGCTGAGGCCGAGATATTGTCCACTTTGACGAATGAAGCCCCGGCCTCGTATGAATTCGAGCTTGGCGTTGAGAGTGCGTCAAACGAGGTATTGTTCGTGCTGCCGGGGAAACAGTCGGCGCCGTCACCCAGGTCGTCATTGTGTTCCAGTTCCCACAAGCCGTCGGCTTGTTCCAGCGCCACCCGGTAGTGCAGACTGCCCGGCTGTCCGGGGTACCACTCCTGCGTGTTGTCGGTGTTGTTCGATGTCTCTTTGGCATCATCGACATGCCAGATCAATATGCCGGCGTTGGGCAGGTAGGCGTCGTATCCCGTCTTCTGTCGGTTTTCTACCAGGAAGTACTCGTCTTCAAGAGCGCCCGACGTCCACAAGCGATAGATCTCACCACTCGTTTCGACCTGGGTGATGGCCTGCGTATACGTATTGTCGGTGATATTGGTGGCCGTGGCAAAACCACAGGCGATGCGGGTCCAAGCCGACATATGAGCCGGCGAACCGCCCCGACCACTCGGTCCCAGCCAGCTGCCGTAGCCCATGATGTCCCACTTGCCGACCCCTCGAGAAGAGCCGTCAATATCGTACAAATCCGGCAATCCGAATCCATGGCCGAGTTCGTGAGCGTACACCCCGATTGTCATATCGCCCGGGGTCGTCCAGAATTCCGGCTGCATCGTGAAACTGGAGATATACACGCCGTCTTTCAACCGAGGCGAAATACCCCACATGTGAGACCAGATATCGTCGTTGTCCCCGCTGAACTCGGCGCCCGTGCCGGAATGGGCGATGATCAAGACATCCACATAGCCGTCGTTGTCGTTATCGTATTCGGCAAAGTCGACCAGTGAATCAACTTGATCAACCAGGTCCTCGCACAGCTTCTGGGTGTTCTGGGGATACGCGCCGGTACCGTTCTGGCCGTTCACGTAATACGCATATGTTTGAGGCGCCGTCCGCCAACCGAGGCTCGAAGGCAGGTTGATCGTCAGCATGTCCAGTTGGCCAAACGATACCTCGCTGTAGTAGTCATGTACCGTGTTACCGACCGAGTCAAAGAGCAGCGAATCGAAGAACGTGGCTGCTACCTGGGACGCCTGGTCGGTGAACTCTACCAGTATCGCCAGTGCCTTGAACTCACCGGTAATTGTCGGTGTGTTGGGCGGGGCGATCTTCGATAGTGTTCCACCGTGATGGTTATGGACGAAACCGGGAACACAAATTCCCTTCTTGTGCAGCGCATCCAGATTCGCCAGAAAGTATGGCACCGCCTGCTTTCCGGAGCGTATATCCTCCTGCAGTTCCGGATGAGGCGGTACCGCGATTACATTCGCGCCCCATATCAGCAGAGCCAGCAGGGCAATCAGGAAAGGCAGGTACCTGTTACGTGCATGGTAAGCTTGCATGATTTCATAGCCTCCCTTTTGTCGACTCCTAGAAATACAGCCCCGTTGATAGGGCGAAGTTCAAGCCGCGCGACGAGGAGGGAACCACCATCCCGCCCGTAACGGCAGCTATATCAAAGTAAAACCTTCGTAATTGCAGACCGGTACCGAATGAAAACGACAGGGGCGAGCCGCCGCCGATCGAAAAGCCGGACCGCAACGGCAGTCTGGTCGCCAACCCGAACCACTCCAGTCCGCCAGCCAGGCGGGGTTTCCTGGAAGCCCCGGCAGCGCGCCGGAAGCCCTGCTCCCAGTCGACAGCCCAAAGCAGCCGGCCGGCCGTATTGGCGACGCCAATATGCATCACCGACGGCAGATTGGTCGAAAAGGACGAAACTTCGGTCGAGTAGTCATCCGAGACAACATAGTCATCTTCCATGTTGTCAACGGTCATGGTATCGAAGCTGAATCGGTAGCCGTGTTCTTCGGTGTTCTCACTCCAGCCGATCGTACTGACCACGTTCTTGAGACAGGCGCCGACCGTATACTCATCATCCAGTTTAAGCGTCGCACCCAGGTCAAAAGCCACGCCACTCCCGCCGGTCGCCGTGCGAGCGATGATTTCCCCTTCGCCGGCATACCCGGTTGCCTCGGTCGCTACCAGACCCTCCATCTTGACCACTCGCTCCATTGCCAGGCCCCTGATGTACGAGGCGGTGATGCCGACCGCCAGCCGTCGGGTTCCCGCCGTGTATACCGGCATGCCGTACGAAAGCCCGCTGGCGACATAAACCACGGCATCGGAATACGACCCGTTGACACTGATCGTATCTCCGAACGTGTTACCGTTCAGCAGGAGCTCGAATACTTCCTTGCTGAGCGACACCTCGGCCAGCCCCACCGCCGACGTGGAAAACGCAATCGGCCCCGATGATACGGCAAAGACGGTTGCGTCCATATTGGCCGAGAGGTTCAAGCCGTCGCCGGGAATCTTGCCAAGAATGTACGTTTTGTCATCGTTCGTGAGGAGCGCCCCGGTGTACTTGTTGTAATCGTTCAGACTGAAGGCGTTGTTGTCGATCCTGGCCCCCGCGCCCAGTATTTCCAGCTGCGTGCGGCGGTACTCCGTCAGTCCCAGGTTGGCCGGGTTGTACCGATAGGCATCGACCCCGGCCGCCAGCGAGGTAAAGGCACCTCCCATTCCCACGCTGCGGGCCGAGGCCCGATCGGCGGCGAACGAGTCGCCGACAGCCGGTATCATGGCAACCGACAGCAATATTATACTGGCTAGTCTTCTAATATGCATGATCCCCTCCTAGAATTCACCATCGAAGAAGTACTCGACTTCAATCCGGCCCGTTACGGTAATGTAGTTGTCCGCCGTGAAAATCACTTTCTCCCCGGCCGTGCCGTCCAGGATCATTTCCTGGCCGAAGTACAATGTCTCGTTCTCGAGGATTTTGATGTCTTCCGAGCTGAGCAGTATTTCCTGGTAGGCGGTGGTGGCGGCATCGGTAACGAACCCGTTCTCATCGACGGGGGCCGCAGTGACATAGATGGAATCGAGCCGCAACTGCGGGTTGGAATACAGACTCGCCGAATCACCTCCGATGTACATGTTGAGAGTCGCTCCCAGCGGCAGGGCGTTGGTGACCTGAAAGAGAAGGCGACCCTGAACGAAATGGTCCGTGATCACGTCGACATCTTCCTGGTCGATATCTTCGCTTTCGATATCCGTCTTGATCGTGGCCGGATTGATGATCACTTCCAACGGCGCATCGATCCTCACACTGGCCGCCACGAAATCGTTCTCGGTAATCCGGCTCTGATAGCTGCCGTCTCCGAACGTCAGCGTTCCGGCCGCCTCGATTTCAGTCGGTATGGGGGAGAGGAAGTCGGCTACGTTGGTGACCACGATCGAACTACTGACGCTCGAGGCCAGACCTCGCGGAGAAACATCACCTAACAGAGCCAGAGCCTCGCCGTTGTTGCCGGAGATCTGCAATGCAACCTGACCCGGTAAATCGATACCGTTATCGACTTCCAGCGTCAACACGGCGCTGGTCGGTTCGATATGCTCAAAACCGACCGGCAGGTCAAACTGCTCCCTGATATCATCGAACGTGACGGTCACTGCCTGAAAAACACCGGTAATGGACGAGAACCTCAGGTCGGTCAGCTCGGCGTTCACCACGAAGCTGTCCGCCGATGTAACCACCACCTCATCCAGGCCCGAGCCGGGCGAACTGGCAGTAGCGACGACACTGAGCTCCTGCGGCACGTTCGAGGACTGCGGCACGAGTTCGTATCCGGTCAGATCAACCTGCATCCGCACCGTCTGCCGCTCCAGTACATAGCGGTCGATCGTCAAGGGAGCCCCCCCCGATTGCACGTCCGGCAGTGCTACCGTTACCGTAGCATTGAGCCCGCTCTCGTTGGTTATGGAGAAATCGAGCAGTCCGCCCGCTATATCGGCCGTATCCACACGGTTGTTTTCGGCCAGACTGACGAAGGCCGTGTCGGTGCGCGATAAGGCCGGTACCTGACCGACCGCATAGATCACCTCCAACGTATCGCCGAATGTTACCGTTGTCGTTATAGATCGCGATGAGACATTGTCGACCGTGTCCAGCGGCGTATGGTACCAAGTGACGATATCCAGCTCGTGGGGAATCGTGTACCCGTCCAGAACCATGGGCACGGTAGTCGAAGATCCGCTGGGCAGAACCGACGGATGATAGGCGGTGGCGATCACCTGGTGAGTCTCGGCGTTGACGATCGTAATGATGATATTATCCAGGTCAAGGCCCAGCTCATTCGTGATACCGATATCCGCCCGTCCCTGTGAAAACGTAGCGGTGGTAAACGAACTGATTCCGGGCATATCGCTGACGACCCTGAAAGTGGTATCGGGGACGACCGCCCGGTCGCCAGGCAGCGAATACCCCAGCCCGCTTACGGAATCGAATGAAACGGTCACGGGATGAATCGTGGGCGATTCTATCTCTATCGGCCCCAGCCTTTTTGAGATCGAATATGCCAGATCATCGGTGTTCAGGTTATCTTGATCGATTGTTACGGTATCGAGCAGTTCTGAAACAGTGAAAGCCACGAGACCGGTCGAATCGATCACGAGATTATCATCACCAACCTTATCGATTAATTCCTGCATCGGATACGTGCGGTTCACGACCGGCACCACGAGGTTGGTCGACCAAGTGGGCGATTCCGGTTTCTTTATCGAGCACTGCACCAGGCTCAGAAAGGTGATGACTATGACTATCCCCAAGACCAGTTTCGCGGCGAAACTGAGCGAGGAAAGATCAAATCCGCTTCTCGCCCCCGCTCCCCTTCTTCTCCCTTTTCTATGCGCCATATCTCCCTCGGTGGCTTGTGGTTCAGGACTGTTTCTGGAGTCCCTATCGCAAACCGGGTGCCACCACGGTGCGACTCGGTTATGTCGCCTACTGACAACAGTTTAGCGCGTATACTGACCATGATCCGCGGAGCCCCAAAGCTGGAGTATAGGATAGACTGTGGGCCAATCCCTATATTGTATTGTCCCTGACAATTGCTTATACTGTCGTGAGGAGCGAACCCATGGGAATGTCCAAGTACGATCGACTGCTGCATATTCTGAATCTGCTGAGGGCCCGCAAGAATCTCAACGCCGCCCGACTGGCTGAGGAATGCGGGGTGACCGAGCGCTCCATATACCGTGATATAACCGCTCTCTCCGAAGCCAACATCCCGATCTACTATGACAACGGGTATAAACTGGCCTCAGACAATTTCCTGCCCCCCCTGAATTTCGACCTCGATGAATACAACTGCCTCCGTCTCACGCTCGAATCCAGCCCGCTCGGCAAAACCGACAAGTATGCCGCCGTTATCCGGCGCATTCAGGCCAAGATTGAAGCCGGCCTGTCGGACACCGTTAAGCGGGAGAAGAAATTCACTCCGCCGCCGACCCATGTCTCCATCCAGACGTCTATCGACCGGAACCAGGACCAGCACTTCTACAGCCTAATTGAGCATGCCGTACACAACTACACTTGCCTCGAGTTGACCTATGACTCTATAAAGTCGGGTATGACCGATCGGCTTGTGGAACCGTACTTCATCATGTTTCGCGGCAAAGCCTTCTACTTCGTGGCATACTGTCACCTCCGTCAGGACTTTCGAACCTTTCGCATAGACCGCGTCAGAGATGTCGGCCCCACCGAAATCTCGTTTCAACGGCGAAGGGACATCGTTCCCGATAAGTACTTCGAAGGAAGCTGGGAAGTATACAGCGGCGAACCGGTGGAAGTGGTAGTGAGGTTCACGGGCGCCGCCGCCCGCGTCATCTTATCCGGCACCCATCATCCCGATGAATTGGTCGAACAAACCGACGAGGGTCAGGTTGTTTACCGCGTGGTCACGCGAGGCATTGAGGAAATTCAACGCTGGATTCTGGGCTTCGGTGCTGAGGCGGAAGTGCTCGAACCTCTGGAGCTCAAGCACAACCTCAGTGAAATCGGCCAGTACTTCTGTATCACCTACCCCCTCAAAAAACACTGACAGTATCTGTCAGTGAACTCTTGTATCTTAGCTTTGAAGCGGTTATCGTTTCCAATGGCATTCAGGAGTTGGAAAACTGCAAACTGGAGGTGGCTGTAGCCAGAGTAATATCGTCACGCTTGTGATATCCTCAGGATTCCAGAAAAACTGGGGCTTCGGAACAACCACAATCTCTCCACACCCCGGGGCCGGACACGCTGTCACTGGTAGACTGTGATTGGCGAGTCGGCTGATAGAATGTAGTCGGTGGCTTGTGCCGCAAGAGTAGAGGCACCAGATCATGGACTGTACTTCGTTAATAAGAGGGAGCTAAAATGACGCGTTCGGAAAGACTACTGTACTTGTTGACCGTTTTGAAGAAACGAAACGTCGTTCACATAAAGGAGATTGCTCGCGAATGTGACATCTCGCCGCGCACAGTCTATCGCGATATCAATGCGCTGCTGGATCTCGGCTACAATGTCTACTATGACCAGGGCTACCACCTGGCTCCCGAGTCGGCCTTTCCGGTTGACTACTTCGAGCCGGGCGATTTGGGCATCATACTCCATGCCGTCCAATGCTCCCCCTTAAAACCCAACTCCTTCTTTGAAAAACGGATATCGGTAATAGAACAGAAGCTCAGCCAGTTGCGAGCCGGCGACACCAAACGACTGGGCGGCGAGTATCTTATCTTCGATTCGCTCGAAGAGGACATCCACCCCGACAGTCATTCGGATGCTCTGGCTTCATTCCTGCGCGCAATCCAGATAAGACGGAAAATCCGAGTGCGCCTCAGCAAGGGATACACCGGTTGGCAGAACTGTGTCCCCATCGCCGTGCGCATCAGTCACAAAGAGCCGGGGCTCTTGATGCAGGATGAGAACGGCGACCTGTTGGAAGAGCCGGTCGGCAATATCGAAGATATCTACATAGCCTCCGCACACTTCAACCGAAGACCGATCGAGCTTGTACCGGAACTGTATTACATGGAAGACAAGTAGTTCGGCATTGCGGGACCCGACCCTCTGGTCGAATTCTCGGTACGCGCAAGCCGTAGGGGCAGCCCAACGTGGCTACCCGAAAAAGGACGACCACATGGGGCCGCCCCTGCAATAGAATTAGGATCGATACGTGGTTGTCCGCTGCTTGCGGTGGAGTGCGGTCGGCTAGAAACTGATCTACGTTGTACAATTGGGTCACTCGGTCCTTCACCCAGCGAGACCGTTGAAAAACCCGGTTACTATTGTGTGATCTATGAGCCTGCTTCAGCGGGATTGTGACCTGGCAAGTGATTCGTCAGGAAGCGAGAGCGGCCGGTCACACGATTCCACTGACGTGGATTCGCAGGACCTGCCGCAACATCCGGATGAGGCTTTTTCAACACAGCCCAACGGCTGGGATTTGAAGTTGTGTCAGGTCTTGACTCGCGCCGGCAGGGTGTGACCTGACGCCGTTCTGTTCAGCATAGACTACCAGGTCCGCTCCAAACCTGCCACGCCGCTTCACCAGTTTAGCAGATCGAAATCCCCGTTCTGGTTTCGACAGGGTACCCCACCCCAAATTTAAGTTGACACTGCCCACCTGCCAAAATTCCTTTACTCCGTGCAAAGCCTGACAACGCGACAACTTGCAATAGCGGGACTGGTGGCATCGTCATACGCCATTCTCAGCCTTGTCTTTCAACCGATCTCATTCGGTGTCTACCAAGTGCGAGTTGCCGAAGCTCTCACGGTCCTGCCGTTTCTTTCAGTGGCCGCCGTCCCCGGCCTCTATATCGGTTGCCTCGTGGCCAACATCCTTGGCGGCCTGGGATGGATGGACATCCTGTTCGGCCCGCTTATCACGTTGCTGGCGGCGATACTCACTCGCCTGACGGTCCACCTCAGAAGCCCGCAAAAGGCCAACTACCTCACCTACTTGCCCCTGATTCTCATGTGGCTGGGCGCCGTCTTCCTGCTCAACAACTTCACGTTCAGTACCAGGCCCATTATAGGTATATTCGTTTCTCTCGTGGCCATCACCATGATATGGCTCGGTGCGCGCAGACTCCCCCTGGCGACGTTCATTTCGCGCGATCGGTTCTGGTCGATGGTCATTTTCGCGCTGGTGCTGACCATGGCCGCCATCATCCTGCTGGAAAAGACCCGCGAACCCTTCTTCGCCATCTGCGGCGGATTGCTGCTCTTGGCAACCGTTTTCGGCGCGGCCGTACTCGTCTGGACCAGAAACACCGGCCACGAGATCGGTATCATTCTGGCCCCCTTGCCGCCTGTCATACTCAACGCCTTCGGCGTCTCTCTTTATCTGGCGCCGATTATCGGCGTCAACTACTGGTTCTGCGTCCAAATGATCGGTGTCGGCCAGCTCATCGCCTGTTACATCATCGGGTTGCCCATCCTGCTCATTCTCAGGCGGAGAAACATTTTTGGTTGACACTGCCGCAGGCAGTCTTTTATTGCTATGAATTGATTAACGGTCCTAATTTCGCAGCATAGGAGCCACAATGGAAGCTCTTGGATTGATAGAAACCAAAGGACTGGTGGCGTTGATCGAGGCCTCCGATGCCATGGTCAAAGCGGCCAAAGTTACTTTGGTGGCCTATGAAAAAATCGGCGGGGGCATGGTGACGGCTATTGTTCGCGGCGACGTGGCGGCATGTAAAGCCGCGACCGACGCCGGCGCGGCAGCGGCACAGAAGGTCGGCGAGCTGGTCTCTGTCCACGTCATTCCGCGCCCGCACAACAACGTACACGAGGTATTCCCGACCGGACTTCCGGAAGACCAACAGTAGCTGTCGGACTGTCATTCCTGCCCCTTTTTATGTCATTCCGGCGAAGGCAGGAATCCAGTATTGTAAGCGGCAGATGTCCACATCTGCCCTTTAGTAAGCGACAATGGCTGAATGCCGTACAATTTGAATTGTCATTCCTGCGCAGGCAGGAATCCACTTCTGTGGGTAGCAGTTGTCCTAAGATGTCTCAGTTTTTTAAATTGCACAGATCCTTGTTCCGCGTAGAGGCGGGGCTTGACCCCGCCGGAACCGCAACCACGTGCCGGACAACGCCGCACCCGACTTCGTTGCGCGGCAGATGTCCACATCTGCCCTGAGATAAAACATGGTTGATTCCACTCAAAACCCTTCAGTCGACAAAATCGTCAAACTCGTCCTCGACGAAATCTCCAAACGCAACGGCGGTAGCACCAATGGTAGGGGAGAGGGCAACCCGGCTTCAACCCAGCCACTTCCAACCGCCACCCAATCCAAACCCGCAATCACCCCACGCACCACCAATGGCGGTCTGTTTGACAACCTCGACGATGCTGTCGAGGCCGCCCGCATGGCCCAGCGCAAGTTCCTCGATATCCCCCTCCTGAAACGTCACGAAATCGTCGCCAACATCCGCAAGCACGCCATCGCCAACGCCGGACGGATCGGCACCCTGGCGGTATCCGAAACCGGCCTGGGATGCATGCCCGACAAAATGAACAAAATCCTCCTGACGGCGCGCAAAACCCCCGGTCCGGAGGACCTTCAGCCCGAGGCCTTCACCGGCGACTACGGCCTGACCCTGGTCGAACCCGCCCCCTGGGGCGTAGTGGCCAGCGTGACGCCCTCAACCAACCCGCCCTCGACCGTCCTGAACAACGCCATCTCGATCATCTCCGGCGGCAACGCCGCCGTCTTCAATCCGCACCCGTCGGCCAAAATGGTCTCCGCCGAGACAGCGAAGCTGGTGCACGACGCCATTGTCGAAGCCGGCGGCCCGCCCAACCTCGTCGCCTGCATCACCACCCCGACCATCGAGTCGGCGCAGGCCCTGATGAAACACAAACACGTCGACCTGGTAGTCGTCACGGGGGGGGGAGCGGTCGTCAAACAGGCCATGGCCTCCGGCAAACGAGCCATCTGCGCCGGACCCGGCAACCCTCCAGTAGTAGTTGATGAAACCGCCCTTATCCCACAGGCCGGCAAGGATATAGTAATCGGCGCCAGTTTCGATAATAATATCCTCTGCACCGATGAAAAGGAAATCTTCGTGGTCGACAAAGTCGCCCACAAGCTCAAACGCGAGATGATCGCCAACGGCGCGTACGAACTCGAAGGGGTCGCGATCGACAAACTCACTAAAATCCTGGTCGAGTCCGACCCGGATAGTCAGGGGTACCGCCATGTTGCGATCAACCGCCGTTTTGTAGGCAAACCGCCCGATGAAATCCTCAAGCAGGTCGATATCACCCCGCCGCCCGGCACCCGCCTTATTTTCTTCGAAGCCCCCTGGGACCACCCGCTGGTCATGGCCGAGCAACTGATGCCGGTCATCCCGATGGTCCGCTGCAAAACGGTCGAGGAGGCCATGGAGAAGGCGGTCATCGTTGAGCACCAGTTCAAACACACTTTTGTCATGCACTCCACGTCGATAGTCAACCTCTCCAACATGGCGCAGCTATGCCGCGCCAACATCTTCGTCAAGAACGGCTACAACATGGCCGGCCTGGGCTACGATGGCGAAGGCTACTGCACGATGAGCATAGCCGGCACCACCGGCGAAGGCCTCACGAAGGCGAGCACCTTCACAAGACCGAGAAGATGTACGCTTGTGGATTATTTTAGAATAATATAGGGGAGGGGGAGGGGTGCTTGCTAAGCGTGTTTAATCGATTCATCCCGACGCTCGTGGGACTAATCGTTCTTTCGGTAACTCTGGCACTGTTCGTCAACTGCGGTCAGGACGAGGCCAGTAATGATGGGAAAATTCACGTCAAGATTGTTAAGACGCAGTTCTCGGCAGACATTCAGATCGATTCTCTGATGATTGTTCCATTTGTGGAGCAAGTATGGCAAGGATACTGTGAGAAAGTAGTTAGAGATGTACATAAGTCATTTCGCGGTGATTTTTCAATGTATCCGCCAAGAGCGATCAATGCGGAAGTATTTGTGTCTGAAGCCGATGAATCTTACATGTTCTTCAGATCCGCTGATTCACTTCAAATAGCTGTCTATGCGTATCGAATTCCGGCACAGCTAGCAATAATGACAGGTTTCTATGAAAGAGGAATTGTGCTCGATACAAATAGGTCAGTTGACAGTATTGTGAGCGCGTACAATGAGCAAGAGTCATTTTTCAAGATTGAGCACGGCGTGAACAGCGCGACTATTGTGGGCGGCAATTACGTGTCCAACGTCCCAAAGCTCTTCCAATTGCTTGGCAAAAATATCTTTCTAGTTGTTGCCGGAACAAAGTTTCACTTCAAAGTACATGACTCGATAATTCATACTCAGGATTTTGGGATTGGTTCTATTCTCAATTCACAGAATAACTATGGGTGGGCGTTAGAACGTGCTCCTAGGATAGGTGAGTTCATGGCGGAGCGAGAAATAATGGAGCTAAAAACGCAATCGGATTTCTTCCGCAAAGCGCTTGCACATGATGAACTGAGTGGCTTTGCAAATGATATGCTAAGCCGGAAAGATACTAGCGACTACCCCCTTTGGCAGTTTGAAAAAGACCTTGACAGCCTTAAGAAATTGGCAGATTTCTATGGCATTGAAGACACCATGTATTCGTACAGATTGTTGCAGCAAAAAGTCCCTGACAAGTCAGACGGCGTATTACTTTGGCGATACCATAATTACGTCGAATACATGGTCCAGTGGCTACTTCTAAACTTGTTGTATGCCGCTGCACTTACTATTGCCTATTATTTGAAGCGTAA
Source organism: uncultured Ignavibacteriales bacterium (assembly GCA_964557855.1). GTDB lineage: Bacteria > Zixibacteria > MSB-5A5 > GN15 > FEB-12 > JAJRZL01. Next base: position 2,044 of record CAZLBP010000034.1, on the reverse strand, counting down.
GCTCCATGGACACCTTAAGTTGTTCTTGATGTACTTGTTTAGTTTCGCTCCGTTGCTAGCGATAAACGGATGGGCTTTTTTCAAGATGCCAACAAATATGGATATTCGTTATTGGGCGCTACCCGGAATAACTTGCCTTTGCCTACTATACTTGACTTACAGATGGGGCAAAACTGAATCCGGGTCCGAGCATATTAGAGCGGGTTCGCCATCTGGCTCGGCGGACCAATAATCTGCTGTATTTTCTGAGTCTATGGGAATGTTCGGCATATTGGTGATTTCGGTAACAAAATGTTAATCGATGATTTCGTCAAGACAGCTCTATCTGGTGAGTACTCGCGTAGGCGAGGATATCTTACCAACGTTCTTACAGGTTGGAACAGGCTAGGTCTGACCGGAACACTTGCAATATGGGCTTTTGTTATAGATTGGCAAGGCGCAATAAGCAGTAACCCTGCAGCCCAAGAGCTTTTTGCTACACAAATCGCATTAGCTGGAACACTATGTTCTATCCTACTTGGTATTTGCTGTCTGTATTCGTTCCGCATTGATGCCGGTATAATCAGACTGTATCCTCTATTATATTTTAGTGAACGTTGCATTCTGCCTGATCAACTTCATTCAATCCAACCTCCGAAGAGGCAGACTAGCTCAATTCCTCCGCTGACGCGTGAAGTTATCATTAGAGACGAAATCATATTCCTACCTGTAAAGTACCGAGACTTTGGCTTGAGAGGCAACGGGATTTACCTTCTCCTGTGCGCTATATTAATCTTCGCATTCGCAACGATTAGCGTTACTATAGGGCTAACACTGCAAGTCATAATTCTATCCACCAGTGGAACGCCACACCTTATTGGCTTATTATTGTTAGGTAATGCTTTGGGCCTCGGATTTATCGGGTACGGTTGGTACTCTTGGAGGAAAGAAGAGTTGAACTGGCCAACTCCAAATGCAAAACCAGACTGAGGCAATACAGCCAACTCGGGTTTTGAGCCCGGCGCAGCGGACGAATGACTGATTCAACGCCGGGTGGCCCACCCTTTGGGTGGGTTTCTTGGAAAACCACGACTACATTTGATACGGTCGATGACAATTTATGGGCCATACAGAAACCCACCTGAAAGGGTATGTTGAAAAAGTCTCGATTGAAAGTTGCGGCAGGTCTTGCGAATCCACGTCAGCGCAGTAGGTCGGGTTCGGCGTCTGCTTTAGCGGACGAATAACCCGACATCTTCTCATATGGGACCGACCGAACCATTGTCAATCTCGCTGTGTCGGGTTTCTCACCGGCTTTGGCGCCTCGGAACCCGACCTACTATTCGCTGCACAAGGCTCGGAACCCGACCTACTTCTTGACTCTCTTCACTCATTCAATAATATTCCTTGCATGAAATCCCTTCGGCGGATCATTATACCGGATCGGTACTATTTCATTACGTCCGTGACATTTAACCGCGAGGCATTACTCCTGCACGATATCGAGATGTTTTGGCATTCATGGAAAGACGAACAACTATATGCCTGGGTGCTACTACCCGATCACTTTCATATGATCTTGAAGCCCTCTGCTGGCGATATTTCCAAGACGCTTCATCGCTTCAAGGTCACGTATTCTAAGAGATATCGAGACAAATACAGACAGGGGAGAGTATGGCAAAACCGCTTCTGGGATCACGTCATTCGTGACCAGGAGGATATGAACCGCCATCTCGATTATATACATTATAATCCCGTGAAGCATGGTCTTGCTGTCTCTCCAAATTCGTATCCACATTCATCGTTAAGTCTATTGACCAAGGAAGGGCAATATGAAGAAGACTGGGGCGAGACTGAATTGCAGTTCGATGGAGAATACGGTGAATAACCAGCGTTTGTGTCGGGTTTCTCGCCGCCTTTGGCGCCTCTGAACCCGACCTACTGCCTGACCTTGCGGTAGAACCGCGGCGGCAAGCCGTACGCTATCTTTTTAGTCGACAACCAGCCTCGCCCATTCGCTCATTATGGCAGCAGACAGTACAATCTGAATCATATGAGAAAGGAT
>CAZLBP010000033.1:0-41861 GCA_964557855.1 uncultured Ignavibacteriales bacterium | reverse complement strand
CAGCGACTACCCGAGCTGGAGTCCATATACATACGCGCTTGACAATCCGATGAAATTTATTGATCCTGATGGGGAAGCAATGATCCTGCCGGAGCGGCAGCAGTCACAGGACGAGTCGCCAGTTGAATCCTTTCTTCTTGATCTGTTATGGGACATGGCCCATGATCCGGTGCCTGGTCCTTCGGCGATAAAGGGAGTTGGGAAAAGTGTTGTTAGGGCGGCCGCCAAAGCAGGCGCAAAGAGGGTAATTCAAAAGGCTGGATCTGCGGGGAAGACGGGTGATCAGGCTGCTAAGGAAAGTCTCGTAGGTCCGAAGGGAGGAACGAGCTGGACCACAGCGAGGAGGCAGTACTGGAAACAAGAAGCGAAAAACAATCCTGGGAGATTCACTAAAAAGAACCTGCAGCGTGCCGAGAAAGGGCTTGCTGAACAACGGAAAAACAAGCAAGCGGGTAAGACGGAATCGAAGCACTTACACCACGTAGAATCGCAGAAGAAAGGTGGCAAACATGTGAGAAGCAATCTCAGAGAAAAGTGGCCAGAAGAGCACTATGAGCAGCACCGGAAACCTAGAGAAGTTGACTAATCGGGCGTGCTATGTCTTGACAAGGCTTGGAGAGGTGCATGTGTGTAGCGGGCTCACTTAATTGATTTGGCTTCGAGATAAGCAAAAAACGATAACCGTTGGAAGCTGACTATGATTGACTTTTCAGAACTTTTTAGGGAATCGGATGGTGAACCTATCACCTACAATGGCAAAACGTGTGCAATGTGGGATCAATTTCATTTACCCGGTCACCATTCGAAGTTAAAGTACCGCATTCTCTCCACAAACTCTGAATGGAGGCAAGGAATTGCCTTTTCGACAGACGGCAGTCTGATTTTTGAAGATGGTGATGCTGTTTTGAAAGGATGGGCTTTGATATGGGAAGAGGACCGACCCCCTTTTGAAGAAGAATTCTTGTGCAGAAGCAAAAACTTGCTTCTGGATCTGAAGAACGTATGGGACAGGGGGGGAAGTGTAGTTGATTCCTGGATCAACGGTGCTGCCATATGGATCAAGGAAATTCCCAATGGCAGGCGTTATCATTGCAACGACGGACACTTCGATGATGACTTCGATGACATCATCTTCGAGATTTCAATTGTGAATAAAGAGTTTCCTGTCATTCTCTATTCAACAAAATGTACTAACAAACCATTCGAACAAATGTTGAAACAATACCTTTGGAAGCCCAGGGGACTGTTTAATTTTATGGAGCCGCTGTTTTCATCGACGAAATACGGAGAAGATTTGAATCTTCTTACGATAGAATTCGTTTCACATGACGCTAAGTCCTCAGAGGGAAACTCCGGCTATCCTAAGTTATCAAATTATGACAAGAAGTTAAAAGAGATAAAGGCACTTTTCGAGGTTTCAAGGAGGCGATTCAGTAAGCTAACCCCTCCCCAGCGAAGGCAATTCATTGTCAAGACAACATTCGAGGCCATTGAGATGACGGAGAGACGTCTTGGGAAAAGGAAACTAGATATCGACTTCCGTAGACTGCGACACGATGTCCAGAAGGCGGCGGAAGAATACCTGACGCAGAAGTAGCGGTTAGACGACGATTGAGAAAGTACGCGAAGCAATTTAAGACATCAGGCGCTACAGCGCCACTGTCCTCAAATAATCGCTTATGGCCGGCTGATTCAAAAATACATGATCACTTTGGGCTGGAGCGGAGGCGGACATAATAACAATGAGGATGATGACCTACTGGTCCAGTATATCCTGAAGCTGCAGGCCGGTTCGTAGAAGGGGTTGATGTTGAGGCGGCAGTCCAGGTACGCTTGTACGGTATCGACAACATAGCAGCCCTCGAACAGGCCGGCGGAATCTCGTTTTCATTTTTCCAAAGTCCATTATTGTCATTATCATTCCGCTTGAAGTGTAAGGCCTCCGGAAGAGATGCGAGTAATGCCGAAAGTGACATCAGCTGAATTGAGGGTCTTACTCCCTGCAGATTGCCCACCCTTTGTGTACGATATTCTCATGAGTCTAAGATACATACATCGATTGATAAAGTAAAAAAGGAAGTAACTGGACTTAAGTCTCGGTGTTGTTGTGATTTAGGCTCACAGATTCATGTAATGAAAGGAGGTTCCAGCGCCTTCACGGTATTGTAGATCTGTCCGTGTAGCCATCGGTGTCAATGCGATTTGGAATCCGTACTCTGCGCAAAGGCGACCGAACGGCCCGGAAACGGGAGACAGTGCTGTTCGTAATCCCGTTTGCAGTCAGTACGGGTCGATTTCTCCCGCCGGGAGCCTCCCTTAAAACTTGAAACAATATGTAAGACGGTCTGTTATAGTACGAAATAGAACAGGAATGAGCACAGATCTACCTGCGGTATTCAGCGGCCGGAATTCGCTGAGTAATGGTGGTCGCCTGGATGCGCAGACAATGAATGGTAACTGTACCGAAATGATTGCAATCAGTTTAGTTACAATGCGAGAGGAGTCCGGCAATCGATCATCGCGTGGTGATCGTATCCCGGGGTCTCGCAAGAGCCTGTACGACAATTATATGCCGCGCTTCAATGTGAATGGCGGCAATTCCGGACTGGGGGTTGGCCATTAGCGATACCACGTTCCTCCCCTTTATCATTTATATTCTCGGCGCGCTTTTCGTGCTGGGGGTTATGTATGGTTTGTCGTATCTGCTTGGTCAGCGGCACTCGGGACGCGAGACGGGCTTGCCTTATGAGTCCGGTATCAGCACAACCGGCTCGGCCCGAATGCGTTTCTCGGCCCGGTTTTATCTCGTAGCTATGCTCTTTGTGATCTTCGATCTGGAAGTGGTGTTCATGTTCGCCTGGGCCATTGGCGCCAGGGAATTGGGCTGGCCCGGGTACTGGGGCTTGCTCGTGTTCGTGGGGATTCTGTTGATTGGCCTTCTTTACGAATGGCGAATGGGAGCGCTCGACTGGATCAGACCACGCCGGCGAAACATGGAAACGGAAGGTTCGCGAACATAAATGGCTCTCAATATTACTCCCAATTCATCAGTAAGGGAGATACAGAACCAATCGTTTCAGGAGACCGTGCAAAAGTCGGTGTTGTTCTCGAAACTTCAGGATCTGATCGCTTGGGGGAGGAAGAACTCGATGTGGCCGTTCAATTTCGGTCTGTCATGCTGCTATGTCGAAATGGCCACCAGCTTGACCAGCCGGTACGATATTGCCCGGTTCGGGGCGGAAGTTATCCGTGGTACACCGCGTGAAGCTGATGTTATGGTGATTGCCGGCACCGTATTCATCAAAATGGCGCCTGTAATTCAACGCTTGTACGACCAGATGATGGAACCGCGCTGGGTGATTTCGATGGGCTCGTGTGCGAATTCGGGCGGCATGTATGACATCTACAGTGTGGTGCAGGGAGTAGACAAGTTCTTGCCGGTCGATGTGTACGTGCCCGGCTGTCCGCCGCGACCGGAAGCATTCATGGAAGGGCTGGTGCTGTTGCAGCAGGCGGTGGGTAAAGAGCAGCGACCGCTGAGCTGGCATATCGGGCCGCAGGGAATAGTCAAGCCCGAAAAACGTTCTATGAGGGACGAAAAACGTCAGGAACGAATCAAGACAACCAGTCTGCGAACACCGGAAGGAATCGAATAGAAGCATTTGATACTGTTGTTTCTCATGAACACACTCGAATCGGCAAACACAGACATAGGCAGCGATATATCCGGCTGTTATCCCGACGCCGTCATCGGCAGCCAGCAGACGGCGGACGATATCGAAACGTACTGGGTCAAGCCGGATCGCGTCGTCGACGTGATACGATATCTGGCCCGTGAAATCGAGCGGCCCTTTCGAATGTTGTATGATTTGTCTGCGATAGACGAGCGGCACCGCAAGCATCGTGACGGACAACCACCCGGCCTGTTCAGTGTGGTTTATCATCTGCTTTCCTTCGAGCGCGATCGAGATGTACGGATCAAAGTACCGCTGGACGAACCATACCCGTCGCTGCCGACCGTAACCGGCGTTTGGCCCGCGGCCGGCTGGTACGAACGGGAAGTATTCGACATGTTCGGCATTTCATTTGACGGTCACCCGCACCTGTATCGTATACTTATGCCGCGGACCTGGCAGGGCCACCCCCTGCGCAAGGAGCACCCCGCTCGTGCCACCGAGCTGGGCCCGTTCGAGCTGCCCGAGACAAAACAGGACGCCGAACAGGAGGCGCTGGAGTTCAAGCCCGAAGAGTGGGGCATGGAGCGCCGGAGCGAAGATTCCGAGTTCATGTTCCTCAATCTGGGCCCGCAACACCCCGGAACGCATGGCGTGTTGCGTCTGGTGCTTCAACTGGACGGGGAAGAGGTAGTTGATATCGTCCCGGACATCGGCTTTCACCATCGGGGGGCGGAAAAGATGGCGGAGCGTCAATCGTGGCATACGTACATTCCGTACACGGACCGCATTGATTACCTGAGCGGTGTCATGAACAATTATCCCTACGTTCTGGCAGTCGAGAAGCTGGCCGGGATAGATGTGCCCGATCGAGCCAAAGTCATTCGCATCATGCTGGTCGAGCTGTTCCGAATCGCCAGCCATCTGGTCTGGTACGGTACTTTTGCTCAGGATATCGGGGCTCTGTCACCCGTTTTTTATATGTTCAATGATCGTGAAAGAATTCTCAAAATCATCGAGTCGATCTGTGGCGACCGGATGCATCCTAACTGGTTTCGCATCGGCGGCGTGGCCGAAGACCTCCCCAGGGGATGGGCGGGCCTGGTGCAGTCCTTTGTCGACTACCTGCCGAATCGTCTGAAAGAGTATGACAGCCTGGTGATGAAGAACAGCATCTTCAAGGCCCGGACGGTCGGTATCGGAGCTTACAACACGGACGAAGCCATTGAATGGGGAGTGACGGGGCCGGGTTTACGAGCCACCGGCTATGAGTACGATTTTCGAAAGAAGCGGCCGTACGGCGGATACGAGCAGTTCGAATTCGACATTCCGACGGCGACCCACGGTGATTGTTATGACCGGGCAGTCGTGCGCATCGAGGAGATGCGGCAGAGTCTGCGGATAATTCAGCAGTGTATCGACAATATGCCGGCCGGCGACTACAAGTCGCGGCATCCCCTCACGACGCCGCCGATTAAGGATCGCACCATGCATGATATTGAGACCCTAATCAACCACTTCCTGAATGTAAGTTGGGGGCCGGTGGTGCCGGCGGGGGAAGTGTTTGCCTCCGTCGAAGGAGCCAAGGGCAACAACGGCTATTACCTCGTTAGCGACCACGATACCCGCTCCTACCGGACCCGGATCAGGACACCGTCGTTTCCGCACCTGCAAATGGTGCCCATGATATCCAAAGGGCACTCGGTGGCCGACGTACTGGCGATTCTGGGCAGTATTGATTTCGTACTGGCGGACGTGGATAGATAGAACAGGAATCCTCTATGTTGAGTGCGCGCGAAAAGGAAGAGATCGACCGGGAACTGAGTCACGTTCCCACCAAGCAGGCGGCCTGTATCGGTGCTTTGAAGATTGTGCAGAAGTACAGGCGGTGGGTGGACGATGACGGTTTGGCGGACGTGGCGGTGTATCTCGACATGTCCCGGGAAGAACTGGACAGCATAGCGACCTTCTACAATCTGATCTTTCGCCGGCCGGTTGGAGAACATGTTATCCTGTTGTGCGACAGTATCACGTGTTGGATCGACGGGTACCGGGACATCCTGGCACATATTGAGCAGAAGCTGGGCATCACGTTTGGCGAGACGACGGCTGACGGCAAGTTCACGCTGCTGCCCATTCCCTGTCTGGGGCTGTGTGATAAGGCGCCGGCGATGATTATAGATAAGACGACCCATGGCAACCTGACGCCGGCCAAAATAGATGACGTGCTGGCTGAATTTACGACGAAATAGCGGATGGAACAGCCCCTGACGAGAAATATCAAGCCGGATCGGTCCTACGTATCTCTGAAGGAGTACGAAAAAGCGGGCGGCTACCAGGCAGTGCGGAAAGCACTCAAAGAGATGTCTCCCGAGCAAATCACCGAGCAGGTCAAGAACGCCAATCTGCGCGGTCGTGGAGGCGCCGGATTCAACACCGGGATGAAATGGGGTTTCGTGCCCATGGGAGACGATGCTCCCCAACAAAAGTACCTCGTGGCCAACGCCGATGAAATGGAGCCGGGCACGTTCAAGGATCGTCTTCTGATGGAAGGTGACCCGCATCAACTGGTAGAGAGCATGATTATCTCGGCCTATGCGCTTCAGGCAACGGTCGGGTACATCTTCATTCGTTGGGCGTATCATCTGTCGGCCGAACGGTTAACGAACGCGATCGCGGAGGCACGCCACGCCGGGTACCTGGGCCGGAACATACTCGGTTCCGGATTCGATTTCGAACTGCATATCCACTCCAGCGCGGGTCGGTATATGTGCGGCGAAGAAACCGGTTTGCTCAACGCCCTTGAGGGCAAACGCGCTCAGCCTCGTGCGAAACCGCCGTTTCCACAGGCCAGCGGCCTGTGGGGCAAGCCGACCATCGTGCAGAACGTCGAAACACTATACAACGTGCCCCATATTGTCCAACACGGCGTCGAGTGGTATAAGAGTCTCAGTAAATCGGAAGACGGCGGGACGAAACTCTACGGAGTCAGCGGCCGGGTCAAGAATCCGGGGCTCTGGGAGTTGCCCATGGGTACGACAGCTCAAGAGATCATCTTCCACCACGCCGGCGGTATGCGTGACGGACTGTCACTGCGGGGTTTTCTGCCGGGCGGTGCTTCGACCGGATTCATGACGGACGACCATCTCGACGTACCCCTGGATTTCGAATCAGTGCAAAAAGCCGGTTCCCGTCTCGGTACGGGGACCATGATCGTGCTCGATGACAAAACCTGCCCGGTTGGGCTGTGTGAAAACCTCGAGCATTTCTTTGCCCAGGAGTCGTGTGGCTGGTGCACGCCATGCCGAGACGGATTGCCGTGGACAGAGAAGCTGCTCCACGGCATCGAGAACGGCGAGGGCTCCATGGAGGATATCGAGATCCTGCTGTCCCACACCCGCTGGCTGGGCATGGGCAAAACGTTCTGCGCCCTGGCGCCGGGAGCGATCGAGCCGCTCAAGACGGCTCTTGAATATTTCAAAGAAGATTTTGAAGACCACATCAACAAGAAGACGTGTCCGTATAGATAGAACTTCATGGCGACTATTTTCATAGACGACAGACAGTACGAAGTCCCTGACGGGAATAATTTGCTCCACACGATCATATCGCTCGGCATCGACCTGCCGTACTTCTGCTGGCATCCCGCTCTGGGATCGGTGGGGGCGTGCCGCCAATGCGCCGTCGTGCAATACAAAGATAAAGACGACGACCGGGGCAAACTCGTCATGGCCTGTATGGTACCGGTCACGGACGGGCTGCGTTGTTCGGTCCGGGCGACGGAAGCAGTGCAGTTTCGAGAAAGTGTGATCGAATGGCTCATGGTTAATCATCCCCATGATTGCCCGGTCTGCGACGAAGGCGGTGAGTGTCATTTGCAGGACATGACCGTGATGGCCGGCCACAATTACCGCCGATTCAAGTTTAACAAACGCACGTTTCGAAACCAGGACCTGGGCCCGTTCATCTATCACGAAATGAACCGCTGCATAACCTGTTACCGGTGCGTACGGTTCTATCACGATTACGCCGGCGGTGACGATCTGCAGGCGACCGGAGCCCATGACCACGTCTATTTCGGGCGTTTCGAAGATGGTCCTCTGGAAAGTGAGTTCAGCGGCAATTTGGTGGAGGTCTGCCCTACCGGCGTCTTTACGGATAAAACGCTCCGCCGTCACTATACACGCAAGTGGGACCTGCAGTCGGGACCATCCGTCTGCCAGCATTGCAGCCTGGGCTGCAACACGCTGGCCGGTGAACGGTACGGCAAGCTGGTTCGTATTCTCAATCGGTACAACAGACAGGTCAACGGTTATTTCATCTGTGATCGCGGTCGATTCGGTTATGAATTCGTGAATAGCGATAAACGAATAAGAGAAGTTAGACTCAAAGACAACCCGGGCGAGAGGAAATCGTCCCCGGATACGTCGGAGGCCTTACGGAAATGCATGGGGAAGGGCAAGCGGGTTATCGGGATCGGTTCGCCGCGGGCCTCGCTGGAATCGAATATGGCACTGCTCACACTCGTCGGTGAAGGGAACTTTTATCACGGCGTGACGGCCACTGAGCATGCGATCGTGGCCGCCATTATCAACGAACTGCAAATAACGCCGGACCATATTGCTTCGCTGCATGATATCGAGCGGGCCGACGCCGTTCTTGTTCTGGGTGAGGATCTGACGAACACGGCGCCGATGCTGGCACTGGCGGTGCGACAGGCGGTTCGTAACAAGCCGATGGAACGAGCCGCCAAGCTGAAGATCAATCGTTGGGACGATGCCGCCGTCCGGGAACTCGCCCAGGACGAACACGGTCCGTTCTATCAAATAATGGTGCATGCGACGAAGCTCGACCGAATTGCGACCGCGGCGCGGACCATGGCCCCGCAGGATATCGCCCGCTTCGGGTTGGCCGTGGCCCACGCTATCGATCAGAAAGCACCCGCCGTTGATGGCCTTTCAGATGACATGCGACAACTCGCTAAAGAAGCAGCTGAAGCACTGAAAGAGGCCAAGCGGCCCGCGATCATAGCCGGCGGCAGCCTGAACGAGCTCTCGGTTATCCATGCCGCATCGAATTGCGCCCGCGCCCTGTACGACACGGTTAACAAAGGTCAGATCGCTTATGTCATGCCGGACTGCAACAGTATGGGCCTCGGGATGCTGGGCGGTTCGCACTTGACTGAGGCGCTGGCAAGAATTGATGGCGGCCACGTGGATACGATGGTGCTTCTGGAAAATGATCTTTATCGCACGGTAGACAAGAGAGACCTCGATGAACGGCTGGACAAGATCGAGACATTGGTCTGTTTGGACCAACTCGCTACGCGGACGGCCGAGCGAGCCGATCTCGTGCTGCCCGCGGCGACGTTCGCCGACGGAGACGGAACCGTCGTCAACAACGAGGGCCGCGCACAACGATACTCCCAGGCGTTGAATCCCGACGGAGAAGTCCGTGAAGCCTGGAAATGGCTGAGCGAGGCAATGGAACACCGCCAAATCGAGGAAGCCGAGAGATTCCGTACGCTGGACGGCGCCGTTGATGCCGTGTTGGCGCATCTGGGCAGGCGGTATGATCTGACGGAGATTGCGCCTCCGGCGAGCTTTCGCATTCACGAGTGCAAGGTAGCTCGGTCACCACATCGGTACAGCGGACGGACGGCCATGAATGCGCACCTGAATGTGCACGAACCGCAGCCGCCCGACGATGGTGACTCAGCGCTGGCCTTTTCCATGGAAGGCGTGCAGGAGAATCAACCGGGATCACTCATTCCGTTCTTCTGGTCGCCGGGGTGGAATTCAGTCCAGGCGACTCAACATTACATGAAAGAAACCGGAGCGGAACTGCGTGGCGGCGATCCCGGTCTACGACTGTTCGCATCCTCGGGTAACGGTGCCACCGGCTATCACTCAGAAATCCCGGGCCCATTTACCGCCGATAGTGGCGTGTTTTTGGCCGTTCCTCTGTATCTGATTTTCGGCAGCGAAGAGCTGAGCAGCGAGTCGGCGTCGATACAGCAGCGTATTCCCGAGCCATATGCTGCGATGAATCAGGTAATGATGGAAAGGACGGGACTAAAGGCCGGTGACACGATAGAACTCCAACCGGAGGGATCCACCATTTCGGTAGTGCTCAGGTGGGATGACAGTATACCCAACGGCGTAGTCGGTGTCGTCAGTGGACACCCAAGTCTACCGGCGCTGTCCTTGCCTTCGATGATCACTTTGGCCGGAGGAGGGCAGACGTAAATGGACGTTCTCGCTGCAAGTCTGGTCGCTCTTGGCATTCTGATGGGCATATTCACCGTTGCGCCCGGACTGATCTGGCTGGAGCGCCGTCTGCTGGCATTGTGGCAGGACCGTTACGGACCGAATCGGGTCGGGCCGTTCGGTATCTTCCAGGTAGTAGCCGATATGATCAAAATCTTCTTCAAAGAAGACTGGATACCGCCTTTCGCGGATAAAACGGTCTTTTTCCTGGCGCCCGGCATCATTATGCTGACCGTACTGCTTTCCTTTGCCATCGTGCCGGTCGGTCCGGGACTGGGCGTGCTGGTTGACTTCAATGTCGGCCTGCTGTTCTTCCTGGCCATGTCGTCCCTGGGAGCCTACAGTATCGTACTCGGTGGCTGGTCTTCGAACAACAAGTATTCCCTGCTGGGCGGGTTGCGAGCCGCCTCACAAATGATCAGTTACGAGGTATTCATGGGGCTGTCATTACTGGGCGTCGTGGCCATGACCGGCACATTCAATGTGTCTGAAATCGTCCGCGCTCAGGAGTCCCTGTGGAACATCGTGCCGCAGTTTTTCGGGTTTGTCGTCTTCATGGTGGCCGGTATTGCCGAGACGCATCGCTTGCCCTTCGATGTACCCGAAGCGGAAAGCGAACTCGTGGCCGGTTTTCATTCCGAGTATTCGGGCATGAAATTCGGCATGTTCTTCGTCGGCGAGTATATCGGCATCACGCTCGTATCAGCCATTGTCACGACGCTGTTCCTGGGCGGCTGGCACGGACCCTGGCTGCCGCCCGTCGTTTGGTTCCTAATCAAGACCTTCGCCCTGATCTGCTTTTTTATTCTGTTGCGGGCGGGCTTGCCGCGACCGCGTTACGATCAGCTCCTGGCCTGGGGCTGGAAAATCATGCTGCCGCTGGCCATAGTCAATCTGGTGATAACGGGAGCGATTGTGGTCTCCCGGGGATGAATTGGAAAGGTGATAGTGTTATAGATGTTTAGCGCCCTTCGCAGTCTCTGGTTGGTTTTCTTGCACTTGTTTCGCAAACGGGAGACGGTTGAGTATCCCGAAAAGAGGCAGCCTCTGGCGCCGCGCTACCGGGGCCGGATTATCCTGTCGCGCGACCCGGACGGCGGCGAGCGCTGTGTCGCCTGCTATCTGTGCGCCGTGGTTTGTCCGGTCGACTGCATTTCGTTGCAGGCCACCGAAGATGAGCACGGGCGCCGGCTGCCGGAGTTTTTCCGGATCAATTTCTCCCGCTGTATCTTCTGCGGACTCTGTGAAGAAGCCTGCCCCACGTATGCCATTCAGTTGACGCCGGATTACGAAATGGCGGAATACAACCGACAAAACATGGTCTATGAAAAAGAGGACCTGACTATCTCAGGCGAAGGCAAGTACCCGGGATACCATTTCTACAAAGTAGCCGGAGTCAAGATAGGGGGCAAAGACAAGGGCGAGGCGGAGCGTGAGTCATCGCCCATAGACCCGAGGAGTTTGTTACCGTAAATCGCATGATTTGCCTGTGACTATCGTTTTCTACATATCGGCCGTAATCGCTTTGGCGTCGACGTTGCTGGTTATCACGCGGACAAACGCCGTACACGCGTTGCTCTATCTTGTTGTCTCGCTCCTGGCCGTGGCGCTGGTGTTCTTCACTCTGGGGGCGCCTTTCATTGCCGCTCTGGAAATTATCGTATACGCCGGTGCCATCATGGTGTTGTTTGTCTTTGTCATGATGCTGCTGAACCTGGGCGGCAAAGCAGCGCGAGTCGAGCGGCAATGGCTGGCCGGCCACATGTATATCGGCCCCACCATCTTGTCGGGCGTATTGGCCGCGATGTTCGTCTACATCATAGCGGCCGGCTCGCCGCAGGCAGCCGGGCACACGGAGGTCGGCCCGCAGCAGGTCGGGGTGAGATTGTTTTCGACGTATTTGTTCGCCGTTGAGCTGGCGGCGATGATGCTGCTCGCGGGGTTGATCGGCGCCTTCCATATCGGACGGCCGGCGGAGTCGGGGGACTCAGGGAGGCGGGCGCACGGTCACCCGTTACGCGGCACCGCTGAAGAGCCGTCCGCTACAGAGGAGAAGGAAGTCGGTTGAGATGAACGTGGTGCCCATGGAAACTGCCCTGATATTGGCGGCGCTGCTGTTCTGCCTGGGCCTGACCGGACTCCTGGTCAGACGCAATGTTCTGTTCATGCTGTTGTCTATTGAGATAATGCTCAACGCGGCAGGGTTGGTATTCGTGGTCGGCGGTTCCCGCTGGGCGCAGACCGACGGGCAGATCATGTTCATTTTCATTCTGGCCATAGCAGCGGCGGAAGTGGCCGTCGGACTGGCGCTCGTGCTTCAGATTTACAAGCGCTTCAAGACTCTGGACAATGATGCCGCCTCAAGGATGCGAGGCTAACATGCTGCAAACCCTTTGGCTCGTTCCGACCGTACCTCTGATCAGCGCCGTCGTTTTGATGACCGTCGGCAAGCGAGTGGGTCGCAGGGTAGCCGCAGTTCTGGGAGCGGGTTCGGTTGGGATATCCGCCGCAATCGCCGTTCTGATCGCATTGTCCTGGTCTGACCTGACCGGCATCCGCGGGGGGATCACACTGGAGCTGTGGACCTGGTTTGCGGTCGACGGTCTTACTCCGGCCATCGGGTTTCATCTGGATTCCCTGTCCCTGCTGATGACGCTGGTCGTTACCGTGGTGGGCTTTCTGATTCATTTATACTCGGTCTCCTACATGGCTGATGATGAGGGTTTCAGCCGCTTCTTCGCATACATGAACCTCTTCGTTTCGTTTATGCTGGTCCTCGTTCTGGGAAATAACCTCCTGGTATTGTTAATCGGCTGGGAAGGGGTCGGCTTGTGCAGCTACCTGTTGATCGGGTTCTGGTACAAGGATCCCGTCAATGGTTCGGCGGCTCGCAAGGCTTTTGTCGTTACACGCATCGGTGACACCGCCCTGCTGGTCGGGTTGTTCCTGCTTTTCTGGCACCTGAACACATTCAACATTCAGCAAATCATTTTGTCCGCCGGAGAACAATGGCCGGTCGGCTCCGGGGTAGCCGTGGCTGTCGCGGCTTTGTTGCTGGGCGGCGCGGTCGGCAAATCGGCTCAGTTGCCGCTGCAAACGTGGTTGCCGGACGCCATGGCCGGTCCCACACCAACCAGCGCTCTCATTCATGCCGCCACGATGGTAACGGCCGGCGTCTATCTGATCGCCCGTATGCATGTGCTGTTTGAACTGGCTCCCGTTGTGCAAACGTGCGTCACCATTGTCGGCGCCGCGACCCTGCTCATCGCCGGTTTTTCCGCCATGGCTCAAACGGATATAAAAAGGGTGCTCGCCTATTCCACGATCAGTCAGATCGGATACATGTTTCTCGCGCTCGGAGTGGGGGCTTATTCGGCCGCCATGTTCCATTTCATGACCCATGCGTTTTTCAAGGCGCTGCTGTTTCTGGCCGCCGGCGTGGTCATTCTGGCTATGCACCACGAACAGAACATGTCGAAAATGGGTGGGTTGCGCCGTCGACTGCCCGTAACATTCTGGACATTCCTGATCGGTTCCCTGTCCCTCGCGGCGGTGCCGCTTGTCTCCTCCGGTTTCTACAGCAAAGACCACATTCTGTGGTTGGCCTGGTCGTCGGCCGGTGGTGCACCGCTTCTGTGGCTGGCGGGTCTGGTCGGGGCCTTGGTGACGGCGCTGTACACGTTTCGCATGGTGTTCCTTACGTTCTTCGGGCCCGACAATGACTCCGTCTCATATTCGCCGCCCCGAATCATGTCGGCTGTCCTCGTTGTTCTGGCCGTAATGTCCACGTTTGGCGGCTTCATCGAACTGCCGCAAACTATGGGGCACGTCACCCTGTTTTCCGGCTTTATGCATGACACGCTGCCGGAAGTCGACATGGGGGACAGCCGCGTCTCCGAGCTGCTCTTCCAGGTCATTGCCGCTGTTACCGCGCTGTTGGGCATATATGCGGCGTATCGGATTTACGGCAGACGAGCCCGAAGAGACCTGCCGGAATCACCACCTGCGAGGAGCCACCCTCTCATCCGATTCTGGGCGGCAGGTTTTGGCTTTGACTGGCTGTATGATCGGTTGTTGGTCAGGCCGTACTACTGGGCTGCCAACGTGAATAGAGATGATATGGTCGATTCCTTCTATGCGTTCATTGCCGGCCTGACACTGAGCATTTCGCGCCTGTCTAGCGGTACTCAGACGGGCAGAACGAGAAACTACGCGTTCGGCATTGCGCTGGGTGCGGCGGTCATGATAGCGTTGGTGATGGTGCTGTGAGTCTGGTCTATTTCATCCTCATTCCGGCCGCAGCCGGCTTGCTGGCCTGGCTGGTGGGCCGGTACCAGGAATCGGCGACCCGATGGCTCGCTCTTCTGGCGAATGCCGCCACCCTGATTATCGCCCTGTCGATTTGGCTGACTCACCTGAACGAGTTCAATCTGATGGCGCCGGGGGACTGGTTGTTGGATTTCAAGCAGGAGTGGATTCCGCAGTATGGCATAAGCTTCCATCTCGCTCTCGACGGCTTGAGTTTGCTTATGATTCTTCTCACGTCTTTTATCGGTCTGGTTGCCGTTGTGATCTCGTGGACGGAGATCAAATCGCGCGTGGGCTTCTATCATTTTAACCTGATGTGGATCCTGGCCGGAATAAACGGTGTGTTCCTGGCGATGGACCTGTTTCTATTCTATTTCTTCTGGGAAGTAATGTTGGTGCCGATGTACTTTCTGATCGCGGTGTGGGGCCATGAACGACGCATCTCTGCCGCTATCAAGTTCTTTCTCTTCACTCAGCTCAGCGGCCTGTTGATGCTGGTGGCCATCGTCGGTCTCTACTTCGTCAATCATTCCTTAACCGGAATATACACGTTTGACTACCTGGACCTGCTGACGACCCCGGCGCCTCTGGGGACCGCCCGATGGCTCATGCTGGGCTTCTTGATCGCCTTCGCCGTGAAGCTGCCCGCCGTTCCCTTCCACACCTGGCTGGCCGATGCGCACACCGAGGCGCCGACCGCTGGCAGTGTTATACTGGCCGGTCTACTCCTGAAAACCGGTGCATACGGCCTGATCCGCTTTGTCGTGCCGCTGTTCCCGCAAGCTGCTGCGGAAATCGCACCCTTGGCTATCGTCATCGGAGTTCTCGGCATTCTCTACGGGGCGCTGCTCGCATTCGGTCAGCAGGACCTGAAGCGGCTGGTCGCCTACACCTCCGTGAGCCACCTCGGCTTCGTGCTGCTGGGCGTGTTCGTGTTTACTGAGGTAGCTTTGCAGGGCGCGGTCATGCAAATGATCTGTCACGGTCTCAGTACGGGCGGTCTCTTTATTCTGGTCGGCGCTTTACAGAAGAAGATCCACACTCGAGACATGCGCCGCATGGGCGGCCTGTGGGAAGCGGCGCCCAGAATGGGGGGCTTGGCCATGTTTTTCGCCCTCGCTTCTCTCGGACTGCCGGGTCTGGGCAATTTCGTGGGCGAGTTTCTCGTACTTGTCGGCGCCTATGATTCGGCGCCGGTATGGACTATCCTGGCCGCCTTCGGGTTAGTAGCCGCTACCGTTTATTCACTGTGGATTATGCAACGCGTGTTTCACGGGCAAAAGAGTAATCACGCCGGTATGACCGATTTGGGAATCCACTACGTGGCAGTCCTGGCCGCGATGGTGATCATACTCGTCTGGCTGGGGCTCTATCCGCAACCCGTCCTGAATACCTCGAAACCGACCGTCACCTATGTGGAAAACTCGGTCAAGAATAGAGAGTCGGCTGACCGAAAAACTGACCTCAAGGTGGTTGAGGGACAATAGCAATGAGCATGGCTGATTTAAATGCAATTCTGCCGCTGATCATTCTCGCCGGCGCGACCGGCCTGCTGGTTGTGCAGATGTCGCTAAGACGCAGTCACGTAACGGCGCTCGTTATTACCGTAGTGGGATTGGCGCTGTCATTTCGGTCACTCTTCATGGTGCACGATGACATTCCCTATTCTCTGAACGGGCTGCTGATTATGGATGCGTACGCCCTGCTCTTTAGCGGACTTATCATGGTCGTGGCGGCAGTCGTGAGCCTCATGGTCTTCAGCTACCTGCTGCGACGCCGTGAGCATCGCGAGGAGATGTACATTCTTATACTCATTGCCACCATCGGCTCCATAGTCCTGACTGCCGCCAATCACTTTGTAACGTTCATTCTGGGGCTGGAGACACTGACGATTCCCTTGTATGTGATGATCGGCTACCTCCGCCACGAGCAGCTTTCACTGGAGGCCGGCATCAAGTATCTAATACTCGCCGCGACATCCTCGGCGTTCCTGTTGTTTGGCATGGGGTTGATCTATGCCGAATTGGGCTCGATGGAGTTCGCGGTACTGGCTGAACGAATGAGTGTTATCCTGCCTTTCAAAGATCTTGTCGTTCTGGCCGGGACGGCGCTTGTGATTGTGGGCGCCGGATTCAAGCTGGGCGTAGTCCCTTTTCATATGTGGACACCGGATGTGTACCAGGGCGCTCCGGCTCCGGTCACGGCCTATATTGCCACTGTATCAAAGACCGCCATGGCGGCATTATTGCTTCGCTATGTCATCGAGCTCGATTTGTACACGAACTCGCACGTCGTCCTTCTCCTGTCGGCAATTTCTATTGCCTCCATGCTGGTCGGGAATCTGCTGGCGCTCTTGCAGTCGAATTTGAAGCGTCTGCTGGCGTATTCATCGATTGCTCATCTGGGGTACCTGCTGGTGGCGATAATCTCCGGCGGCGAAGCAGCGGTAGAAGCCACGATATTCTACATGATGGCCTACTCTGTCACGACACTCGGTGCGTTCGGCATCATTGCCTTTGTTTCGGGTGCGGATGAGGAACTGACGGTCATTGAAACCTATCGCGGTCTTTTCTGGCGGCGCCCGGCCCTGGCGGTCGTATTTTCGGTCATGCTGCTGTCGCTGGCGGGAATTCCTTTGACGGCCGGTTTCATCGGGAAGTTTCTCCTGATTGGCGCCGGCGTCGGGGCAGCCAAATGGGTACTTGTACTGGTCTTGGTTCTTGGCAGCGCCATCGGTTTGTACTACTACTTGCGCGTCATGGCCGTTATGTTGAGTTCCAAGCAACAGACGTCCGAGGCTCCGCTCTTGCAGTCGCCGGCCGTAATCGGATCACTGGTGCTGGTCTTCCTGACGGCGGCCGTTATTTACCTGGGCATTAGTCCGGGATCCGTATTGAGTGCAATTCGGGACACGCTGGGAGATTTTCCTTACTGACTAGCGGATCACTGCGAGCACATTCCCACTTTTGTTAGGCAATTGTAAAGAGACGGCAGTCTTCGGTTTGAGGATGAGAATAACGTTCTGTGTACAGCCGGAAGGAATCGGTCGATGGAAGTGATTCTCGCTTGTCTTTCTGCAGGTTAATTGGTTAATATTGTAGAGCGTATACCGAAAACGATGGTAGGAAATGGAATTCGCGAAGTACACACATAGGATTGTCGTTACCGGCGGAGCCGGTTTTATCGGCTCGAACCTCCTCTTGCATTCGGTACCCAGGTATCCTGACTACTTGATTGTCAACGTTGATTGCCTGACGTATGCCGGCAACCTTTTGAACCTGACGGCAATCGAAGGCGCCGAGAACTACGTGTTCGAGCGTATCGACATCCGCGACTTACCGGCACTGACCGTTTGTTTCGAGACCTACCGACCTACCGGTGTCATTCATCTGGCGGCGGAGTCGCATGTCGACCGGTCGATAATCGGGCCCTCCGCATTCATCGAGACCAATATCATCGGCACGTTTAATCTTCTTGAACTCGCGCGAGCCAGGATGGACGAGTATTCCGACTTTCGCTTCCACCATGTCTCGACCGATGAAGTGTTCGGTTCGCTGGGGGAAACCGGCTACTTTACCGAGGATACTCCGTACCATCCCAACTCTCCTTACTCAGCTTCGAAAGCGGCCAGTGACCATTTGGTGCGGTCGTATTTCACGACGTATGGGCTGAACACTGTCACCACCAACTGCTCCAATAACTACGGCCCGTATCAATTCCCCGAGAAGCTGATTCCCCTCATGATCCGCAATGCCCGGGACGGCCTGCCCTTGCCCGTGTACGGTGACGGCAAGAATATCCGCGATTGGCTCTATGTTGAGGATCACTGCCGCGCCCTCGATATTGCGTTTCATCGAGGACAATCCGGGGAGACCTATAATGTGGGCGGGCATAATGAGATCGACAATATCACGCTGGTTGAGAAAATCTGTGATACCATGGACGAAATGCTGGGCGGCGGGCCGCGGCGGGAACTGATTACGTTCGTCAAGGATCGTCCGGGTCATGACCGCCGGTATGCCATCGATGCTTCCAGAATCAATGAGGAACTGGGCTGGAAACCGAGCCACTCCTTCGATGAAGGGCTGCGCGAAACAATCGCCTGGTATCTCGAAAACGCCGACTGGCTGGAAAGCTGCATAAGCGGCCAGTATCAGCAGTACTACCACGAAATGTACAGTAAGCGGTGAGACGATACACGATGGGTAACGGTGTCAACAAAGGTATCATCCTGGCCGGCGGCAGCGGCAGCCGACTGTACCCGGTCACTCGCGTCGCCTGCAAGCAGCTCATGCCGATATATGACAAGCCGATGATATACTACCCGTTGTCGACCCTGATGCTGTTCGGCGTCACCGATATCCTCGTCATATCCACCCCGGAAGACACGCCCAAGTTCGAAGAGTTATTGGGCGACGGCAGCGTATATGGCCTCAACATCTCATATGCCGTGCAGCCCAAACCGGAGGGCATCGCACAGGCCTTTCTGATTGGCGAACGATTTATCGGCGACGACAACGTCGTGCTCATTCTCGGTGATAACGTGTTCTACGGCGTATACGATTTCCTGCGTGAAGCGAGAGCTTTTCGCAATGGCGGGCTTGTGTTTGGCTACTATGTCCGAGACCCGCAACGGTACGGTGTCGTCGAGTACGATCACAACGGCGCCGTGACCTCTATCGAAGAGAAGCCGGCGCGACCCAGATCGAACTACGCCGTCACCGGCCTGTATATCTATGATTCGCAGGTCGTGTCCGTAGCTAAATCCCTGACCCCCTCGGCGAGAGGCGAACTCGAGATAACCGATGTCAACAAGGCGTATTTGGACAGCGGCCAACTGAAAGTGGTCAAGCTGGGGCGCGGCATCGCCTGGCTGGATACCGGTACGCATGAAAGTTTGCTCGACGCGAGCAATTTCATAGCCACCGTTGAGCGACGCCAGGGCCAGAAGATAGCTTGCATCGAGGAAATTGCTTACCGCATGAGATTCATAAACCGGCAGCAAATGGAGTTTATTCTGAACTCCATGAGCGACAATTCGTATCGCGCCTATCTGGAAGAGGTTGTGGCGGAGGTCGATGGCGCTTCGTAGAGTCCTCATTACCGGCTGTCGGGGGCAGCTCGGACACGATTTGGTAGCGGTCCTGAAGGACGCTTACGAAGTGCAAGGTGTCGATGCGGAAGACTTCGATATCACCGATCCGATGAGCACATTGGAAGCAGCAGAGACCTTCCAACCGCATATTGTCCTCCATACCGCTGCATTTACCGACGTCGACGGCTGCGAGTCGGCCCCGGACAAGGCTATGACGGTCAACGCCACCGGGACCGAAAACGTGGCTCGCGCCTGTCACAGTGTTAACGCCCGTATGATCTTCTATTCGACCGATTATGTATTCGATGGTTCGCAGAGAGCTCCATACACCGAGGAAGACGCGCCCAATCCTCAAACGGTTTACGGACGAAGCAAACTGGCAGGTGAACGGCATGTCGCAAATGTGCTGGATGACTATGTCATTCTGAGAATTGCCTGGCTGTATGGCCTGCACGGGCGTAACTTCGTCAAGACCATGATAGAACTGGGACAAGAATTCGCCCGCAAGCGCGTCAACAACTTACCTGCGGAACCATTGAGAGTGGTCAACGATCAAACAGGCAACTTGACATGGTCGAAGGACGTTGCCGGGCAGACGCGAGTGATTCTTGACAAGGACATAAAAGGGCTCATTCACTGTACTTCCGAGGGACAGGCATCGTGGTACGATATCGCCCGTCTTGTTTTCAGGCAACTGCGGCTGGCGGTTGAAGTGATACCGGTCAATTCATCGGAATTTTCGCGTCCTGCTCCTCGCCCACAGTATTCAGTACTTGAGAATGCGCGACTGAAGCAACTCGGCTGCAATATCATGCCCTCCTATGCGGAAGCCCTTAACCTGTTTCTTGCCCGACACCAGGAGGAATTGCTCGCATGCAGTGCCCGCTAAAGGGTGTGACCCTGAACGAGATTCCGTGCCATCGGGATGAGCGGGGGTGGCTGGTCGAACTGTTTCGACAGGACGAACTGGAGAACAGCATGTGGCCCGTAATGGGCTATGTGTCCATGACCAATCCCGGCGTCACCCGCGGACCCCACGAACATCGTGAGCAGACCGACATGTTCTGTTTTCTGGGGACATCCTCATTCAGACTGTACCTCTGGGACAACCGGAAGACCGCCGACACCTATCAGCAGTTCTGGCATATGGATGTTCCATCCGGCCAATATGTTTTCGTGGCCGTACCACCGGGTGTAGTGCATGCGTACCGCAATACCGGCTCAGCCGACGGCCTCGTTTTCAATGCCCCAAATCGCCTCTATGCCGGGCCCGGCAAGTCGGAGCCCGTGGATGAAATCCGACACGAAGACGACCCTCACTCACCGTTTGTAATACCTGATTAGTTGTACCTGTCACCAGTCAATCCTTGAAAGCTAACGCCCGACTTCCGTCTTGTACGACTCGAATCTCCGTAATCCTGTACGGAACGAATCATGAGTTACCGTGCAAATAATCGGGGAAACCGGTTCCTCAACGCACAGGAAATCATTTCCATCATACATTTGATTTGAGCCCGGTCACTAAAATCGACTAAGCATTTTCGTCGGTAAGCCGATGATGTTTAGTACATTATGGAATGGCGCCATTTGTGGCACAGATGTTGTTCCGCGAAGTGCGGACTGGTTTGTTGTCACCTGACAGTGAATAAGGACATGTAACCATACGATGACACCCGACACACGTAGCCCGGTTGGTTTTCCTGGGCATGTTACACGAAGGAGTCCGGATGCTTTCTGATAAGTCTATTCTCATCACCGGTGGTACCGGTTCGTTTGGTAAGAAATTCATCGAGAATATTGTGGAGCATTATCCGCGACTCGGACGAGTCGTGGTCTACTCGCGCGACGAACTGAAGCAGTTCGAAATGAGACAGCAGTTTCCGGAATACCTCTATCCGCAGATGAGGTTTTTCATCGGGGATGTTCGGGACAAAGAACGCTTGTCCCGGGCCATGGAGCGGGTTCACGTGGTCGTGCATGCGGCCGCTTTGAAGCAGGTGCCGGCGTGCGAATACAACCCCTTTGAAGCCGTCAAAACGAATGTCATGGGCGCGCAGAACGTCATCGATGCGGCCATCGAAAACAATGTGGAAAAAGTCGTCGCACTGAGCACCGACAAAGCGGCTGCCCCTATCAACTTATACGGCGCCACCAAGCTGTGCTCCGACAAACTCTTCGTCTCCGCCAACGGCTTCAAAGGCCGGAGGAAAATCAAGTTCTCCGTCGTTCGTTACGGTAACGTCATGGGAAGTCGCGGCAGCGTTATCCCGTTCTTTCTCAAACAGCGCCGCGAAGGCCTGATCCCGATCACCGATCCGCGCATGACCCGTTTCAACATAACCCTTGAAGAAGGCGTCAATCTGGTGCTCTTTGCACTGGACAACATGTGGGGTGGCGAAATATTCGTCCCCAAGATTCCCAGCTACCGCATATCCGAACTGGCTGAAGCCATCGCGCCTGACTGCCCTCGGAAGATGGTCGGCATCCGTCCCGGAGAAAAGCTGCATGAGGAGATGATCACGGTTACTGATGCCCTCAACACGCTCGAGTTCGGTGGTTACTTCGTAATCCTGCCCTCCATGAGATTGTGGGACGTGGATGCCTACTCGGCTGCTTTCAACGGTCGCCCGTGCCGCGAAGGCTTCTCCTATACGAGCGGCAATAACGACAGATGGCTGACTATCGAGGAAATACGCCGCCAGATAAGGGAGCATGTTGATGAGGAGTTCTGTGTCCACAATGACAACCGAAAGGTCGCCAACGAAGAGCCGGCCGCTGCAGCGACGCGGCAGCGGGACCACGAACCCGCGGAAAGTGCCGCGCCTCGGTATCGCCGTCGCATAAATATCAAACGATCAGAAGACAAAATAGGGAAACGGACTTCCCCCAATGAGAATCCTGGAAACGACACCTCAGAAGTGCCTGCCGTACGGCAAACAGCATATATCGGAAACTGATATTCAGGCCGTTGTCAATGTCCTCCGCTCGGACTGGCTGACCCAGGGACCCACTGTGCCCGCTTTCGAATCGGCGCTGGCCCGGCGTGTCAGGGCCAGCCATGCCGTGGCTTGCTCGAGCGGCACGGCGGCTCTGCATTTGTCGATGCTGGCTCTGGATATCGGCCCCGGTGACGTCGTCGTCACCAGCCCTATCACGTTCCTGGCCTCGGCCAACTGTGCCCGCTATGTGGGTGCGGAGGTGCGTTTTACCGATGTGGACCCCGGTACCGGACTGATGGATCCGAGTTCACTCGAACAGACCCTCGAGGCAGACGCTGAACACAAAATCAAAGCCGTGATCCCGGTCCATCTGGCCGGACAGCCGGCCGATTTGTCTGAAATCCGGCGCCTGACCAGAGACCATGGCGCCCGGCTCGTAGGCGACGCCTGCCATGCGCTGGGAGCCGTGTTTCTCAGGAACGGAGACAAGTACTTTATAGGAGGCAGTCCTCACGCTGACCTGACCGTCTTTTCTTTCCATCCCGTCAAGCATGTCGCGATGGGGGAGGGCGGCGCGGTTACGTCGAACAATCCGGCCTTGGTCAAACGATTACAGCTGTTTCGCAACCACGGTATGCAGAAAGAAAACCTGACCAACGAGGAACTGGCATATGAAGTCAGCGGTGACCGCAACCCGTGGTACTATGAAATGCAGGAACTTGGTTTCAACTACCGCCTGTCGGATATTCACGCCGGCCTGGGGCTCAGTCAATTGACGAATCTGAGTCACTCCGTCCGCCGACGAAACCAGCTGGCCGACAGCTACATTGGTCTTATCAAGCAGTACTTTCCTGACGGACCGGTTCGACCGCTGGCGGTCAATCCGGGCGTGTTTCACGCCTACCATCTCTTCATCGTGCTTGTCGACTTTGAACGGTATGGCAAGACGCGGGCCGAAGTCATGCGCCGTTTGCGAGCCGCCGGAATCGGCAGTCAGGTACACTATATCCCGATCTACATGCAGCCCTACTATGCGCAGCGCTATGACATCGATCGCGCCGAATTCCCCGGCGCCGAATCATATTACGCCCGAGCCCTCAGCCTCCCCATGTACCCGGAACTGACTGACAACGACGTAGAAAGGGTCATAGTTAAACTTGCAGAGATACTCAATGCCTGAACCGCTAGACAATAGGATACGAAGTTGATAAACGAAGCACCCCGGAGCAGTCCACTGAAGCCCACGGCATTGATCCGCGTTGATTCATCCCACGAGATCGGGACCGGGCACGCAATGCGATGCCTGACGCTGGCGCAGGAGCTTCGAAGAAACGGCTTCAATGTTGCTCTGGTATGTCGTGCATACCCGGGAAATATTATTTCCCGGATCGAATCGCAGGATATTCCGGTTCACACTCTGTCGTCGGTTGAAGAAGGCGGCGGCACTCCGACGGCGGGCGGCATCTATGAACGCTGGCTGCAAATGCCGCAGGAAGAGGACGCGGAGGTGACGATAGCCGTTCTCGATGAACTGGATATCGAACCCGATTGGTTGATCGTCGATCATTATAGTCTGGACCGCCGCTGGGAAACGATGTTGCGACCAAAGGTCAAGCAACTCATGGTCATCGATGATCTGGCCAACCGCAGCCATGACTGCGATTTACTCCTGGATCAGAACTACTATCGGTACGGCGCCTCCCGTTATCGTGATCTCATAAACGCACATTGCAAGTGTCTGTTCGGGCCCCAGTACGCTCTGCTAAGAGATGAATTCCGAATAAGTCCATCGGAATCGGCCAGCCGCGACGGGACTATCAACCGAGCGCTCATTTGCTTCGGCGGCATCGATAAAGACAACGAGACTGAAAAGGCCATCAGAGCCCTTGGCATGCTGGACACGGCCGGACTTACCGTGGACGTCATTCTTGGCCGCAACAACGAACATGCAGCAGCTATCGAGCCCATGAGCGCCGAGGTGCCTAACGTACGAATACACCGTGACGTGAACAATATTGCGGAGCACATGAAACAGGCCGATCTGAGCATTGGCGCCGGAGGCACCATGATCTGGGAACGCTGCTGTCTCGGCCTGCCGTCGTTAGTCATAGCGATAGCCCGGAACCAGGTTGAAATCGCTCGCGAAGCCCACCGTCTTGGCGTAATTCGCCATCTGGGCGCCGGCGATCAGGTAACGGCGGCTGACATACTTCGGGCGCTCCAAACGTTTTTGGATAATCCCGAAAGTCTGCAAACCATGTCCATTCGCGCCATGCAGCTGGTCGACGGTAAGGGCGCCCTGCGGGTTGCCAATGTCATGATGGACCGAGTCGGCACAGGAGTAACGGTATGAATGTGCTCATGTTGGGACCGCACCGACCATACCTGGTCGAAACCCTCACGGATATGGGCGATCATGTCGTTGTTTACGAAAAGCGGCTCGACGGCAGCTCCAGGATCCTGAAAGGGGTCCATTGCCTCGTTAGCTATGGCTACCGCTACATCTTGAAACGCGATGTCTTGTTGCAGTTTCCTCAGCGAGCCGTTAACCTCCACATATCGTATCTGCCCTGGAATCGCGGGGCCGACCCCAATTTGTGGAGTATCCTGGAAGACACACCCAAAGGGGTGACCATACATTACATGAACGAAGGGCTCGATACCGGCGAAATCCTGGCCCAAAAGCAAGTTGAGCTCGTCGCCGGTGATACGCTGCGAACCAGCTACGACCGGCTCACGGCTGCCATCGAGGAGCTTTTTCTTGACCTCTGGCCGAGAATACGCTCCGGTCATCAGCCGTCAATCCCGCAGCCGCCGGGCGGCAGTTACCACAAGTCAAAGGACAGGGCCGAGGTCGAACACTTGCTGTACGCCGCATGGGACACACCCATATCGGACTTGTTGGGCAAAGTGAAATCAGAAGTAGCGGAGACGTAACATGTCAGCAGACAATATCAGGATAGGCCCCAACAACATCGGACGGCAATATCCACCATTCATCGTAGCCGAAATGTCCGGCAATCACAACCGCTCGCTGGAGCGGGCTTTGGCCATTGTCGACGCGGCCGCCGAAGCCGGGGCTCATGCCGTCAAGCTGCAAACCTATACTGCCGACACGATGACGCTTGACATCGACCACGGCGATTTCACGGTCACCGACCCCGGCAGCCTCTGGTCCGGCAAGTCCCTTTACGAATTGTATGAAGAAGCCGCCACTCCCTGGGAATGGCATCAGCCGATCATGGACCGCTGTCGCCAACGCGGACTGGAATGTTTCAGCACCCCCTTCGATACCGGTGCCGTAGATTTTCTTGAGGAACTGGATGTACCTTGCTATAAGATCGCTTCGTTCGAGAATACGGATACGCCTCTCATTCGAAGGATCGCCGCTACCGGCAAGCCGATTATCATGTCGACCGGCATGGCCTCAATAACGGATCTTGATCAGGCCGTGCGGACCATTCGACAGCAGAGTAACAACTCCATTATCCTCCTCAAATGCACCAGCAGCTATCCGGCCACACCCGACCACAGCAATATCAGGACGATTCCGCATCTGCGGGACCTGTTTGGCTGTCAAGTTGGTCTATCCGACCATACGCTCGGTATAGGTGTCGCTGTCGCCTCGGTGGCGCTGGGGGCGACGTTTATCGAAAAGCACTTTACGCTATCTCGCGCCGAGGGAGGGGTGGATGCCACTTTTTCCCTGGAGCCGGCGGAGTTGAAGATGCTGGTAGAAGAAACGAGACGCGCCTGGCAGGGATTAGGCAGAATTACGTATGGAGCCGAGCAGTCAGAGAAGAAATCAATTCAGTTCCGGCGCTCACTGTATGTCGGCCAGGATATGAAACAGGGGGAGACCTTCACGGAGGAAAATCTGCGCCGCATACGTCCGGGCTTCGGCTTATCGCCCGCGTGCTACGATGTCATCCTGGGCAAAAAAGTCGCTCGCGATGTAAAGAAGGGAACACCGGTGTCGTGGAATCTCGTGGGATAGTGAGCCGAGGGGTCCGATGCTGCTATGAGTTTACGCACCGTCATACGAGAACACCTCCCTGAAGCTGTAGCCCGCTCGTACTATCGGCGACAGGCGGAACGGTACATACACGGACTCGATTGCGGGCTTGACCCCTACAAACCAACACTCCTCGCTGTCAATCATTTCTATGATCAGGATCTGAAAGCCCTGCGCCTGACCAACACCGAGTATAACTTTGTGCAGATTGATTCACCCGTCCTTTTCAAAGGCGCCAAAATCCACTTCAGTGATAACGTTCAGGCCATGAACGCCCCATATGAAGCCGAACCCGCACAGAACCGCGCGCACTGGCGCCGTGAATGCCGGTACATGCTCGAACTTCTCCTGCAGAAGTTCGGCGTCAATCTCATCGTCGTCCCGGCTGACTGCTATTACTGGATACGGGAATTCATTGCCGTAGCCCGGGAGAACGGTATTAAGACGGTCGTCATAAACAAAGAAGGGATAATTTCACCCTGGTATTTCGAAGAAGAGTCCCGCCGGATCAGAATGAATGCGCCCTATATGTGCGACCATCTTTATGTCTGGAGTGAGCGCCAGCGCCGTTATTGGAACCGGGCCGGCGTAGCCGACCAGGACATGACGGTCATTGGACAACCACGTTCCGATCTGTTCTATCTGGAGAACGACGAGCATGTCAGAGACCTGTTCCCGGACCCCAGGCCGATCATCACCTTCTTCTCCTATCAAGATACCGCCTATGTCCCCGTCGAATTGCAGCGCCGCGACGGTATCTCCTGGCGACAAATGAAGCAGGAATCGCACGCTACACTTCGCGGGTTGGCGCGCGAGTTCAAAGAGTACAATTTCGTCATCAAGACGCACCCCCAGCAGCCTGATTGTCAGGCGCTGCAAAGTACCTATGAAACCGACAACATGCGTGTGGTCGGCGGCTCGTCACTGGGGAACGAACTGCTCCGGAGATCGGAGTTCATAATCGGCTTTCAGACAACGGCTCTCATCGAGGCCATGTTTCTGAACAAACCCATAGTATATACGTGTTGGGATCCGAATTTCTTACGGCTGAAGGCGGACCTGTTGCCGTTCCATAATGCCCCTGGAGTGAACCAGGCGACGACGCGCAGGGAATTCCAGGACATAACCCGTACTCTACTGAAACAACCAGCCGGTTATTTGGAGGAGGTACGGAGAGAAAAACGAGCCAGACGGAAATTCGTCGATCAGTACCTTTACCGGCCGGACGGCAACGTCTGCCGACGTTTCTACGACTCGGTCAGGAGATTCGTCTCATGAAGCGGCTGTTCAATAACACTGTCTTCTCCTCAATCGATGCCTTGGTGTTGGTGGCGCTCAATTTACTGGCTACACCGATCCTGCTGAAACATCTGGGAGTGCCCGAATACGGTGCCTTCGTTTTCTTGTCCATGTTCAGTACGTACGGCATTCTCTCCGTATTCGGTTTGGGGATGGAAGGTGCCATTTTGAACTACGTTGCCCGCTATGAAGCGTCCGGCGCCGAAGCCAAAATACGCAACAGCCTGGCCGTATCTCTGCTCTACTACGCCATCATGGGTCTGGGGGTCGGCATATTGCTGTACGGGTTCTCCGGATTCATCATCTCACGCTTTATCGATGATACCGGTGTTCTGAATACGACGCAGCTGCTCTTGTCCGTCAAAATCGTCGCTGTCAATGTCCTGGTGCAATTCCTGACCTTCCCCATGATTGCCGTCCTGCAGGGACTACGTCGATTTGTCATGACTAAGTCGCTCAATACGGTGTTGATGGTGCTGCAGTACACGTTGCTGATCCTGGTCACCGTTTTGTACCATCGACTCGATATCGCCTTCATGGTTATTCTCGGTATCACCATATTACGGCTGGTAGTTCTCGCGTACATGATTGCGGTGCGTGTCCCGCACTTCCGTCGGATGAGATTCGGCTTTGACTTCGGCATCGTCAAATCTCTCTTCACCTACAGCTCGATTCTGTTCGTCAGTCGCTTGATCGGCATCGTCTTCAACCAAATGGACAAGTTTCTGATCTGGTTTTACCTGGCCATTTCCAGCCTGGCCGTCTACGATGTAGTCATTCGACCCGCCAACCTGATCAGGCTCCTCATAGGAATCCTCAATGCGGCCGTCATTCCTGAAGTGGCCCGCTTGCATGAGCAAGGCGAAACGGCGGGAATTCGTAGCCTGTATATCGATCTGGTGCGCTACGCTTATCTCATCATAATGCCGGCGCTGGTCGTTCTCTTCGTTCACGCGGAAACACTGCTTCATTTGTGGGTGGGCAGCGACCTGGCCGGGCATTACCACTTGGCGTTGATTATGCTGGCCGTGTATGTGATTGCGCCGATAGTGTCTATGGCGTCTACGTTTGCGGTCGGCATGGAGTTGGTCAAGAAGACCATCTGGATATCTGTTGTAGCCAGCGTTATCAACGTGGTCCTGAGTTTGGGTCTCATTCGCTCGTTGGGACTGACCGGTCTGCTCGTGGCTACATTGACGGCGGAGATCTTCATGTTGTTCCCGTATTTGTATATGATGAGACGGTACCTGGCGCTCGATCCGGACCGGCTGATGCGACCGTTGTTCCTGATAGGCGCGACGTCGCTGCCGTTCGCGGCTGCAAACTACTGGTTGCGGGACGTGGCCGATAGCTCCATCATCGCCTGGGCCGCGAGTGTGCTGGTCCTGACCGCGGCCCACTTTGCGGTTCACTTCCGCTTTCTGCTGAATGCCGGCGAACAAGCATACGTACTGAGCAAACTGGGGTTAAGAAAAACACGTCTGATACCGGGAGCATACTAGACCATGGGCCGGAATATCGTCTTCATGTCCATTTTTGATTTGACCAGACCGATGCACGGCGTATCCACAGTCCTGGAACGCCAGGGACACGCGGTCTTCTGGATTACCACCAATCTCGTCTGGACCCGGTGGCTTCTGGAACAGGGAGTAGAGCAGGCGCGAATTCTGTCGCTGGTCTACCGTAAAGAGCAGTTTCTGGCGGATGAGGAGAAGGCCGAATTGCTCAAGGAAATAGTGGCCTGTGAGGCCGCCACCGATCTTACGGTCAATCAGATACTGATGATGGACCAGTTCGTAACGTATAAAAAGAAAAGCAACATTAATGAATATGTCTACTTGTACTACCGTGACATCAGACGCTTCCTGGCAGTCAACGAAATCTCCTGTGTCTTTGCCGAGCCGACCAACACCAATGAACTGATAACCTACATGATCTGTCGCGAGCTCGGAATTCGCTATCTCGCTCCCTGGGACATGCGCTATCCGAGGAACCGGATCATGTACATTGACGGTTACCTGCAGAGCCCGATCGTGCCGTCAGGGAAACGGGTAAACGGTCCGGAAACAGGGGAGAGGCTACTGAGAGAATTCCGGGAGCAACAGATCACCCCGTTCTATTTCGAGAAGCATAATCAAACGCGAATAATCAACCCCGTGCAGCTCATGAGAGCAGTTCGGAACCGATTGGTGCGAGGACACGTGACGGAGCAGGATCACCTCACCCACCACAGTCTGAGCGAACGATTGACCCGACTCATGCGGCGCACAATAAACAGCTGGTACCTCCGGCGTGTCATGAAGTACGACCGTCTCAGCGAGATCAAGGGTCGGGTGGCGGTCTTCGGACTGCACGTACAGCCGGAAGCTTCGATTGACGTGCGCGGCTCTTATTTCAGTGACCAGCTGAAGCTCATCAAAGACATCCGTCGGTCGCTCCCGTTCAATATGACGCTGATCGTTAAGGAACACCCGAATTTCCTGGGCGGACGAGGCCGACGCTTTTTCAGGCAGTTACGCCAGCTCCCCAATGTCGCGATTGTCAAGCACGACGTGTCTGCCTTCATTCTCTATGAAAAAGCCGATATTGTCTTCACCGTGTCCGGCACCACTGCGTATGAAGCCGGTATGCTCGGTATACCCGCCGTGACCTTTTCACCCATGTTCTTCGGAGAGCTGTCTTCGGTTCGCTACTGCGCGGATATTACGCGGCTGAAGCCTCTGGTAGAACGTCTGCTAAAGGAGTTTGAGCGGGATTACGATGCCGACTGCCGATTCATGGGACACTTGATGAACCACTCATATGAAGGCTATTGGACGAATCCACTTCTGGACCCGACAGTCATGGCGCCCGACAACATAGACAGCTTGTCTCGGGCATTTCTCGAGGTATTAGATGATAGTGACGCTCAACGGCCTGGCCGTACTGACGTATCTGGTCACGCTGCTGTACATCATTAAGAGATATCCGCGCTACGCGGTGCTGTTCGGCTATGTTTCGTTCATGCAGGCGTGGGCCCTCATTTCGTGTTGGTACAATGACACCGGTATCTACAACGTGGAGCTCTTTCGTTTCACGGAGCAAACATGGGCAACGGCCCGACTGGCGGGCTTCTATATCGTATTCAACCTGGGATTCCTCCTGGCGGCTCGGTTCTTGGACAAACGAAGACCCGTGCGCTACGATTACTCGCTGAAGTACGTCGGTCTTCGCCTGGGCAAGTTTAAGCTCTTTCTATACGCTGCCCTGGTCATGGTTGGTCTGGCTGTCGTCCACAATTTCCTTCAGAACGGTGTTCCCCTTTTGCAGGGAACAGGCCGGTTCGCGTATCTCCAGGAAGCCGGTGCTCTGGACAGAGTACTCATCACTTATGGCCCGTTGTTGGCTTTCGCGCTGGGACTCTGGCATATTAGCGAGCGCCGGCGGTACGCCGGTTTTTGTGTGCTTCTGCTCTTTGTCGTATACGCTGTTCTGGTTGGCCACAAATTCTCATTTTTGATGATCCTCCTCGTCTGTTACCTAATTCCGATCTTGGCTCGCCGCGTTTCACGAAGCAAGGATTTCACTCTCTTCCGATGGCGCTACGTGCTCGTCGCGGGATCCGTCTGCGCCGTGTTCCTGCTCTTTGCGGTCAATACGTACTATCGAGTCTTCGGCGACCTCGCGGACGCTCGAGAGCTCCTGATCGACCGCGTCTTCGCCATGCAGGGCGAAATCTGGTGGGCGGTGGATTACGATTATTTCGTGTTCGATAGGTACGACCCGGACCATTGGCTCACAGAGTTGGATTACTGTATGGCCGCCGACGATGTATCCTCGGCGGATGTCGGTCTGCGGTATCTCATGCTGCAGGTGATCGGACCGGACAAATCGTATGCCATGTTTGACAGAGGCTATCTGTACACGATGGCGTACCCGGCTATCCTGGTCGCCACGTTTCCCTATCTGCTGGCTGTTTTGCTCCAGCTGGCGGCGGGCATCACCTTTGTGGCGCTTATATACTATCTCCACTATAGCCTCATTTACAAGCACTACCTGCGAGCTCTGGTCGCCGTCCTGATTGTCATGCCCTTCGTCACTACCATATTAACCGGCAACCTTTTTGTCTTCTTGTCGGCAGGTATGATTTTCAAGGCACTGCTCTTGCTGTTACTCGAAAGCGGGCTCGGCGCCGGTGCACGAAAGGCTGTTCCATGCTGACATACATATTACAGGATAAAACTGCCAACAAAGGCAACGTCAAAGGCATCTTTGTCCTGGCGTTCTTCCGTTTGGCCCGGCTGTTCGCACGGAAGAAAAGGTCGGTGCTGTGGTATCTGGGCCTGCCGGTAATGATCGGCTACCGACTGCTGGTCGAATACTTTATGGGTATCGAGTTGCGACCCGGCACCAGGGTCGGGGAAGGGCTCGTGATAGAACACGGCTTCGGGCTCGTCGTCAACGACAAGACCGTCATCGGCCGCAATGTTCACCTGCGCCATTGTACGACGCTGGGCTGTGTTAAAATGCCGGACGGTTCCCAG
Source organism: uncultured Ignavibacteriales bacterium (assembly GCA_964557855.1). GTDB lineage: Bacteria > Zixibacteria > MSB-5A5 > GN15 > FEB-12 > JAJRZL01. The sequence continues at coordinate 9,739 of CAZLBP010000033.1, read as the reverse complement.
GGACCGAGTCCGATTATCGAAGACAACGTCGAAATCGGCGCCAATGTGGTGATATTGGGAGGTATTACCGTCGGTCGCAACTCCAGGATCGGCGCCGGCAGCGTCGTCGTAAAAGATGTGCCTCCCGACGTTGTCGTGGTCGGCAATCCGGCCCGCATCGTCAAGCGGCTTCCCGCGACGAGCGGCACGGATGACCCGGTACGGACGCCACCGGCGGTGAAAGTGTAGGCGAACGTGCGCCCGGACAAATTCAATATCGTTATAGTCAACGATTTCGCTCACATAGACGGCGGCGCCGGCAGAGTGGCCCTAACCGGCGCTACGGCTCTGGCCGATCGGGGCCATTCCGTTCACGTGTTTTCGGCGGTCGCACCGGTTATGCCGCAACTCGAAGCCGCCGGAGTCAATGTTATCTGTCTGGATCAATATGACATCGCCACCGATCCCAATCGTCTGCGGGCCGCAGCGCAGGGTACCTGGAACCACCGAGCCTATCGCGCCATGTCGCAGCTGCTGGAGACTTTGCACCCATCCGACACCGTCGTGCATTTCCACGTCTGGTCCAAGAGCCTTTCCTCCAGTGTGAACCGCATTGTCTATGATGCCGGCTTTCCGGCCGTACTCACCGTCCACGACTATTTTCTGGCCTGCCCGAACGGCGGCTTCTTCAATTACCGGCAGAACCGCATCTGCCGGTTGCAGCCACTTTCCTGGCAATGCGTCTGTCGTCATTGTGACAAGACGAGTTACGGACACAAGTTATGGCGCGTGATGCGCCAGACCGTCCAGCGCAGCCGCGGTCGTCTCCCGGCCGGCATCGAGCACTTCATTACTATCTCCAGCTTCAGCGAGCGAATTATCCGGCCTTCTCTGCCGAAACACGCCCGCGTACACAGAGTCGATAATCCCATTTTCGTCCGGAAGCGGGAGCCGGCCTCCCCACAGTTAAACAGTCGCTTTCTGTTTCTCGGCCGATTGGACCGCGAAAAGGGCCCTACACTTCTGGCTCAGGCCGCCCGGCAGGTCGAAGCACCCGTCACCTTTGTCGGGAAGGGAAGTTGCTCCGAAGAGGTGCGGACAATAAACCCCGCCGCTGAAATGAGCGGCTGGATCGATCAGGCGGCAGTCATGGATAAACTGCAATCGGCCAGAGCGCTTATCTTCCCTTCTCTCTGGTACGAAACTCAGGGCTTATCCGTCCTCGAGGCTGCTGCCGTCGGCGTTCCAGCAGTGGTCCCCGATAGCTGCGCCGCCGCCGAAATGGTCGAAGACGGCGTGACCGGTTTGATCTTCCGCAGCGGCAGCGTCAATGACCTGGCGCGTAAGCTGAAGATGTTGGCGGATGATCACACCGTCGCCCGAATGGGAGGGGCCGCCTATGATCGCTACTGGCATAACCCGGCCACTGTGGAAAAACACGTGCGCCAGTTGGAACACGTCTATATGGAAGTACAAGCTACTCCGAGGAGTCTATTTGACGTCGTCAGGTCTTGACCGGATCCCAGGTTTCTATACCGGCATTTAGCCGCTCGAGCTCCGGGTGTTGCCGAATGTAGGCTAGAATAGCTTCGTATCCCAAACGGTTGTTGGCGAGACCCAGTTCGTCATACAGATATCTGACCAGTTTCAAGTCCGTTTCCGTGTCCACCGTCCAGCGCAGGTCCGAATTGTCTTCCCTGTCTTTCACGGAGCGAGTCAGAAACAACTCGGGATATTCCTCCCGCAGTACGGTCGTCACGTGCTCCCGAGAGCGCGGCGTAACCGCCAGACGGTCGAATCGTTGCAGCGTGTCCATGAAAAACGCCTCGACATCCAGACCACGGGGATACGTGCGCTCCTGGACGTTGCTAACGTAATCACATGCTGCCCGGTGTTCGGTTAAAACGTGTATAACGGCATCGATGAGTGTCGGATCTATCAGTGGACAATCCGCCGTGACGCGTACGACGATCTCGGCCTGCTCCTGAACTGCCGCCCCGAGCATGCGGGACAGAACGTCGTCTTCGCTGCCACGAAACCAGCTCAATCCTTCCAGCCGCGCGAGTGCGACAACAGCATCATCGGCGGCATTCGTGGTGGTGGCAACTACGATGCTGTCGACCGAACGACACCCGCGAAGCCGCGCCAGTTGTTGGGACAACATCGCTTTTCCCGATACTTCTTTGAGCACTTTGCCCGGTAATCTGTTTGATGTTGTCCGCGCTTGTATGACGATGACACGTTTCATATGGTCTCATATCGGCAAACGGTGCCGTTTGTTTACGGTACGGTGTCGTTCCGGCGTCTGGCCGTGCGGAAATATCTACAGGCACGATCGGGAAGCTTTTTCCTCTGCCGGCGGTTGGCCTCGGGCGGCAACTGACCGGGTGACGTAACTCGTGATACACCAGCGTATTACATGCACGCCGAATTCCCCCGTTTGGCATGAATGTTGATTGCATATAGACGGTGAAAGACGAGGTACGCCCGCAACGTATTCGAGGATAAGGGTCAATGAAGAAACAGGTACGAACCAGTGTCAATAAGATTGAAGTGGAGTCATCTTCGGTACCGCTCACCGGCGATCGGCCGGTCAGTCGTCACCATTACGAATTCAACCTCTTTGAAGTCGGGCGTCTGTTGCTCGACAGAAGAAAATGGATCTTCGGCATCGTTATCCCGGTCATGCTCCTCGCGGCGGGAAAATTGCTTATGACGCCCAATGTGTATATGTCACGAGCTACCATACTTCCTTCCGGCAAAACGAGTGATTTTTCCAGCATCAAGGAGCTGGTGGGTTTGGGAGGCGGTATAGGCATGGTCGATGAAAATTCGTCGGCACTCTATCCGCTCATCCTGCAGTCGGATCTCATCAAGGACTCCGTTCTCACCAGGACCTACGACATTGAGTTCAAAGGCGAACCTCTCCGTATTGTCCCGTCAAAGTATTTCGGCCGCACCGATCCCCACCGGTTGCGCAAAGCCCTGGCCGGCGCTACGAACATCATCGCCAACAAACGCAACGGAGAAATCTATGTTGCCGTGGAAACGGAGTACCCCGAGCTGTCTCGAGCCCTGGTCACCGAGTACCTCCGGCAACTCGAGACCTACAATCACTTTGTCCGCAAATCATCCGCCCGGGAGAACCAACGATACCTGGAACAACGCCTAACGGAAGCCGGCCGGGATCTGGCGCAGGCGGAAGAAGAGGTACGCCTCTTTCGCGAAGCAAACAGCAATTGGGCGGCGTCGACCAATGCCGACATTCTGGACGAACTGACCCGGCTGGAACGAGAATTGCAGATCAAGTCGACCGCCTATCTCTTCCTGCAGCAACAACTGGAGTCGGCCAAATTCAACGCCCGGAAAGACATTCCCATTATCCGGGTGCTCGATCAGCCTTCGCTCCCCACGATCAAGTCCGGTCCGAAGCGAACGATCACTGTGCTTCTGGCCGGGATGATCGCCTTCATGCTCACCGTGCTCGGCATCTTCTTCGCCGACCTTTGGAAGCAGTTTACGGGCGGCCCGAACAAACAGGAATATGCGGAGTTCCAGGACCAGTTTAACGAGGCTTTCCCGAGGTCGACGCGGGCATTGACATTGATAAAACGATCGATGAATAAAAGGAACAAGGAAGTATCGGTATGATCAGCCAGGAAGAGTGCCTCGGCGCTTTGCGGCGACTTGTCGGACGGCTGGCGCTCGCAGCTCTGGTGCTCAGCGGCGCGATCGGCATCGCCGATGCGGACGTCAACCTCCCACTCAATCGTCAGCCTTTTGTACTCGACTACGAATTAGCCTATCGTACGATGGTCATCCAACAGGATCTTACCCTGTTGCCGCCGATTGGTCCCTATTATCAATCGGATTTCTCCACAATCGGCGTCCTGGACGATTTCTCACCCGCTCTGGCCGTTACCCGATCGCTTTCTGAAGACCATATTCGACTGTTTTCACTGAATAGCGGCGAGTTGCAATTCCGCAACGAGACCGAATCCCGGGGCTTGACATCACTGGCCGGCGGCCTGCACTACCAACCGTCGCGCTACTTCGGCGCCTTCGTCATGTTCGGCCTGGACCGCGCCAAGGCGCTTGATCCGGATTACACCGGCAAGAAATGGCGGGGACTGGCGGGTGATATCGAGACCTCAGCGATATATTTCAGAAAAGATAATCTCACCGCCACGCTGGGACGTCAGCGGGTCTTTTGGGGACCGCAGCCGGTCAATCTGATACTTTCACAAACAGCCGAGCCACTTGATCTGCTCTCCGTGCGATACCGCAAGGGCAGACTCCACTTCAGTTTCCTCTTCGCTCGACTCGACCAAAGCCGGCCCGATTCAACCGATTACGTGAGGCTTCCGGACCGTACCTTCAACGACAATCGTTACCTCGTCGGACATCGGCTGGACATCGAGTTCAGCAACAGCTTCAGATTGGGACTGTTCGAAACATCGTTGTTCGGGGGAGAAGGACGAGCACCGGAGCTGTATTACCTGAACCCACTGCAATTCTTTCATACCGCCCAGCTCAACGAACACGAGGATGACAACACGATCCTGGGTCTTGACTTCCAGTTTCTTCCCTACCCTAGCTACAATGTGTACGGACAATTCATTATCGATGACTTACAGATCGATGACAAGAGCCAGGGCGACCAGGAACCGAATGAGTTGGGTTTTATGCTTGGCCTTTTTCGCGCCGGCGGTATCGGCACGATGATACCGGATTTGAGGCTGGAATACGTACGTATTACCAATCGCACCTACCACCAGGCCGATCCGCGCAATCGCTACCTCTATCGCAACAAACTCCTGGGACATCCGCTTGGCCCCGACGCCGATTCGTTGTCGTTGGCGCTCGTATTCCGTCCCGGACGCCTTCAGAGCGTAACTGTCGAAACCGCATTCCGCCGACACGGTGAGGGGTCTCTCTACAAACCCTGGGACCAACCCTGGATGGAAACCGAGGGCGACTATCGCGAACCCTTCCCCACCGGCACGGTCGAGAGAGCTGTTTTGGCTGCGGTCGGTTTCAGCGGGTACGTGCCGCTCTCCCGGTATACCTCGGAACACCTGTTTCTCAATTGTCAAGCCGGCTTCGGTTCCATTGACAATAAAGCCAATGTCGACGGGAAGAATTCAGATATCTCCTGGCTCAATCTCTCCATCGGCTGGCTCGGGCATTTTGATCTGGGCCTGGGCGACTAGATTTCTCACCGAATTCATTCAGTCTCCCTTCGACGAAGATAAACCATTCTTCCAGACTGCCGATTACACCAGTATAGGCTGGATTCAGCTAACAACAGGAGTGATGGTTTGCACGGAAGCACCGCTGAACAGATTCTCAGACATACTGCCCCTGACACTACCGAATCCCCGAATCGTATTCACCTTCGAAGGGCAACTCACGAATACGCTGTTAAGACAGCATTGGTTCTGCCGACGCTCAATGCGGGCCGGCTGCTTCCCCGCTGGATCGGGGCGCTCAAAGCCCAGACTGTGATTCCCGACCAACTGCTGCTGATTGACTCGTCATCCGACGACTCGACGACAGCAATCGCCAGGGCCTCCGGCTTCGATGTCCACGTAATCCGGCGCCGCGATTTCAGCCACGGCGGGACCCGTCAAATGGCCGTCGAGTTGCTCGACGATTCGGATATACTCATTTTTCTCACCCAGGACGCCTTCCTGGCCGCGCCGAAATCGCTGGAGGACTTGCTCCGTGCCTTTGATGATCCCGAGGTCGGTGCTGCGTACGGACGCCAGTTGCCGAGGGAAATGGCTGACCCGATCGAGGCCCATGCCCGGCTGTTCAACTATCCCGAGGAGAGCCACCTCCGCGACCGAACCGACGTCAAAAAGTACGGGATCAGAACGTCGTTCATTTCGAATTCCTTTGCCGCCTGGCGACGAGACGCCCTGCACCAGATCGGCGGGTTCCCCGCACATACGATCCAGAACGAAGATGCCTATGTCGCCTCTAAACTCATTCTCGGAGGCTGGAAAATCGCTTACTGCGCTGAAGCCGCCGTATTTCATTCACATCGGCTCACGATGCTCGAGGAATTCCGCCGCTACTTCGATATTGGCGTCTTCCATGCCCGCGACCCATGGATTCGGCGAACATTCGGTCAGGCCGGGGGAGAGGGATTCAAATTCGTCAGGTCCGAACTGCGATACCTGATGAGCACCCGACCAACATTGATACCCTTAGCTTTGTTCAGAACCGCTGCCAAACTCGCTGCCTTCAATCTCGGCCAGTGGGAGAAGTACCTTCCGACCGGGGCGAAGTCCGTCTTAACATCTAACCGCAAATACTGGAACGATTAGACCATGAGCACCTGTGTTATATTCGGAGGCGCCGGCTTCGTGGGCACCCACCTTACCCACCATCTCCTCGCCGGCGGCAGATGTAATCACGTCCATATCGCCGATATCCGCCGTTCCCGCCTGGAACAGCAGCCGGGTGTCACGACTTCCGATACCGATGTTCGCCGCCGGATCCCGCTCGGCCTGGTTCCCCGGTCACCGGATTGGATCTTCAATCTCGCGGCCGTCCACCGCGAACCGGGACACGAGCCGCACGAATACTATGAGACCAACATCAACGGCGCCAAGTATGTCTGTGACTACGCCGAATCCATAGGCTGTACCAACATCTACCTCACCAGCAGCATTTCGGTATATGGTCCGACGGAGGGCCCCACGGACGAAACCGCTCCCTTGAAACCGACCACACCGTACGGCGGCTCGAAGCTGGCCGCCGAAGTCATTCATCGCCAGTGGCGGCAGCGAAACCTGGAGCGTCGCCTGGTCATTTCTCGACCAGGCGTGCTGTATGGACCCGGTGACCCCGGCAATATCCTGCGGATGATCCGCGCTATCGGTAAGGGATACTTTGCCTATCCCGGCTCCCCTTCGGTTCAGAAATCCTACGGCTACATCGGCGGCCTGCTTGAGAGCATCGATTTCATGATGGATAGTACTATCCAGGAGCTTGTGTATAATTACGTCGAAACTCCGACCGAACCGCTCAACCGACTCGTCCGCCAGGTCAGACGACACCTGAAATGTCATGCTCTGGTCATTCCTTTGCCGCTGTGGTTATTGTTGCCCATATCGTCGTTGATTACCATGATACTCGGACCCCGCAGCCCGGTTCATCCGGTGCGGGTGCGCAAAGCCGCCCTGCCGACACACATTGTTCCCGGCGTATTGACGGACATGGGCTTCCGGTCACCGTACGACTTTCTAAAATCACTGCGCCACTGGCAGCAAGTCAGCCCCGGCGATTTCAGTGGGATCGGCAAGCAGACCTGGCCAACCTCGATCAGACTTGTGCGGCCGGGTGAACCGGCCCGGTCGGCCGTACCTCGCCCTCCGGAAACCGGTACCGCCGACAAGACCAATCGTCCGGCCCGCGCCAATCAGCCGTGAACTTCCGGATTCATTGTCAGTTAATTCTATTCAAGCACTTGGCCATTCCGTGACTCAGCCCGTCAGACTGCCCCAACATTTCCGTTGCTTTTTTGGGAAGAGCGTATAAATTGCGCTTTTACATGTCGGCCCGACGGGCCGATTTGACATTTGTAGTTGGTGGGGTTCCCGAGTGGCCAAAGGGAACAGACTGTAAATCTGTCGGCGAAGCCTTCGGAGGTTCGAATCCTCCCCCCACCACTTGACTTATTGCTATTCCCGCCACTTGCCAGAGTATGAGCGAACGCTGTTTCCTTCTCGATAAGTAGACTGCCGTGCAATTTCCATTCGGCTGCAGTATCGGAGTCTTTGTAGAGCGAAGCCAATTACATTCTGCCTATAATCCACTTGCTCGTTTTAGAGTTCGGTTGTTAATTAAGCAGTAAATCGGTTGGCCCAATAAACTGGCGGGACTCAAATGAAGAACGACTTGTCATGTATGCCGACCAAGATCGCCTTCTTTGGGCTTTTATTGGCAGTGATCGTTTTCTACATTCTACTTAACAGTCATTTGGGATTGTCGTTCCCGACTCCATGGCCGGATGAAGCTCATTTCCTGTGGCAAGCTCATGCTTTCGCCACCAACAACTCGTTGCTCTCACCTGTTTTGGACGGTGACCGAACTATCATGTGGATGCCTCCCGGATATATGGTATTGATCGGTTTGTACTTCAAAATTGTTGGCACATCGCTGGAAGCCGCCCGCCTTGTATCTCTCTTAACAATGATAGCGTTCTTCATCCTTCTCGTACGACTTCTAACCTACTACGGTCATCGCTGGTTGGTGCTTGTTCTGGCCAGCCTGTTCTTGCTTAACGCCCGTCTTGTCGCCTGCGGAAATATTGCGCGCATGGAGTCACTTCTGCTCGTTGCTGTCGCTGGGGGTTTTCTGCTCATTCAACGTGGACGATTATTGTTCGGGTTGCTAGTTCTGGTTCTCATCCCGATTCTTCATTTCAACGGGTTTTATTTTCTCTTGGCCGGCTTACTATACGTTTGGTATAAGACATCGCCAGGGATTTGGCGGGGGCAACTAGACATTTATTCGATTGCAGCTGTTGTTGGAGTTCTTTGTGCATGGATCGCCTATGGTTTGTTGATAGCTACTAACTGGGACAGTTTTATTAACGATATGGGGTATCAGTTTGAGCGCAAGGGCGGTCGAAGCCTTTGGTATGTACTGAAGGACTTACAGTATCAAATTGATCTTGCTGTGTTTCTGCTTGGTGGTGTCTACGCATACCGCTCGAAAATCCGCGGTATTGAGTTATTATTCCTGGCTCTGCCAGCTTGGATAATCTGGCCAATCGGAAGAGAGATCTGGTACGAAGTGATCCAATATGTCGGTTACCTTGTCATTTCAGTGTTCGTTCTGCACGTGTGGTCTCATCTTATATCGACTGCAAAATTCCTTCAAGGCGGATCGTTGCGTGCCTTTCTATCCGGTTTGTTTTTCATAGTCTTGCTCGGATGGAATTTCCGGTACGAGCGCATTGAGAACATGTTTCGTTATCCGAAAGAGGCTGATCTGAGTTCAATGGATATGCGGCATGACGTACCCTATATTACAAAAGATGACCGGACTCTCATATCAGAGATGCTTAGCCATTTGTCCCAAGCCCACAATGGACTATGTGTTGAATTCGAACCTGAAGCCGACGCACTGCTATTTGTAAATCTTGAGCGTGAAGGTGTCACGTTTACTAGTCCCATGTTCCGGAAGCCTAATCCGGAATTAGTTATCGTACATATCTCACGGCACTTACCCACGTGGTGGAGGCATGGAGACGTGGTGTTAGACCGAGCCGGAATGACGCGAGACTCAGTGAACTACATCTGGTATGAGCGTGACAGAACGGAGCGATGGTACGTTAGGGCTGTTTCAGAGAAGACTCTGGGGCTTGACCTATTCCCATAGTATCAGTTTGATGCGAGGATTAGAATCTTGGCCAAGATTGTATCAGCAGCCCTTGCGGTCGAAACGGCGATGCAGGCAATCAGGCCGCTCTCACCAGTGTCTCAAAGGGAATTGACTCATCCTGCAATAATTCAAGTATCGGGCCCTTACCACTTGACTTGTTGCTAGAAGCCTTTTCATAACCTCTAACTATGAAACGGAGGCGTCAAAAATGGCAGATTTCTCGGTCACGTCAGAGGGGAATTCTACTGCCAATTTGCGTGATATGGGCGGTCTTTGGACCAGAATTGGGTTATGAAATGGGCTCTAGTCCATTCCCGCCTCTGGACTATCCTCCCTGCCCTCCTCTCAACACGTACCC
>CAZLBP010000032.1:0-43153 GCA_964557855.1 uncultured Ignavibacteriales bacterium | reverse complement strand
CAAAATCAGCCCCCATTTTGCCACCCTTCGGTTACATTAATTGTGAGTCAACTCGCTCCGGAGTGCCACCGTTTATTTAATTGACACCATTTGTGACTCCCTCTATCTTGGACTCCATCATAAATGAAAACGGGAAGAAGAATGCTCGACGATGATTTGGAAGAAGAAACAGTTCTGGGGCATAGTAGTCGCCATTGCTTTGCTCGCTTATTGTGTCAAAGACGTGACACTGGCTGAACTGGAATCTTTGTATCGTCGCATCAGCATCCTGCACCTCATACCGGCGATTCTCTGTTCCTTCATCTTCATGATATTGAAAGCCGTCAGGTGGCGTCTAATCGTCTTGCCGCAGAAACGCATACCGATGGTACGGGCCGTCACATTGTACTCCGCCGGTCAAATCCTGAATATCCTGATGCCCGCCTTGACCGGCCAACTGGGCCGATTGATTCTGTTTGCCAGAAAGGAGTCTCTGCGCAAGACGTTTGTCTTTTCGACGATTGTGTTGGAGGTTCTCTTCGACGCTGTCACCTTGGTCGTTTTTCTCCTGCTGACTTCTCTCGCCTTTGTGTTTCCCGCAGAATATCGTTCCGTCAGCTATGTCATTGCGGCGATTACTCTTTCGCTTTTGTTGTTGCTCTATCTCATGCTCCATTATCAATACTCGATTGAGGAATTTGGCCGCCGTCGGTTCCGAGAACGATGGCCGGGTTTCTATGTCACCATTATGAAGTTCATTCGGTCCTTCACCAAGGGTCTCGACCTGTTGCGATCCAGTCAGTACCTGGCGGGATCTCTGACATTGTCCATATTCCTGTGGACGTTCCACGTGCTGGTCGTCTTCTTCCTGTTCAAGTCCTTCAGCTTCGGGTTGCCGCTCGCGACGGCAGCGGCTGTCATGATTATCAATACGTTGGCGCTGATGATTCCCATCACGCCCGGTAACGCCGGTACCTTCGAGGTCGCGGTCAGCACCACCCTGACCGCCTTCGCGGTGGGCAAGTCGGACGCCGTGATGTTTGCTCTCGCGCTCCATTTGCTGGATCTGCTGCCTATGTATTCGCTGGGCGTCCTGTTCCTGCACACCGAACGACTGTCCCTCAGAGACATCAAGAAGGAACATGAAGACGCGAGGTTATCGGATAACGTGTCCGAGAACGGCGTCTTGGTGGATAACCAGGAGAAAGTATGATTAAATCGTTTTTGCACCGTCCAGGGGCCGAGGTGAACGTGCTCGATGGAATTCAGGATTTCGACAGTTTGGTTCTGGGGAAAGACTCGATCCTGTGGGTCGATATGTGCAAACCGACCGATGAGGAGTCGTTTGTCCTCACTCATGACTTTCACTTTCATCCGCTCGCGATCGAAGACGTCATATCCGAAAAACCCCGAACCAAAATCGACAACTACGACAGATACCTGTTTCTCGTGTTTCAGATCGTCGACTATGTCGGCCGGGAAGAAGGACTCAAAATCGGCGAAATCGACCTCTTCCTGACCGACAACGCCCTCGTTACCGTTCATTATGACGATCACCGCATCTTCGATTATCTCTACCACCGGGCCGAACGGGACGAACGCCTGATGTCCCGGGGTGTCGACTTTCTCATTCATGCCGTTATCGACACGATCGTGGACAACTACAACACCACCCTCGATATCCTGGAGTACGAGGTGGATCAGGTCGAGGACGATATGCTCGAAGGCGCCAATGAGGACACCTTGAAATCGATCTTCACCCTCCGTCGCGACATCGTCCAGCTCAAACGGATCGTTATCCCGCAGAAAGAGATCGTCTTGCTGCTTTCCCGAGAGCACTACTCTCGCATTTCCAGCAAGGCCGCCGTCTACTTCGCCGACATTCACGATCATCTCGTCAGAATCGACGACATCGCCACCTTCCACCGCGAAATTCTGAATTCCTCGCTGGAAGTCTTCTACTCCTCGGTTTCCACTAAAACCAACGAAATCATAAAGGTCCTGACACTTTTCACGGTGCTGTCCATACCGCCCCTGTTTCTGGTCGGTCTGTGGGGCATGAACTTCGAGTATATGCCCGAACTCGACTGGGAATACGGGTACCTGTTCGCCATTGCGATAATGCTCATTATCGTCTTGAGTCTGATTCTCTTCTTCCGCAAAAAAAAGTGGCTGTAACCATCATTCATCCCGAAACTTCTCTTGACTTCGTTCGCTCCCCGTGTATAATAGATACTGACTGGTAGGTATGTAACATGAAGCAACCACAACGAAGTACGGTCCGTATCCGTCAGAGCCCCAAACTGCCCGCGGAAACAAGACAGGAGCAGCTCCTGAAAGCGGCTCACGACCTGTTCATGAAGAAGGGCTACCGGGCGACCACGACCGAAGCTATCGCCCGCAAGGCCGGCTTGACCAAGGGCGCCGTGTATCATCATTACCGCAATAAAGAAACCATTCTCGTCGAACTCGTGAAGGTCGTTCTGGACGCCTACGAAGCCGAAATGCTGAAAATCACCGATACCAACCTCAGCCCCGCCGACCTTTTCGAGAAGTTGCGTCAGATCGATGAGGCTATGCCGATGCACGAGGCCCGGCACGATCCCGGTTTGATGGCCGAGCTGCTGCAGCTCCCGAGGATCGCGAAACTGGTCAACGACACCTTCGTCAAGAATGTCGAGTATCTGAGCGAGTGCGTCGACCGGCGCTACGGCCGCACGAAAGAGCTTCGCCGACAACTGGTAATCATGACACAGGCACTGTATGACGGCCTCATGCTGTCGAGTTGCATGTACCAGGAAAACATTGATATAGATAAACAGGCACAAGCGTTTCGCTCATTATTCAAAAAGGGGAAATCGCGATAAACTGCTGACCTGACTTGCCAACGGAACATGAACAGTCGAAAATTCTGGGTCTCGTATATGAATGACACTGCGCGATGGGCAGTCACAATCGGTATGGCGCTGACGTTGGTAACGACTTCTGTGTCATCCGCCGATGCTGCCGCCCCGTTGAAATTGACGGTGGCCGATGTTCGGGATCGAGCCCTCCAGTTTAACCGCAACTACCTGTCCGCCAGGGAAGAGGTCGACAAAGCCCGTGGTGATGTCGTCAAAGCCCGGGCCGGAGCCCTGCCTATTATCACCGCCCGCGGCTCGTATACCCGAAACTTCTCCCTCAGCTCGTTCTTCTTCGAAGATGAAGAAGGCAATACTACTGAGCTGCAATTCGGGTTTAAGAACAACTTCGGCGCCTCCATCTCCCTGCAGCAGCCGATCTACAGCGGGGGCAAGGTGTTCACCGCTCTGGCTATTGCCAGGATGTACCGCGAATATACAGAGTCAGGCGTCCAGCTGGCCGCGGCGGAAGTGACCTACAGCGCTGAAGTACTCTTCTATGACGCTATCCTGAAACGAGCCCGGCTTGACGTGCTGCAAAAGGCTCTGCAGGCCAACAGCTACAATCTGGAGATAGTCGAAAAAAAGTTCTCTCAGGGAATGGTCTCCGAATTCGAAGTCCTGCGAGCGCGGGTTGAGAAGAACAATCTCCTGCCGGGGATAATCAGGGCGGAATCCGAAGTCGAACTGAGTAGAAAGCGTCTCAAATCCTTTCTGGGAGTTGACTTCGATCAGCCGATCGAACTGATGGAAACGGTTGATGATACCGGGTTCGTCAGTTCATTGGAACTCTCAAAACTGGTCGATACCGCCTTCTCGTCTCGACCGGAAGTCATACAGGCGGAGTACCTGAGCGGCATTACGGAAAAGGCGATCAAAGTAGCTAAGGCCGAATACTGGCCCTCGCTCGCGGCCGTCTCCGCCTTTGATTGGCAGTCGCAATCAGACGAATTTACCCTGAACGAAAACGTCAGCAAGTCCTTTACGGCCGGACTCGTACTCTCCGTCCCGATTTTTCTCGGTGGAGCACGTTCCGGCGAGGTGAGCCTCCGCCGGGCCGAGCATAGTCAGGCCAAACTGGCCGAGAAACAGCTCAGGGACGATATCCGCCTGGAGGTCGAAGATGCCTACCGGGGCTTGCTGCAGGCCAAGCAGGCTCTCGATATTCAGCAAACGAATATTGCCGAAGCTGAAGAAGGACTCAAAATAGCGAATCTTCGCTATGACTCCGGCGTTGGCACTTTGCTGGAAGTGCTGTCGGCCCAGGTGGCACTAACGAACGCCAGAACCTCGCAGGCGGAAGCGCTGTTTGCGTTCAGAGAGGCCCGAGCCCGATTGAAAAAGGTAACGACAATACAACACTACTGATAAGGGAATACAGGTGAGTACGAATATGTCGCTTTTAGATGCAAGTAACCGGCTGCCGGACCGGAACCGCCGGTCATGTCTGTGGCAAACTGCTGCTTTGCCGCTCCTGATCGCTGGCCTCGTTTCATTCCTGGTCGGTTCTTGTGGCGGCGATCAGGAACAGGACGCGGTTGCCGAGCGAGTGGTATCTGTGAAAACAATCATCGTTGAGCCGACCGAAGAAGAGCTGGTCAAGACATACACCGGGTCGCTGGAAGGCAAAAGACAGACTGTCGTGTACAGCAAGATCTCAGAAGCCGTCAAGGAAGTTCACGTACAGGAAGGACAGCAGGTCCGCGAGGACGAGGTGCTGATCTCTCTCGATCGCAGCGGCCCCAGCTCCAGTTACCAGCAGTCTTACTCGCTGTTCAAGAACGCCGAAAAAAACTACAACAAGATGGCGTATCTCTACGAAGAGGGCGCGGTAAGCGAATCGGATTACGATGCCGCGAAGACGGACTACGAAGTCAGCAAAGCGGCGTTTGAAGCCGCCAAACAGTTGGTCGAAATCCAGTCACCCATCAGCGGTACGGTTACCTCTATTAAGGTGTCTCAGGGGGATTTCCTCAGCCCGGGCCAGGTGCTGTCCACGGTGGCGCAAATCGATACGCTGAGAGTGAAGTTCGGAGTCAACGCCGCTGACGTCGATCTCGTATCGGAAGGCGATGTGGTCCGTATCACTTCGGAACGTGGCGCCGACACGGCGCTGGGCGTAATTGCGACGGTGGCCAAATCGGCGGACCCGGACACCCGCGCCTACCAGGTGGAAGCCAAAGTCCCCAATCCGGCCGGCCGATTGACGCCCGGTATGTTTGTCCGGGTCAGCCTGATTATGGATCGTCTCACCGATGCCATCATCGTGCCCCGAAAAGCAGTGTTGTCGTTGGACGAAGACCACGTTGCCTACGTCATTGAAGACGGCTTGGCGCAGCGTCGGGTAGTTACTCTCGGTGTCGATTTCGATGGCCGCGTGGAAATCCTGGACGGACTGTCGGTCGGTGATACACTGGTGACGGTGGGGCAGAATTACCTCGATGACGGTGTGAAGGTCAATATAACTTCAACTGAATAAGGCCTGAAATGAGAATCTCCGAAATATCGGTCAAACGTCCCGTCTTTGCCACAATGATGATCGGGGCTTTGCTGGTGCTGGGTATGTTCTCGTATCTTGAGCTCAGTGTCGACATGTTCCCCGACATAGACTTTCCCATCACGATAGTGCAAACCGTCTATCCCGGCGCCGCCGCGGAAACGGTTGAGACCGAAGTCAGCAAGAAAATCGAAGACGTGATCAACGAAATCTCCGGTATACGGCATATCACCTCGCGGTCGAGAGAGGGCTACTCACTGATAATCGTCGAGTTTGACCTGTATAAAGACGGCTTTGAGGCCACCCAGGAAGTCCGGGAAAAGCTGGGGACCATACGCGGTGAGCTCCCCGACGACATTGAAGAACCGTTAGTGCAGAACTACGACCCGGATGCCATGCCGGTCATTTCCATGGCCATATCCGGTCAACGAACCGCCCGAGAAGTTACGGAACTGACCAGGAATACGATCAAGAAACGACTGGAGACGATTCCCGGCGTCGGCAATGTCACCATGGTCGGCGGCAAAGAGCGGGAAATCCTGATTGCACTGGATCCGGTCCGCATGGAGTCGTACCAGGTCACGGTTCAGGACGTATCTCAGGCAGTAGCCGCCGCCAACCTCGAGATCCCGGGCGGACGGATCGACGAGCAGTCACGGGAATATCTGGTCCGTATGTCCGGTCGACTGCCTCGGGTCAAACTGTTTGAGGATATTATTGTCAAGAATGTCGGCGGCGTCCAGGTGTACCTGAAAGATATTGCCACCGTCGCCGACACGATCAAGGAACTGCGTTCCTTTTCCAGCTACGACGGCAAGGCGGCCGTTTCCCTGACGATTAACAAGCAGTCCGGCGCCAACACGGTCGAAATGGCCTCGCTGGTCAAAGAAGGAGTGAACCGGCTCGAGCAGGAACTCCCGGGTGATATCGATATCGAGATCGTCAGGGATCACTCCACTTTCATTGAAGATTCCATCCATGAAATTCTCTTCAATATCCGCTTCGGCACCTTGCTGGCGGTTCTCGTCATATTCCTTTTCCTGCTCGACTTGCGGCCGACCATCATCAGCGGTCTGTCCATACCTATCTCGATTATAGCTGCCTTCACCATCATGAACATGTTCAACTTCACGATCAATGTCATGACTCTGCTGGGCTTGTCGTTGGCGGTGGGAATCTTGATCGATGATGCCATTGTCGTCATAGAGAACATCTACCGCCACATCGACCAGGGTAAATCCGCATTCCAGGCCGCGATATCCGGTACCAAAGAAATCGGCCTGGCCGTCATGGCCACCACGTTCTCGATCATGGTCGTATTCCTGCCCGTGGCTTTCATGGAAGGCATAATCGGGCGTTTCTTCTTCGAATTCGGGATCACGGTGGCTTTTGCCGTTCTCATTTCGTTGTTTGTGGCGTTTACCCTGACCCCGATGCTCTCTTCACGCTGGCTCCACAAAGGCGATTCTCGATCGCCCGCGCCCAGACCGGGACTGTTGAAGCGATTCTGGCTGAAGATCGTCGGCGTCCTGTCCGTCTGGAACCGAGTCTTCGAAACCATGAAGCCGCGCTACAGAACGCTGTTGGCAGGCGCCCTGGGCAAACGCTGGCTGGTCGTCGTTGTGGCTACCGCATCATTTGCGGCGGCCATTGGCATCATGATGTCGGGCTTGGTGGGGATGGAGTTCCTGGCCGAGACCGACGAAAACCGGATGATCGTCAGGATCGACACCCCGCCGGGGACCAACCTCGAAGACACGATCGAGCGGTTTCGCGAAGTGGAAAGCGTGGTTCGGCAATTGCCGCAGGTCTCGCATACGTTCATCACGATCGGCGTCGGCACCGATCCCGTCACCAAGGGCGAGATCATGGTGAAGTTGATTGATCAAAGTCAGCGCGAGTTGAGCGCCCGACAAATTATGGATTCCACCCGGTTGATGCTCACGCATATTCCCGGCATCGAGTACGCCATCAGTCGCGGCGAAGGGGAGGGCGGCGGCGAAAAACCGATAGAAATCTCACTTCGCGGCCCGAACCTCGATGAACTGACACGTCTGGCGCACCAGGTGGAACGGATCTTCTACGAGTCCCCGGGGACGGTCGACGTGGGCAACACGTTAGAGGAAGGCCAGCCGGAGATTCAGGTGAACGTGGATCGGCGACTGGCCGACGATCTCGGCTTGGATCTGTACGAGATCTCAACGACGGTGCGGACACTCGTCGAAGGTGAAGTCGTAACGAAGTTCAAAGACGAGGATGAGGAATACGATGTGCGTCTGCGACTGGACGAAGCACATCGTTCCTCCGACGAGGACCTCGAACGCATCTTCATCAAAAGCGACAAACCGCCCGTTAACGGTAACGAACTGCTGGTCCCGCTCGGCAGGATCGCGTCCACGGAAAAGTCCACTGAAATCGGGCGCTACAATCGCTACGACCGGCAACGCGAAGTACGGGTCAACGCCAACGTCGCCAGCTGGGCGTTCGCCGGAACCGTAACCGGCGAAATCATGGAAAAGGTGTCCGCTATCCCGCTGGCGCCGGGATATTCGATACAACCTGTTGGCGAGCAGGAAATTATGCAAGAGTCTTTCCGGAATATCTTCAAAGCTCTGATCCTGGCTGTGATATTCATATACCTTCTGCTGGCCTCCCAGTATGAGTCCTTCTTTGATCCGTTTTCAATCATGCTCTCTCTGCCGCTCTCTCTGGTCGGCGCCATTGTGGCGCTGATCGGCTCTTCTTTCTCCATTATGTCATTGATCGGCATCGTCTTGCTCATGGGGCTGGTAACCAAGAACGCTATCCTATTAATCGATTTCGTGAAACAAGAACGTGCCAAAGGTGTTTCTAGAACTGAAGCAGTGCTGACTGCCGGGCCGATCCGGCTGCGGCCCATTCTCATGACGACCCTGGCTACCGTATTCGGTATGCTGCCCCTGGCGTTGGGAATCGGACCCGGCGCGGAATTGCGTGCCCCCATGGCGCGAGCCGCAATCGGCGGCATGCTGTCGTCCACGCTGCTGACATTAGTTGTGGTTCCCGTTGTCTATACCATGATCGACGACTTTGTCGGATTATTCCGACGCGGCAAGAAGAGAAAAGAGGAGCCTGTTAGAGAGGAAACCGTAGTACGTGGCTAAGCTGATAACGCCTTCCCAGCCCTTCGGCTATACGAATATGTACCTCGACTTCTTGGCTGGTCTCTATTCAGCCAGGCATTTGTATGCCGTTGACAATATCAGTGACGTTGCTGAGCAACTGGACTCCGTTCAATATCCGCGCGACGCCGTCGCGGATATTCTTCGGCAACAGAACTCCCGCTATCGCGCTTCCCGGCTGACGTTCGATCATATCGAACAATTGCGCCAAAAGGAAACGTTGTGTGTCTTTGCCGGTCAACAGGCGGTTCTGTTCGGTGGACCCCTGCTCATCACGATCAAAGCCCTGGCGATTGTCAAAGCTGCCCGACAATACTCGGAAGAACTGAACAGGCAGGTCATACCCATCTTCTGGATTGCCGGTGATGACCACGATTTCGAAGAAGTCAACCATACTTACGTCTTCAATCGCGATATGGAACCGGTCCGAGTTGCCTACGAGTCTCCGCCTGACCTGGAACTGCCCACTTCGGAAATTACGTTCAGCGACCGGGAGGCTCTCAACCGTGCCAAAGAGCAATTGCGGGAAGCTCTGGGCGATACCGATTTCACTCCCGAACTGTATGATCTCATCGACTCCTGCCACACCCCCGAGGATACCTTCGTCTCGGCCTTCGGTAAGCTCATGGCCTCGCTGACGAAGGACACCGGATTGGTGTTCTTCTCTCCGGGTGATCCCGATGCCAAACGGCTGGCCGCACCGTTCTTCGAGTCGATCATTGATAAGCAGCACACCCTCCATAGCCGCATCTCGTGCACGAATGAACACATTGAAAGTCACGGGTATCATATCCAGGTCGAGAAAAGTGATGACGCCGTGCATTTGTTCTGCAACCGTCACGGGCGCCTCCCCGTCAAGCATGCTGACGACAGTTTCACGATCGGCGATGAGCACATCTCGCGGGACAAGCTCCTCGAGCTCATTCAGAACGAACCACACCTCTTTTCACCCGATGTGATGACGCGTCCTATCCTGCAATCCTGGCTGTTCCCGGTCGTCTCCCAAAAAGGTGGGCCGTCGGAGATCGCCTATCTGGCCCAGATTAACCCCCTGTTCGATCTCTTTGACCGCCCCGCGCCGTTGCACGCGGCTCGTCCCTCGGCGACCATTATCGAAAAACGCTTCGAGAAGGTCATGCAACAGCACGAAATCTCCTTTGAAGAGCTGATCGAAGATGTGGAGCAGGTCATAAACCGCGTCTTGACGGCGTCATTTCCCGAGAACCTGGAAGAGAAGTTCCGGACGATGACCGAGCAGGTCGAAAAGCAGTTCAAGGACTTCGTGAAGGAATCATTGCAGTTCGATCCGTCACTGGAGTCGTTCGCACACCAGATCTACGGTAAAATAGACTACAATATCAAGCAGTTTGAAGGCAAAGTGTTTTCATCGCACAAACGCCGCTCAAAAGACACCCGCGAACGGATCTATAAGCTCTGGCAGGCGGTCTTCCCTAACCGCGGGTTGCAGGAGCGCTCCATAAACGTCCTCTATTTCCTCTCCAAGTACAGCCGGAACCTCATTCCCTTCATAAGTGACCAGCTCCAAAGTGAGGAAGAGGCGCATCAACTGATTCACTTGTCGGAATACAAAGGATAGACCCATGGTAATCGGCATCACCTGCTATCCCGTCGCCGGCGGCTCCGGCATAGTCGCCACCGAACTGGGCCAGCAACTCGCTTCGCGCGGACACAATGTGCACTTCATTTCCTACGCCATCCCCTTTCGACTGGACAAATTCCAGGCCAATTTGATGTACCACGGGGTCGAAACGACGGCTTACCCGCTCTTCAAATTCCCGCCTTACACGTTGACCCTGGCCGCCAAGATGGCCGAGGTTACCCGCAATTTCGGCCTCGACGTCCTGCACATGCATTACGCTATTCCGCACGCCACCTGTGCCTACCTGGCCGGGCAGCTTCTGACTGCCAACGGCGACCGGTTACCCAAAATCATCACTACCTTGCACGGCACGGATATCACCCTGGTCGGCTCCGATCCCTCCTTCTATGATATTACGCGCTTTTCTATCAATGCGTCCGATGGTGTTACGGCCGTCTCCAGGTACCTGGCTGAAGAGACCAAAGATGTCTTCAAAATACACAAAGATATCAAAGTCATACACAACTTCTTCGATGGCTCCCGGTTCAAACCGTGCGCCGGGGACTGTCCGCGGGAAGAGTTCGCCGCTCCGGACGAATTCCTGGTTGCCCACGTTTCCAATTTCCGTCCCGTGAAGCGCACGCTTGACGTAATCGATATCTTCGAGAGAATCTCAGCCGAGCTTCCGGCCAAACTGGTATTGATCGGCGAAGGCCCGGACACGATTCTGGCCCGCCGCCAGATTAACAAAAAGGGACTCACCGACAAAGTCGTGTTCCTCGGTAATCAGAGTCGCATTGAAGCGGTCTTACCGTGTGCCGATCTCTTCCTGATGCCGTCCGAAGAAGAATCGTTCGGGCTGGCTGCCCTGGAAGCTCTGGCCTGCGGTGTCCCTGTCATCGGTACATCCGGTACCGGTCTCGTCGAGGTTGTCGAAGACGTCAGGACCGGATTCCTGCTCCCGGTGGGTGACACCTCTTCAATGGCGCGGGCCGCCCTGTCGCTACTGAAAAATCCCGATCGGCTGCAGGAATTCAAGAAGGCGGCAGCCGAGTCGGCGGCAAGAAGATTCTCATCGGAGAAGATCGTTTCCGAGTATGAGCAATACTACGAGGAAGTGGTCAATGTCTGAGCCGGTCAAGCTGGACGTGCTGGCTATCGCCGCTCATCCGGATGATATCGAAATTACGTGCGCCGGGACCATGATAAAACTGGCCGGAATGGGTCGCGCCACCGGCGCTCTGGACCTGACGCGCGGCGAAATGGGTACCCTGGGGAATGAAAAGAACCGTGATACCGAAGCCTCTGAAGCCGGACGGATTATGGGGCTCACCTGGCGCGGCAACTTGGGTTTGCCCGACTCGGCCGTGGAATACAGTCAGGAAAATAAGCTCAAGATAGCGCAAGTGATCCGCGATACGCAGCCGGAACTGGTCATCCTGCCGCACTGGGAACAGCGCCATCCGGATCATCTCGCCTGCTGTCGGCTCGGGTACGACGCCTGCTTCCTGGCCGGCCTTAAGAAAGTCCAATTGGCCGGGGAACCGTGCCGCCCCAGGAAAATCATCTACGTGTCCTACTTCCGCAATACGGATTACTCATTCCTCGTTAACATCTCCGATTATTTCGACAAGAAATGCCAGGCCGTGCTGGCCTATCAATCCCAGTTCGGCGGTGAAATCACGCCCAAGCACATTTTTCAGCCGGGGTTGGATGTTTTCGAGCTGATGCGCACACGCGGGGCAGCTCTCGGACAGTTGGTCGGGGTGCGGTATGCCGAGGCATTCACCATCAAAGAGCATGTTCTAATCGATGACCCGCAGCAGATGCAGGTGCAATCGGTGTAACGCACGGGGCAGAGCCATACGTGCCGCCCGCAAATAACGACGCTGTAGACGCACTCTTTTCTGCTTGATTCCCCGATCCGGTTTCGCTTATCTGTAACAGCTATGGCTTCAGAAACCACATCTGACTCGATGGTCCATCAACAACCGTCGCCGGACGTCTCCCGGGGCCTGCGGGTGACAATCGTGGGCATGGTTGCCAATGCTTTCCTGATATTCTTCAAGCTCTGGGCCGGGATCCTGTCCGGTAGTCAGGCGCTCGTGGCCGACGGTATCCACTCCATTTCCGATCTCTTCAGCGACTGCGTAGTCATTCTAGGGCTTAAGTGGGGACGAAAAGAGCCTGACGAAGATCACCCCTATGGCCACGCGCGAATCGAAACCATATCAAGCCTGATTGTCGGAATCATCTTGATCCTGGTTGGCGTCGGGATCGCCTACAATGCGGTCAGATCACTCGTGTTGCATAAAACCGCACAGCTGGGTGGGCTGGCGCTTTTCGCAGCCGGGGTGAGTATTGTTATCAAGGAGGCTTTGTACTGGTACACGGTATCGGTCGGCCGGCACCTCAAGAGCCCGGCGCTGATTGCGAACGCCTGGCACCATCGTTCTGACGCGCTCAGTTCGGTGGCGGTGCTGCTGGGTGTCGGAGCCGCGTACCTGAACCCCGCCTGGCACGGCGCGGACGCCTACGCCGCACTGGTCGTGACTCTGTTCGTGGGCAGAGTGGGGGGCGCGCTGGTCTGGTCGGCTTTCAGAGAGCTGTCCGACGTAGCCCCTGACAAGGCTACGATAACGGACATCTTCACCTATGCTTTGTGCACCGAAGGCGTCCGACAAGTCCATGATCTGAAAGCCCGCTTCAGCGGCTCGCAAATCTTCGTCGAACTGCACATCGTAGTTGATCCCGATATTTCGGTCCGGGAAGGTCACGACATTGCCCGTAACGTACGCAGAGGTCTGCTCCGTGATCACCCGGATGTCACGCGGGTGATAGTGCATGTTGACCCGGAATTGAAAATGGAGTGAGGGGAGGCTGTCGTCTGAAGTCGGGACCGACGAGGCACTTGCCTATTGATTTCCACTGAAAAGAACTATGACTAGTAGGGCGAAGACCCAGATACCGAGAGCTGCTTCTATTCCTACCAAAACTCTTGCCCACTTGACCGGTTTGTATTCTCTAGGAGTAGGCTGGAAAAACTGGATCCACTGCTTTGGTTTTACCGCTCCATAGCCAAACGTTGCAAACGAAAGCAGACTAAAGTACAAGCAAGTTCTTGCTAAAGGGACTATCTTCTTTGGCGAGCGAGTCAGCCTAATACTGTATAGGTCGCATTCATAGATACCGGACTTTGTTTTGGGAATCACCGACATAATGAAGAACAAGATCGCAAAAACTACGATTACACAAATTGAGAATATTAGCAGATTCCAGGGCCGCGAGCCGTAGCCATACGTTGTTTCCCAAAAAACGTAACGAGACAACCATGTTACTTTGTCCCAGAGTCCTGTTGACGCATGCCCGAGCCTTTTGGTGATGACCAAGTTTTCTCGATAGTGGAATTCATTTGCTAGATTAGAGAAGCCTGCTTGACTGTATATAGACTTCAAGTATCTGTACGCATTCTCGGCAGCTCTGTAATGTTCAAACCTCCTCGTGCTATCTGCCTGGATTTCTTCTCCGATTGTGACACGCGTGTCGAGTGTGTCACCCCAAATGATCCATTCAATATTCTTGGCTTGGCCAAAGGACAGCTGAGAAATCCTGGAGCTGTCAAATCGAGCGCTAAAGAGATCAGCACCTACCACAGTGGCGTCGACTAAGAAGGCCTTGGTGAAATTGGCTCCGCCAAGGTCACAAGAATCAAGAACAGCTCTATGAAGCAATGCAGCGACAAAACCCGTATTTCGACAACGTGATCCTCTCAATACACACCTGTTCAAATTGGCTCCACGTAAATCAGCAGAATCCAGTACCGTATACTCCATGCTAGCGGATTCCAAAGTCGCACCTTGTAGATTACAATTCGAGAGCACGCTGCTGTCCACAACACAATTCAACAATTTGGCACCTTGAAGAATGTAGTGTTGAAGATTGGCATTTTTAAAGGTTCTATTCTCGAGGTTAACTCCCCTTAAATCTGGAACCTTTTGTTCTCTAACCGTTAATACTTTAGTGAACCTCAATAGCTCTTGCGGAGCCGATAAGTAATGCACAACAGAATCTAATTCGTCTTTTTTCCACCAACTCTCCAATCTGTTCTTTTCTTGTGGCGAATAATTATTCCAGTCTCTTAGCGGTATTTTTCCGTCGCTCTCCAATGTTTTCAACCTGTCAAGATCGCCTTGCAGGGCCGGACTACTTGTCGCACATACAATGATCGCTAAAATGAGAACCATAAAGACCTGTGTGCGCGTGCTATAAGTCCTTAACGCGGAATGAGCATTAAATTTAGCATTGAAGCGGATTCTAAAACCCATGTCATTTCCATTCAATGAAACAGATCAAATCGGAAGGGGTGGGAATCGAACCCACCAGGGACAATACGATTGCCCCCCGCACGGCTTTGAAGGCCGGGACCGCCACCAGACGGCATCCGCTTCCACATAAAGTATACCATATACGTCCGACAAAGGCAATGGCGTAAACCGCCGCCGGTGCTCGCAGCCGGCCGGGTTCCGCGGAGCCGAGGATGGCGATAAACCGGACACTTCCGGTCACTCAGAATATCATTGACTCTATTCGACAATTACGCCACACTTCACCCGTGGCTGAGATTCGTTTAGATTCACCGCTGCAGTACGTCAAGGGCGTCGGACCGCGCAAAGCCGAGGTCCTGACGAAACAGGGTCTCAATACTGTCGAACACCTCCTGTTTTACTTTCCACGTCAGTACCTGGACCGCACGACCGTTGTGGCGATCGGCCAAATCCAGGTCGACCGGCCGGTAACGATCATCGGACAGGTGCGGGCGCACGGCATGCTCTACGGCAGGCGCAAGCGGTACGAAGTCATACTCGCCGACAAGACCGGCGCCGTGTCGCTCATTTGGTTTCAGGGGCTCACCTACTTGCCGCGTTTGTTCAAGAAGGGCCAGTGGTTGGCCGCCACGGGGACCGTGACGTATTTCATGGGCCATCAAATGGTCCACCCCGACCTGGAACGGATCGACGACGACAGCGGCCGCATGATTCACGCCGGACGCATTATTCCCGTCTATCCGCAAACCGCCGAGCTGAACAAGGTCGGCCTCAACAGCAAGTCGCTGCGCCGACTGACCACCTTCGTCTTCGAGAATCTCGTCCAGAAACTGCCCGACCCCGTCCCGAAGGAACTTTGTCTGCTGCACGGTCTGCCGTCACTCCCCGACGCTGTCCGCATGCTCCACTATCCTCAAGACCGGGGCGAGGTCGAGGCCGGACGGCGAAGACTGGCGTTTGATGAGCTGCTTTTCCTGCAGTTCCTCGTACACACCAGCCGTCAGGAGAAAGAAGCCGCGGTCAAACGCCACCGGTACGAGACGCCGGGTTCGATCTTAAGGGACTTCGTCGACCACCTGCCGTTCGAACTCACCGAAGGTCAACGGAAATCGTTGCGGGAGATCTTCAAAGACCTGCAATCGGAGCGTGCTATGGCCCGTATGCTTCAGGGCGACGTCGGCTGCGGCAAAACGGTCGTGGCGGTTCTGGCGGCACTGTACGTGGCCCTGAATAAACTGCAGGTGGCGTTTATGGCGCCCACCGAAATCCTTGCCGAACAGCATTTCAGGAACTGGCAGGGACCACTCGAAAAGGCCGGTATCCGCAGTGAACTCCTGACCTCGCGGCTCACCAAGCCTCGTAAGAAGAAGGTGGCCGCTGCCTGCGGAAGTGGAGACATCGATATCCTCTTCGGCACCCATGCTCTCATCTATGATTACGTGACCTTCAACCGCCTGGGACTGGTTATAATAGATGAACAACACCGCTTTGGGGTGAAACAGCGGAGCCGCCTCCACGCCAAAGGAGACAATCCGGACTTGCTGGTAATGACCGCCACCCCCATCCCCCGCACGCTGGCGCTCACCTTGTACGGTGACCTCGATATCTCGACTATTGACACCATGCCCGCCGGGAGAAAACCGATCCGTACGGTCTGGCGCACCCGGGATGTCCGGGACCGGGTGTACGGCTTTGTGATGGATGAAATCGCCAAAGGCCACCAGGCCTATTTCATCTATCCGATTATCGAAAAGAGCGAACGGATCGAGCTGGAAAACGTAGAAGATGCATTCGAAGAGTTGCGCTCCGGTGTATTCAAAACAGGTCGAGTCGGTATGATTCATGGCCGCATCAAACCGAAGGATCGAGACGAAGTGCTCGAACGGTTTCGGTCCGGTGAACTGGATATTCTGATGGCAACTACGGTAGTTGAAGTCGGTATGGACAATCCCAACGCGACGGTGATGATAATCGAGCATGCGGAACGGTTCGGCCTGGCGCAACTGCACCAGTTGCGGGGGCGGATCGGACGGAGCGACAAACAGGCCACACTGATCGCGATTGCACACCCGCCTCTGTCAGACGTGGCTAACCGTCGCCTGGAGTACTTCGCCAACACCACGGACGGCTTCGAGATAGCTGAGGCGGATCTGGAACTTCGAGGTCCCGGCGAGATTTTCGGCACCCGCCAGTCCGGCCTGCCGGAACTTCGGGTCACCCGTCTGTCGCAGGATCGAGATCTGCTGGAAATTGCCCGCTCGGTACTTGATAGACTCTTTCTGGAATATCATAAACTTGACTCCGGTCACCGCAGTCTGTATATGTATCTACGCAAGAAAGCCGCTTCCCGGGATTTCGCTCCCCGCGGTGGTTAGGCGAGACGGAAGCGAAAAGAGATCGACTGAAAACGAGGGAGACGATACGTGTCCGAAAAAGGAATAAGCGCCGATCATCTGTTCATGCAATTGGTTCTTTCACTGCAAATGGGCGCCGTGCAGCAGATGGGGAAAATAGCCTCTCCGATAACAGGGAAAGTCGAACGTGACCTGATTATGGCCAAGGCCAGCATCGATATGCTCGGGATGCTCGAAACCAAAACCAAGGGGAATCTGACGGAGGAAGAGCAGAAGCTTATCAGTCACGTTCTCTATGAACTGCGCCTGAATTACGTCGAAGAGACTAAAAAGAAGGACCAGAAGGAAGAGACGTCCGAGGAGCCCAAACCGGAGTCCGAGCCCGAATCGCATGACCCGGACGAGAAATCAGAAAGTACCGATCAACCAACTTCAAAATCTGCCGAAAAAGAAGAAAAATAGAAAATCCGAATCGAATCGACAATCGGGCTCGAATGTATAAACTATTGGAGCGACACTTGTTACGCGGCTAAGCTGAAGGTTCTGCTTGATTTGGTGGTGCCGTTGCGTATATTACCCGTAGATGAAAGTGACTGGACAACTGTCTCTCAGTTCGAACATATCTCGGTCTGACCTGGCGCAAGCCTTTGGACAAAACCTGGAATTCGATAAGCCGTTGGCCCCCTTCACCAGTTTTGACACCGGTGGCCCGGCCAGGTACTTCCTCCACGCGCGGGCCGTCGACCAGGTCGCCCGGGCGGTCAAGATGGCTCAGGAGCTGCGCATTCCCTTCTTCCTGCTGGGGGGCGGCTCAAATGTACTGGTCTCCGACCACGGTTTTGACGGACTGATCGTCAAAGTGGATATTCAAGGGCTGAGAGTCATTGAGGAAACGTTAATCGAAGCCGGAGCCGGTGAAAGTCTCATGTCGGTGGTGAAATTCGCCACCGAGAATTCGCTGACCGGGCTGGAATTCGCGGCCGGAATATGGGGCGCCCTCGGTGGCGCCATTTACGGCAACGCCGGCGCCTTCGGCGGAGAAATAGGCAATATCGTCAACTCCGTGACTCTCGTCACACAAGAAGGCGATGTCCGAACCGTTTCGCCGGAATATTGCCGATTCTCGTACAGGGATTCCTATCTCAAGAAGACTCATGATATCGTCGTCAAAGCCACCCTCCGGCTCACTCCCGGCGTCAGCGAAGAGATAAGGGCCCGGGTCGAGAATATCGTGGCTCAACGAGTACAGAAGCACCCGGAGCGCCTGACGGCCGGATGTGTATTCAAGAATATACCTGACCCCAGCCAGGAATACGGTAAACTCCCCGCCGGCCGACTGCTGGAACAGGCGGGGGCCAAGATGATGTCGGTTGGCGGCGCTCGCGTATTCGAAAAACATGCCAATATCATAGTCAATTCCGGGTCAGCCACTTCGGCCGACATTTCCCAACTCGTTGATATGATGAAAGCCGCTGTGCTGGAGAAATTCGGTATCGAGTTGGAAGAAGAGATAATCAGGATCGGGAACTTCTAAATGAAAGGAGGACGCCTATCGAACGGTATGTAATGAACTGAAATAAACCGATATACAAGACGTGGTTGTAATCTCAACGACTAAAAAGAGTATCCTCGTTCTATGCGTTACTGTGCTGGCAGTAGCGGTTTTGCCGCATGCGCTCCACGGCGTCACCGGCTTTGAGGCGAAGCTCTACTCGCGACCCGAACGGGTGTCAACCTACCGAGCGCCATCGGAAGAATACTCGGTCTCGTTGGGGAAGCCGCGTTTTCCCCGGGTTTCGCGAGTTCTCAAAAGAAGCCCGGTCCTCCAGGAAGCCAGTTTCGAACACCAATCTTTACGATTCAATACCGAACTGTACAAACGAGGTCGCTACGACCTCTGGATGATCCCGGTTTCGGTCGATGCTGAAAAGTATTCCGCCAGCCAGCGCCGGTACAATCGGAAAAAGGAATTCAACTCGCTTGGCGCCGGCCGCCTGCGCGATTCTCGGCGAGATTCCAACCAGGGCGGACTCGGACTCAGTGTCGATCTGCCGGATCGACTGCAGGGCATTTTCGGCGAAGGCGGCGCCGGTCTGCGAGTCAGCGGCTATCGCAAAATCATGTTCTCCGGACGATCACAATGGACCGATGCAGCCGAATCGCCGGTGTACACGCAAAGCAAGTTCCCTTCGCTTCACATGGAACAGCAGTCCCGGTTTGACATCACGGGGACAATCGGGTCGAAAATTACGGTCAAGGTCTCTCAGGACAGTCAGACGGACATCCCGCTGTCCAATCGCATTCAAATTCGGTACAAAGGCGGCGACGACGATATCCTCAAGACGATTGAGGCGGGCAATACGAATCTCCGCCTGCCGCAGACCAGCTTTGTCGGGTATTCCTCGAATATCCGTGGTTTGTTCGGACTGAAGGCCGAAGCTCAGGTCGGAAACCTGTACCTGACCGGGATCGCATCCCAGGAAAAAGGATCATCGGAACGCACGAAGATCACGCCGACCGGTGAAGAAAGCGCCAAAATCATCCGGGACAACGAGTACGAAGAACGTCGCATTTTCGATCTGATGCGCGACGGCGAACTGCAGGCGGGGCACAAAATAGTCTCTATGTTCGTCTATGAAGAATGGCAGGGGCGCGAAGATACTCCGCCGGCGGAGGCGCTCAAGGCCAGGATGGTTATCAATCCGAATGCCCCCGACAGCTTCGTCAACCAGGATGCCGAGTTCATTGAACCCCAGGCCTATGTCGTACCGGTGCCGCCGGAAGAATTCGAATACTTCTCCATTCCCGATTCCAACCGTCACTACATCGTGTTTACGGGGCGACGGCGCGACATAGCGATCGGCGTCCAGATGGACGTCCAGCGGGGCAGCGATACGTTGACCATCGGCTCGATCTCCGACACCGCCCTGTTGAAGCTGATTTACTCGCCGAGCGCCGACCCGACTTGGGTCACCTGGGACCTCATGTGGCGCAACTGCTACACGATTCCAAAAGGAACCACCATCGAGGACATCGAAATTAAAGTGTACCAGGGCATTAAAGGCACCGAAAACGACGCTAGAAGTGTCGATTATCAGGATACGGATTTAGGCACGCAAAAATACCTCGAAATCACCGGCCTTGACCAGTACGACGCTACCAATACCCGGCTTGTCCCGGACGGCCAACTCGATGACCGGTTCGGCATTTTCAAACCCGAGTGGGGTCTCCTCATCTTCCCGGATCGCCGGCCCTTTGATACGGATACCACCTTCGCCCTGCAGTCCGGCGAAACCCAGCCCCTCGAAGAGCGCGTGCCGGGCATATATGACTACACCTCCGGCACGGTCAAATCCGAAGCCAGCAAGTACTTTCTCAAGCTGTTCACCAAGTCACGCAGCACCATTATCCGCCTGGGAAGACCGAACATCATCGAAGGATCGGAAACAGTTACCTTGAATGGCCGACAGCTGCAGCGAGGTACGGATTACTCGATCCAGTACGACTTCGGTCAAATAACACTGCTGACCGAAGAAGCGGCCGATCCGAACGCTGATATCGATATCGATTTTGAATACGCCCCGTTCCTGGCCGTCCAGCAAAAGACCCTCCTCGGATTCCGTGCCGAGTACGAGTGGAGCAAAGACCTGAAGCTCGGCTCGACTGTCCTGTACAAGTCGGACAAGGCCCAGGACCGCAAACCGCGGGTCGGCCAGGAAACCGCCAAAGCCGTCGTGTACGATATCGACGGTTCGTTGGGGCTGCGCCCCAACTTCCTGACGACGCTGGCCAACGCCCTGCCGTTCGTATCAACCGAATCACCATCCAATATGCAGCTGTCCGGTGAGATCGCTCAGTCCCATCCCAATCCTAATGTGGAGGGCGAAGCTTTTATTGATGATTTCGAGGCCTCGGCGGAACAATTGTCGCTCGGCACCGGCCGAACCGTCTGGAAGAAAAGCAGCACGCCCGTGCCGATAGCCAGAGATCCCGAGGGATGGGAGCGGTCCAGATTGCTCTGGCACAACCCCCGCGAGCCGCTCAACGTCGAGGACGTCTATGCCCGGGATACCGATGCCGGCGCCGGCACCATCCGCAGTTTGCGCCTCGTCCTGCGCCCGAACTACCTCGATACCCTGTGGGATACCACCGTGGTTGACGAAGATACCACGTACTCCATCATTGATATAATACCTGCCGTCATTCCCAAGAAATCGTGGGCCGGTATCACACGGTACTTCGGCGGCCGCATCGACGGCGAACGCGCCCAGCTGTTCGAAATCCGAGCCAGAGCTCAACCCGGTGCTGTCATGCATATCGAGTTCGGTAAGATCAGTGAGGATATCGACGGCGACGGCATCGCCTTCAACGAAGACAACAGTAATGTCGGTGAGTTTCTGGACACGGAAGATGTCGGGCTCGACGGTCTGCCCGACGTTGGGGAACCACGCTATGACCCGGAGACAAACCCCGACCCGAACGGCGACAATTGGTACTTCCTGGGGTCGGGTAAATGTCCGCTGCCGCCGGACCGGTGCGCCCTGCTGGAAAACGAGAGCAACTGGAATGACTCGCTGTTCTACGAATGGTTAAACGGCACCGAGGGCAACAAGCCCGACTTCGAATCCCTGGAAATACCCGATCGCGAGGCTTTCGGCAACAGCATGGATACGGAAAACGGATACTTCAGTTACAAGATCGAATTCGATCCGGCCCAACCGTCACCGTTTCGGATCGACAGCTCGCGCTTCCTCAGTAACGACGGCGGCCCTGACTGGTACACGTACCGTATTCCCATCCGGGATCCCGACCTCCGCGCGACCGTCGTCGATGACGAGAACGACAATACGATTCAACCCGAATGGGACGCCAACCGGATTCAACACGTACGCGTCTGGTTCGAGACCGAGGCAGGGCAGACGGTGCAGGACACGGTGGAAATCGCCGACTGGTTCTTCGTTCAATCCAACTGGCAGGATACCATTATTCAGGACAGTGCCCATCTTATCGGCGGCGCGCCCGCCGAAACTTCGACTCGATTCGTCGTCGCCTCCATCAGTGAAGAAGACAGCACCTTCGTGGCGCCGCCCGGCGTGGAGGCATATGTCGACCCGACTACCGATGTCCAGGAGTCACAGCGGGGATTACTCCTGAAGTTCGACAGCCTCGACTATCGCGATGAATGCTTGGCCACCAAGGAACTTCTGAGTGTCGACCGCTACTCCGGCTACCGAAGACTCCGCATGTACGTCGGGGTAAACCGGATTCCGGCTCAATATGCCGGCAAGGTACGCTTCTTTTTCCGCATCGGAACCGATTCGCTCAATTTCTACGAACAGCAGAAGGCCCTGGTGCTGGGAACGCGATGGGACGAACGCAACTATATCGACATCGATTTCAATGAACTGACCGCGCTCAAAGACGCCGCCTTCAAAGACGAACAGGGACATAGGTTAAGCGGTAACCAACTCCTCAAAGTCGATACCACAGCCGGTGAATTGCGCGTCAAAGGAAATCCCAGCCTCAATCAAATCAAGTTCTTTGCCGCCGGAGTCATCAACCTGGACTCGTCCGGATTCGCCCTGCCCTCCGGCGAAGTCTGGCTGGATGAACTGCGGGTATCGCAGGTGCGGCGAGACGTGGGCACGGCCGGTCGACTTTCTGTCAGCGGCAATATCGCTGATCTGGGCAATTACAGCTTTTCGTTTCGCTCGCAGGACCCGTATTTCCGAGAAATCTCATCTCCAACACGGGGTGGCTCCGATCAGAACCTCGGCAGCGGTCAGACACAAACCAGCGTCAACTATTCGGCGACACTCAACTTCGATAAATTCTTGCCTCGATCATGGGGTGCCCGTCTCCCGGTTGCCTATAACTACAGTAAATCCACGCAGACTCCGCTTCTTAGAACCGGTTCCGACATCGTCCTGCCCGAGGAAGTCCGCGAGCAGGAAAAATCGGTGGCGGTGAGTAAAACGGTGACGATAAATCCCTCATTCAACCGTAAGGGAGGCAACCTGTTGTTCAGTTTGCTGCTCAACCGTGTCAAAACCTCGTTCTCCTACCGCTTGAGTGAACGCACCTCTGTTACTCAGCCATACAGCTTCGGTGAAAACTACAACGTCCGCCCGAGTATGGACTTGGGCATGTCGAAAGTCCCCAAGGTACCGATCTTCTTCTGGACCAAATGGATTCCAATTCTGGGCAACAGGATCTCCGGCTCGGAGCTCGGGCTGTACCCGTCGAGCTGGCGCATCTCCGGAAGCTTCGATCGCAATCTGACCATTACGGAAGACATTCAGAATAACCGGCAGTCGTCCTTGAAGAAGAACCTGGATGCCCGAATGGATCTCTCGTATCGTGTCTTTGACAATCTGTCCGCCAGTTACAACTATAACACGCGGCGCGATCTTTCCGATACGGCCGATGTCAATCTCTCTCTGGACAATCTCAAGCTTGGCCTGGAAACGAACTACAGCCAGTCGTTTAGTGTCAGTTATAAGCCGAATGTGTTCTCGTTCCTGACTACCGATTTCGGGTACCAGGCTTCATACTCCGATGACTACAAGAAAGCTTCCGAATTTCGGCGCGGGACCCAGAGTCGTTCGTATAGTGTCACAGGTACTTTTGACCACATCAGACTGTTGGGAGGCAAGAGCAGCAGCGGTTATCAGGCGCCCCGGAGCCGGGGCGGCCGGCGGGCCGGTGAAGAGACCGAAGAAGAGGGAGGGTCGGGCAGACCATTTTACGATCCGCCCCTGGCGGTTCTGCGCTTCCTGACCGGTTGGGTTAATTCACCACGCTACAGTTACAGCCAGAACTACAATTCCACCCTGCCCGGTTTGAAAGAGCGACCCGGCTATAAGTTCCAGTTCGGCCTGACTCGGGAGTCCGGAGTGGACATTGAATCCCAGGGGCAAAACCCGAGCGCCAGCGAAGGTGAAAAATACGAAGTCTCTACCGGATTCACCCTGCTGGGTGGTATTTCAACCGACGTGCGGTTCCGGCAAAGTATCAATCGGGATGTCGTCAAACAAGGCAACCTCTATGAACAGGTGTCCACCGGCTGGCCCGAACTCACGATCCGTATTCAGCGATTCAAAACTCTGCCGCTTCTGAAAGGGGTAGTGAACAAGTTTATTGATGTTTTTTCCCCGCGCACGGGGTACAGTCGTTCTACGTCGGAAACATTCGATCTGAACAACGGCTGGGTGACGACCCGCTCCGTAACGGTATCCCAGAGTCCGCTGCTGTCGGTCAATTTCAAAGTCTTCCGTTCATTATCCCTCACCAGTTCGTATGCCGTTACCAAGGATTTCAAAGAAGACTACAACCGGACCACCGGCGCCTTCAACGCCGAATCGCAGAACGTTCGCAAGACTCTCTCCGCATCCACCAAATACTCGTTCTCTTCGCCCAGCGGGTTCAATATCCCTTTGTTCGGGAAAATCAAGTTCACCTCCACGATGTCAATATCCCTTGACGTTCGAAAGAACTTCACATCCACGGAGAACTTCGACGCGCAGGGGAATATCACCAGCTCGGACGAGAAATCGGAACTATCGATAACGCCCGATGTTTCCTACGCCTTTTCGCAGCAGATCAGAGGTGGCTTGCGCATGCGCTGGAACGATTCGAGTTCCCGAAATCGCACCAACCACCTTCGCGAAGTGCAATTCTGGGTCGAAATCCGCTTCTAGTCTATTTCGGTTGACATCGGTCTGCAATTCCCAATACTTGTCATATGCCGTTATTACGATTGGCAACGATCATCGCCTGGTCGTCCCTGGTCGCCCTCCTGGCCTGTTCCACGGGCGACAGGACAGCGCCGGCGTTTGACGCTGAGCGAGCGTATCAGCATCTCGTTTCACAGGTGGCCTTCGGCCCGCGGGTGCCGGGCTCCGAAGCTGCCGCACAATGCCGCGACTACTTCTACCGCTTCTTCGACACCCTGGGACTGGTGATTGACTCCCAGGTGTTCATGTACCGTGATCCGTATTCGGGCGACACTATACGGATGGTGAACGTCATTGCTCGTGTCGACGGCGGCGAGGCCGACAACCACATTCTCCTCATGGCGCATTATGATTGTCGACCCCGGACCGACTATGCCTCGGATACAGCCCTCCGGGACGAACCGATCGACGGCGCCAACGACGGCGCCTCCGGTACCGCCGTGCTGCTGGAGCTGGCCCGCTTGTGCGCCCAAAGTGCACCGCCGACAAACGTCGACCTGGTTTTGGTAGACGGGGAAGACTGGGGCAAAGCGGGCGATCACGAAAACTACATGCTGGGTTCACGCGAATTCGTCCGAAGGGGAGTACATGGCCGCTATCGGTTCGGTATCGTCGTCGATCTGGTCGGCGACCGCGACCAGCAGATCTACCGTGAGGGCTATTCCGAGAAATTCTACAAGTGTATCAATGATATGATCTGGTCAACGGCCGCGCGACTCGGCATACCGACCTTCATCGACTCCGTGAAGCACACCGTCCAGGATGACCATCTCTCGCTCATGTCGGCCGGGATTCCGGCGGCGAATATTATCGACTTCGATTACCGCTATTGGCACACCGAATTCGATACCCCGGACAAGTGTTCACCGGAAGCGCTGGCGAACGTCGGACGCGTCGTAACCGAAATCACTTACAAACCATCGCTCTGGCCGAAATTATGATTGAAAAACTCCGTAATTTTCCGGCCGTCGAGGAGCTGCTGCAACATGCGGATTTGGCGACCGCCGTTGCGGACCTGCCGAGACCGGTCGCGGCACAAATCGTCAGGGAAGTCGTGGCGCGAACGAAAAAAAACTTCCGCGAAAGCCGACAGCCGTTGGCCCCGGAGGCATTGCTCGCAGATATTCGCGCGGAACTGGTCGCTGCCAAACGCCACGAGATTACGCGAGTCATCAACGCCACCGGCATCGTCGTTCACACCAATCTCGGTCGGGCGCCCCTCTCGGAAAGCCTCTTCGACGCCATCAAGAACACCGTCACCGGCTACGGTAATATAGAGTTCGATCTCTCCGACGGTAAACGAGGACGGCGCGGACTCGCTTGTGAACGCTACCTGGCTCAGCTCGCCGGCGCCGAAGCGGCCACGGTCGTCAATAACTGTGCGGCCGCGCTTTTTCTCATGTTGAACACGTTCGCCAACCGGAAACGGGTACTCATCTCCCGGGGCGAGCTGGTGCAGATCGGGGGCGGCTTCCGCATCCCGGATATCCTCGAAAAATCCGGCGCCAAACTGTGTGAGGTCGGCACGACCAACATCACCACGGTCGGTGATTACGAACGGGCGATCGCGGAAAACCGCAACTGTCTCATACTCAAAGTGCACAAAAGTAACTTCGTTCAGGGCGGTTTCACGGAGGAAGTTTCCCTCAAAGAGCTCGTCGCCCTGGGCGCCAAACACGACGTCATGGTCATCAATGATTTGGGCAGCGGCGTGTTTGTGGACACGCGCGACTTACTCGGCTACTCCGAGCCCACCGTCAATCAGTCGGTGCAGGCCGGAGCCCACCTGACTTCCTTCTCGGGCGACAAACTGCTGGGCGGTGCACAGGCCGGTCTGATTGTCGGTGGCGCTGAATTGATAGCCCGGATCAAGAAGAACCCGCTCTTCCGCACCATGCGTGTGGATAAGATCGTCTTTTCTATTCTCGAACACCTGTTTGCTTTGTACCTCGATGACTGCTACCGGGACGAGATCAAGCTCTGGCGGACACTGGCCATCCCGGAATCGGAGCTCTACCGCCGCGCCCGGCAGATCATGGCCGCACAAGGACATCCCGACCGAATAGCGATCGAGGCCACCCGGGCGTTCGTTGGCGGCGGGGCACTTCCGGAAGCGGCCATTCCGTCGGTCGGCCTGGTGTTCACCAAGGATATCAAGGCCACCGCCCTCAGCAGGAAGTTCCGGGCTCTGGCGCCGCCGGTTATCGGTCGCATCGAAAACGACCGGTTCATTCTGGACCTGAAAACGGTGGACGAACAAGACATGCCGTTTCTCGTGAAGAGCATCAGGTCGATTCTGGAATCGCCGGCATGTTGATCATCGGTACCGCAGGACATATTGACCACGGCAAGTCTTCCATTGTCAAGCGCCTCACCGGCACAGATCCGGACCGCCTGCCGGAAGAAAAGGAACGAGGACTGACTATTGACCTCGGCTTTGCCTTCTATGCTCCCCCGGAGGGGAATACTATCGCTTTCGTGGACGTGCCCGGTCACGAACGCTTCGTTAAGAATATGATCGCCGGCGCCGGAGGCATCGACGTCGTCATTCTCGTTATAGCCGCCGATGACGGCTGGATGCCCCAGAGCGAGGAACACTTTCAGGTCGTGCGCCTCCTGGGCGTCACGCATGGCTTTGTGGTCATCAATAAGACCGACCTCGTGGAACGGGATTGGCTGGAGCTGTTGGAACAGGACGTCCGGGAACGCGCCGCGGGGACTTTCCTCGACGGCGCACCCGTTTTTAAGGTGTCCGCTCACCGAGGCGACGGCTTTGAAGCGTTGGTCAGTCATCTCGACAAGCTCGCCATCACGATCAGCGGCCGCAAGGATATCGGCAAACCCCGGTTATACATCGACCGTACCTTCGTTCGCCCGGGGATCGGCGGCGTCGTCACCGGCACTCTCAAGGGAGGAGCCCTGACTGTCGGTCAAACCGTGTCCGTGTGGCCGAAACGCAAAACGGGCCGCATCCGCTCGCTGCAATCCAACAATCAGGACGTGGAGACGGCCCATCCCGGACAGCGCACTGCCGTGTCGCTCACCGGCGTGGCCAAAGAGTTCCTGCACCGCGGTGGCGTCATCGTCGACAAAACGGATCTATCCTACTTCGAACGCAATCCCGTTCTGGCCTTGTCCGTCGAGGTGCTGACCAACGCCCCGGTTAAACTGACCAACAGGCGACGGGTGCTGATGATTGTCGGGACGACCGAAGTCGAGGGAGAAATCCGGCTTCATGATCAAAAAGAAATCGGACCCTGCCGCCAGGGCCTTATCTACTTTAAACCGGATGATCCTGTCTATTGTCTGGTCGAAGACCGCTATGTCTTGCGGTTGCCCACGCCCATGGTGACCGTCGGCGGCGGGCAGGTACTCGATCATCTGCCTCACGTGCCGAAACAGCGTCACCGGCACCGGCTGGCGTATCTGAGCCGGCGGGTTGAGGGTTCCCTGGAGGCACTGATATTATCGGAGCTCGATAAGTCGGTTCTCGTGCCTCAGCCATCTTTGCTGGAGTACGCTGATCGCTCGCAGCGGGACGTTGAGAAAGAAGTGTCAAAATTGCTGCAAACGGGCGCCGTTGGCAAATTCCGCAGCTACCTGCATAATCCGGAGCGACTGGAAGAAGCGCTTGAGCTGCTGCGATCAAAAATAGCCGGCTTCCTCGAAGGTAAATCCCATCTCAAAGGCTTGTCGCTGGAACAGATATCACAGTTGTCCCCATTCGATCCGGGATTAACCGGATCGTTGATTGACTGCATGGTATCGGAAGGACTCCTGGTCAAGGTCAAAGATAACTATAACCTGGCCGGACGCGGAATGACCTTGAAGGGAGAAGTGAAGCGCGCGTATGAAGATATCATGGGCCGACTGCGACAGCAGCCGCTGGCGCCCCCTACTCTCAAGGAACTGACTGCCGGCGGCAAAGCGTATCGGGAGGCCGTCAAGTTCATTCTCGACTCCGAACAGGGTTACAAATGTGGTACGAATCTCATTTTCCTGCAGGAAACCTGGCAGGAGATTGTCGCTTTTATCACGGATC
Organism: uncultured Ignavibacteriales bacterium; assembly: GCA_964557855.1. GTDB lineage: Bacteria > Zixibacteria > MSB-5A5 > GN15 > FEB-12 > JAJRZL01. The sequence continues at coordinate 14,559 of CAZLBP010000032.1, read as the reverse complement.
ACCTCACCACGTCCGATACCCTGGCGGTCGGGGATCTGCGAGACGCGTTCGGTTTCACCCGGAAATTCGCCATTCCGATTCTGGAAGAAACCGATCGCGTGAAACTGACCAGTCGCGAAGGTGACGTGCGAGTGAAGGGGGAACGGTTTGAAGAAGAAAAGCCTGCTTCTTAACGCCACTATTTACACCCAGTCCAACGGGTTGATTGCCGATTCGATGGCCATCAACGACGGCAGCATCGTTGCTATCGGCGACGATCTGCACAACATTGACGAATTCCGCAAATGGCGCCGCTACGACATGAAGAGAAAAGCGATAGTGCCCGGATTCGTTGATGCTCACACCCACTTTGTCTTCTATGCCATGACCCTGGGTCGAGTGCGGCTGCAAAATCTCCCGTCACTGGACGCCTGTCTGGAAGAGATCGAGAAATTCTCTCGTCGACTCAAACGGACCGACTGGGTGGTCGGCGAGGGCTACGCGCCGGACCGCTTCCAACAGCGGGTGGAGCCGGACCGCTACATGCTCGACAAAGCTACGAGGGGGAGACCGGCTTTCATCTATTCCAAAGACCAACACTCCGCGTGGGTCAACAGCCGGGCGCTGGAGATGGCCGGTATCACCAAGCGAACCAAAAATCCCGTCGGTGGCGAGATCGTGCGGCTGCCCGACGGCACACCGTGCGGTATCCTGCGCGAGGGACCGGCGATCGGTATCGTGTACGAGCATATACCGGCCCCCTCCAAATCGGAGCTTGACCGGCGCTATCGCCAGGCGCTCGATTTGGCGTACGCCCGGGGTGTCATCGGTGTGCACTCGTTTGACGGCCCGGACGCGTTCACGTACCTGGCCGACCGCGCGACCAAAGAGACCGTGGGGTTACGAATCAACTATTACCCCCAGGCCGCCTATCTCAAGCAGCTGCGCTCGACCGGAACGCGGTACGGGACCGGCACCGATTTCTTTCGGATTGCGGGGATCAAGATCTTTGCCGACGGTTCTCTCGGGAGTCAGACGGCGCTGTGCTTCAATAAGTACAAAGGCACTCCAGGTAAGTACGGCATTGAAGTACACACAGTCGGTGAGATCCGCAAGATGGCCCGGTCCGCCGCGGAACTCGGTTTACCATGCGCCATTCATGCCATCGGGGACAAAGCTGTTGCCAATGTGCTTGATGCGCTGGAAAAGGTGCCGCCGCTGCCGCCAACCGCGCGGCATCGCATTGAGCATCTTCAGCTCATTCGACGCAAGGATCTGGCGCGGCTGAAACGGCTCAACGTCGTCGCTTCGATGCAGCCCTCGCACTGCCCGTCCGACGTCGACATGATCAACAAGTACTGGGGTGCGCGCGGACGGAACGCCTTCGTGTTTCGTACGCTGCTCGACAAAGGCGTCGATCTGGCGTTCGGCTCCGATACGCCCATTGAGCCGCTCGATCCGATAGCCGGTATTCATGCCGCCGTCAACCGCGCCTTCCCCAGCAAACGCAGTCAATTCTACCTGCAACAGCGTATCAACGCCGACGAAGCACTGTTCGCGTTCACGGTCGGATCCGCCATTGCATCGGGCCAGGCCGATTGCCGAGGCTACCTGCTGCCCGGCTACCCGGCCGACTTTGTCGTCCTGTCCGAGGATATCACCAAAGTACCCCGCACCCGCATCCACGAGGTGGAAGTTCTGGCAACGGTACTGGATGGTGAAGTGAAGTACAGTAAAATGAGGATGCTTCCCAGGAAGTAGGCGCCACTCATCAGCCGGAGACGTCCGGCTCCAGGCATTGCGAAGCAACCTGTTAGGCCGACCCCTTCACAACTGTCATCCCCGTCCCTATTTTTGTCATTCCCGCGAAGGCGGGAATCCAGCCCAAAGTCAGAACCGGAAAGGTCCGGACCGTTCTATTCGGAAACGAAAGGTCAGCCCCCGGTAGGTCGCAATCCCGCTTCGGGTTTCGACAGCTCCTCTGTGTGGACGGGAAACACCGGCCCCTGCCCGCCTCGTCAGCAACCCCTTCCTGACCGCTGATTTCCCGCATTGAATTAAAGTTGACTTCCATGCCCTACGAGACCATATTAATCTTATGAGACTACGGATGATTATCATAGCGACTGTCTGGATTCTCACCTCCTGCATATTCCTCACCTCGTACGCCGCCAAGACCCGGGAAGAATCGGAAGGCAAATCCAGGCCGGATTCCGCGCAGATTACGGATACGTCAAAAGCTGTACGGCCGATCACATCCGGCAAACGGCCGCTGGTCTACACCATGGTAGTTGAAGGCGCCATCGGGACCGTCACCAATGACCGGATCGATATGGCTGTTGAAGACGCCGAGGAAAACGACGCGGAACTGCTGGTGGTTCTTCTGGATACGCCCGGCGGTTTCACCAAGCCGACCTGGTCCATCTGCAAGAGCATTCTCAATGCGCGTGTACCGGTCTGCATCTATATATCACCGCCCGGAGCGCGCGCGGGCTCGGCCGGGGTCTATATGACCTATTCCGCTCATTTTGCCGCCATGGCGCCCTCGACCAACATCGGCGCGGCGCATCCGGTAGCCGGCGGCGGCCAGGAAGTCGACTCGGTCATGAATGAGAAGATTACCAACGATGCCGTTGCCCAGATCAAAGCCGCGGCCGAAACCCGCGGCCGCAATGCCGAATGGGCCGAGAGAGCCGTGCGCGAATCGGTCTCGATCACCGACCGGGAAGCGCTTGAGCTCAATGTGGTTGACATTCGCGCCGAGGACCTGGATGACCTGTTGAACCAGATTCACGGCCGCACGATCGAAATGCCCTGGGGCGAAAAACAGATGTCGCTCGTCAATCCCCGCATCGAGCGGCTCGAAATCTCATTAGTCCACAAGATACTCGATATTATCACCCAGCCGGATGTCGCTTTCATCCTTTTTTCGCTCGGTGGACTCGGCATTGTGCTCGAACTGTACAACCCGGGCGCCATCCTGCCCGGCGTGGTCGGCGCCATCTGTCTCCTGCTTTCGCTGTATGCCTTTCAAACGCTCCCGATCAACTACGCCGGCCTGGCCTTGATTATTCTGGCTATCATCTTGTTTATCATAGAGATCAAGGTGGTCAGTTACGGTATCCTGACTATCGGGGGACTGGTCTCCTTGTTCTTAGGAGGACTTATGCTTATCGACACGGTTGATCCGGCGCTCCAGGTTTCCAAGTCGGTCCTGATTACGGTCGTCATTTTTTTCGCGATAGCCACGATTCTGGTGGGTTGGCTGGTGGCCAAGGCGTACCGACGGCAACCGTTCGGTGGTGAGGAAGGTATGGTCGGCAAAATCGCTGAAGTCCGGCCGCACGGGTTCGTGTATGTCGACGGCGCTCTGTGGAAAATACAGAGCGATGATGAACTTCAGGTGGGGGAGAAGGTTACGGTGGTGGGCATGGATAAACTGGCATTGAAGGTCAAAAAGATAGACACATAACAAAGGAGTGACAATATGGCGGCACCTGGAATCGGTATAATTCTCGTAGTATTTTTCGGTTTGATCCTGTTGTTCAACATGATCAAAGTGCTCAAGGAATACGAACGCGGCGTCATATTCCGACTGGGTCGGCTCATCGGCGCCAAAGGACCCGGACTCATCATCCTGATACCCATCATTGATAAAATTGTACGCGTTGATCTGCGCGTGGTCACGTACGATATCCCCGCTCAGGACGTCATCACGCAGGACAACGTCTCGGTTAAAGTCAATGCCGTGCTCTATTTCCAGATAGTCGACCCCAACAAGGCTATCGTGAGCGTGGTCAACTTCTTCGAGGCCACTTCGCAAATAGCGCAGACGACACTGCGGTCCGTACTCGGTCAGGTGGAACTGGATGATTTGCTCAGCAATCGCGAACGGATCAACGCCGAATTGCAGCGGATTATCGACGATCAGACGGAACCGTGGGGCGTGAAGGTAAGCGCGGTCGAAGTGAAGAATGTCGACCTGCCGCCGGAGATGATCCGCGCCATCGCCAAGCAGGCCGAAGCGGAACGTGAACGCCGCTCCAAAGTGATCCACGCCGAGGGTGAGTTCCAGGCCTCGACAAAACTTGCGGAGGCCGCAAAGGTCATCGCATCGGCTCCCAACACCATGCAGCTTCGTTTCCTGCAGACCCTGACCGAAGTTGCCGCTGAGAAGAATTCGACGCTGGTGTTCCCGATCCCGATCGATTTGCTGGAAGTGATTCGGAAAGTAGCGAAAAGCGACGATAAGAAAGAGGGCGAGTAGAGTCACATTAGAAGAGTAGGTCAGGAACCCGTCAGAGGCGGACTGTGAGCCTTGCGCTCCTGATTCCTGACGTTGTAAGGACAGAATTTCGTTTGTCCGAACTGCTGTCGGTCGGACTCTCACCAGCTTGTGTAAGGACAGGTCGCGACCTGCCCTACGAGTACGTCTATTTCTTCGAGCGTCCGTCCTCCGCTCGCGTTGTCCGATGCACCTGATAGATGCTCTCGCTTTCGTTTCTGCCGAAGGCTGATGGGGATCGGTAGCGACCTCGATCTCTCAATGACTTCTCCGGTTCTACCTCGAGTTGATTAACCTGAGCGTACGGATCCTGCCGCACGCCGCTCACTTGCCACGACACTTCCAGCCCCGGTGTGCCGCCCGCTATGCGAAAGCGATTGTCGCGCACTTTCTCCGCAATGTAGACAGGTGCGTATCCTCCCACACATGTGAGCTGGTACCGAAAGTCCCAGTTGAAGGCCTCGAACCACCCCGGCAGCTCAACCGTCGCTTCGCCCGACCCGTCCAGAATGACGTTACCGTTGTAAACATTGAGCATCTCGTCCGATTCGACACTGGCGTGCTGCAGGTACTTGTTTTCGGGATCGAGAGGATGATCGATGCGGGTGTAGGCGGCGGAGCGGAAGCTGTTGCCCGGCATATCAACCGGGCCGTCAAGAACCGCCGCCCAGAAGTCTTCGGCTGCCTGCGCGTGTGCGTAGACGCCGATGCCGAAATTGGTGTGCGTATTGACCAGTCCGTACAGACCGTAGCAATTGATCGCTCCCCATGATTCGCCTCTCACGCCGATGCTGGTCGTGCAGCTGGGGTTGATGGCAGTGGCGTAGCCGTCAACGGCGCAGATAACAGCGCGTATATACGGACTCATGTGTTGCACGTGATGCACGTGCGAATGAAGCCCCAGCGTTGTGCCGGCCCCATCGACTATGACATTATTGAACATGCCGTAGCGCGTCACGCCGAGTGCCACCTCATACTCAGACTCGACATGCAGCTTCGCGGTCGAGTAATTGCCGCCGATTCCTACCGTACCGTCTTGCAGAACCATCAGGTTGTTATATTGTGTACCGGCATCGCACAATCCCAGGCTGAGGTAGTTGTTGTTTATGTCCCAGAGCAACCAGCCCCGGCTCAGGGCACTTTCACCGAACACGAGTCCCGTCTGTTCACCGGGTGTGTCGTCGCCGATCGTGATCCGGTCGCCGCTGAACGAACCGAGATCCACGCCTACCGAGAGCGGCTCTGAGGGAGATGTATTGCCGATGCCAACGTTACCTTCTTTCAGCACCATGGTAGCGCCATGGTCGGCGCCATAATACTTGCCGCCGAGTCGCAGCTCATTGCTGTCATTATACCAGAGGACGGTGCCCCGGTTATTCGCGTCTTCGCCGCACATGAACCCGGAATAGCTGCCCGATCCGAGACGACCGATCTGCACAAAATCACCGTAATAGGTACCCAAATTGGTTCCGACAACCAGGGGCTCCTGTGGATAATCTACCCCGATCCCGACATTGCCGGCTCGCAGCACCAGGTTGTTATTGTAGTCGGTGCCTCCGGATCGGACACTAAACGCGAGGCGGTCAGCGTCGCCATACCAGTTGAGAGTGGCGTGGTTGGAGGCGTTGAAGCCGAGCTTGTAGCCGCTGAACCCTTCGAAGTCCGGGTTTCCGGAAACGACGTAATTCGCTTCAGGAAAACTCCCCAGGTCGCCACCGACTACCAGATTCTCGCCCGGTGAAGCTGTCCCGATGCCGACGCGGTCAACACTGTTCTGTAATCTAACGACCGCGCCGTCATCCACCCAACCGTTGGCGCCCCCGCCTCCCGGTCCGGCCAGCGCGTAGGCGGCGGTGTCGGCTGTTATGGCTCGATAGGCAAAGGGAACTGCGGTTAACTCGATACCCTGACTGGCCACGAGTGAGCCTTCGTCCAGGACCCTGATGTAATAGCCGTCCAGAGTATCATCGGTGAAAACCGATAGAGGCAGCGGAACATTGGAGCCCAGATAGTACTCGAACAAGCCGTTGGTGACCGTCACCGGCTGCACGCCGCTGGACCAGAGGGGTGTTTCACCCATCGCGGGTGGATCGTGCTCCACTATTTGAAATGTCAGGTTATAGGTACCGTCAAAGACAGGGCTGCCGTCGCTGTTTGTCAGACGCCCCTGATAGCTGATCTGCTGCGGGACGTCCGCGGCGACGCCGGCTGCAAGAAGCAACGTAACCAACGCTGCTGCAATCAAGATCTTGACGGGCATGTTACTTTACCTTTCTCTATGTTGACCTTAACTCTATGTTGCGATTGTACACTGCGACAGCTCGGCCGCCGTATGACCATTTTACTTCTCCTCCAGTACTTGCAGGCGGGTGCGCAATGCTTCCACCTCCGCCGACAGCGCTTGAATAGTCTGCATCATGTCGACTGATTCGACGGAAGATGACACTTCCTGAGTCTTGGTTCCCAACGGCAATTGAGAAGCAATATGGATATCCATGCTCTCATTCGGGTCCCCATTTTCAGATATCTGTTCCATTTCCTTGCTGGAGTAGACGGTTCGGATATAAATCAGGTCCAGCTCTCTGGAGAGAACCGTAGTCGGATTGTTGGCTGTACGACGTCGTCCTACGAGGTAGTACTCGTATTCTCCTTGAGAAGGACAATAGAATAACCTCTGGCAGGACATGGGCGTTCCGTAGTACCCGCTGTTGACTTCATCCGACAGATAATAGGTGTACTGATGCGCTCCTGCGAGGGTAGTAGAGTCATCCGAAATGCCGGCATCGACCCAGCTGGCAGCTTGCCAATCATGATATGTGGTGAATTCGAGAGTAGACCAGGCCAGAATGTATCCCGAAGCAGGTACTTCGATCCGCCTCTTTAAGAGCGGTATAAAAGAGGTTATCGGGAGATCGGTCGAGATGCTGACAGCCGCACTGGCAATACCCGGTTCATCGACCAGGCTGGACATGTAAATCGCATCGGCCGTAAGGGTGCCGTCAACTTTGGCATTCCCGTTCACATGCAGTTTTTCCTGCGGGTTGCCGGTCCCGATGCCCACATTGCCGCCCGCTTCGATATTCAGTCGGTAATCGGCCACCGTGGTCTCCGATATGTTCAGGCCGCCATTGTAATAGTTGATGTGGAATTTGGTGTCGCCGCCGGATTGAACGGCCAGGGCGCCGTTAACCGTCAATTTGTGAGTCGGATCTTGAGTACCAATGCCGAGACTGCCGGAGAAGTACGCTTTCGGCCCGCTGAAGAAACCACTGAACCCGGTCGTGCTGACACCATAGACGCCGTACCCGCTTGAACTGGCGCCCTTGACCCCGGATCCACTGCCGGTACCCTCGCCAAAGACACCGGCCGCGCTGCCGCCGCCGGTTGTACGACCGCGGATCGCTGTACCCAGATAGTGAACATCGAGCGGATAGTCGGGCTCGGTGGTGCCGATTCCGACATTACCGTTATTGTCCCAGGTCATGACCTCAGCCGCAAGATCCTCGCTCCGCAGACTCAACGCGCCGGCGGGCATGTCGTCATTGAGGTCATCATCCATCCGGAGATGCCAGAGATTTTGAGGCGTCTGAAGGCGAAGTCCGGTCTCACCCCAGTCGCTGGCATGCGTCGACTGGATTTTGACATAAGCATTGCCGCCCATCCCGTTGTCGAGGACGTGCAAACGCTCTTCCGGGTTCAAAGCATGCACGCCCAGCTTACCCGCCACATAGGCATTCCCCTGGAAATATCCGGCATAGCCGCTTGTGCTGAAGCCGTAGACTCCGTTACCGCTGCTGCTACTACCTAGAACCCCGGTACCGGCGCCCTCGTGGAGTCCGTAAACCCCGACCGCTATGAGGCCCGACCCGGTGCTCTTGCCACGGATGGCAATGCCTGAACCCTGGACATCCAGTGGATACTCCGGGTCACTCGTCCCTATGCCCACGCTATCCGTGGCGGTTTCGAGACTAACGGTATTGCCGGCATCGATCCAACCGTTACTCCCGCCACCGCCGACAGTATACGCCGCCGTATCGGCGTATACGGCCCGATGGGCGTAGGCAACACTCACAATAGGCACACGAGCATCCGAGACCGGTCCACCCCCCATCGATATCTCCAGCCAGCGAATTGATCCGTCGAACACGCCGGTCGACAGCGGTACAGTCTCGGCGAGCATGACCTCAAACAACCCGTCTTGCACAACTACATCGCTATGCGTTTCCTGCCACAGGTTTACGCCGCCGACCGAGTCAGAGTAGATCCGGAATGTTATGTTAACGGTGGTGTCAATGGGATTCCCCGCAGAATCCGTTAACCGGCCCTGATACATCATCATACCCGGCACCGCGGCACTTGCGGCAGGTGACAATAGCATTACCGCTAACAGGCCCAGTACGATCACCTTACTACTTTGCATGATATTCCCCTTAGAATCGAATCTTGTTCTTCGCCGTGAATGGAATTCACGATTGAAAATAGTGTACATATATCACTACTCTTTGCGCTCGTCTGGTCGAGCGCTGATGGCCAGGTTGCGCCCTGTCACTACACATCATTATTTGCTTCATCAGCCGGCCAAAGCAGAACCTGCCGGCAGAAAGTGGTGCGCCGAGGGGAACTCATCCGGCTGAGAGGTAGATCAAGCCTACTCGGGTCTTTAGACCCGCCGGAAACTGGCGCAGCCAGGTCCTTAGAGACACGGTGACGGTTCGGGGCCGCCCTGCCACAGATACGCTATCAGGTACGTCAGGTCCGCCACGTCGATTGGCCCCGATGGTCCTTCCAACGCGTTGACGTCACCCTCGTTGTAACACGGCGGGTCCGGTCCGCCCTGCCACAGCATGGCAATAAGATACGTGGCGTCGGACACGTCGACCGGCCCGTACGGTCCCGGCAGATGGTTGACGTCGCCGCGATTCTCGCAACAGTAGCCGCCTCCAAAATCCTGCCAGAAGCCGGAGTGGATCTTGTTGTCACCGACAGTTGACCAGCCCACCGCCGTCTGTCCGATAGTGGAACCCAAAATGAAGTCTCCGATCGTCCGCATTCCCCCGCCGCCCGACAGCACCTGCCAGTTGACTTCCTCACCGTCCCGCAGCTCCCGATCGGACGGCGGCTGGGGAGATATGGGTTCCTGCTGGGGTACGACAATAGTCTGGGTCGGGGACTCTTTCTCAACCGTCGTAACGGTTGCTTTTGATTTCGGCTGTGCCTTGCCCGACTTCTTGGCGGCCGGATGAACGGTGCCTGCCGGCAGAAAAGCGACAACCAGGAAAATGACGATTACCTTAGTCATAGAACTCGTCCTCCGTTGGCTGGAATAACATGTATGTTCATATTTGTTGTGTTCGCACAATCTTGAGCAGTGTAGTCCGCAACGCGTGGAATACCATGAAATGATACCTTGTGAGACCAGTAAAGCGGATGGTAACTATCCGGATAAGTTAGTTTATATTCCATCTTAAGCCTGCGCCGACGTTATGGCAAATTATACTATAAAAACCACTTTTTGTCAAGAAGTTGTACGATCGGAGACTGCAAGACCACTGACCGATTGGGGGTAGGTAGTCGGACGGCGCCGGGTGCCCCGCCGCGTGCACCTGTTACCTCTGCCGGGTGCCCGATCCCTTGCGCCAGTCACACCTGACTTCAAACTTGTCGCCCCTGCGAAGTGGCCTGTTCAAAAACCCCTTGGTTTGTTGTGTCGGGTCTTGAGCCCGCGTCAGCGGGATCGTGACCCGACACGTAACTGGTTGATATGCAAGAGCGGCAGATCACACGACTCCACAAACGTGGATTCGCAGGACCTACCGCAACTGGCAAGCGGGACTTTTTCAACGCGCCCGAAGGCAGGGGTGCCCGTCGTAGGTCGGGTTCTGAGGCGCCAACGGCGGCGAAAAACCCGACACTGTATCGGATTAAGGACTGACGTGTCGGGTGTGATGCTCTCTGGATCGATTCGGAACTCAACCCAGGAAGGGGTAGGTCCGAACTCCTGCAGTTCGGACTCGCAATCTGTTCCTGTAAGAAGAGATTGAGTCGGAACCACAGGGGTTTCGACCTACGACCGCAACTTCGTTATTCCTGCTCCTCCCACTGTCATTCCCGAGCACGCGGGAATCCAGTCTTCCGTAGGGACAGGTCGCGACCTGTCCGCCATCGGTCACGCCAATTGCAACCCTCATCTGTTTCTGAACACTTTCACTACAAAACCGATGGTGAATGCGTGCTCAGCCCTATAGGTAGAAGACCGTGATTCTCTGTGTTGCACAAAAAACGTTCGTTTTGGGAAACCGGATGCGGGGAAAAAACGACTATTTCCAAACGAACCCAGTTTCGATTGATATCGGCTTCTGAACAACAGGTATATCAGATTCGGGTTGTGACTACGTACAGAAAAAACCCGACCTGAATCATCAAGCCGGGCTTATATAGCTTAGTCGGGTAGTTGGAACCTTGGTGGTTCCGATTCGCTGTCTACTGCAGTCCCGCCTGCTTTTTGGCTTCTCTCAGTTGCTTAATCGTCTCTTCAGCCGCCGGCACATGACGCTGAGCCTTGGGATTCGTCTTGGCGACTTTCAAGAAACGCTCCCAGGCGCCTATATTCCTGTCGTACGCCTCCGGGTCCTGTGACTGTATGGCAATGGCATAGTTATAAGCCGCCAGGTACTTGTCGGGATCAGCCTTCAGCGCCGCGTCGAAAGAAGATGCGGCACTCTGGTATTTCTCCTGGCTCAGGTACACCTGCCCGAGCGTCGAATGAGCGCTGGCGTAGTTGCTATTCAGTTCGATGGACTTCTTCAAGGCAGCGATGGCGTCCTGAATTTTCTCCTGCTTCTGGTAGCCTTTGCCCAGCATAAAATAGGTCAGGTAGTCGCCACCCTCCAGTTCATGACAGGTCTGCAGGGTCGTGACTAACTCCGGATAGTTGCCCTTACGGTAATAGACCTTGGCAAGCTCTGTATAAATCTCAGGATCGTTCTTGTTGAGTTCGATAGCGGTCTTGAAAGCAGCCTCAGCCTCGGCATAGTGTTTGAGTATGTACTCGACGCGACCCCGATTGGCGTAGGCCTCGAAGCTGGTCTTGTCTCGGCTGGTCGCTTTCTTAAACATCTCGAGCGCCTGGTCGAATTCCTTACGCTCGAAATAGATGACACCCAGATTGATACAGGGATCGGCGTAAGTTTCATCGGCCTCAATCGCCGCCCTGTAAGATATAATGGCTTCCTCGATTTTACCTTCTTTGGCCGCCGTCAAACCGGTGTTGTAGTGCTCTTTTGCCTCATCGGAGACAGCCCACACCGATGCCGTGGGCAGAATCCAGGCACCCAGCAGCAAGCCCAACACAGGCAAAATCAGTCTCTTTAACTTGTACATTTGCATCATAGCTATTCCCTTCTGTTTTTCTATTCTACAAAAACTGTCCTTTTTGGATTCAGACGAATTTACAGGCCTTTGCGATGATTCTCGACCGCCTTGTGTATCTCTTCGTGCTTCAAGGCCAGTATCCGAGCCGCCAGCACGGCCGCATTCTTGGCTCCCGGGCTCCCGATTGCCACCGATGCGACCGGGATTCCGGGGGGCATCTGCGCGATCGATAACAACGAGTCGAGCCCGCCCAAAGCGGCCGGTAACGGCACGCCGATGACGGGTAAATTGGAATGGGCTGCCGCCACACCGGGCAAAGCCGCCGCCAGACCGGCCATGGCGATTATCACTTCGTATCCGTTTGCTTCCGCCTCCGATGCCAGTTTGGCCGTTTTCTCCGGGTGGCGGTGCGCCGACGAAACTTCAATTGCCGAGTCAATCCCCAATTCCGTCAGTTGTACCCGGCACTTCTGTGCGTATTCCGTATCCGATTTCGATCCGATAAGAATCAATACTTTGGCCATATGCGTGTATCCTTTACGATGATCTGTTGCCGGCTGCAGAGGCTATATCACGGCGGAACATGGCGCCGTCAAAACGGATCTTTTTGACGCCCTGATATGCCCGGTCAATCGCTTGCTTCAGACTCTTATCAATGCCTACTACGCCCAGTACTCGGCCGCCGCTCGTCACCACCTGTTTTCCCTTCACGGCTGTTCCGGCATGAAATACCTGGCAGGAATTGTCGCTTATCTTTTGTAACCCCGAAATCTTTGTCCCGGTTCGGTATCTCCCCGGGTAGCCCTTGGATGCCATAATCACACAGACAGCGGAATCCGGACGCCAGTCCAGCCGGTTGATGGATCCGAGCTTTTGGTTGACGGCCGCAAGCATGAGATCAGCCAGATCGGTCTTCAGCAGCGGCAGCACCACCTGCGCCTCGGGATCACCGAAACGGCAGTTGAATTCGAGCACCTTGGGTCCGGCGGCGGTCAAAACCAATCCGGCGTAGAGAATACCCTTGTAGGTTATCCCTTCCTGCTGTAAGCCGTTAATGGTCGGCTTGATAACATAATCGTCGATTTGATTGGCCAATGATTCGTCGATCAACGTCGTCGGACAGTAAGCGCCCATACCCCCGGTGTTGGGACCCCGGTTGCCGTCGTAGGCCTGCTTGTGGTCCTGGCTGGAGAGAAACGGCAGGAACTTCTTGCCGTCTGTTATGGCCATAATCGAAACTTCCGGACCGTGCAGGAAAGACTCGATCACGATCTTATCGCCGGCGTCACCGAATACACGCTTCAACATCATCTTCTCCACGGTCGCCGTCGCTTGCTCCAGATCACGCACGACTACCGCTCCTTTACCAGCCGCGAGGCCGTCGGCTTTGATCACGGCCGGAAACTCCAGGGACTTGCAGAATCCGATCGCCTCGGCCGCATTCGAGAACGTCTTGAACGCCGCCGTGGGGATGTGGTATTTGCGCATGAACTTCTTGGCGAAAACTTTGCTGCTCTCCAGCTGGGCCGCTTTCTTGCCGGGGCCGAATATCTTGAGCCGACGTTTCTGGAAGTGATCCGCGATCCCGGCCGCCAACGGCTGCTCCGGACCGACCACCGTCAGACCGATCTTGTTGCGGCTCGCAAAATCCCCGAGCGCCTTGTGGTCGTTGATATCGATGTCGACGCACTTGGCTATCTGGGCGATGCCGGCGTTGCCGGGGATACAGAATAACTTATCGATTTTCTTGGACTTACTAAGTTTCCAGCAGAGGACGTGTTCTCTGCCTCCGGAACCGATTACCAGCGCTTTCATGATCTCCTTATGGTTTTCTCACAATCAGTTACAATTGAGGATTATATAAAAATGACGGCCGATTTCAAGCGGTTTTTTGGGGCGGTGCAAAGGCAACGCGCGCTTCACATGCAGGCGACGAGTCAGTCAGGACTGCTACAATGGCGCTTGACATACTCACGCGACGTCCCTATCATTCAAGTGGCTGTTAACTAACATCAATACCCGGTTCATAGATGGCAACGTTTGCGCACAAGCGCTCGGTCACCAAACTGTGCAGGAGTCAGTCTCTCCAAAATGACAACTGTAACCGGTGCAAGGGGAAAGGAGTATGTGAATGAGGGGATAGCAATTCCGTCGGTTTACTCTTGTAAGTGATTTCAGCAAGGGGTATGCCACATGAGACAAGGCATGACCCTGCCTGAAAAGGAGAGATTGATGAAACGAAAATGTGTTCCGGCACTACTTTTGGCTATAGCAATCATTTGGACTTTGGCGTGTGAGAAAGAACTGTTTACGACTCAGCAGCCGCCGATATATTACGACGATCCTGTGGAAGACACGACTCCTCCGGAGCCGCCTCCTCCTCCTCCAGAAGAGCATCTGTTCTATATCAGCCATCACTGTCTGGGGCCGTGCAAGAACAATCTGATTCGCACCTACAGTGTCGAGCAGGCGGCATTCGTCGACTCGTTTGATCCGGGGTACGGATCAAGCATTGTGCTCGCGGCTCAGCACGATTGGCTGTTCGTGAACGGAGTAAGCGCTCACAGGATTTATGATTTGAAGACAAAGAGCGTGGTCAAGGAGCTTCCTCTGGGTGGCAAAGACGTCGTTTCCTATTCCGGCAAGTACTACGTCAGATTGGGTGGGACCAACACTACTATCATGACTTTGCCGGATGTGGATACTATTCTCTTGTCTACAAACAAGGTTTTCGGAATACTACCTGCCGGTGATTTTGACAAAGACGACAAGGTGTTCTACTGGGCTGACTCGAGCGGCATAATCAACCGCTTTGATTTGGATTCACGGACCGAGCTTGCTCCCATTAGATTCGAGCTCCCTATACAACTGGTCCCTAGCAGTCTGTCGGAGAACCTCAGTTTATTGATTTAATTAGATCATTT